>NZ_CP031194.1:6643098-7247016 GCF_003344965.1 Streptomyces paludis | reverse complement strand
GCAGGTCGCCGGCTCGCTGTGGTGCAGACCCAGGTGGTCGGTGCCGTGTTTCTGACGTCGCACACCGTGCGGACCGTCGGCGAGCACGATCGCCTCGATGCCCTCCTCGGGAATGGCCGTACTGGACCAGAAGCCGCCGCCGGTCAGCAACGATGCCTTCTGTTCGAGTGTGAGGGCGTCCAGGTCGACTTTCGCCATGCGATGTCCTTCTGTGCCGGACCCGGGTGGGGTCCACGGTGAGGTGATGAAGTGAGGGGCCGGATACCGCGACGGACGCGCGGTTCCGCTCCGGGCGCTCGTGCGCGTCAGCGAACGGATCTGACCTTCAGGACGACGAGGCCGCCGAGCACGGTGAAGACGGCGGCGGCGCAGTAGAGCAGCGCGTAGTTCTTGTCGTTCCCCGCGGTGGCGCCGACAGCGAGGAAGAGCGGGGCGACCACGGGGGCGACCGACTGGGCGATGGAGTTCGCGAGCCCGGTGATTCCGACGAACCGGCCGGCCTCCGTGTCTCTCTCCGGCATCACATCCAGGAGCAGCGCCTGGTCGACGGCAGAAAACACACCGAGCCCGAGGTTGGTGATGAACAGGCCGACGAGCAGGAGTGGAAGAGTCGTGGACAAGGCGATGATCACGGCACCGGCCGAGAACATCAGGCCGGCACCCAGGACGAACGGCTTGCGCCGGCGCAGCTTGTCGGAGACGAAACCGCTGCCGATGGCACCGGCCATTACCGCGACGACGCCCAGCATCCCGGCGGTCGCGATGACCGTACCCAGCTCGGTGACGGGGCGGCCCAGACGCTGGGCGAAGAGGAAGGCGGTGAAGGTGGAGCTGAGGGTCAGGCCGAAGTAGAACAGGAAGCGCGCGAGCCAGTTCCAGGAGAAGTCCGGGTAACGGCGCGGGTCGAAGGCGAACTTCGCCAGCAGCAGTCGGAGGTCGAGCCGACGCTCGAAGGTCTGGTCCCGGCTGTCTTCCTCGTGTACGACGAAGCAGAACAGCAGCACGAGGAGCACACCGATGACGGCCGGGACCATGAACAGCAGGACGGAGTTCCTCGCCAGGGTTCCGCCCAGCACCGAGCCGAAGACCGGAGCCGCCATGGTGACGAATCCGACGAGGCCGCCGACCTTCCCGCGCTGCGACTCCGGAAGGCGATCTGCCTGCGAGTTCGTGATGTTGCCGATGACCGTGTTCCATCCCAGAGCCGCGATCACCCACCCCACTCCGACACCGAGGATGTCGGGCGCGACGGCGATGACGAACAGCCCCAGCGAGCCGAGGAGAGAGCCGGCGACGAGCCACGGGCGGCGCCGGCCGAAGCGGGTGCGGGTGCGGTCGCTGAGGATCCCGGTGACCGGTCCCGAGATGAGGGAGAGCGTCGCCGCGGCCCCGATCACGTAACCGAGGTAGTCCTCGTGTCCCGGTGCGAGTGCCTTGATACGGATGGCCAGCGAGATCGCGATGGGGGTGACGAACGCGACGTACGCGCCGAACAGGGCGAGGAGGAGAAACCAGATGTAGCGGGCCCCCACCTTGGGCAGGACGTCGCCGGGCGTTCCGGCGTCCGCCGGCGTCCGCTCTCCGTGAAGCTCTGCCGGTACGCCGACGATCGTTGCGGGACCGATCACGGGGATCGGCGGCTCTTCGGTCTCTTCTGTCCTGCCCATGAGGACTCCTTCGTCCCTGGAAATACGGTGCGTCGTGCTTGTGGTGAGGCCGGGCTCGGGGAACTGGCGCTTTGGGGAACTGGCGCTTTGAAGGTGTACGGCGCCTGCGCGCGATTCGGGCCGGGCTGTGTCGCCCCCGTCGGCTCGGACGGTTGGCCTGACGTCGTCCCGGGCCTCGGGCCGGATCACGGCCCGTGGGGCGAACGCCGAGGTCCGCCGACTTGGTCGTGATACATCGGCGTTGCGTTGGTGTCGCGCGTCAATTACATAAACAGGCACCCTTGACGCGCGTCAATAGGTTGAAGGTGACAGATGTCGCGCGTCAATGAGCGCTACAGTGGGATCCGAACGGTTCCGACAACGAGGCAACGGGAGGCAACGGTGGTCGCCACCAGTCAGGACGTGGCCGACAGGGCCGGTGTTTCACGGTCCACCGTCAGCCAGATCTTGAACGGCCGAGGCGGATCCTTCACGGCCGAGACCCAGGACCGGGTCCGTCAGGCCGTCGCCGAACTCGGCTACGAGCCCTCCGCCGCGGGGCGGACGCTGGCCAAGGGGTCGAGCGACATCGTCATCGCGCTCATCCCCGACACCACCTTCGGTGGCAACCTCCAGGACATCTACGGTGCGCTGACCGACGAGTTGGCGAAACGCGGACTCGCCCTGGTCCTGCGGCTCTCGACACATGGCGCGGCATCACTGGACCGTCTGGTGATCGGGCTCAAGCCCCGGGCGATCCTGTCCCTCACGCCGTTCCCCGAAGAAGACAGACGGCTGCTCGAGAGCAGGGGTGTCGAGGCCATCGACCCGAATACCGCGTCACACCCGGACGTCAACTCCGAGATCGGCAGACTGCAGGCGCGCCATCTGATCGACCTGGGCCATCGGCGTCTCGCCTACGCCCACGTGCGCGATGTGCGAGGGGACACCTTCGGAGGTCCCCGCGAGCGCGAGTTCGTGAACGAATGCCGCGCGCGCGGCATCGAAAGCCCGCGGATTCTCACTCTCGGGATCAATGCCGAGGACGCGGTGGCCGCGCTGGACCAGCTCGACAGCCCGGGCTTCGCCGTCGGTTGCTACAACGACGACGTGGCGACCGCCCTGCTCCACGCCGCATCGCTCCGCCGCTGGCGCGTGCCGGAGGATCTGGCGCTGATCGGCATGGACCACACCCCTCTCTCCCGGCTCACCCACCCCCCGCTGACGACTATCGAGTACGACACGACCCGGGTGGCGGAGGTGAACGTCCAGTCGGTCCTTTCCCGTTTGGACAAGGCCGGGTTCGTCGAGGAGCCCGTCGAGGTGCGTCTCCGGCTGGTCAAGGGGAAAACCACCTGATCCCGTCGGAACCGGCGGGGTGCTGCCGAGTCCCTGTTGCGTCCGGTCAGCCGGCCGGCTCGGCGGCCTGCCCCGAGCCGGTCTGTTGCCCCGAGCCGGCCGGAGGCACCAGCATGCGGGTGAATGTCTCGGCGACGGCCGCGATGTCGACCGTGGGGTCGTGCATCCACTGGATCTGCAGCCCGTCCAGTACCGCCAGCAGGGTCCGGGCCAGGTGTTCCGCCGGTTCGTCGGCCCGTACCTCGCCGGTTCGCTGCTGCTCCTGGATGTACTCGGTGACCTCGGCAGCGAGGCCGCTGTAGCGCTCGGCGAAGTACCGGTGCGCCGGGCTTTCCGGATCGGTGGCCGCCGCCGAGAGCGTGACGTACAGCTTGGCCAGGCCGGGGTGATCGGTGGTGTGGCGTGTACTGGCCACCATGCTGTCGATCATGGGCCGCTCTTCCTCGGCGGCGACGGCGAAAGCCTTGCCGACCACGTCCCTCCGTTCCAGGACCGCGAGAAGCAGATCGTCGCGCGTGGGGAAGTAGTAGGTCAGCGCCGGCTGCGTCACTCCGACCCGGTCGGCGATGTCCTGGAGCGAGGCTCGTTCCCCGTGCTCGTCGATGGCCTCGTAAGCGGCCTGGAGGATCTGCTCCCGACGTTCCGCGCTCTTGCGGTACGGGCCTCGCGGCTTTCGCTGGTTCGTCACCCGCCAGACCGTACTTCACCGTGTTCGTCGGCGAGTCGGCGTACGGCGCGCGTTGTTGTGTCCGGACGGTCGCCGGCCTCCGGCCGTGCCGCGGGACGCGCCGCCGGAGGCCGTCTCGTCGTCGGATGTCACGGCCAGACGTTGAAGCCCTCGTGCCGCACCTGCCAGCGGCCGTCACGCGGGAAACCCGGGCAGTCGGAACCGGTGGCGTCGGTGGCGTCCCAGCCTGCCGCCATGAGGGACACCGCGGCGAGCAGGCCACCGTTGGCCGCGTTGTAGAGCGGCAGGGGGCTGCCGAACTGCGGATTGTGGCCGACCAACGAGTACGTGTTCTTCGGTGTGTCCATGAGCAGGACGTCCACGGCGAGATCGGGGCGGCCGACACGGGCAGCGGTCATCGCCATGGCCGGGAAGTCCCATCCCCAGGCGGAATCCCACTGCCAGTCGTCGAGGACATCCAGCAACGTCGCCTCCATCACGCGCGCGTCGATGAGCGGTCCGGCGGGGACGACACCGAGGGCGCACAGCATCGACGGGTGGTCGTCGCGACGGAGATGGGGGACGGTCGCGATCGCCGAGTACGTCCCGCGGTCCGGATCCCGGTGCGGCGTGGCCAGGTTGTCCTGGACGTGCTGCCACCGCTTGTCCCGGTCCAGGCCAAGACGCTCGCGCCAGGACTGGGCGATCTGCAGCCCGTACCACCAGTAGGCGAGTTCGAAGGTGGGATCCTCGGTGGTCTTCGCGTCGTAGAACTCCTGCGCGGGCATCACGGGCGCGGGCAGATGGTAGACGCCCGACCGCTCCTCCACGAAGGAGACCATGAACTGGGCCGTCTCCTGGACGAGTTCGGCGAAACGGGCCACCAGCTCCGTCCGCCGCTCCTCCTGCGCACCGCGGTAGAGCAGTTCGAGCAGATAGAGGGGATGCGGCTGCTGCCAGACAAGCAGCGCGCCGATGTCCGACGGGCTCTCCCGGCCGTCGGGGCCGATGTGCTTGGGCCAGCGAGCCCCCTCGTAGCTCTGCCGCCGGGCGGTTTCCCGCGCGGATTCGAGGATGGACAGATACCAGTCCATACTGCGGGCGAGCAGTTCGGGGCGGCCCCAGGCGGCGAAGTGAGCAGCGTGCCACCAGTGCATCTCCAGATGGAACTTGCCCTGCCAGGAATTGGCGACGAGTCCCGACTCCTGGGGCGGGAGGGAACCGGAGTTGTTCACAGCGGTCTGATACTGCGACAGCACGACACGGCGCTCCAGCTCCGCCGCCCGCGGATCGGTGCTGCCCGCGAAGTCGACCGCGGCACCTGCGGTCCAGAAGCCGCGCCACCATGCCTCGGCAGCGCCGGCCACGGACGCGAACGTGTCGCCTCCTGGTTCCTCACCCGGAGCGAAGCCGACCACAAGCTCCAGTACGGTCGCCGAACCGGTCAGTTCGAACTCGTGCGGCTCCCGGGTCGCGGAGAACGCCCCCTCGGTCCAGTCCAGCCGTACCGCGTAGACCGTGTCGTCGAGCACCCGCCGGATCCGGGCCGACCGCTCCCCCAGCCGCTCCGGGGTCGACTCGTGCCGGGCGGGCCCGGTCCAGTCGGAGGTCCGGAAGAAGCCGTCGCTGGCGTAGGGGAAGCGCAGGACGACACCCGCGAGGCCGCTCGCCAGCAGCTCCGACTCGATACGGAAGGCGACCCGCGCGTGGTGCGGATGGGCGACCGTGGTGACCCGTACCTCATGACCCGCGTACTCGAAACCGCTGGTGATCGTGCCCGTCCACAGGTCCAGCCGCTGACAGGGGTTCGTGAGCGCTCCGGGGTCCGTCTCCGGCTCGGCACCGGGAGCGGAACGCAACCGCAGTCCGACCCGCCCGAGGTCGATCCGGTGCGGGTTCGTGTGCAGCCAGGCCCCGGCGCGGGACTCCTCGGGCACCTCGCCGCCCATGATCGAGGCGATGTCGAACTTGTCCGGGTACCGCACGGGCCCGCGTGAGGTCCGGTAGGTCGACATCGCGTCGTCGAGGACGAATCCGTCGGGGTTGGGCATGGAGTGCCAGCCCCAGTTCGACATGGTCGCGTTGTGGACGGCGAGCCGCTGCTCGGCGAGGGCCGCGGACTGGTCGTGGTACGAGACGAAGGTCTGCATGCCGGTGATGTCCGCGGTGTAGGCGAAGTCGCCGTTCCCGACTGTCAGGACATGAGAAGGGTCGGGCCGGGTGATCTCGATGGTGTGGCGGCGGACGAGGGCTTCACGGTCGATCATGGTCACCGTTCCTGGTAGTGGCCTCTGCGGCTGCTTCCGGCCGTAACGACGATGGCCGCCGGGACGCCGGACGGCCGGCGCGCGCCCCTCGTACGTACGGCATCGCGTGGTGCCGACCACGAAGTCCCGGCATTGAAAATCTATCATTACAAAAATTTGGCGCCCAGGATGAGCGGCGCACCACTGGTCGCGCTGGATCCATGGGGTCAGGAGCTCAGTTCCAGCCGATCCAGTCGGCCACGGCGCGGCCCATGACCAACTCCAGGTCACGCACCCGCAACCAGGGCAGTTCCTCGGCGAACAGCGTCACCGCCTCGCGCCACGAACAGTGGAGACGCGTAATGTCCGTGCCCCAGAACATGCGCTCGGCTCCGTACGCGTCGAAGACCTGCCGCAGCACTCCGTGAGTGCTGGCGAACGGGTACGGGTCGGTTGCCATGGACGGCACACCCGTGGCCTTGACCGCGACGTTGGGATGGCGCGCGAGGGCGAGCAGGGTGTCCAGATGCGCGGCCGCCGCGGGCAGCTTTTCGAAAGGGTTCACCGCGAGGTGGTCGATCATCACCCGCATCCCGGGAAAGCGCGCGGCGATGTCACCGACGGCGGGCAGATACGGAGGCAGAACCATGACGCCCATGGCGATGCCGCGGCGGTCCGCGGCCGCCCACAGCCAGTCGAGGCCGCCCGACGCGAGGCGGTCGGCCGAATCAGGTGCCGCCAGCATGAAACGCAGGCCCAGCATGCCGGGCTTGTCCAGCCACGTATCGACCGGGGAGCCGTCCGCGGTGTCATCGAGCGGGAACCAGCCGAGGGTCGCGAACCTCTCGGGATGCTGTTTCGCCGCCTCTACGGCGTAGTCGTTCGCGTCGGCGTCCCAGATCGCCGGGCAGTTGACGGCGCGGTCCACGCCGGCCTCGTCCATGTCACGCAGAGCGGAGTCGACGGTGTACGGCGCGCGCCAGTGGTGCGGCGGCGCGCTCTCGCCTCCCCAGAGGTGGATCTGCGCGTCGATGATCTGCATGGGGTACTTCCTCTCAGTCCACGAAGGCGGGGCCCGGCAGGCCGCAGAGGCGCGCCCGCACCCAATCGGCGACGAATGCGTCGCGGTCGTGCTTGTGGTTGTAGACGCAGTGGTTGCCGTCCGAGAAGACGACCATCTGCTTGTCGTCCGTGGGAGCACCGCCCAGAAGGATCCGCGCGAGGTCCATCGAGACCATGGGGTCCTTGCCGCCCTGCACAACGAGCAGGGGATAGCCCGCGTTGGGCTCGTCGGTGAGGGGGGTGACAGTCTTCCACACACCCACCGCACGGTCCGCGTCCTCGGTTCCGCAGGCGGCCACCATCTTCGAGAAGAAGGTTCCCATCGTCGGCGGCACGAGCCACGGGGCGTGGACGCCGCCGTTGCCGACACACGCCCGGATCCGGGTGTCCCGCGCCGCGACGGCCATGGCGATGCTGCCGCCCATGCTGTTGCCGATGAAGCCGATCCGCCGGCTCCGCGAGCGCTCTTCGAGGAAGTCGACGGCTCGCCCGTAGGCGTCGCACCATTGGGCGGTGAGGTAGTGCTCGTGCGTAAGCCTCGTCTCGCCCTGGCCCGGGCCGTCGAGCAGCAGCGTGTCAATGCCGCGGTCCGCGAGCGCCACGCCCATGCTGTCGAAATCCATGGCCCAGCCTTCGACACCGCCGATAACGACGGCCGAGCCGACCGGGATGCCGCTCGCGGGTACCCACCACCCCGCCAAGGGACCGCACTCGGTGTGGATCGTGACGCGCTCATGGTCACCACCCGGTCCGGCAGCCCGTGCGTAACACTCAGCGGCCCGCGCGAAGACCGCCCGGCGACGAACGCCAGGGTCACGACCGAGGCCGAGCCGGCCTCGGCGGCCTCCTGCTGTGCTGACATTCCTGAAGCTCCTCTGTTCGGTCCGGCGGACAGGAGCGCACCGCAGCGTGAGAGGTGTCTCCTCGTCAGCGCGCTGATTGACCATGAGCTGTTACCTGCCGAGCGTCAGGACAAGGGCGCCAAGAAACGGCCCGGCGAGGGCTCGTGGGCGGACGTGCCCCCGCCTGATCCGGCAACGCTTCACGGCGTGTGCGGGTGCTTCGCCGACTCACCTGGGGGTGAATGCCTCGGTCACGGTGGCGAAGGAGGCCGCCCAGTCGGCCGTGACGATACCGGCGATGTATCCGTCGGGCCGGATCAGGATCAGCGCGTCACCGTGAACGCCGTAGATGTCGGCCAGTTGGCCGGTGTCATCGGTGATGTGGCCACTGTCGGTTCCACGCCCGCCACGGACTTCGTAGCGGCGCAGTTCGGCGCCTTCGGCCGGCCACCTCAGGTGGGGCAGAGCCTCGGCCGCGGCGGGGCCGAAGGCCAGCAAGGTGAAGTGCGGTCCTCGCAAAAGGTCGAACAGGCGGCCGGTGTCGCGGGTGGAGCACGGCGAGTCCGGTGCGCGGTCTCCCACCCGCAGGGTCTTGGTGGCCGGTGCGTCCTCGGGGGCCAGCGGGCCCCCACGGTAGGAGAGCGAGAGCTGCCGCTCTTCGTCGCCACGCTTCAGACCGGCGACCCGGTGGTCACGGAGGCTCTCGTAGAGCTCGCTGGACTTGCCGAGGACCTTCGCGGCGATCGGGAGCCGTTCGGCCTCGTAGCTGTCCAGCAGGCTGTCCGGCGCGCCGGCGATCGTCTGGCCGAGCTTCCAGCCCAGGTTGTAGGCGTCTTGCACACCTGTGTTGAGACCCTGCGCACCGGCCGGGGTGTGCACATGGGCGGCGTCGCCCGCCAGGAAAACCCGGCCCAGACGGTAGTGCTCGACGAGTCGGACGTTGGGCCGGAAGACCGAGGTCCAGGTGATGTCACGGAGCTTGAGGCCGACGAGCGCGTAGAACCGGTCGGCCAGGGCGCCGTGTTCGAGGTCCGGACTGTCGCCCGGCTTCAGCCGGATCATCACCTGGAACTGGTCGGAGTGGGGCAGCGGGCACGCACCCGCGGATGCGCGGGGCCACATGTGCCAGCGGTCGTGGGACAGGCCGTCGATCGTGCCGTCGATGATGAGCGTCTTGTCGGAGTCGTCGGTTTCTCCGGCGAAGCCGAGCCCCGTGGCGGTCCGGACGGCGCTCGCTCCGCCGTCGGCGCCGACGAGGTACTTGCTGCGTACCCGCTCGCCGGTGGAGAGTGTCGCCGTGACGCCGTCGGTGTCCTGCTCGAAGCCTTCGAGGGCGACCCCGTACTCGATGCGCAGTCCGAGGCGTCCGAGCAGCCGATGCAGGAGGGCGTCGGTGCGGTGCTGCGGCAGCAGCAGGATGTTCGGGTAGGGGACGTCCGGGGTCGGCTTGTTCCGCTGCTGCATTTTCCAGGGCACGGCGACAGGCCCGAGGTGGAGTCCCGCGAGCGGATAGGGTCCTCCCTCCGCGTGCGCCTCGCGCAGAACACCGAGATCCTCGAAGACTTCCTGGGTTCGAGGCTGAATCCCCTTGGCGCGGGAGCCCTCGAAGGCGTGCGGCGCCTTGTTGACGATACGGACGCGAAGACCGCGCCGTTGCAGGTCGGCTGCCAGGGCGGAGCCGGTCGGGCCGGCTCCGGCGACGAGGACGTCGATGTCGGCGGTGTGCGTCATGGTGATCGACCTCAACTCATTCGAACGGGGGGCGCGATGGCGATGAGCCGCCTGGCGCATCACGCCCCTCGGGCAATGGGGACGGGCGCGGGCTCTTTTACGGATACACTGTAGCCGTTTATGGAGAACGCAACAAGCGGGTCGAGCGCGGGCCCCGGCGCGTTCGACGCACGAGAAGGAAGGTGCCGACCGATGACACTTCGACGCACCCTCGGCGGACCGATCGCTGCCGCGCCCCTCGGGGCCACCGTGGCGATCACCGCACGCCACCGCGTCCTCGCCGTGATTCCACCCGAACCGCGCCATCCCCCGCTCTACCTGAAGTCGCGCCGGAGGATCCTTACCCTGCCGCACTGAACGACCGCTACCGCGCGTTGTGCCGACTGCGCGAGAACGCCACCGACCTCGGGGTGGATCGCGGCCGTATCGCCGCCGGGGACGACCGCCCGTTGCCGTCGAACCGGGCATGTACCACGGCGCCGACACACTGCTCGACGGCAAGGCACCCACAATGACCGTTTTCCGCACCACCATGGTCGACGCCCCGCGCGCGGCACTGAGCGGGGCCATGACCTCTACAGGGGGGACTTCCCCTCATCGCGGGCAGTGTGTCGTGCCCCCGGATTTCGGCCGGCACACTCCGAAAGCCTCAGCGGACGCACCCAAACACACTTACGGCTACACTGTACCCATAAAGGCTGCGGATTCCCCGCAGCCCCACCGCACTCCGGAGCCATGAGGCCCGCAGTGCGCTTCACGAGCCAGAGGAGAGCGGAAATGAAGGCAGCAGTAGTGGCGACGACGGGTGGTGCCGTGCCCGAGTACCAGGACTTCCGCGATCCGGAAGCCGGAGAGGGGCGCCAGATCGTCGACCTGGTCGCCACCGCCATCCACCCCGTCGTGCGCTCCAGGGCCTCCGGCGGGCATTACAGCAGCACCGGCCGGTTCCCCCTGGTGCCGGGCGTGGACGCGGTGGCCCGCACCAACGACGGCACGCTGGTGTACACCGGTGGCGTCGAGGAGCCCTGGGGCACATTCGCCGAGCGGATGGCGGTCCCCATGGCCGTCCCGCTTCCCCACGGGGCAGATCCCGTCTCCGTGGCGGCGGGTGTGAATCCGGGCATGTCGTCCTGGATGCCGCTGACCACCCATGCGGACGAGCACGGCACACCGGACACCGTCATGATCCTCGGGGTGACCGGAGCGGCCGGCGGTCTCGCCGTACAGAACGCCCTGGCGCTCGGCGTACGGCGCGTGATCGGCGCGGGCCGCGGCACGGACGCCCTCAAGCGGGCGAGAGGGCTCGGCGCCGAAACCGTCGAGATCGTCGGCGACAAGCACGCGGACGCGGCAGCCATGGGTGCGGCTCTCGACGGCAAGGCACCCGACCTCGTCCTGGACTTCCTGTGGGGCGGCGTGGCCGAGTCCGCCTTCCAGGCACTGGCAGACGTTCCCGGCGAGGGCGCCACAAGCTACGTGGAGATCGGCTCCCTGGCCGGCGCACAGGCCGCCGTACCCGCCCCGCTGCTGCGCAGCCGCCCCTTCCGCCTCAGCGGCAGCGGGATCGGCTCCTTCGACATGCGCCGCTATTTCATCCAGGTCTCCGCCTACGTACAGCTCATCGCCGACGGCAAAGCAAACGTCGACGCGCACACCTACCGTCTCTCCCAGGTCAGCGAGGCGTGGGCGGCTCCCGCAGGCCCCCGCCCCGTACTCATCGCAGACTGACCCGGACCGTCCGCGGCCAGGACACAGGAGTACGGCCCCGAGTACCTCACCAGGGCGCGCGGCCGGGTGGCGTCTCGCGTGCCAGCAGGAGGGCCTGCCGGCCCCACCGCCCTCGGCCCGATCCGCGCTCGCAGCCGATACGGAACCCTTATCGGCCACATTGTGGCCAATAACATTTTCGCCTGACCGCCCTGTCGCTCGCCACCGGACCACGCATGGCCGTACGCAAGACGGCGTACGCCGCCGGCGGAGTCTCATGGGACCGGCGACGTCCATATGGCACCGCCCGTGCCGGGCGGGACGGCCTCTGCGATGACGGGCAGGGCCGTCCGGTCCCCGCCGGGCGTGAGGGGCCTGTCGTACCTGAGAGGGTCTCGCGGCCATAGCTGTACTGCCTCATCAGTAGTGAGGTTCCTATCCAGAGCATGACGACGACACGGACCACTCCCCGACAGCCTGAGCGGGTTCCTGCACGCAGATACGGAGATCCCTCGTGGCTACCTTTCTCTACCGACTGGGCCGTCTGGCCTTCCGGCGACGCTGGACCGTCGTCCTGATGTGGCTGGCTGTCCTGGCCACCGCCGCCCTGGCCGCCTCTCAAACCCCGGGAGCCTCCGACGAGAGGTTCTCCATGCCGGGCATCGAGGCGCAGAAGGCATACGACCTGGCGCAGGAGCGCTTCCCGGGGGCCACGGCCGACGGCGCCACCGCCCAGGTCGTGTTCGTCGCCCCGGACGGACAGAAGGTGACCGCGTCCGACACGAGGGCGGTCATAGAGAGGGCCGTGACGGAGCTGGCGGACGGCCCACAGGTCGACAGCGTCGATGATCCCTTCCAGACGGACGCGGTCAGCAAAAACGGCTCGACGGCTTACGCGACCGTCACCTACAAGGTCAAGGTCGCCGATGTCACCGATGCGAGCAAGGCAACCGTACGGAAGGCCGTCGACCGAGCGCGGGACGCGGGCCTGACGGTCGAGGCCGGCGGTGAGGCACTGGACAGTGGCGAAGCGGGCGGGCTGGCCGAGGGAATCGGTGTCCTGGTGGCCGCCCTGGTGCTGCTGATCACCTTCGGCTCGCTGGTAGCCGCCGGACTGCCTCTGCTGACCGCGCTCCTCGGGGTCGCCGTGAGCCTCTTCACGATCACAGCGGTGGCAGACCTTTTCGCGCTGTCGGACACGGCCAGCACGCTGGCCACGATGCTGGGACTCGCCGTCGGCATCGACTACGCGCTCTTCGTCGTATCGCGCTACCGCGAGGAGCGCGCCAAGGGCCACGCACCGCAGGAGGCGTCCGGGCTGGCGGTCGGCACAGCCGGCTCGGCCGTCGTCTTCGCCGGGCTCACCGTCGTCATCGCACTGGCGGGATTGTCGGTGGTGGGCATCCCGATGCTCACCAAGATGGGGCTGGCAGCCGCGGGCGCGGTGGTCGTCTCGGTGCTGGTCGCGCTGACCCTCGTACCGGCGTTGTTCGGCATGTGGCCGAACGCCGCGCTCTCGCGGGCCTCACGCAAAGCCGCCCGGACGGGCAGGCTCGTCGAGGAGGGCGCCAGGAACGGGGGTACCCGTTGGTCCGGGTTCGTACAGCGCCATCCCGTCCCTGTGCTGGTGCTGAGCGTGGTGGGCCTCGGCGCGATAGCACTGCCGGTGGCAAATCTACAGCTGGGCATGCCGGGCGACGAGGCCAAGCCCACCTCCACCTCCGAGCGCCGGGCCTACGACGCGCTGGCCGAGGGCTTCGGGCCGGGCTTCAACGGGCCGCTGACCATCGTCGTGGACGCCAAGGGCACCGCCGACCCGAAGGGCGCGGTGCGGAAGATCTCGGAGAATGTCGCTGCCACGGAGGGAATCGTGGCCGTCTCACCGGCCCGGTTCAACGGCACCGGCGACACCGCGCTCTTCAGGGCCGTGCCGTCGACCTCGCCGACGGACAACAAGACCAAGGACCTGGTGAAGACCGTCCGTGCCGAACGTCCCGGCACCGAGTCCACGGCCGGGGCCACCTTCCTCGTCACCGGCACCACCGCGGTGAACATCGACATCGCCGACAAGGTCCAGGCCGCGCTGTTCCCCTATCTCGCGGTCGTGATCGGTCTGGCCTTCGTCCTGCTTCTGGTGATCTTCCGGTCCGTCCTGGTCCCCGTCAAAGCGGCCCTCGGCTTCCTGCTGTCGGTGCTCGCGGCCCTCGGCTCCGTGGTCCTCGTCTTCCAGGAGGGGTACGGCGCCGGGCTGCTGGGCGTCGACCAGACCGGACCGATCATGAGCTTGATGCCGATCTTCCTCGTCGGCATCGTCTTCGGACTCGCCATGGACTACGAGGTCTTCCTCGTCTCGCGTATGCGTGAGGCGTACGTCCACGGGGACCGGCCCGCGCAGGCGATCACCACCGGGTTCCGGCACAGCGCCCGGGTAGTGGTCGCAGCCGCGCTGATCATGATCGCGGTCTTCTCCAGCTTCATCACGGAGGCCGACTCCATGATCAAGATGATCGGCTTCGGTCTGGCCTCCGCGGTCCTTCTCGACGCCTTCGTGGTGCGGATGGCGATCGTCCCCGCGGTCCTGGCCCTGGTGGGGGACAAAGCGTGGTGGCTTCCGGGCCGGCTGGACCGGCTGTTGCCCCGCGTCGACATCGAGGGTGAGTCGCTCACCCGCCGGCCGGCCGACGGCTCCGGCACGGACGGCCACGCAGCGGACAGCCCGGCCGGGGTTCACGTCTGATCCTTCCGTCAGTCCGTTCCAGTGCCCCGCCCTTACCGAGCCGCACGTGGCAATGCCCACGGGCGGCTCGGGTCGCCCACATGGGGCAGGCCCGCGACTCACCCACCGGAGAGCAGATGATCACCAGGCCACCGGGATGCCAGAGAACCCGCCCCCGGGGCGCGGGTGTGGTGATCTCCCTGGCTCTGTGGACCTGCGTCGCGGTCGGTGACTCGTTCGCCACCCGCGACGCCACGTCACCGGCGGAGGAATGGCCCGCCGAAGCCCTCGCCGGTCTTTCCTGCCTCGCGTTGCTGGCCAGTCGCCGCCGCCCAGGAACCGTCCTGGTCGTGATTGCCGTCGCCACGGTGATCACCATCGCCCTGGGCTACGTCGTCACTCCCCTGCTCCTTGCACCCCTCATGGCCGGGCTGTACCGGCTCTCCGCCGGCACCGACGACAGGACCACCCATGCCTACGGCTTCACCACCGTGGCGGCCGTGGTGACCACGGTGGTGATCAGTGATCCCTCGGATCTCACGGTGATCGGCCCCATCCTGTGGCTGGTGCTGCCTCTCGCCCTGGGACGCGGCGCCCGGCTGCGGAGCGCCTATCTGGAAGCCGTCCACGCACGCGCCGAACACGCCGAGCGGACCCGTGACGAGGAGGCGCGTCTGCGCGTCGCCGAGGAACGCCTGCGCATCGCCCGTGACCTCCACGACGTCGTCGCCCACCATCTGGCCCTGGCCAAGGTCCAGGCCGGCGCCGCCGCACACTTCCTGCGGGCCCGTCCCGACGAAACGCAGAGAATCCTCGCCGCCCTGATCGACACCACCGCCTCGGCGCTGCGCGAACTCAAGTCCGCCGTCGGGCTCCTGCGCGAGGCGAGCGCCCCGGACTCCGCCGTCCTGGAGCCTGCGCCCGGGCTGGAACGCCTGTCCGCGTTGATCAACGCGTGCGAGTCCGCCGGAATCACCGTCACCCTCGCCACCCGGGGAGAGCCCAGGCGGCTCTCCCCAGGGGTGGATCTCACCGCGTTCCGCATCCTGCAGGAGGCCCTCACCAACGTCACCAAGCACGCGTCCACGGGGGCCGCGCACATAGAGCTCGTATACTCCACCGCCCGCCTGGTCATCACGGTCACGAACGACGGAACCACGGCCCCCCTCACCTCTGACTCCACCCAAGGCCGCGGCTTCGGCCTCTTGGGCATGAGGGAACGCGCCCTCTCCGTGGGCGGCGAACTACAGGCCGGCCCCCGGCCCGAGGGCGGTTTCGAGGTCGCCGCTGTACTACCGCTGCCCCCTTGCCTGCCGAAGAAAGAACGAACGCCATGACGATCCGTATCCTGCTGGCCGACGACTAGGCCCTGATGCGGGCCACCTTCCGCACTCTGCTCGACTCCTGCGACGACATGGAGGTGACCGGTGAAGCCTCCGACGGCAACCAGGCCGTGGAACTCGCGCATGCCCACCACCCCGACGTCGTCCTCATGGACATCCGGATGCCCGGCGCCGACGGCTTGGCGGCCACCGCCGCGATCTGCGCGGCTCCGGAGCTGTCCGCGACCCGGGTACTCGTCCTGACCACCTATGAAACCGATGAGTACGTAGCACGCGCGCTGCACGCCGGCGCGAGCGGATACCTCGGCAAGGACGCGACCGTCGACGAACTCTTCACCGGCGTCCGCACCGTCGCCTCCGGCGAGGCCCTCCTCTCCCCCGGGGCCACCCGCTCGCTCATTACACGCTTCCTCACCACACGCGCCCCCGGCGCTCATCCGACAGCGACAGGAAGCCTGGCCCATCTCACCGCCCGCGAGCGCGAGGTCATGGCCCTGGCCGCCGAGGGACTGCCGAACGACGAGATCGCCGACATCTGCGCGATCAGCCCGCTGACCGTACGCACCCACATCCAACGCGCCATGGCGAAACTGAAGGCCCGCGATCGCGCACAGCTCGTCGTGATCGCCTACCGGACGGGACTGGTACGGCCTCCACCGCCCGTCCCCTGAGGAACGGCGTTGGTCGTCTGAAGTCCGCGCGCGGGAGGGCGCTGACCGGATCCGCCCGGTACCGAAACGGATACCATAAAGCCGAAACTCCTGTGGTGAAGGGGTGCCCACAGCAGATCCGACCGAGAGGGTGACAACTTCATGTCTTCGGAGGCCGAGCCGGTCCCGGGAAGTCCCGCTTGGTGGGGGAACCGGGCACCCGCTCCTGTGTACCGGCGCGGGCGCCCCCCCGTGGACGTCGGGCGGATCGTCGGCACGGCGCTGAAGCTCATTGACGAGGTGGGAATCCAGGCACTGACCCTGCGGATGCTCGCCGACGCCCTGGACTCAGGCACGGCGACGCTCTACCGGCATTTCAACAGCAAAGACGAGCTCCTCGCTCTTGTCGCCGACAGAGTCCTGGGCGAAGTACGCGTCTCGCGCGAAGAACTGCACGACCTGTCCTGGCGAGAAGCAGTGACCGTCGCAGCGGAGGCTTTCTACGGCACCCTGTGCCGGCACCCTCAAGCTCTGCCGCTGCTGGCAGCGCAGGTTCCAGTCGGTCCCAACGGTCTCCGAGGCAGAGAACGGCTCATCACACTGTTCCTGAGTCATGGGTTCCCGATCGACCTGGCCGCGCGCGCCTTCACCGCTGTCGGCCACTACGTGATCGGTTTCGCCATCCAGCAGCACGGCCCGGGAACACCGCACCCGGAGGAGCATTCGCAGCTGCGGAATTACTACAACTCTCTGGACCCAGAGCTTTATCCGGCCACAACAGCTGCGGCCTACGAGCTGACCTCCGTACCACTGCACGAGGAGTTCCGGTTCGGCCTGGACCTGCTCCTCGACGGACTGGAGAAAGCCAGAGGTCAACTCCCCGCAGGGGACTGAAGAAGCCACAGGGGCCTGAACGTACCTGCCACAGGCAAGGTGACCACCCTGTGCCACGCGAGGCCCAGCAGCAAGATCCCGACAGCCCTTCAGCGGTCGTATCGGACACGACCCCCCGATCAAAAACGGAATGGCCCCACAGCCGCCACGGCCTCCCCTGGTTCTCGGCATAAGCCCAGCTCATCGCACCCTTCCTCTCGACTTGAGCCGAGTGGCGGGCAGTTCGGGGGCCGGAAGCGGAGGGCCGTCGTAGCCCTTCACCTCGCCGAAGCGGGTACCGGTCATCCAGTCCTCGCGAGCCTGTGCGATATCCTCCTGGGACCGTCCGATCCAGTTCCAGAACATGACGATCTCCTCCTCGAAGGGCTCGCCGCCGAGGAGCATCAGGCCGGCGTCGGAGTCGGCGCGCAGGGGGAGTTCGGTGCGGCCGCAGCCGAGGTAGAGCATGGAGCCGGCCGTGACGGGGACTCCGTCGATGTGGGCCTCGCCGGACATGGCCAGGACGGCG
Source organism: Streptomyces paludis (assembly GCF_003344965.1). Lineage (NCBI taxonomy): Bacteria > Bacillati > Actinomycetota > Actinomycetes > Kitasatosporales > Streptomycetaceae > Streptomyces > Streptomyces paludis. Next base: position 7,229,645 of record NZ_CP031194.1, on the reverse strand, counting down.
TACTCGAAGTCCGGGTCCAGGGGGAGGCGGGCCTCGGTGCCTCCGGTCAGGGCGAGGTCGGCGCCGACGATCGGGGTGTAGGTGGTGCCGGGCGAGGTGGCTCCGTCGAGGGTGCCCAGGATGACCGTGGCCGTCACACCGGGGGCGGTGACGACGGGCAGGTCGGCGTGGTGCTCGAAGTGGGGCGCGACCTGGCGGTGTGCGTCCGGGAGCGCGACCCAGAGCTGGGCGCCGTGCAGGAAACGGGCGTGCGGGCGCGGGCTCTCCTCGGAGTGGGAGATCGCCCGCCCCGATGTCATCAGGGCCAGCTCCCGGGGGCGTACGGTCTGAAGGCTGCCGACGCTGTCGCGGTGCAGCACCTCGCCCTCGTGCAGCCAGCTGACCGTCTGGAGGCCCATGTGCGGGTGCGGTGGCACCTGCATCCCGGGCTCGTCCGCGATGTCGTCCGGCCCGTAGTGGTCGACAAAAGCCCAGGCGCCGATCATGCGGCGGCCCAGGTTGGGCAGCAGTCTGCGGACCTCCGTGGACTCGCCCAGCTGAACGCGGCGGGGGCTCAGCAGCTCCCGTACGGGCTCGGCGACGACGAACCCGCGTCCGCCGCAGACGGAGACGGCGGCCTGACGATCAAGATTGCTCATGCCCCCAACCTAAACCTCCGGCCCCCGCGACCGGGAGCATGTGTACGGGACAACTGTCCGGCCGAGGACCCCGCCGGCCCGTGTCACCCGGCGGGCAGGGGCAGCCGCCGTACCGCGCTGACCGCGGTGAGCGGTGTGCGCGGCAGGCTGGGGACGCCCTGCGGCGCCTCCACACTCCTGGTGAACCAGACCACCTTGCCGCGCTCCGTGGCGCAGGTGCCCCAGCTGTCGCTGAGCGCGGCCACGTGGGCGAGTCCCCCGCCGCCGGCCGTCAGCAACCGGGGCAGCCGCGGCCCCTCGTCCTCGACCGACACCGTCAAGTGACGTCCGGTCCAACGCAGTTCGATCACACAGCGGGCACCGTCGCCGACATGGCGGTGGACGTTGGTGACCAGTTCGCCGAGGCCCGCGCAGACCGGTCCGACAGCATGCGGGCCGAGTCCCCAGAACCGCAGGCGCGCGGAGACGATACGGCGCAGTGTCGGTACGCGTTCCGCGGAGGCGGGCGATTCCACGACGTAGTGACACCCGAGTGGAACGGTCATGGTCGAAGGCTCCTCATCACGCCTCATCACGCTACGGGGCCCACCAGCTTCACCGCGTTGTGCGTCAACGGCTCCCGAGCACGAAGCGTGAGCGATCACCCTGAACGGGTCATCACCAGCGTGCGCCCGTACGCGCCGCCCCGCAACACGAACGGACGAGGGGGTACGGAGGGCTGCGGGGAGGCGCCAAGGGCAAGCCGCGCGAGGGTGCGGGACGGCTATACGCGGCTCTCCAGCCTCAGCTGCACCTCTTCCTCCTGGTCGCCGTAGGCCGTACCGACCTCGCGTACGGCGAAGGCCGAGGCCAGGCTTCCGCGCAGGCTGTCCACCGCCGCGTAGCCGCCCTGGAGGGTGGCCACGACCGGGGCCGTCAGCCGCGCCGGGCGCGGCGGGCGTGCCCGTACGTCGGAGGCGTCGAACGTCGCGATCCACACGGTCGGGCGGTCCCCCGCCCCCGGGACCTCATTCGGTACGTCCTCGGCCGCGCGGTCGCAGCCGTACGCCGAGCGCAGCGCGCCGAACACCTCCCGCGCGTCCTCCTTCACCCCGCCGGTGAGCGCGACCACGACCTCCGCCGCGGGCTGTCGGGTGCTGTTCACGTGGACCACTTCCTCTGCCGCTACGGCCCCCACTTCCGACGATAGCGGGCTGTGCGCGCCGGTGCCCCGGCGCGCGCATGCCCACGGAGTGAGCCCATGTTGACTTCGGTGAAGGTCCCGTGCTCAATTGGCTTCATGCAGAAGCAACTGCCGTTGGTCACCCGCGGACACATCGACTTCGGTCGTGTGTGGTCCGCCTCTTGTTGCGCCTGACCCGGCAGCGGGCCCGCCCTGACCGGCCGCCCCACTCTTCTTCCCCGGTGACCCTGTAGCGCACGCTGCCGCCGAGCCTCCCGTACCCCCGTACTTCCCGTAGGCGCTGACGCGCCACTCGTCGCCGCGCGCTGCCGTCGGTCGGCCATGTCGGTGTGTCCGCGTCCGTACGTCGCGTTCCTCCGCCGCGCCGCGCCCCGTCCTGCCCTGTCCTCCCCTGCCCGAAAGGTCCCTCATGCCTGTGGAGTTCCTCGGAATCGCCGCCACCAACGACGGGTCGGAGACCGGCCCGCGCTCCGGAGCCGCGTTCGACAAGGAATACACACTCAAGCTCGCCCGCGCCCATGAGGACCACGGCTGGGACCGGGTGCTGTTCGCGTACGGTTCCGGCTCTCCCGATCCGGCGCCGGCCGCCGCGTACATCGCCTCCCGGCTGGACAAGCTCCAGATCCTGCTCGCGCACCGGCCGAATGTCTCCTACCCGACGTTCGCCGCGAAGACGTTCGCGACGCTGGATCAGATCAGCGACGGCCGGCTCACGGTGCACTTCATCACCGGCGGCAACGACCACGAGCAGGGACGCGAGGGCGACACACTCACCAAGGACCAGCGGTACGGCCGTACCCGCGAGTACATCGAGATCGTCAAGCGGATCTGGACCTCGCACGAGTCCTTCGACCACGAGGGCGAGCACTACCGGTTCCACGACTTCGTTAGCGATGTGTTCCCCGTCCAACAGCCCCGCCCCGATGTGTCGTTCGGCGGTTCCTCGGCCGCGGCGTACGCGGCGGGCGGCGCCGAGGCGGACATCTACGCGCTGTGGGGCGAGCCGCTGGAGAGGACGGCGGAGCAGATCGCGTCGGTACGGGCGGCGGCCCGCGCCGCCGGCCACGCGACCCCGCCCCGTATCCAGGTGGCGTTCCGGCCGATCATCGCGCCGACGGAGGAGCTGGCCTGGGAGAAGGCGTACCGGACGGTGGACACGATCAAGGCGCGCAGGGCGCGCGGCGACTCCGCGGTCGTCCGCCACCACCGGCGCGGCGAGCCCGAGAACGCGGGGTCGCGGCGGCTGATCTCGATCGCGCGGGACGGCGAACGGTACGACCGGGCGCTCTGGACCCCGACGGCCGCGGCGACGGGCGGCGCGGGCAACTCCAATGCCCTGGTCGGCACACCGGAGACGGTCGCCCGCGCGCTGCTCGACTACTACGACCTCGGTGTGGACATCATCTCCGCCCGGGGCTACGACCTGCTGGGCGACGCCATCGACTTCGGCCGGCATGTCATCCCGCTGGTACGGGAGGGCGTGGCCCGGCGCGACGCCGAGGGCGCCCGGCGCGGTCCGGAGACCCTCGACCCGGAGATCCTCGGCCCGAGGAGCGTCCCCACGGGAAGCGAGGGTCCGCGCGCCGCGGGCCCGCGCGCCGCCGGGGCCGGGGCCGGCCGATGACCTCCGTGGCCCGGCCGGGCGGGGCGGCCTGGCTGCGGACCCGGGTGTCGGATCCGCTGGTGCGCCCGATGCTGCGGGAGCTGGGCGACGAGTACGCGACCCGGTACGGCAAGGACGCGCACGGCGAGATGGCCCGGTATCCGGCCACGGAGTTCGAGCCGCCGCACGGGGAACTGCTGCTGTTGCTGGAGCACGGCGAGCCGGTCGCCGGGGGCGCGTTCCGCCGCTACGACGCGACCACGGCCGAACTCAAGCGCATCTGGACGCACTCCGCGCACCGGCGGCGCGGGCTCGCGCGGCGCGTGGTCGGGGAGTTGGAGCGGATCGCGACCGTACGGGGGTACCGCAGGGTCTGTCTGACCACCGGGCCGCGCCAGCCGGAGGCCCGTGGGCTGTATCTGGCGGCCGGGTACACACCGCTGTTCGACACGGACGCGGATCCGGAGACGATCGGCCCGCTGCCGTTCGAGAAGGCTCTCGCGGGCCGCGGGTGTTCCGGCGGCGCGTCCACCGCCGCCGCGGCGCCCGTCGAGACGTCCCGGTTCAGCCCGCCCGCACACCAGTGACCCGCAGGAGCCCTTGAATGGACACCACGTCCACCGCCGTCACAGCGGCTTCCCTTCCCCCGTCCTCGCCCTCAGCCTTGCCCGCGTCGCGTCCCGACAAGGTGAGCGGCGAGGTGAGCGGCGAGGTGAGCCACGACGATCTCGCCGCGCTGAAGGTCGTTCCCGCGCGCCACTACTGGCGCTGGGTCGCGGGCGCCGCCGCGCTGGTCGTCGTCGCCCAGTTCGGCCACGGTCTGCTCACCAACCCGGGGTGGGAGTGGGACACCTTCTTCCGCTATCTCACGGCCGACACCGTACTGAAGGCCGTCTGGGTGACCCTCCAACTCACCTTCTACGGAACGGCGATCGGCTTCGCCCTCGGTATCCTCCTCGCCTTCATGCGGCTGTCGCGCAGTGTGATCCTCCAGACGATCGCCTGGACGTACATCTGGGCCTTCCGGTCGATCCCCCTCATCGTGCAACTGCTGTTCTGGTTCAACCTCGCTTATCTCTACAAGGAGTTGGGCGTCGGAGTCCCCTTCGGGCCGGTGCTGTGGAGCTTCGACACGATGAATCTGGTCGGTGCCCTCTCGGCCGCCGTCATCGGCCTCGCGCTGCACCAGGCCGCCTACGCCGCGGAGATCGTGCGCGGCGGCATCATCTCCGTCGACAGCGGGCAGTTGGAGGCCGCCGCCGCGCTCGGTATCCCCCGGCTGCGGCAGCTGCGCCGCGTTCTGCTGCCGCAGGCGATGCGCGGCATCCTGCCCAACGCGGCCAACGAGGTGATCTCCCTCTTCAAGGGCACCTCGATCGTCTCCGTGATGGCCATCGGCGAGCTGTTCTACCAGGTGCAGGTGATCTACGGCCGCAACGGACGGGTCGTACCGCTGCTGATGGTCGCCACGGCCTGGTACATCCTGCTGACCACGCTGCTGTCCATCGCCCAGTACTACGTGGAGCGGCACTTCGCGCGCGGCGCCGAGCGCACTCCCCCGCCCACCCCGCTCCAGCGCGCGCGGGCGTTCAGCCTGCGGATGCGGGCTGCCGCCGCCACCGGAGGGATCCAGAAATGAGCACCGACAGCCGCCGTCCGATGGTCGAAGTACGCGGCGTCCACAAGAACTTCGGCGCGCTCGAAGTCCTGCGCGGAGTCGACCTCCAGGTCCGGGCCGGTGAGGTGACGGTCGTGCTCGGCCCGTCCGGTTCGGGCAAGTCGACACTGCTGCGCAGCATCAACCATCTCGAAAAGCTCAACCGCGGTTACGTGAGCATCGACGGCGAGCTGATCGGCTACCGCCGCGTCGGCTCCGCGCTCCACGAGCTGAAGGAGCGGGAGGTGCTCAAGCAGCGGCTCCACATCGGATTCGTCTTCCAGAACTTCAATCTCTTCCCGCATCTGACCGTCGTCGAGAACATCATCGAGGCCCCGGTCTCGGCACTGCGCCGCCCCCGTAAGGAGGCGGTCGAACAGGCCGGGGCGCTGCTGGAGCGGGTGGGGCTCGCGGACAAGGCGGACGCCTATCCGCGTCAGCTCTCCGGCGGCCAGCAGCAGCGTGTGGCCATCGCCCGCGCGCTCGCGCTGGAACCGAAGGTGCTGCTCTTCGACGAGCCGACCTCGGCGCTCGACCCGGAGCTGGTCGGTGAGGTCCTCGACGTCATCAAGGATCTGGCCGTCAGCGGGACCACCATGATCGTCGTCACTCATGAGATCGGCTTCGCCCGTGAGGTCGCCGACACCGTCGTGTTCATGGACGAGGGCGTGATCGTCGAGCAGGGACCGCCGGCGGAGGTACTCGACCGGCCGCGTCACGAGCGGACGAAGGCGTTCCTCTCGAAGGTGCTCTGACTCCCGCCCAGCCTCTTCCTCTTTTCTCTCTGCCTCTCCTCTCTCAGCCGTTCCTTTCCCTCAGCCGACATTCCGCCAAGGAGTCACCGTGCCGCCGCGCCGTTCCCTCGTCCGTACCACCGCCGCCCTGCTGGGCCTCGCCGCCGCGTTCTCGCTCACCGCCTGCGGCACTTCCGCCGACGACACCACCGACACGGTCGCGGCCACGGGCTCCGCCAAGGGCGGCAGCGGTTCGAAGATCAATCTGGGCCCGGACCAGAACCGGGTCACCACACCCAAGGTGGATTCCATCGCCGCCCTCGTACCGGAGGCGATCCGTAAGCGGGGCACTCTGGAGATCGTCGGTACGACCGGTACCGCGCCTCCGCTGGGTTTCTACGCCACCGACGACAAGACCGTGATCGGGGTGGAGCCGGACATCGCCTCGCTCATCGCGAATGTGCTCGGGCTCAAGCCGCACTACAACACGGTCGACTGGGCGAACATCTTCGTCGGGCTCGACAGCGGCAAGTACGACGCCGGGCTCAGCAACATCACGGTCACCGAGGAGCGCAAGGAGAAGTACGACTTCGCCACGTACCGGCTGGACAACCTCGCCTTCGAGGCCAAGAAGGGCGCCGACTGGAAGGTGAGCAAGCCGGCGGACGTGGCGGGCCGGACCATCGGGGTCGGCTCCGGCACCAACCAGGAGAAGCTGCTGGTCACCTGGAGCGAGGAGAATGTGAAGAAGGGGCTCAAGCCCACCGACATCAAGTACTACCAGAACGCGACCGACTACTACCTCGCCCTCGGCTCCGGCCGCCTCGACGCCTATCTCGGCCCCAACCCGACGGCCGCTTACCACGTGGCGTCCGTGGGACAGACCGAGATCATCGGTACGTACTCGGGCGGCGGCGCCGATGTCCAGGGCGAGATCGCGGCCACGACGAAAAAGGAAAACGGGCTGATCAAGGCCGTTCAGGAAGCGCTCAACACCGTGATCAAAAACGGCACGTACCAGAAGGTCCTGGACCGCTGGGGGCTGGCGAACGAGGCCGTGTCCTCCTCCGAGCTGAACCCGAAGGGGCTGCCGAAGACGAACCAGTAGCTGTACGTCCGCCTCCCCTCGCGCCCGTCTGAGGGGTGCCGCCGAACGGGTGGTCGACGCCCGCGCCCGTGTGTCGCCGGGCGCGGGTGGGGCCCCTGGGCCGGTCCGCCGAAGAGACTCACGGACGTGACGCATACCCGAGGAGCCCCGGAAGTCCCGGACGGCCAAAGCGGCCAGGTCGGTCAGGGCAGGCAGGTCGGTCAGGGCAGCCAGGATTCCGCCGACTCGGCTGCTCAGCCCGTCTCGGTACCGAAGCTCGACGCCGAGCAGTCGATGCTGCTGAGGATGGTGGGGCGGGAGTGGGGCCGGGTGTCCGTCGGCCCCGAGGCGTGGCGCGAGGCACTGCCGGTCGATCCGGACATCGGCAGCTACCCCGAGCCGGCGCAGATCGTACCGGCCCGCTTCGGCCGGTTCGTCCGGGTCCTTCCGCTCAGTGAGCAGCCGTCCGGTACGGGGGCGGGCGGGCCGGCGGCGTTCGCGGGCGGCGCGGCGGCGCCCACCGGGTTCGGGGCGCGCCTACGGCGGGCGGTGCTGGGCGCGCCACTGCGGAGCACGGCGATCGCGCGCGAGCGGATGCGCAAGCTGGTGGCGCTGCCGGTGCTCTCGGCGGACGCGCTGTCGTCGGTGGCGTACGGTCCCGAGGCCATGCTCGTGGTCCTGGTCCTCGCCGGTACGGCGGGGCTCGCCTACGCGGTGCCGGTGGCGCTGGCGATCGCCTTCCTGATGCTGGCCGTGGGGTTGTCGTACCGTCAGACGATCCGTGCGTATCCGCACGGGGGTGGTTCGTACATCGTCGCCACCGACAATCTGGGGCGGATGCCGGGGCTGGTGGCCGCCGCCGGGCTGATGACGGACTACGTGCTGACCGTCGCGGTCTCGGTCTCCTCGGGGGTGGCGGCCGTGACCTCGGCGCTCCCCGGGCTGAACGACGAGGCCGTACTGATCGGGGTGCTGGTCATCGCGCTGCTGCTGGCGGGGAATCTGCGCGGGGTCCGGCAGGCGGGCGCGGTGTTCGCCGCGCCGACGTACGCCTTCGTCGTCGCCATCGCGGCGCTGGTCGCCTTCGGGCTGTACCACGCGGCGGGCCGCGGCTTCGAGCCCGTACCGACGCCGCAGCTGCACGCGGCGGAGGGGGTCGGTCTGCTCCTGGTGATGCGGGCGTTCGCGTCCGGCTCGACGGCGATGACCGGGATCGAGGCGATCTCCAACGCCGTACCCGCGTTCAAACCCGTCCCGTGGCGCAACGCGCGGACGACGCTGTCCTGGATGATCGGGCTGCTGGTCGCCCTGTTCGCGGGGACGGTCGCCATGGTGCATCTGGAGGGGGTGATTCCGAACTCCCAGGAGACCGTACTGTCCCAACTGGCCCACCGGAGCTTCGGTTCCGGCGGGATGTACGTCTTCACCCAGGCGGCGACGGCCCTGGTGCTCCTGCTCGCGGCGAACACCGCGTACAACGACTTCCCGCGGGTGCTGTTCCTGCTGGCGCGTGACAACTACGCGCCGCGGATCTTCACCCGGCTGGGTGACCGGCTGGCATTCAGCAACGGAATCATCGTGCTCTCAGTGGCGGCGGCGATCGTCTATGTCGCGTTCGAGGGAAGGACGGCGTCGCTGATCCCGCTGTACGCCGTCGGGGTGTTCCTGGCGTTCACCCTCTCCCAGAGCGGCATGGTGGTGCACTGGTGGCGGCGGCGCGACCGGCACTGGCGCAAGAGTCTGTGTTTCAACGTCACGGGCGCGGTGCTCTCGGCGCTCGTCTTCGTGACGGCCGGCATCACGAAGTTCACCGAGGGCGCGTGGGTCGCGATTCTGGCCGTCGCCGGATTCCTGCTGGTGACGACGCGGATCCGGCGCCACTACGACCGGGTGACCGCGGCGCTGCGGCTGCATCCGCAGATGATCGAGATCCCCGGCGGCACGCTCCCCCCGCCACCCGATCCCTGCTCACCGGCGCACGGCGGCCGGGCGGGCCTCAAGGATGCCGAGAACGCAAAAAACACAGATGACTCCGAGGAGGAGGACACGCCCGAGGAGATCCGCCATCTCTCCGTCGTGCCGATCGACGCGCTCCACCAGGCCAGCGTCCGCGCGCTGGCCTACGCGGCCTCGCTCCAGCAGCCCGTACTCGCCCTTCATGTCAGCCCGAGCGACGAGGACGCGGAGCGCTTCCGCGAGGCGTGGTTGCTGTGGGGGGACCATCTGCCGCTGCGGATCGTCGTCTCTCCGTACCGCGCGATCGTGGCACCGCTGATCAGTTACATCGAGGCGCTGCACCATCAGCGTCCGGATCTGACCATCACCGTCATCATTCCGGAGATCGTCGTACGTCACTGGTGGCATCGCGTTCTGCACAGCCCGCTGGCGGGACGGCTGCGGCGGGCGCTGCGGCATCTGCCGAAGATCGTGGTGACGACCGTTCCGTTCCATGTGCAGGAAGGCGCGTTGAGGACCGAAAGGCCGCCCCAAATGGCTGGTTTGTCACACAATGACTAGAGTCGCTTCTGGTATCGCCCAGTCGGGGCGATGGCATCTATCGACGAGGAGAGCGCACCGATGCTTTCTCAGACCATCAGGCCGGGAGAAATCACTCTGGACACAACGGCATTGGGGACGGCGATGACCGAACCCGAAGCCCCTGTAAGCGACGCCCCGGTCTACGCGCCGGAAGCGGCCGGCATTCTGCTTCTGCTGGCCCTTCTCTCGCCGAAGGAGCCCAAGGACAGGTGACGGAAGACCAGTCGCGGACCGCCGCGTACCAAGCGTCGGCGTCCGGCCTGGCACGACGTGCTCTCGGAGCCCTTTCGGGCTCCGGGGGCACCGCCATGGTCGCCGAGCATGTGGAGAGCGCCGCGGATCCCGGCGCCGCGCTGGCCGCCGTCCGGATTCTGGGCGCCGACGCCCTCGCCCCGGCGCTGCTGACCGGGGCCGTACTGCACACCGGGGACGCGGAGGCCATCGCCCTGTCCTTCAGCGCGCTGCCGCCCCCGGCCGAGGTGGTGCCCGCACCGCCCGGCGGGCCCGAGGCCGCCTGGCTGATGGCCTGGCGGGACTGGGCCACCGTCAGTCTCCTGGCCGTACTCACCGGCCGCCACACCGACGGAGTGCACGCGCCCCGGCCGGAGCCGCCGGCCGCGCGGGCGGCTGAGGACGCCGCGCGCGGCGCGGACCGTACGGGTGGTGCGGGCGGTGCGGGCAGTGCTGTCCGTACGGACGGTGCGGGCGGTGCGGGCGATGCGGGCGGTGCGGGCGGTGCTGAGTGGGCCGTGTGGTCGGTCAGGATGGGGCAGTTGTGCACCCTGGCCCTGCCGGGGCTGGACGGTCCCGTGCACGACGCCGCCAGGGGCGCGCCGCTGGGGCTGGCCCGCGGAGCGGCCCGCGCCGTACTGCGCCGGGACTACGCCACCGCCGCGCGCATCGCGCGCTGGCTGGCGTGGCTGCGCGCGGACGGTGCGGAACTGCCGCTCGATCCGGGGCCGATGGTGGAGCACATCGCTCTGATGGCGGGCGGCGACCGGCCGGCGCTGGACGCGGCGATCGCCAGGCGTCTGCTCATCGCGTAACCAGGTTTCCCGTGGTCGCGCCAACTCCGCTGATGGCACCACTGTCACTGCTGTCACTGCTGTCACCGCTGGCCCCGTCGTCCCCGTAGTCCTCGCTGCCTCCGCCGCCCGTGTGCGGGCCCGTTCCCGTACGCGCCACCCGATCGGACCGAGACCCGATGGCCATCATGTCCGTCACCCAGAACGCCCACCGCGTCAGCAGCCGGGCGCTGGCCTGGCTCCACGCCCACCGGGAGCACGGCGCGCTGCCACCGGGCACCACGGCCGAGCTGGCCGAGCCCGACACCGTCTACAAGCCGCTCGGCGAGACCGGCCTCGCCGCCTCGCTCGTGATGCGCGAGGCGGTGGCCGGCACCGGGGAACTGCGCCTGGCGCGCGAGCTGCTGGACTTCAGCTGGAAGCAGCTCGGCGGGGGCTCCATGCTCCACGAACGGCTGCTGCGCTATCCGATGATGAGCGACCCGCTGGAGACATACGCCCATTTCGCGCGCTGCGGTTACCGCAACGAGGAGCTTGACGCACTGCTGGCGCACACGACCTCGCTCCGCTCGACGTACGCGGCCGAGGTGCTGCCCAACCGGCGGCTGGCGGTCGCCAACGCCACCCGGATCAGTGGTTTCGACCGCGGTGAGCGGTCCAGCGACACCGACTGGGCCGGGCTGACCGGGGCTACCTGGCTGGGCGCGCTGCCCGAACCGTGGCTGATCGACTGGCTGACCGCGTACAGCATGACCCACACCGTCTTCCACATCACCGACTGGGGGCGGCTGCCCGGCGCGCTGCCCGACGACATCTGCCGCTACCTCACCCGATGGCTGCCCGTCTGGATCGACATCTGGACCGAGATCGGTGAATGGGACCTGGTGGCGGAGCTGTTGATCGTCGATCACTGTCTGCCCGAACCGCTCAGCGCTCCGGCGGACTGGGAGCGGCTGGCCACGATCCAGCACGAGGACGGGCTGATGCCCCGCGACGGCAAGCCCGTCACCGGGGACGCACACGAACGCTTCGTCACCCACCACCACACCACGGTGGTCGCCGCTGTCGCCGGGACGCTCGCCGTCTCCCGCACGCTCGGCGCACGCGCGTGACGGCGGGCACGGGTACAGGTGCGGGTACGGGTACGGGTACGGACGTGGGCGCAGGCGCGGAGACCGGTGGGGTGTACGAGATGAAGTCCGCGGACCACCCGCCACCGCCCGACTGGGCGCGCGGCCCGGCCGCCGCGATCGCCGCGGCGGCGCGGGGCGCCTCGGGGGTCGCGGTCGCGCTGCGGCAGGGCGACCGCTGGGCCATCGTGACGCAGGGCCGTACGGGATTCGACGGCGCGGCGAACGGCCTCTCGGAGTACGGCGGCTCGGAGTACGGCGGTTCCGCATTTGGCGGCCCGGCATACGACGGCTCGGCATACGGCGGGGGCAGCGGACCGGTCACGGCCGATACCCGGTTCGAGGTCGGCTCGGTCACCAAGTGCCTCACCGCGCTGCTGCTCGCCGAACAGGTGGCCCGGGGGGAGATGGCGTACGGCGACCCGCTCTCCCGGTTCCTGCCGTACGGCCTGCTCCCCCGGACGCCGGGCGGTGCCATCACCCCGCTCCATCTGGCCACCCACACCTCGGGGCTGCCTCGGCTGCCCCGAGGTCTGCTGGCCGCCGCGGCGCCTCAGTGGTTCAGCAACCCCTATGCCGCGTTCACCACCGCCGATGTGCTGAGTTCCCTCGCCGGAACGCGTACCCGCACCCGGCCCGGTGACCGGGTTCGGTACTCCAACTTCGGGGTCGGGCTCCTCGGCCATCTGCTGACCGTGGCCGCCCACGACCGGCCGGGGCAGGGGGGAGAGCGGCGGGGCGCGCGGGCATCGCGGGAAGATCCGGGAGCGCGGGGCGAGCTGGAGTGCGGGGGCCGGCGGTACGGGGAACTCCTCGCGGCCCGGGTGCTGGAGCCGCTCGGGCTGCGCCACACGGGCTGCGCGCCGAACGGTCCGCAGGCCACCGGCCACTGGCACGGGCGGCCGCGGCCGTCCTGGCGGATTCCCGGGCTGGCCGGGGCGGGTGCCGTACGGTCCACGGCGCGCGACCTGCTGGCGCTGCTCGATGCCCTGCTGGACCCCGCCGCCGCGCCGGGGTCCGATGAGCTGCGGGCGGCGCTGGCCGATGTCGTGCGCCCCCGGCTCGTCCTGCGCGGCGGAGCGAAGCGGCTGGCGCTCGTCTGGAACATCCGCGTCCGGCCGGACGGCGATATCTACCACCACTCCGGCGGTACGCGCGGCTTCACCTCGTTCGCCGGCTTCGGCCCGGCGCGCCGTACGGCCGTGGTGGCGCTGGCGAACACGGGGCCGGCCGTCGACGGGGCCTTTATCCAGAGCGCGTACTCGGCTCTGCTCGCGCTCTCCCGCCCCTGACGGAACTGAGGGTTTTCCCTCTCCTCTTGATCAGGGATCTTCCGGATAGTCAGGGGCGGGCGCTCCAGGCATCGTTGATGTCATGAAACAACACGCTTTCACCGTCATCTCTCTGCTTGTCGTCATGCTGCTGCTTCTCTTCCAGAGGCTGTCGGCGGCGACGATCCGGCCGCCACGGGACCGGCCACCGGGGCTGTTACCCGGGAGTGGGCAGATCGGGGCCGATGGTGAGCGTGAGGGTGTCCGGGGCCGCGGCGGCGGAGAGTTCGGGGGTGAGCCCGGTGAGCCCCGGCAGTCTCGCGGCCAGGGCGAGTGCCTGGGCGGCGAGGCCCTCGGGGTGGGTGAGGGTGGTCGCCGCGACCGGGGCGGGGGCGTTGGCGACGGTGGTGACGGTGAAGCCCAGCGCGCGCAGCCGGTCGGCGGTCTCGCGCGCCCGGCCGGCCACACCGGTGCCGTTGAGGACGGCGACCCGGACGGTGTCCGGCGTCGGGGGGAGCCGTTCGGACGCCTCGCGCAGCAGGTCGGCGGTGATCTCACGGTCGTGGGTCAGCGCGGTGAACAGCCGCTCGGCGCCGGGCGGGTTCCAGACGACGTTCGCCGTATCGCCGGGGACATCGCGCCGCCGGGGGTAGTTGGGCACGGTGAGGAAGGTGATGCGGTCGGCGGCCATGCCCCGGATGTCGGAGGCGAGGTCGTAGAGGCGGCGCAGGTCGGCCAGGGCGGGATCGGTGGTCAGCGAGGTGGTGGCCGAGTCGAGGAAGCCGTACAGGGCGCGGGGGTGGTGGAGCTGGGACCTGGCCTTGGCCGCCAGTGCCCGCAGGAACTCCTGCTGGCGGCCGATCCGGCCGAGGTCCGTGCCGTCTCCGAGACTGTAGCGGGCCCGTACGTAGCCGAGGGCCTGCGCGTCGCGCACGGTCTGGCAGCCCGCCGCGAGATCCAGCCGGGCCTTCGGGTCGTGGATCGGACGCTCGGGGCAGATCTCCACCCCGCCCAGGGCGTTGACCATGCCGGTGAAGCCCCGGAAGTCCGCGATCATGAAGTGGTCGACCCGGACCCGGGTGTTCTGTTCGACGGTCTTGATCGCGCAGGCGGCGGCCCTGGCGGAGTCGCCGCCCGAACCGCCGATGGCGAACGCCTCATTGATCTTGAAGCTGTGCGGGACGGAGAGGGTGCCGTCGCCCTGGCGGCACGCGGGGATGCGCACCCAGGAGTCGCGCGGGAGCGAGACGACCGTGGCCCACTTCCCGCTGCCGCCGACATGGAGCAGCATCAGCGTGTCGGACTGCATGGAGGTCAGCTCCGCGCCGTAGTCGTCGCCCAGTCCCGCGCGGCTGTCCGACCCGATGATCAGGATGTTCCGGCCGCCCCGGGTGGATCCGGGCCGGTTGTCGCCGAGCGCGCCGTCCACGGCCGCGCCGTGGATGTTGCCGCTGAGCCGGGTGTAGAGCCAGCCGCCCGTGGTGGCCGTGCCCAGCACCAGGAGGGCGGCGGCCAGGGCGATACAACGGCCGATCCGGCGGAGCGGATGCACTGCTCTCACGGGGTGGGACTCCTTGCCTCGGACTTCCACCCGGTGAACAGCGGGCGCGGCCGACAGGTCACGGGCCCGGCGGGCTCCGCCGGACGGGCCCGTCCGGTGGCCCCGGTCCCGCGTGTGCCGTCTAGTGGGGCGTACGTGACACGGCCGGCCGGAAGAGCACCCCTCGGGAGCAGCGATGTCCTCACTCATCCCCGATGTGTCCGCCCGTACGGGCGGGACCCGTCGCGTTCTGCGGGCGGTGGCGCGCCTGGTGGCCGCCGCCGCACTCGCCTGGAACGCGTATCTGCACGCGCGTCTCGCGGATCAGTACGACACGGTCTCGGGGACCATCAGCCAGGGGGATCTGTTCCGTATCGAGGCGGGCCTCGCCTCGCTCGCCGCGCTGCTGGTGCTGGCCTGGCGCAGGGTGCCGGGAGATCTCTTCGCCTGGCTGGTCGCCGCGGGGGGCCTCGCGCTGCTGCTGGTCTACCGGTATGTCGACGTGGGCACCCTGGGTCCGGTCCCGAACATGTACGAGCCCGTCTGGTCCACGGAGAAGCGGCTGGCCGCCGTGGCGCAGGCGATCGCCGTTCTGGCCACCATCCTCCTGCTGGTCACTCCCTCCACCCGGCGGCGCGGCCGGGGCGCGCACGCGGCGCGGGGCAGACGGCTGCGCCTGCCCCGCTGACCCCGTGCCGTGGGGCGCTCCGTCCTCGGTCAGGCCGTGAAGCGGTGTCTGCCCGCGCCCACGGCGAAGACGGCGCAGCCGTCCTCCGTCCGCAGGAACGTCGCACCGGCGGGGCCGGGCTTTCCGCTCCCGGTGGCCGGTATCCACACCTCGGCGGTGGTGTTGGCCGGGAGGGAGACCGTGAGTTCGAAACCGCCGGGGCCTGTCCGCCATTTGGTGGTGATGGGGCCGTAGACCGACTCGAAACGGCCCTCCGCCCGGGTCAGTCCGCCGCCGGGCCGGGGGCGGACGGTGATCTCGCGGAAGCCGGGGGCGCGCGGTGCGATGCCCGCGATGTTCGCGTACATCCACTCACCGACCGAGCCGTACGCGTAGTGGTTGAAGGAGTTCATGCCGGCGTCCTGGAAGCCGCCGTCGGGGGTGATGGAGTCCCAGCGCTCCCACATCGTGGTGGCGCCCCGGTCGATCTGGTAGCCCCAGCTGGGGAAGGTGCGTTGGAGCAGCAGCCGGTACGCGACGTCCTGGTGGCCGGTGGCGGTGAGGACAGGCAGCAGGCGCGGGGTGCCGAGGAAGCCCGTCGAGAGATGCCAGTCCTTCGCCTCGATGAGCTGGACGAGCCGGTCCGCGGCGGGTGCCCGGTCGGCGGGTGCCAGCAGGTCCATGGAGAGGGCCAGTACGTACGCGGTCTGGGTGTCGCCCTTCACCCGGCCGCCCCCGGTGACGTAGGCGGTGCGGAAGGCGGTCCGTACCTCGTCGAACAGGGCCCGGTAGGGCGCGGGGTCCTTGCCGAGCGCCTCGGCGGTGCGGGCGACGAGGTCGGCGCTGTGGGCGTAGTAGGCGGTGCCGATGACGTCCTTGGGGGTCTCGTCGCGGATGTTGAGCCAGTCGCCGTAGCCCGCGTCCGGGCGCAGCCGGTCGCTGCTGTGCCGCTCCAGGTAGTCGAGCCACTTGAGCATCGAGGTCCAGGACTGCTCCAGTACCCGGAGGTCTCCGTACGCCTGGTACAGCGCCCAGGGGACGGTGACTCCGGCGTCGCCCCAGCCCGCGACGCCGCGGCCGACCGTGCCGACGAACGGCGCCACATCGGTGAAGCCGCCGTCGGACGCCTGGTCGTCGCGCAGGTCCCAGAGCCATTTGGTGAGGAAGCGGGCCGACTCCATGGTGTAGGCGGCGGTGGGGGCGAAGACGTTGATGTCCCCGGTCCAGCCGAGGCGTTCGTCGCGGGCGGGGGTGTCGGTGGGCACGGAGAGGAAGTTGCCCCGCTGGCCCCAGGTGATGTTGCTGTGCAACTGGTTGAGGAGGGGGCTGTCCGTCCTGAAGTCCATGGTGAGGGGCGCCGAGGTGTGGATGACACGGCCCACGACCGCGTCGCGCGGCGGACGGCCCGGGTAGCCGGTCACCTCGACGTAGCGGAAGCCGTGGAAGGTGAAGCGCGGCTCGTAGGTCTCCTTCTTCCCGCCCTTGAGGGTGTAGGTGTCGGTGGCGCGGGCGGTGCGGAGGTTGGTGGTGTAGAGCGTGCCGTCGGGGTTGAGTACTTCGGCGTGGCGCAGCCGTACGGTGGTGCCGGCGGCGCCGGTGACCGTGAGCCGGACCGTGCCGACCATGTTCTGGCCGAGGTCGAAGACGAAGACGCCGGGCTTCGGTTCGGTGACGGTACGGGCCGGGAGTTCGCTCTCGACCCGCGAGGGGCCGTCAACGGCCGCGACGAGGGCGGCGGTTGTGGCGGGGACCGGTTCGGCGGCGGCCCAGCCGGTGGCGTCGAAGCCGGCGCGGGTCCAGCCCGGGGTCTCCCGCCGGGCGTCGTAGTCCTCGCCCATCAGCAGATCGGCGCTGGTGACGGGGCCGATGGTGCTGCGCCAGCCGGCGTCGGAGACGACGCGTTCGGTGCTGCCGTCGGTGTAGGTGATCTCCAGCTGGGCGAGGAGTGCGGGGCGTTCGCCGTACTGGTGGGGACCGAACATGCCGATGCTGCCGGCGTACCAGCCGGCGGCGAGGGTGATGCCGAGGGCGTTGGCGCCGGTGCCGAGCAGGCCGGTGACATCGTAGGTCTGGTACTGGACCCGCTTGTGGTAGTCGGTCCAGCCGGGGGCGAACCGGTCCTCGCTGACGCGCTGTCCGTTGAGGTACGCCTCGTACAGGCCGAGGGCCGTGGTGTAGAGCCGGGCGCGCGCGACGGTCTTGCGCGGGAGCCGGAACTCCTGGCGCAGCTGGGCGGCGGGCGTGTACGGAACCGTCACCCTGCCCCAGGGGCCACCGCCCCAGCGGGCGAGGACCTTGGCGGTGGACCACGAGGTGTCGTCGTAGGCGACGGAGCGCCAGTCGTCGGCGGGTTCCCGCTGGACCGTCCGCCAGGTGTCGCCCGTGGTGAAGGTCCGGATGCCGTCGGCCGTGGTCAGTTCCAGCAGGCCGAGCAGTCCGGCCGGTCCGACGGAGGCGTTGGTGGCGGAGACGGCGATCACATTGGCGCCGGGGCGGAGATGGGCGGTGACGTCGAGGAGTACGGGGCGGCGCCAGTTGTCGGCGGAGCTGTCGGCCTCGGTGTGCGCGACCTGGGCGCCGTTCACGTACACGGTGCAGCCGTCGTCCGCCGTGATGACCAGCCGGGCGCGGGTGACGCCCGCCGGGACATCGGCGCGACCGCGGAACCAGCGGGTCTCGGCCGGGGCGCTGCTCGCCGGGTCGCCCTCGGGGAACCAGATCCACGACGCGCCGTCCAGCGCGGGGGCCCCGGCGAGCGCGGCGGGGGCGGCGATCCAGCGCGCGGACCAGTCCGAGGCGTCGGTGAGGGCGGTCTCCCACCAGGACGGCGCGCTCCACGCGGAGACCGCGCCGTCGGTACCCCAGACGCGTACGGACCAGTAGTAGCGGGTCCGGGAGGCGAGCGCGGGGCCGCCGTACGGGACGAGGACGGAGTCCGGCGACTCGACCTTCCCGCTGTCCCAGACGTCGGGGCGGGTGAGCCGGGCCGCGGAGGTGGCGACCCGTACGTGGTAGGCCCGCTGGGTCTGGCCGGGTCGGGCGGACACGACGGGCCAGCTCAGTCTGGGGCGCGGTGTGTCGAGGCCGAGCGGGTGCCGTACGTACTCGACGGTCGGCGCGGTGACATGGACGGCGGAGGCCGGGGCGGCCACCGGGGACGAGTGGGCCGTTCCCGCGTCGGGGGTCCCGGCGAGTGCCGGGACGGCGGATCCGGCGACCATGGCCGATCCCATGGCGGTGGCGGTGGTGCCGAGCAGTCGTCTTCTGCTGATCACAATGCGGCTCCGATACGACTCGACGATGAATCGTTTCACAGCGGTGAAAGTAGGGAGGCATGTGAGGTGTGTCAAGGGTGTGGGACGGTTGTAGCGGGGCCGCGAGATTTCCAGGTACGGACCATTGACGCGGCATTCGGCGGGGGCTTAACGTCCCTGACCGTAGGGGATGTTGAAACCTTTCATGCCGAACCCGGCCGCGCGGTCATGGACCGCGTGGCCGGGTTCGGAGCCCCGCGCCGCCCGCGCCCGAGGGATGTGCGGGCGGGCGGGGTCCGGTCAGACCACCAGCCAGAGCAGGGTGGTCAGGGCGAATCCGCTCACGCCCATCGCCGTGGTCAGTACGGTCCAGGTGCGCAGGCCGTCCTTGACGTCGAGCCCGGCCAGCTTGGTGAACATCCAGTACCCGGCGTCGTTGATGTGCGACACGGCCAGCGCGCCGGCGCCCATCGCCAGGCAGACCAGGGCCAGTTGCTGCGCCGACAGATCGGTGCGGTGCAGCAGCGGGGTGATCAGTCCGGCCGTCGCCACCAGGGCGACGGTGGCCGAGCCCTGTACGGCGCGCAGCAGCAGGGTCATCACGAACGCCAGGGCCAGCAGCGGGAGTCCGGTGCGGTCGAGGATGTCCGCCACCGCGTCGCCGATGCCGGTCTTGACCAGCACCTTGCCGAAGACTCCGCCCGCGCCCGCCACCAGGATCACCATGGCCACGCCCGGCAGCGCCGAGCCCATCACGGTGGAGATCTGACCGCGTGTCCAGCCGCGCCGGACGCCGAGGAAGTAGGCGGCGAGCCCCGCCGCGATGAGCAGGGCGACCATGGGGGCGCCCAGCACGGTCAGCACGGCGCGGAGTACGGAGCCCTCGGCGAGGGTGTTCGTCCCGATGGTGCCCAGCAGGATGAGCGCGATCGGGGTGACGATCAGGCTCACCACCATGGCGAAGGACGGCGGGTTCGCGGTGGTGGCCGCGGGCAGCCCGTCCGGCCCCTCCGCGGCGTGCTCCGCGCCTGCCTCGGCAGAGCCCGGGCCGCTGTCCGGGCCGCCGTAGACCTTCTCGTACACATCGGCCGCCAGGCTGTACTCACGGCGCGTCATGCGCCGGGCGAGCAGGTAGCCGAGAAGGATCACGACCGCCGTCAGCGGGATGCCGAACAGCAGCACCCAGCCCTGGTCGGCCCCGATGGTGGAGGCGGCGGCGACCGCGCCGGGGTGCGGCGGCAGGAAGGCGTGCACGGTGAGCATGGCCGCGCTCATCGGCAGCGCGTAGACGAGCAGCGGTTTACGGGCGGCGCGGGCCACTCCGTACGCGATCGGCATCAGGATGATCAGCCCGACCTCGAAGAAGACCGGGATACCGAGCAGGAATCCGGCGACGGTGAGGGCGAGCGGGGTGCGTTTCTCGCCGAAGCGCGCGATGAGCGAGTGCGCCAGCGAGGCGGCGCCGCCGGAGAGTTCGACGATCCGGCCGATCATCGCGCCGAGCGCGATGATGGTGGCGATATGGCCGAGGGTCGAGCCCATTCCCTCCTCGATCGTCGCCACGAGGTCCGCGGCGGGCACCCCGGCCGCGAGGGCGACCCCGATGCTCACGACCATGAGCGCGACGAAGGGCTGGACCTTCACCTTGATGATGAGCAGGAGCAGCAGCGCGACGCCCGCGGCCGCTATCAGCAGCAGGGAGTTGTGGCTCATCGGTCGCCCTCGCTCACCGGTGAGAGCACGGTGACGATGGACGAGTCGTCACGGCCGGCCAGTCCGGCGCGCTCACCCAGCAGATACAGCTGCTCGGCGGCGGAGGCCAGCGGCACGGGCACGTGCGCGTTCTTCGCGATGCCGGTGACGATGCCCATGTCCTTGACGAAGATGTCGAGCCGGGAGCGGACCTCGACGGCGTCGGCGTCGTCCCCGTACGCCTGCGCCATGCGCGGGCCCCGGTCGGCGAACATGAACGACCCGGCGGCCCCCTGGCTGAGGCTGTCGATCACCGTCCGGGGGTCCAGTCCGACGCCGCGCGCGAGGGCGACGGCCTCGGCGGCGGCGGCGATGTGGACTCCGGCGAGCAGCTGGTTGATGGCCTTGAGCGCCTGTCCGTCGCCGGGGTTGCCGCCGATGACGGTGAGGGTGGACGCGAGCCGGTCCAGCACGGGCCGGGCCCGGTCGAGGGCGGCCGGTTCCGCGCCGACGACGATCAGCAGATCGCCGTTGCCGGCGCGGGTCGGGCCGCCGCTGATGGGGGCGTCCACCAGCAGGGCGCCGTACTCGGCGAGCGCGGTGGCCGTGGCGCGGGCCGCGTCGGGTCCGACCGTGCTGGTGAGCAGAACGACGGCGCCGGCGCGCAGGGCGGGCGCGACGCCGTCCGGGCCGAACAGCGCGCTGTCGACCTGGGCCTGGTCCCGTACGGCGAGCAGCACGACATCGGCGTCGCGCGCCGCGTCGGCGGGGGTGGTGACCTCCGCGGCGCCGTCGGCCACGGCGAGCGCGCGTCGCTCGGCGGAGATGTCGAAGACGGTCACGGGCAGTGCGCCCGCGAGATGGCGGGCCATCGGGAGGCCCATCGCGCCGAGGCCGATCACGGCGGTGCGCGGCGGTACGGCGGCCGCAGCGGAGGCCGTCTCTGTGGCGGTGGTGGTGGAGCCGGGGGTGGTCGAGGACATGCGGGATCCTTGGCGGTGTGGGAGATGCGGGAGGTGTGGTGGGCGCGGGCGGTGTACGCGCGGGGCGTCGGCCGGCTCAGACGGGACGGGCCGCGGTGGCGAGCCGCTCGGTGATGCGCAGTGCCGCCGCCGTGACCGCGTCGCGGGCGGCGGCCCAGGTGGCGACGGTGTCGGAGCCGGGCAGCGCCGACGGCAGGGCGGATTCGACGGCCGTCAGATAGGCGCGCCGCAGTTCGGCGTTGACGTTGACCTTCGCGACGCCGCGCCGCAGCGCGCCCAGGAGCTGTTCCTCGGGGAGGCCGCTCGCGCCGTGCAGGACGAGGGGGACGGGGACCGCGTCGCGGATGGCGGCGAGGCGGTCGAGGTCGAGACGGACGGGTTCGGCGGTGAAGCCGTGCACATTGCCGACCGCGACGGCGAGGGCGTCGATCCCGGTCGCGGCGGTGAACTCGGCGGCCTGGTCCGGGTCGGTCATCGAACCGCCGGCCGCCGTCGCACCGGTGGACACGTCCTCGTCGCCCGCGAGGGCGCCGAGTTCGGCCTCGGCCCAGACGCCCGCCTCATGGGCCATCGCCACCGCCGTGCGGGTGAGCGCCACGTTCTGGGCGAACGGCAGATGCGAGCCGTCGATCATGACCGAGGTGTAGCCCGCGTCGATACAGGCGGCGATCTCCGCCAGGTCCCGGCTGTGGTCCAGATGGACACCGATCCGGGCGGTGGAGCGGCGCGCGGTGTCCAGCGCGAGGGCCATCAGGGCCTCGCGGCCCGCGTGCTTGAAGGCGCTCGACCCCGCCTGGAGCAGCACGGGCCGGCCGGAGGTCTCGGCCGCCGCCACGACGGCCTGGACGGTTTCGAGGTTGTAGGCGACGAAGCCGGGTATCGCGGTGGACTCGCGGGCGGCGGCGGTCAGGGCGTCGGTTCCGTGGAGCAGCATCATCGGCTCCTGAGCAGGTCGACGGCGTCGGCGAGGGCT
The DNA here is from genome assembly GCF_003344965.1 of Streptomyces paludis. Classification (NCBI taxonomy): domain Bacteria; kingdom Bacillati; phylum Actinomycetota; class Actinomycetes; order Kitasatosporales; family Streptomycetaceae; genus Streptomyces; species Streptomyces paludis. The sequence goes on along the minus strand of NZ_CP031194.1, from coordinate 7,207,670 downwards.
TCCTCGCCGCCGACGTTCCCGGCGAACACGATGTACGGGATGCCCTCGGCGGGGCCCGACACCGGCTCCCACAGTGAGACGATGCCGGGCAGCAGGGTGCCGCGTGCCACGGCGCGGCGGATCTCCAGCCCTTCGGTCGCCACATCGCTGGAGGTGATACCGCCCTTGGCGAGGACGAAGGCGGGACGCCGCTCGGCGACGAGCGCGCGGACGGTCTCCACCACGGCGGCGGACACGGAGCGCGCGAGGGCGAGGGAGTCGTCCGCGCTCGCGCCGGTGACCACCGCGCGGGTGGTCCGCAGGACCACCTCGGCGGAGCCGAGCGCCCCGGCGCAGGCGCGTACCACCTCGGCGATGTGGGCGGCGCGCCGCTCGCCGTCCAGCAGCGCCGGTACGTCGAGTTCGAACTCGGCGAGTCCGCCGCGCAGCCGCAGCCGGTCCAGCTGCCGCGTGGTCAGGCCGACATGGGAGCCCACGACGATCAGTCCGTGCGCCGCGGGGGCGGCCGGTGCCGCCGGCTCGCGCCGGACGGCGCGGATCCGCTCCGGGGTCAGCGGTGCCCGGGCGCCCTGGCCGGCCCTGGCCCGTACGAAGGAGGGGCCGACCCGGTACAGCAGCCGGGTGCCGGACTTCTCGGCGGTGGCGCAGGCGAGGGCCAGGACGCGCAGGTCGTCGTCGCACAGCGCGTCGACCACGGCGGGCCGGCCGGCGCGCAGCGAGGCCAGCAGGGTGGCGACATGCTCGGGGCCGCGCAGCCGGAGGTCGTCCAGCGTGACGCGGAGCACGTCCCCGGCGGGGATCCGGCCGCCGGTCTTCTCCTCGATCCACTCGGGGAGGCCGGAGTGGGAGTAGCCGAAGGTGGCGTCCTTCGCGAACTCGCTCTCGGCGACGGGCAGCATGCCCGTGTCCGTGCGCATCCAGTGCACCGATCCGGCCGTGAGCCGCCCGGCCTCGATGTACGCCGGTACGACGACGACGCCGTCCACCGGTGTCTCCTCGGCGAGGACGTCCGTCTCCAGCGGGTAGTGGCCGCGCAGGGTGGAGTCACCGCGGCTGGCGAGCACGAATCCGGTGTGCTCGGCGGCCGACGCCTCGGTCAGCGCCCGGACGATCTCGCGGTTGCGGGCGGCGGCGTCGTCGGGGGCGAGGCTGCGGGTGTTGGTGAGGACGAAGAACGCGCTGCTGTCCTGGCGCAGGGCCCATCGCAGATCGTCGACCGTCCAGGTGGTGAGGACCGGGATGTCGGCGACGGTCTGGGTGCCGGTCGGATCGTCGTCGAGGACGACCAGCCGGCGCCCTCCGGCGAGGGCGGCGGCCACCTCGGCGGGGGCGACCTCGCGGACCGGGGGCAGCGCGGCCTCGTCGGGGAAGACAGGGGTGTGGAGCATGTGCGGCTCTGCTTTCGTGTGGCGTGGGGCAGGCGTCGGCCGGATGTGCGTCGGCCGGGCGGGCTCCGGCTCGGGGGCGCGGGAGCGCGCGCCGGACCGGCACGGGGCGTCGCGGGGCGGGGCGGCGCGTGCCGGTGGCCCGGGGCCGGGTCCCGGTGTGTGCGGGTGGGGGGGCGGGTGTGCGGGTGCGGTCGGTCGGTCAGGCGGGCTTGTCGATGACGTGGGTCCGCAGATCGTCCGCGGTCTGTGTCATGTGGTCGTCCATGGCGATCCTGGCCCGCTCCGGATCGCCGGAGCGCAGGGCCTCCAGCACGGCCTCGTGGTGCCCGATCGCGTTCGTGCGGATCTGGGGTACGGCCGAGGTCTGCCGGCGCCCCTCGACCAGCAGCCGCCCGAAGGGCTCGAAGAGCAGCGGGACGAAGGCGTTGCCGGAGGACCGCATCACCACCTCGTGGAACGCGATGTCGGCCTGGACGAACTGCTCGGTGTCCCCGGCCTCGGCCGCCGCCCTCATCTCGTCGAGCGTTTCGGCCAGTTCGGCGAGATCGCCGTCGGTCCGCCGGGTCGCGGCGAGCCGGGCGGCGCCGACCTCGATCAGCTGGCGTGCCTCGATCAGCTTCTCGGCGACCGCCCCGGCCGCGGGCGCCCCGGCGGCGGCGCGGATCATCGGTTCGAGCGCGGTCCACTGGTCGGGGGCGTTGACGTACGTACCGCGTCCCCGCTGGATCCGGACCACGTTCTGGGACCGCAGCACCTTGACCGCCTCGCGGACCGTGAGCCGGCTGACCGCGTGCTCGTCGGCCAGCACGCCTTCGGCGGGAAGCGCGGTGCCGGGCGGGTACTGGCCGTCGATGATCGAGGACAGCAGACGTTCGGCGATCTCGTCGGACAGCGGCATTGCTGTCGGCCTCCTTGCGTAGTCCGAGACATCAGACGTCTGATGTCTCGGAGGTGAAACTAGGCGGGACTTTTCCCCCGCGTCAAGACCTCGGCGCGAAAACACCCCGGAAACCCGGCCGCCTTGCGCCACGGGGATGTCCGGCCGAGGCTGAACGGACAAGGGGGCGCGCGAAGGGAAGGAGCGGCTGCCGTGGAGGACGTATTCCGGGTACGGCGGGTGTACGACGACGCGGATCCGGCGGACCGGGACGGCCCTCGGGTCCTGGTGGACCGGCTCTGGCCCCGGGGTATCTCCAGGGAACGCGCCGCTGTCGACGACTGGTTCAAGGATGTCGCGCCGTCGGCGGAGCTGCGCTCCTGGTACCACCGGGACACCTCGCGGTACGAGGAGTTCGCGGCCCGCTACCGGAAGGAACTCGACGACCCGGGGCACCGGCCCGTGGTGGAGGCCCTGCTCTCCCTCGCCGCCGCCGGTGAGCGGCCGGTCACCCTGGTCACGGCGGTGAAGGACGTGGAGCACAGCCACCTTCCGACCCTGCTGCGCCGGCTCGGACAGGTCCGGCGCCCCGGCACCCGGTGACGGGTGACAGGGCGCCGGGGAGCGTGGCGACAGGTGACGGGGAGGATTACGATGCCGGGCCGAAGCCCGCGCCCGCCGCCCACGCGGTCAGTTCGCGCTGCGCCGCCGCCCGGAGTTCCGCGCTCGGGGCGGCGGTCCCGTCGGCCACCAGGGCGTAGTGGAGCGTGCCGGCGGTGTCGGCCGCCGCCGGGGCCGAGAGCAGGAGCCGCCGCGCGTCGCTGGTGCCGGTCTCGGCGGCCGAGGCGATGGGGTGGTCGGCGATCCGGTCCCGGGCGGTGTACTCGGGCGGACCGGTGACCGTACCGAGGTCGGAGACGACCGTGGTCGCGGCGGCCGTGAAGCCCGCCGGCAGATGCAGCTGTGTCGGGGCCCGGGTGGCGCCCTCCGAGCGCCAGACCAGCATGCCGTACCGGCCGCTGCCCACCAGCCGGGCCGTGTTGGGCATCGAGTCGGGGATCTTGTTCCAGGTGAGGATGGTGTTCCCGTCGCGGGAGCGGTCCTCGTAGCTGAACGCGAGGGTACGGCCGGCCACCGCGCCCGGGTAGAGCCGGTCGAGCAGCCGGGCGTCCTGGCGCAGCACGGCGCGGCCCGAGGAGTCGAGGGCGACGGCGGACAGGTCCTCGTCGTTCCAGGCGTCGCCCTCGGTCAGGATCTTGTTGGGATTGCCGTTCATCGCCTCGCGGTGGCGGCCGCTGTAGATGTCCCACTGCCACTGGGTGGACGAGAGCACGGGCCCGGACCCGGTGGGCGCGCTCCACCAGCGCGCGCCCGGGACACGGGAGTCGAGCGCCTGGTACATCGCCTTGTTGACGGTCGGGGCCTTGTCCGAGGTGTAGCCGGTCAGCGGATGGCCGAACTCACTGACGATCGCGGCCGTGTTGAGCGCCGTGGAGCGGTCGCGGACCGTCCCGAAGTCGGTGGAGTACTGGCCGTCGTTGGCCTTGCCCCACATGAAGACGCCGGAGATGGCCTTCTGGTCGTAGAAGTGCGTGTTGAAGACGTAGCGGCGGCCGATCGCCCCCGCGTCGAGCAGCCCGCCCTCGTGCCGGGCGAAGTCCAGATTGGCGTTCCAGAACATGTTGGGTTCGACGAAGACGGGCTTGTCGCGCCAGCCGGCCGCGTCCATCCGGGCGCGGAACTTCTCGTAGAACGGCCAGAGCCGGTCCCGTTCCCACATACGGCTGGTCTGCCCGGAGGCGTACTCACCCGCGTACGGCTCGTTGTACGGGTCGAAGCCGACGACCCCGGCGAACTCGGCGGGGGTGAGTTTCGCGGCGAGATGGGCCATCGTCTTCTGCGCGGTGTCGAGGAAGGCGTCCTGGATGGGTACGGAGCGGGTCCCGGAGGCGGTGGGGACAGTGAGGACGCGGTTGTTCCAGAAGTCGCGGGTGGCGTTCTTGACGGCCTGGTTCTGGGTGATGTTCTGGCCCCACAGGATGCAGACTCCGCAGTTCTCGACGGGGTAGCCGCCCGCCTCGACGGCCCAGCGGGGCGCGCCGTCACCCGTGTACCAGCTGTCCTTGTGGAAGAGGTAGCGGGAGTGGAGGTCCTGGTGGAAGTCGGGGAACACCCGCAGCCCGGCATCGAGGAGCGCCTTGATCTGGTCGGTGGCCCGGTCCAGATAGGCGGTGTCGACCTGGCCGGGCCGGGGCTCGGCGTAGGCCCAGGACAGCAGGAAGCGGACGGCGTTCCCGCCGGTGAGCGAGCGCAGCGCGGCGGCGGAGGCGCGGGCGTCGGCCGTACTGGCGAAGGGCAGGCCGCCGTACTCCTCCAGTTTGGTCTCGCCGGAGACGTTGAAGCCGCGCAGTACGACCTCGCGGCCGTGGCCGTCGGCGAACCGCGTGCCGGAGACGGACACCTGATCGGCCGTCACCCCGTCGAACCAGAGCGGTGCGGCAGCGGTGGCGCTGTCCGCCGCGACGGCCGGCGGTCCGCCGACCGCGCCCGCCGCGAGCAGGACGAGCGCGGCGCCGAGGAGCACGCCTCTGCGCCGCGTACCGGATACCGCGCCCGCCCGGGGCGCCGCCCCGCGCCCCTGCACCCGGCCCGCGCCATGCCCCGGCCGGCTCTCCGCCCATGTTTTCGCCATGGACACAACACTGAGCCACCTACTGACGGGTAGTCAATACTCGTGCGTAACAAGGCTTGTTGAGCCAACCATGTCAACATTGGTCCCCGTTTCGGACAGTTCGGAACTGGTTCGCGCCGGTCATGGCGAATGGGGGTTTTGGTGCTATCCGGCGGGACAGCGCTGTGGCGTCGGGGACTGCGCCCGTGGGGGGCGAGCGCCCCAGGCCGAAACAGGGGGTTCCAACGTTGGCTTCTCTTGCGTATGACGTTCTCACCGATCCCGCCCCGCTGGAGGTGTCCTCGGTGGACGGGGTGATCCTGGGGACGGTCTGCCTCGTCGTCTCCAATCCGACCGAACGCCAGGTGTTCTGGTACTCCATCGAGGTCCAGGTGCCCCTCGGGAACGGGACCGGTGCGCTGACGGCCGTCCCGTCGGCGGTCGACGTACGGGTCGAACAGAACAACGCGACGGAGTCCGGAGAGACACCGACGCCCTCGTGGGACGACACCACGGGTGTCCTCACGGTGTCGACCGGAGGACTGGCGCACTTCAAGAAGGGCGGTTCCCTGATCCTGGTGCTGGAAGGCTTCCCGGTCTCCAGCACACCGGGGGCGGTCCTGCTCAAAGCGACGGAGGAGGTCTCGAAACCGACGAAGGGGAGGGTCAGGAACTCGCCCGCCACCGTGAGCCTGCTGAAGCGCGCGCCCCGGGTGCCGCGCAACTTCCGCCCGGAGAAGTCTCTTCTCGCCGCGGGCGAGAAGGTCGTCCTGCTGTGGGACGGTCCCGACACCCTGGACTACGACATCCAGTATCCGGACGGCACCATTGAGTCCGTCCCGCCGAGGAGCGGCGGCTCCGGCTGGACATGGTCCCCGAAGGCGGACCGCAAGCCGAAGCTGGCCGCGACCTACACCCTGATCGCCACGCCCCGGGACGCGCAGCACCCGCCGTACCACCTCACCACCAGCGTCCAGCTGAGCAGCCCCGAGTTCATCCATGTCACCGCCACCGCCGGGGTGAACACCCCGTGGGTCCAGGGCACGACGACCAAGGGGCAGATCTTCTTCCGTACGCAGGGGGCGGAGATCCGCAAAGCGAACAACGCGCGGGGCACCCTCTCGGCCCAGAAGGCGGAACTGGACCAGCTGCACGTCGTCAAGGACGCGGCGGTCGACGGCCCCCTCACCGTGAAGGGCAAGGTGGACGCCGGCGGCGAGCTGCACGCCGCCCAGAACGCGGTCGTCGACGGCACACTGTCCGTCGGCGGCAAGGTCGACGCCCGAAGCGAACTGCGCGTCGCGCAGGGCGCCACCGTAGGGGGCGACCTCAGTGTCGACGGCAGGGTCAACGCCCAAGGCGAACTGCACGCCGCTCAAGGCGCCACCGTCGCGGGCGACCTCGCCGTCGGCGGCAGGGTCGACGCCGGAGGCGAACTGCACATCGCTCAAAGCGCGACCGTCGCGGGAAACCTCGCCGTCGGCGGCGACTTCGCCGTCAACGGCCGCAACGACACCGGCGGCGAACTGCACGCCGCCCAAAACGCCACCGTCGCGGGCGACCTCGCCGTCAACGGCCGCATCAACGCCGGAGGCGAACTACGCGCCGCCCAGAACGCCGTCGTGGACGGCGCCCTCTCCATCGGCGGCAAAGTCGACACCCAAGGCGAACTGCACGTCGCTCAAAGCGCCTCCGTAGGGGGCGATCTCACCGTCGACGGCAGGCTCGATATCGGAGAACTGCTGGTCGCCCGGAAGGCCACCGTCGGTGGTGACCTCGCCGTCAACGGCCGGGCCGATGTCCTGGGCGGACTGCTGTCCGCCGGAAGGACCGTCATCGGTGATGACCTCACCGTCAACGGCAAGCTCGACGCCGGAGGCGAACTGCACACCGCGGGCAAAGCCTTCCTCGGCGGTGACCTCGACGTCGGCGGCGAGTCCGTGTTCACCGGGAGGGTCAACGCCAACGCACTGCTCTCCGTCCGCAACAACGGCAACTGGCTCATGCATGTCAACGACGACCTGGTGGCGATCACGACCAAGCTCCGGATCCACGGGGATTCGCTGTTCACGGGGAAGGTGAACGCCAACGCGCTGCTCTCCGTCCGCAACGGAGAGAAGTGGCTCATGCACATCAACGACGACAGCACACAGATCGTGGGCAACTTGCGGGTCCACGGGGCGTTCCGCTCCGACAGCTGACAGCCGCGGCGTGACGGCCGCCCCGCCGGACCCATGCGGCCCGGCGGGGCGGCCCGTTCCGGCGAGGACGGCTCAGGACGGACCCGTACCGTCCCGGTACGTCTCCAGCAGCCGCAGCCACACCTCGCTGATCGTCGGATACGCGGGAACGGCGTGCCAGAGGCGGCCGATCGGGACCTCCCCGACGACCGCGACGGTCGCCGAGTGAAGCATCTCGCCCACGGCGGGACCCGCGAAGGTGACGCCGAGGAGCGTCTCGCGGTCCAGGTCGACGATCATCCGCGCGAAGCCCCGGTAGCCGTCGGCGTAGAGCGCGGCACCCGCGACGCCGGACAGGTCGTAGTCGACGGCCCGGACCCGGTGGCCCGCCGCCTCGGCCTCGGCGAGGGTGAGGCCGACTGAGGCGATCTCCGGTTCGGTGAAGACGACCTGGGTGACCGCCCGGTGGTCCGCCGTCGCCGCGTGGACGCCCCACGGACCGGCCCCGGCGCCGGATCCGGGCACCGCCCCGGCGCCGGTCCCCGCGTGGCCGTTACGCGCCGCGCCCGCCCGCGCGGCGATCGCGGCGCCCGCGATACGGGCCTGGTACTTGCCCTGGTGGGTCAGCAGGGCGCGGTGGTTGACGTCCCCGACCGCGTAGAGCCAGTCGCTGCCCTCGACACGGCAGCTGTCGTCGACCGTGAGCCAGGAGCCCGGCGCCAGCCCGACGGTGTCGAGCCCGAGGTCGTCCGTGCGCGGCGCGCGGCCCGTCGCGAAGAGCACCTCGTCCGCCTCGACGCTCCCGCCGTCCCCCAGGACGACGGTCACCGGACCGGTGGAGCCGTCGCGCCGTACGTCGGTGACGGACACGCCCGTACGGACCGTGGCGCCGGCCTCCGTCAGGGCCCGGGCGACCAGCTCGCCGGCGAAGGGCTCCATCCGGGGGAGCAGCCCGTCGCCCCGTACCAGCAGGGTGACCTCGGCGCCGAGCGCGCGCCACGCCGTGGCCATCTCCACACCGACCACTCCCCCGCCGACGACCGCCAGCCGCGCGGGCACCCGCTGCGCGCTGGTCGCCTCGCGGCTGGTCCACGGCGCGGCGGTGGCGATCCCCGGGAGGTCCGGCAGGACGGCCCTGCTGCCGGTGCACACGGCGACGGCGTGACGGGCCGTCAGGATCAGCCGCCCGCCGTCGGGTCCGGTGACGGTGACCCGCTTCGTACCGTCCAGCCGCCCGTGTCCCCGGTGGATACGGGCGCCGATGCCGTCGAGCCAGGCGACCTGGCCGTCGTCCTTCCAGTGCGAGGTGAAGGCGTCGCGGCGGGCGAGTACGGCCCGGGTGTCGAGCGGCCCCTGGACGGCCCCGCTCAGCCCCGGCACCCCGCGTGCCTCGGCCCGGGCGATCACCGGGCGCAGCAGCGCCTTGCTGGGCATGCAGGCCCAGTACGAGCACTCGCCGCCGATCAGTTCGCTCTCGACGACCGCCGCGCTCAGCCCGGCCGCCCGGACGCGGTCGGCGACGTTCTCGCCGACCGGTCCCGCGCCCAGAACCACGACGTCGTACGCGATGGATTCCGTGGCTACCGTCATGGGCCCAGTCTGGTGGGCCCGTCCGCGCATGGCTACATGATCTTCGGGCAGACGCGGGGGAATAGGCGGCGGGGACGGACCGTTGTCGCAGGCGGTCTCCCCGGCGAGCGGCGGGCAGGAACAGGAAGAAGAGGTAGCGGGTCATGGCGACTGTGGAACTCACCAAGGAGAACTTCGACCGGACGGTGTCGGAGAACGACTTCGTGCTGATCGATTTCTGGGCCTCGTGGTGCGGTCCGTGCCGCCAGTTCGCCCCCGTCTACGAGAAGGCGTCGGAGCGGCACGGCGATCTCGTCTTCGCGAAGGTGGACACGGAGGCGCAGCAGGAGCTGGCCGCCGCGTTCGAGATCCGCTCGATCCCGACGCTGATGATCGTCCGGGACAACGTCGCGGTGTTCGCGCAGCCGGGAGCGCTGCCGGAGGCGGCCCTGGAGGATGTGATCGGCCAGGCGCGCGCGCTGGACATGGACGAGGTGCGGAAGTCGGTGGCGCAGGCGCAGGCCGCCGAGGGCGCCTCCGAGTAGGTCACCGCGGAGGGTGAGGCGTTCCGGGGGCGGTCCGGGGGGGCGGTCCGGGGGCGGTCGGCGCCGCCGCCGGCCGGGACGGCCTCAGTCGGCGGGCGCGGCGGCGACACGGACCGACAGGCCGTAGTCGATCTCCGCGCCGTCGACCAGCAGCGCTTCGACCGTCAGGGTCTCGGGGTCGATGTCCGCCTCCATCCCCTCGCCCGCGTACCGCGGGTAGCCGGAGGCGCCGGTGTCGCCCGTCGCCTCGACGACGGCGGAGCGCAGGGCGGTCGCCGGGGCGGGCGGGGCGCCGTCGCCCTCGGTGAACGCGGCGACCAGCAGGATCTCGAAACGCCGCGGAACGGTAGTCATACGTTCGACGCTAGCCGAGTGGCCCCGAGCTTTCACCCGGGGAGCGGCGGCTGATGCCAGTGGCCGGGGGGTGATGGCCGCGGTTCGCCGAGAGGTGATGGCCGCGGTTTACGGTGACCCGGCGCCCGGGGCGTGGCGTACGCGTTCTAACGTTTCGCGGATGACCTTCCTTTCCCCTGCCGGCAGCGGCAGCCGTGACAGTGCGCGCGACCGTGACCGTGACCGCGAGACCGACTTCCCCGGGCGTACGGGCCCGAGCGCGACGACCGAGGCCGACCCCCGTGACGTGGGCCCCGTCCGCACCTCGTACGCGCCGGAGCGCGACGGCGACCCCGACCCGGGCGAAATCGTCTGGACCTGGGTGCCGTTCGAGGAGAACGACGGACGCGGCAAGGACCGTCCGGTGCTGGTCGTGGCCCGTGAGACGGCCGGGACGGTGCTCGCCGTCCAGCTCTCCAGCAAGCGCCACGACGAGGACCACGAGTGGGTGCCGATCGGCGTGGGGCCCTGGGACCGCGAGGGCCGCGAGTCCTGGGTGGACATCGACCGGGTGCTGCGCCTCCACGACGCAGGGATGCGCCGCGAGGCGTGCGCGCTGGACCGGGGCCGCTTCAACCTGGTCGTGAACCGGCTGCGGGAGCGCTACGGCTGGAACTGACCGCCCGGTACCGCGCCGGGCCCGCCGGGAAAGGGGCCCGGCGCGAAGGGCCCCAGCACCCGCCGGAACGCGCCGAGCGTCGTGGTGTTCGCCGTACGGTCCAGTACGGCGAACACCGCCTCGTCGAAGCGCCGGGCGAACCGCCCCTCGCCGGTGAGCAGCCCCCGGAACGCCCCCGCGACCGCCGCCGGGTCGTTCATGAAGACCCCGCACCCCCAGGCCCCGAGGACCAGCCGCCGGTAGCCGCGCTCCGCCGCCGTCTCCAGGACCCGTTCGGCGCGGGCGGCGAGCGCCGCCGGGATCCGCGGGACGTCGTCGGGGGCCTGACGCGCGATCACTCCGGCGTTCGGCGCGGCCGAGGTGAGGAAGCCGACCTCGTACGGCGTGTCGAGCAGCCGGCCCCGGTCGTCGCGGAAGACCGGCACACCGGGCGAGTGGATCACGCGGTCGCTGTAGAAGGGGCTGCGCTCCGCGCGGTGGTGCGCGTAGAAGCCGGGGGCGCGCAGCAGCGTGACGTACAGGGCGGAGGCCCGGCACAGCGCCTCCTCCTGCGCCTGCGCCCCGTTGAGATAGCCGCCGCCGGGGTTGCGCGCCGAGGAGAAGTTGAGGACCGCCACGGGCCCGGGGGCCGCCGCTGTCAGCCGCCGGGCGGCTTCGAGGCTGGACTCGCCGGTGACCTCGACACGCGCTGCGGCCCGCTCCGTACCGGAGGAAGCGGGGACTTCCGGGACGGCGACCGGCCCGGGCCCGTACATCCGCGTCCCCGCCAGCGCCGCGTCCACCGCCGCGCCGATCAGCACATCATGGCCGTCCGGGGCACGGTAACCGCCCGTTCGGACGATGGACTCGGTCTGTTTGGCAATCCCCCGCAGCCGCGCGCTCATAAGCCGAATCCTGAGTGAACGATCTCCTCCGGGGCAACCGGATTTCTGCCGGAACAGTGACCATGGGGGCACTCTTGTGCGAAGCGGCGAGAGTGGCTTTAGGTTGGACGAAGCGCTCCGTCCCCGACCCGCGGGACGGAGTCCGGGCACGGTCTTCGACAGGAGGATCCGGCCAATGCCATCGATCGGTTTCACCGAAGAGGGACTCCCCCTCGGCGAGCACGACGCCGAGGATCTGCTGCGCGGCATCTGCTTCAAGACGGGACCGCCCCGCACCGTGGGTGTCGAACTGGAATGGCTCGTGCACGACCTGTACGACCCGCACAGAGCAGTCCCGGCCCACCGCCTCCGCGAGGCGTACGAGGGACTGCGGCACCTTCGGCTCAACTCCGCCCTCACCTTCGAGCCCGGCGGTCAGCTGGAACTCAGCTCGGCCCCTGCCGGCTCACTGATGGAGTGCGTCACCACCACCGCCGCCGACCTGGACGCCGTACGCCCCGTGCTGCGTACGGCGGGACTCGCGCTGGCGGGCATCGGGCGGGACCCCTGGAACGGGCTGCCGGACCGCATGCTGCGCGAGCCCCGGTACGACGCCATGGAGACCTATCTCGACCGGATCGGCGCGGCGGGGCGCACCATGATGCGGTCCACCGCCTCCATCCAGGTCTGTCTGGACGCGGGCCACGAGGAGCCGGGGCCGCTCGGCTACGGCCGGCGGTGGCAGCTCGCCCATCTGCTGGGCGCGGTCCTGGTCGCCGCGTTCGCGAACTCCCCGATGCGGGAGGGGGCGCAGACCGGCTGGCGCTCCACCCGGCAGGCGCTCTGGGCGGAGCTGGACCCGGCCCGTACGACGGCGCCGGCCGCGCGGTACGAACCGCGGGCCGCCTGGGCGGCGCACGCCCTCGACGCGCCGGTGATGTGCGTCCGGGCGCCGGAGGGCCCATGGGCGGTCCCGGAGGGGCTGACCTTCCGGGAGTGGATCCGCTCGGGGGTGCCGAGGCCACCGGTGCGCGCCGATCTCGACTACCACCTGACGACGCTGTTCCCGCCGGTCAGACCGCGTGGCCATCTGGAGCTGCGGATGATCGACGCGCAGCCGGGCGACGACGGCTGGCTGGTGCCGCTCGCGGTCACCACGGCGCTGTTCGACGACCCGGAGGCGTCGGAGACCGTCTACCGCACGGTCAAGGCGCTGGCCGAGACGGCGGGCGAGGGGCCGGCCCCCGGGAACCCGCTCTGGACGAACGCCGCGCGGTACGGGCTGGCCGACCCGGAGCTGCATGCCGCCGCCCTCGCCTGCTTCGCGACCGCCGGGGAGGCGCTGCCCCGGATCGGGGCGAGCCCGGCCGTCCGGGAGGCGGTCGCCGCGTTCACCGAACGCTATGTCGTACCGGGCCGCTGTCCGGCGGACGATCTGCGCACCTCCGCGAGCGGGACGACCGGGATCACCGGAAGCGTCGGCAGCACCAGCAGCACCGGAAACACCGGGAAGGACCTCCGCACATGACCGACCTCGCCGATCTCTCGGATCCCTCGGGTCCCTCCGATCCCTCGGACCTCACCACCGAACAGCTCCGCGACCGCGCCGTCGCCGGTCTCACGGCCGCCCGGGACCGTACCGCCCTGCTGACGTCCTGCGTCGACGACCACGAACTGACCGCGCAGCACTCCCCGCTGATGTCCCCGCTCGTCTGGGACCTGGCCCATATCGGCAACCAGGAGGAGCAGTGGCTCCTGCGCGCCGTCGCGGGCCGTGACCCGATACGCCCCGAGATCGACTCCGTCTACGACGCGTTCGAGCATCCGCGCGCGGCCCGGCCCACGCTGCCGCTGCTGCCGCCGGCCGAGGCCCGCGCCTACGCCGCCGACGTACGCGGCCGGGTGCTGGACGTCATCGAGCGCAGCCCGCTGCGCGGCGGACCGCTGCTGGACGCCGGGTTCGCCTTCGGGATGATCGCCCAGCACGAGCAGCAGCACGACGAGACGATGCTCATCACCCACCAGCTGCGCCGCGGACCGGCCGCGCTGACCGCTCCCCCGCCGCCCGCCGGGGACACGTCCGGGCTCCCGGCGGAGGTGCTCGTACCGGCCGGGCCCTTCACGATGGGCACCTCCACCGAGCCGTGGGCGCTGGACAACGAACGCCCGGCGCACCAGCGGCTCGTACCGGCGTTCCATCTCGACACCGTGCCGGTCACCAACGGCGCGTACCAGCACTTCATCGAGGACGGCGGCTACACCGACGAGCGCTGGTGGGCCCCCGAGGGCTGGGCGCAGATCCGGGAACACGCCATCGGCGCGCCGCTGTTCTGGCGGCGCGTGGGCGGGCAGTGGCTGCGCCGCCGCTTCGGTACGGTCGAGCCGGTCCCGGCGGACGAGCCGGTGGTCCATGTGAGCTGGTACGAGGCCGACGCGTACGCCCGCTGGGCCGGGCGGCGGCTGCCGACCGAGGAGGAGTGGGAGAAGGCCGCCCGGCACGATCCCGTCTCCGGCCGGTCGCTGCGCCATCCGTGGGGCGACGCGGACGCCACCCCGGACCACGCCAACCTCGGCCAGCGCCATCTGCGGCCGGCGCCCGCGGGCAGCTATCCGCGGGGCGCCTCGCCGCTCGGGGTGCGGCAGCTGATCGGGGATGTCTGGGAGTGGACGGCCAGCGACTTCCTGCCGTATCCGGGCTTTGTGGCGTTCCCGTACCGCGAGTACTCGGAGGTGTTCTTCGGCAGCGCGCACAAGGTGCTGCGCGGCGGTTCGTTCGCGGTGGACGCGGTGGCCTGCCGGGGCACCTTCCGCAACTGGGACCTGCCGGTGCGCCGGCAGATCTTCGCCGGCTTCCGCACCGCGCGCTCGGCCCTCCCCCAGAAGGCCGGCTGATGTGCCGCCAGCTGGCCTACACCGGCCCGCCGGTGGCGCTCGGGGAGCTGCTGACCGCGCCGCCGCACGCGCTGTACCGGCAGTCGTGGGCGCCACGCCGGCAGCGGTACGGGACGGTCAACGCGGACGGTTTCGGGGTGGGCTGGTACGCGGAGGGCGATCCGGTGCCCGCCCGCTACCGGCGCCCCGGTCCCATCTGGGCGGACCTCGGGTTCATGGATCTGGCGCGGGTGGTCCGCAGCCGTACCCTGCTCGCGGCGGTACGGGACGCGACGCTCCCGGGGGCCGACGGGGAGGCCGCGGCGGCGCCGTTCGCCGCCGGGCCCTGGCTGTTCAGCCACAACGGCTCGGTCGGCGACTGGCCGGCCACGCTCGCGCCGCTGGCCTCGGCGCTGCCTGCCGAGGAGCTGCTCGCGCTGGCGGCCCGTACCGATTCCGCGCTGATCTGGGCGCTGCTGCTGCACCGGCTGCGCGCCGGGCACGAGCTTGCCCAGGCGCTCGGCGACACCGTCCTCGATGTCGCCGGGGCCGCGCCCGCCGCCCGGCTCAATCTGCTGCTCACCGACGGCGTACGGATCGCCGCGACCGCCTGGGGCGACACCCTCTGGTACCTGGCCGACGCGGGTGGCCCCGCCGCCCCCGGCGGGGTGGTGGCGGCCTCCGAGCCGTACGACGACGACCCGCGCTGGCGCGAGGTCCCCGACCGCACGCTGCTGGTCGCGGCCGGCGGTGACGTTCTGCTGTCCCCTCTCAAGGAGCCCCCCGCGTGAGCCCGTTCCAGCTGACCCGCACCCTCCCCGAGCACGCCACGGAGGCCGCGCTGCGCGCCGATGTGCTCCAGGGGCTGACCCGCGGACCGAAGACGCTCCCTCCCAAGTGGTTCTACGACGCCCGGGGCAGCGAGCTGTTCGACGAGATCACCGCACTGCCCGAGTACTACCCGACCCGCGCCGAGCGGGAGATCCTGCTGACGCGCTCCCCGGAGATCGCGGCGGCGAGCGGGGCACGCACCCTGATCGAGCTGGGGTCGGGATCGTCCGACAAGACCCGTCATCTGCTGGACGAACTGACCGGTCTGGAGCTGTACGTACCGGTCGATGTGAGCGAGAGCGCGCTGCGCGGTGCCGCCGGGGCGCTGCTCGCCGAGCGGCCCGGGCTGCGGGTGCACGCGCTGCTCGCCGATTTCACCGCGGCGCTCGATCTGCCCGCCACCCCGGGCCCCCGGCTGGTCGCGTTCCTCGGCGGCACGATCGGCAATCTGCTCCCGCCGGAGCGCGCGGTGTTCCTGGCGTCGGTCCGGGCGCTGCTGGCGCCCGGGGACGCGCTGCTTCTCGGTACGGATCTGGTCAAGGACGAGTCCGTGCTGGTCAGGGCGTACGACGACACGGCCGGGGTGACGGCCGCGTTCAACAAGAACGTGCTCAGTGTCATCAACCGCGAGCTGGGGGCGGACTTCGACCCCGCCGACTTCGGCCATGTGGCCCGCTGGGACCGGGAGGAGGAGTGGATCGAGATGCGGCTGCGGGCGCGCCGGGCGCTGACCGTGAAGATCCCGGAACTGGATCTGGTGGTGCACTTCGCGGCGGGTGAGGAGGTACGGACGGAGGTGTCGGCGAAGTTCCGTCAGGAGCGGGTACGGACGGAACTGGGCTGCGCCGGGATGGAGTTGAGGCACTGGTGGACGGACGGCGAGGGACGGTTCGCGCTGTCGCTCGCGACGGCGGTGTGAACCAGGGGCGGCTCGGGCGCCGCCGTGGCCGTACGGACGGGCTCCCGGACGCCCCGGACGACGACGGCCGACCGGGCGGCGCCAGCCAGTGAACGGCGGTCGGTGTGGCGGCCGGCGGGGATCGGCGGCAGGACCATGATCTCCGCCGTGAGCCCGCCGGCCGCCGCCACCCGCCAGAGCGAGGCGGGCAGGGTGCCGTCCCCGACGTACGCGGGCGCGCCCGAGAGCGAGCCGTCCGGCGCGCGGTAGGCGATCCGTACGGGCTGTACGGGCGCGCCCGCGTCCAGCGCCGCCTGGAAAACGGCGCCGGTGAACGGGCCCTGGTCCCGGCCGCACCAGGTGCAGCCCTCGGGGAAGACCACCACGTGCGAGCCCGCGCCGAGGGCGGTCGCGAGGGTGCGTACGGTGCCGGGCAGCGCGCGCAGCCGCTCGCGCTCCACGAAGAGCGTGCCGCCCCGGGCCACGAGCGCGCCGATGACCGGCCAGCCCCGTATCTCGCTCTTGGCGAGCACCCGCCCGGGGAACACGCAGGCCAGCAGCGGGATGTCCAGCCACGAGATGTGGTTGGCGACGACGAGCGCCCCGGTGCCGGGCTCCACGGGGGCCGCCGGCCCGGCGGCCCGTACCGTGACGCGCACACCGAAGGCGCTCAGTACGGTACGGGCCCAGCGCCGGGTCAGCCGGTGCCGCAGCGCGGCGGGCAGCGGCGCGAGGAGGGGCGTGAGCAGCGCCCCGGCCGCCACGAGGAGGATCGCCGCCACCAGCCGGACGGCGGCGGCCGGCGGCCCGGTGGCCGGGCCGGGGTGGCCGGCGCAGCCGCCCGGGGTGCAGGGCGCGGTGGGCAGCCAGCCGGTCATGCCGCGGTCGCGGGGAGCGCGGCGGACACCGGCGCGGCCGGGGCCGCCGGGGCCAGCGAGAGGAAGTGGCGCAGGTAGCGGGGGTTGACGCGGCGCATCGACAGCAGGACGTAGAGGTCGGCCACGCCGAACTCGGGGTCGTGCGCGGGCGCGCCGCAGACCCGGGCGCCGAGCCGCAGATAGCCGCGGAGCAGCGCGGGCAGCTCGGTGGGGGCGGCGGCCGCCGCGACGGCCTCGGGGCCCGGGGTCCAGAGGCGGTGCGGGGTCACCCACTGCGCCTCGGGCGCGAGGTGCTTCTCCTTGACGGTGTTCCAGGTGGCGGCGGCGAGCGCGCCGCCGTCCGCGAGCGGCACGGAGCAGCAGCCCGCCAGCCACTCGTGCCCGCTGGTGGTCATGTAGCGGGCGAGTCCGGCCCAGATCAGCGCGATCACACCGCCGGTGCGGTGGTGGGGGTGGACGCAGGAGCGGCCGACCTCGACCAGGTCGGAGCGGATCGGGTCGAGCCGGGAGAGGTCGAACTCGCCGTCGGAGTAGAGCCGTCCGGCGGCCCTGGCCCGCTCGGGCGGCAGCAGCCGGTAGGTGCCGACGACCTCGCCGCCGGTCGCCTCGCGGACCAGCAGGTGGTCGCAGTAGGCGTCGAACGCGTCGCCGTCCAGACCGGGCTCAGGACCGTCGAGCCGGGCGCCCATCTCCCCGGCGAAGACGAGGTGGCGCAGGCGCTGCGCGGCGCGTACGTCGTCCTCGGTACGGGCGAGGGAGACGACGTAACGCGTCTCGGAAGCGGCTGCGGCCGTGGCGGGGGCGGGCGCGGGCACGCGGACCGGGGCGGGAGCGGGCGTGAGAACGGGAGCGGGAGCGAGAGCAGGCATGACGGACATGACGGACTCCTGTGCCGTGGGGACGGGCGGTGCGCCGGGTCCGCCGCTCACACGCCGGCCCGGCACCTCGTTTCTTCCGTGACCGGCTGGATTCGACATGACCGCACGGAGGAGTCCGGATGTGGGACGGCTGAATGCCGGGCGCGGACCCGTTCTCCGTCCCCCTTCCCCGTCCTTCCCCGTCTCCTCTCCCCGTCTCCCGACCCGTCTCCCGCCGTCTCGTCTCGCGCCGCGGCGCGCCGTGGGGCACGGTGGAGTGACACCGCGACACGCCCGGCGCGCGGGGTTCGGACCGGCGTGCCGACACGCAGAGGAGAGCGCCCCATGTCCCACCACACCTACCGGGTCACCGAGATCGTCGGCACCTCCCACGAGGGCGTCGACGACGCCATCCGCAATGGCGTGGCCCGCGCGGCCCGGACCCTGCGCGGACTGGACTGGTTCCAGGTGACCGAGGTCCGCGGCCATATCGTGGACGGCGACATCGAGCACTACCAGGTCGGTATGAAGGTGGGCTTCCGCCTCGACGACGAGCTGTGAGGCGGGCGGCACGACGGGCCGCGCTCCGGCGGCCGGGAATCCCGTGGCCGGCGTGTTGTTGAAGAGGCTGTGACCACCCTCGCGACCACCCGCTTCTCCGTACTCGACCGTTCCCATGTCCGGCGGGGGCACAACGCCCCCGGGGCGCTGCGCGACACCGTGGACCTCGCCCGGCGGATCGAGGCGCTCGGCTACCACCGCTTCTGGGTCTCGGAGCACCACGGTGTGCCGGGTATCGCCGGATCCGCGCCGACGGTGCTCGCGGCGGCCGTCGCGGCCGCGACCTCGACGATCCGGGTCGGCACGGGCGGGGTCATGCTGCCCAACCACCGGCCACTGGTGATCGCCGAGCAGTTCGGTGTGCTGGAGTCGCTCTTCCCGGGCCGGATCGACATGGGCCTCGGCCGTTCCGTGGGGTTCACCGACGGGATACGCGCCGCCCTCGGCCGGGACAAGCGGGACGCCGACGACTTCCCCGGGCAGCTCGCGGAGCTGCTCGGCTACTTCACCGGCGGCCCCGGCCGCCGCCCCGGGGTGCGTGCCCGCCCCACCGAGGGGCTGCGGGTGCCCGCGTTCGTCCTCGCCACCGGGAAGGGCGCCCGGGTCGCGGCCGAGGCGGGGCTGCCGCTGGTGATCGCGCCGGTACGCGGCGAGGAGGAGATGCTGCGGGCGATCGACGCGTACCGCGCGGACTTCCGCCCCTCCGGCTCCCACCCGCGGCCGTACGTCGTGGTGTCCGGTACGGTCGCGGTCGCCGCCACGGCGGAGGAGGCGCGCCGGCTGCTGCTCCCGGAGGCGTGGGCCACCGCGTACTCGCGCACCCGGGGGGTGTTCCCGCCGCTCGTGCCCCCGGAGTCCGTGCCGCCGGTCGCGGAGATGACCGGGCGGCAGCGGACCCTGTTCGAGGAGGCGGCGCGCGGCCGGCTGTACGGCACCGGCGAGGAGGTGGCGGCGGGGCTGGAGAAGCTGCTGGGGCGCAGCGGGGCGGACGAGTTCCTGGTGACGACGAGTACGTACGACCGCGCGGCGCTGCTCGACTCGTACCGCCGGCTGGCCGCCCTCCTGACGCCCCGCCCCTGACCGCCCTTTTCCCTGCTACCGCGTGGTTCTGCGGGCCGCGCGCAGCCACTCCTTGTTCATCGCCGCGATCGACGGCAGCGGGATGCCCTTCGGGCAGGCGGTGGCGCACTCGCCGGCGAGGGTGCAGCCGCCGAAGCCCTCCTCGTCCATCGTCGCGACCATGTCGAGCACCCGGGTCTCGCGCTCCGGCGCGCCCTGCGGCAGTACGTTGAGATGGTTGATCTTCGCCGAGGTGAAGAGCATCGCGGAGCCGTTGGGGCAGGCCGCGACGCAGGCGCCGCAGCCGATGCACTCGGCGTGTTCGAAGGCGGAGTCGGCGTCGGGTTTGGGTACGGGGGTGGCGTGTGCCTCGGGGGCGGCGCCGGTCGGGGCCGTGATGTAGCCGCCGGAGCCGATGATCCGGTCGAAGGCGGAGCGGTCCACGACCAGGTCCTTGACGACGGGGAAGGCCCCGGCCCGCCAGGGCTCGACATCGATGGTGTCGCCGTCGGTGAAGTGCCGCATGTGGAGCTGGCAGGTGGTGGTGCGCTCGGGTCCGTGGGCGTCGCCGTTGATGACGACCCCGCAGGCGCCGCAGATGCCTTCGCGGCAGTCGTGGTCGAAGGCGACCGGCTCGTCGCCCCGGAGGATCAGCTCCTCGTTGAGGGTGTCGAGCATCTCCAGGAACGACATGTCCTCGGAGATGCCGTCGAGCGGGTAGGTGACCATGGCGCCGGGGGCGTGGGCGTCGGGCTGGCGCCAGACACGCAGGGTGAGCCTCATGCGTAGCTCCGCTGGGTGGGGTGGACGTACTCGAAGACGAGGTCTTCCTTGTGCAGGACGGGCGCGGCGCCGGTGCCCTTGAACTCCCAGGCCGCCGCGTACGAGAACTGCCCGTCGCGCCGTTCGGCCTCGCCGCCCGCGGTCCGGTACTCCGCGCGGAAGTGGCCGCCGCAGGACTCGGCGCGGTGCAGGGCGTCGAGGCACATCAGCTCGGCCAGCTCCAGGTAGTCGACGATCCGGTTGGCCTTCTCCAGCGACTGGTTGAGCTGTTCGCCGGTGCCGGGCACCTTGACGCGGCGCCAGAACTCCTCGCGGATCAGCGGGATCCGGTCGAGCGCCTTGCGCAGTCCGCTCTCGGTGCGGGCCATGCCGCAGTGTTCCCAGAGGAGTTCACCGATCTCCTTGTGGAACGAGTCGGGGGTGCGGTCGCCGTCGATGGTGAGCAGCAGCCGCAGCCGGTCCTCGGTGTCCGCGACCGCCTCGGCTACGGCCGGGTGGGAGTCGTCGACCGGGTCGTGGTGCGGATGGCGGGCCAGATAGTCGTTGATGGTGGAGGGCAGGACGAAGTAGCCGTCGGCCAGGCCCTGCATGAGGGCGGAGGCGCCGAGCCGGTTGGCGCCGTGGTCGGAGAAGTTGGCCTCTCCGATGGCGAAGAGCCCCGGGACGGTGGTCTGGAGGTCGTAGTCGACCCAGAGTCCGCCCATCGTGTAGTGGATCGCCGGATAGATCCGCATCGGGACCTCGTACGGGTTCTCGGCGGTGATCCGCTCGTACATCTCGAAGAGGTTGCCGTACTTCTCCTCGACGGCCGCGCGGCCGAGCCGGGCGATCGCGTCCGCGAAGTCGAGATAGACGCCCTGTCCGCCGGGGCCGACGCCGCGGCCCTCGTCGCAGACGTTCTTGGCGGCGCGCGAGGCGATGTCGCGCGGGACGAGATTGCCGAAGGCCGGGTAGATCCGCTCCAGGTAGTAGTCGCGCTCGTCCTCGGGGATACGGTCGGGCGGGCGCCGGTCGCCGGGCGCCTTCGGTACCCAGATCCGGCCGTCGTTGCGCAGCGACTCGCTCATCAGCGTCAGCTTGGACTGGTGGTCGCCGGAGCGCGGGATGCAGGTGGGGTGGATCTGGGTGAAGCAGGGGTTGGCGAAGAGGGCGCCGCGCCGGTGGGCGCGCCAGAGCGCGGTGGCGTTGCTGTTCTTCGCGTTGGTGGAGAGGTAGAAGACATTGCCGTAGCCGCCGGAGGCGAGGACGACGGCGTCGGCGAAGTGGGTGGAGACCGCGCCGGTGATCAGGTCGCGGGCGACGATGCCGCGGGCGCGTCCGTCCACGACGAGCAGATCGAGCATCTCGGTACGGGCGTGCATCTCGACGGCGCCGGCGGCGATCTGCCGGGAGAGTGCCTGGTAGGCGCCGAGCAGGAGTTGCTGGCCGGTCTGGCCGCGCGCGTAGAAGGTGCGGGAGACCTGGACGCCGCCGAAGGAGCGGGTGTCGAGGAGTCCGCCGTACTCCCGGGCGAAGGGCACGCCCTGGGCGACACACTGGTCGATGATCTCGACGGAGACCTCGGCGAGCCGGTGCACATTGGACTCGCGGGCCCGGAAGTCACCGCCCTTGACGGTGTCGTAGAAGAGGCGCTGGACGGAGTCGCCGTCGTTGCGGTAGTTCTTCGCGGCGTTGATACCGCCCTGTGCGGCGATGGAGTGGGCGCGGCGCGGGGAGTCCTGGTAGCAGAACTGGACGACGTGGTAGCCCTGTTCGGCGAGGGTGGCTCCGGCGGCGCCGCCGGCGAGTCCGGTGCCGACGACGATGACGGTGTGCTTGCGGCGGTTGGCGGGGTTGACGAGCTTGGCCTCGAAGCGGCGCCGGTTCCAGCGCTCGGCGACGGGCCCGTCCGGTGCCTTGGTGTCGGCGATCGGGTCGCCGGTGGCGTAGTCGGTGTACGGGGTGCGGTAGGGGGTGCTCATGTCAGCTCACCACTCCGGTCATGACGGCGACGGGTACGGCGACGAAGCCGGCGGTCAGGGCGAGGGCCAGCAGATCGGCCGTGGCACGCAGCAGCCGCTCGCGGGTGGCGCTGCCGACGCCGAGGGTCTGGGCGGCGCTCCAGAAGCCGTGCCGGATGTGGAGTCCGAGGGCGAGCATCGCGACGAGGTAGATGGTGTTGCCGTACCAGGTGGAGAAGGTGTCGATGACGTTCTGGTACGGGTGGCCGGGCTGGAAGCCGCCGGAGTGGACGGTGCCGGTCGTCAGGTCGAGGATGTGCCAGACGATGAAAAGGGCGAGGATGACGCCGCCCCAGCGCATGGTGCGGGTCGCGTAGCTCGCGCGGCGGCGCTTGTGCGCGTATCCGGTCGGGCGGGCGGCGAGGTCGCGCCGGCTGAGCTGGTACGCGCAGACCGCGTGCGCGACGACGGCGGCGACAAGGACGAACCGGACGAGCCAGAGCGCCCATTCGTGGTGCAGGACGGGCTCGCCCAGGGTCCGCAGCCAGTGGGCGTAGCCGTTGAACTCCGCCGGACCGAAGAAGATCTTGAGGTTGCCGAGCATGTGCGCGACGAGATAGCCGAGCATGATCAGGCCGCTGACGGCCATGACCGTCTTCTTGCCGATCGTGGAGGTCCAGAGGATCCGTACGAGCGACGGCCGCCGCGCCGTGCGTCCGCGCGCCGCCCGTCCGGGGTCCGCCGGTTTTCGGTCCACTTGTTTTCGGTCCGTTCCCAGAGCCATGCACAGCACGCTAGGCCGCCGGAAGCCAGAGGTCCAAGACATGGTCCGGCTGATCTCCATAGTCCACGCCTATCGTCGGACTATCATGGGCGGAATGCAGTTCCAGCAGCTTCTGTACTTCGTGGCCGTAGCCGAGACCCGGCACTTCACCCGCGCGGCCGAGCGGGTCCATGTCTCGCAGCCCTCGCTCTCCCAGCAGATCCGGGCGCTGGAGAAGGAGCTGGGCGCCGAGCTGTTCAGCCGCGCCCGGGGCAATGTCGCGCCCACGGACGCGGGCGAGGCGCTCCTCCCGCTCGCCCGGCGCATCCTCGCCGACGCCGAGACGGCGCGGGTCGAGGTGCAGGAGCTGGTCCAGCTGCGGCGCGGCCGGGTGCGGCTCGGGGCGCCGCCGAGCCTGTGCACGGGGCTGCTGCCCGAGGTACTGCGCGCCTTCCACGATCTGCATCCGGGCATCGAGCTGCTCATCGAGGAGAGCGGCTCCCACGACCTGGTGCGGGAGCTGGCGCGCGGAGCGCTGGACCTGGCGCTGGTGGTGATGCCCCTGCCCGCCGCGTCGCCCGCGCTGACCACGGTCGAGCTGCTCCACGAGGATCTCGTCGTGGTCTCCTCGGCCGCCGGCCCGGCCCCCCGCCGACCGGTCCGGATCGCCGATCTGGCGGGCGAGCCGCTGGTGATGTTCCGGCACGGCTACGACCTGCGGGAGCTGACCGTGGCCGCCTGCCGCGCCGAGGGGTTCGAGCCGTCGTTCACCGTGGAGGGCGGCGAGATGGACGCCGTACTGGGCTTCGTACGGGCCGGGCTGGGCCTGGCCGTCGTGCCCAGCATGGTCGCGGCGCGCGCCCCGGGGCTGCGGGTGACGGCGCTCGCCCGGCCGGGACTGCGCCGTACGATCGCGCTCGCGCACCGCAGCGATGTCGCCCCGCCGCGCGCCGCCCGGGAGTTGCAGCGGGTGCTGCTGGCCACGCGGTACCCCGGCGACGGCCGGGCGGAGCACGCCGCCCGGCCGGGGCGGTAGAGCAGGTGCGGCGGGTGCGGCAGCCAGGTGCGGCGGTGGACGGGTGCGGCGGGTGTGGCGGACGGGTGCGGCGGGAGCGTCAGACCGCGTCGGCGAGCAGCAGGGTGTGCAGTTGGTCGGGCGGTCCCGGCCGGGCGTAGTACCAGCCCTGCGCGGTGTCGCAGCCCAGCCGGCGCAGATGGTCCGCCTGTGCCCCGGTCTCCACGCCCTCGACGGTCACGGCCAGCTGAAGGCTGTGCGCGAGCGAGACGATCCCCTCAACGATCTTCAGATCGACGGGGTCCGCCGGATGCTGCTGCATCCCCTGGGTGAAGGAACGGTCCAGCTTGAGGACGCTCAGCGGCAGCCGGCGCAGATTCGCCAGATTCGAGTAGCCGGTGCCGAAGTCGTCCAGCGCGATGTCGACGCCCATCTCCGCGAGCTGGCGCAGCGGCTTGAGCAGGTCCTCGTCCGCGCCGATCAGCGCCGACTCGGTGACCTCCAGGCAGAGCCCGCCCGGCGGCAGGCCGATCCGCTCCAGCACCTCGACGGTGTCGGCGACCAGCCCCGGGTGGTGCAGCTGGGTGGGCGACAGGTTCACATTGACGCGCGGCGCCGCCCCGGTCGAGCCCTCCGGGAGCTGCTGGTGCCAGAACAGGGCCTGCCGTACGGACTGTTCCAGCACCCAGCGGCCGAGCGGCACGATCAGCCCGGTGTGCTCGGCGAGCGGGATGAACCGGTCGGGGCCGAGGACGCCGTGCTGCGGATGGGACCAGCGCACCAGCGCCTCCGCGCCGTGCACGGTGCCGTCGTCCAGCCGTACCAGCGGCTGGTACTCGATGAAGAACTCGCCGCGCTCCAGCGCCGCCGGCAGCGCGGTGGTCAGCCCGTGCCGGGTGATGGCGCGGGCATCCGCCTCCGGGTCGGCCAGCTCGAAGCGGTTGCCGCCGGCCGCCTTCGCCCGGTACATGGTGATGTCCGCGCTGCGCAGCACCTCCGCCGGGCTGCGGCCCGCCGCGGGGCCCTCCACGACGCCGATACTGCCCCGTACGGTGAACTCGCGGCCCTCGATCCGGATGGGCGCGGCGAGCACCCCGAGGATCCGGGCGGCCAGCTCGGAGACGCCGGTCCGGGTGTCGGGGCCGCTGGTCAGCGCGACGAACTCGTCGCCGCCGAGCCGGGCCACCATCTCCCCCGACGCGGTGGCGCAGCTCTGGAGCCGGTCGGCGACCTCGACCAGGAGCCGGTCGCCGGAGGAGTGGCCGAGGCTGTCGTTGATGGCCTTGAAGCCGTCGAGGTCGAGATAGCAGAGGCCGAAGCGCGCGCCGTCTCCGGCGGAGAGCGTCTTCTCCAGGCGCTCGAAGAACAGGGTCCGGTTGGGCAGTCCGGTCAGCGCGTCGTGGGTGGCCTCGTAGCGCAGCCGCAGATGGAGCAGCCGCCGCTCCGTGGTGTCCTCCATCAGCGCCAGCTGGTACTGCGGCCGGCCCTCGGCGTCGCGCAGCAGGGAGAGCGTGAGATTGGTCCAGAGCACGGTGCCGTCGTTGCGGTAGAACGCCTTCTCGACGCGGAAGTGCTCCCGCTCCCCGCGCACCAGTTCGCCGTACATCCGCCAGACGTGGGGCGCGTCCTCGGGGTGGACCCACTCGCTCACATTCCGGCTGCGCACATGGTGTTCGAGGCCGCCGAACATCTGGGTGAGGGTGTCGTTGACCTCCAGCACCTTGCCGTCGAGGTCGGCGATGCCGATGCCGATGGCGGCGCCCTCGAACACGGCGTGGAAGCGCGCCTCGGTGGCGTGCAGCGCGGACTCGGCGTGGCTGCGCGCGGCGAGCGCGGAGCGGGCGATGGCCTCCTGCTCGGCGAGGGTGCGTTCGCGCAGCGCCTGGGCGAAGCCGGCGGCCAGGGAGTGCTGGAGGCGGGCGCAGCGGGCCCGGCCCTCCTCGGGCGGCAGCTCGTCGGCGCCGCAGTACAGGACCAGATAGGAGTCGATCACACCGAGCGTACGGCCGAGCGCCTCGGGGTCGGTGCAGTGTCCCGCCACGAGGGCGGAGCCGACCCGGGTGGCCGGGGCGGTGTCGAAGGGGTACGCGTGCAGCGCGTCCCGCAGCTCACGGGCCAGCGGCAGCAGCAGTGTCTCGAATTCGGGGCGCGTCAAGGACGTGGCCGTCGCCGGGAAGATCGCCCGGCTCCAGATCGTCGCGAAACGCCTGAGTCTGTCCTCCAGGCCGTCGGGGTCCGTCGCCGGTCCCGCCGCCTCGGGCACCGTCATGCCTTGCGTCCCACACCGGCGAAGCCGGAGAACGCGTACGGATCCTCCTCCTCGGCGGGGGAGTCGGGGCGCCAGTCGGGCATGGCCACCAGACCGGGCGCGACCATGGTGAAGCCGTCGAAGAACCGGGCCGTCTGCTCGCGCGTCCGCATCACCAGCGGGCTGCGGATGTCCTTGTAGACGGCGACCGCGCCGCCCGCCTCGGCCTGGGAGAGCGGGACACCGTGGTACGAGGCGTGGGTCAGGACGATCAGGCTGCCGGGCGCGAGCGCCTCGCGCAGCCGCTCCACCGCGCGGTACGGCTCGTCCTTGTCCTCCAGGAAGTGCAGGACGAAGACGAGCAGCAGCGCCACGGGCCGTTCCAGATCGAGCAGCCCGGCTGTCTCGGGGCTCTTGAGGATCGACTCCGGATCGCGGAGATCCGCGCTCATGACGGTGGCGTTGGTGTTGCCTTCGAGAACCGCCCGGCTGTGGGCGACGGCGACCGGGTCGTGATCGACGTAGAGCACCTTGGCGTCGGGGTTCCGGCTCTGGGCGACTTCGTGGACATTGCCGAAGGTGGGAATGCCGGAGCCGATGTCGAGGAACTGGGTAACACCCTCGTCCAGGGCGAATTTCACCGCCCGGCGCATGAAGGCCCGGTTGGTCTTCATGATCGTGGGAAGCCCCGGCATGAAACTCATCGCCTTACGGGCCGCTTCCCGGTCCACCTCGAAATTGTGCGAACCGCCCAGATAGTAGTCGTAAATGCGGGAAACGCTCGGCACCGATATGTCGATGCCCTGCGGGGCCCAGGCGGGACGCTCCATCGATGTCTCCAACAGTCGCCACGGACAGCCATGTACATGGCCGGTTGTTCGAGCCGAGGCTACTGATCGACCGCCAAGAGAGCGAGCCCAAACGGAAATTAACGATCCGTTCTTGGTCACACACCGGCGTCAATGCGACGGTCCGCCGCCACACGGGGATGTGTGACGGCGGACCGGGCGGCCGCGGTTTTCCGCGGCCCGAGAGTGACTAGCTGGTCTTGACCAGCTCATTGTTGGGAGTGACCGCGAACCAGGTGCCGGCGACGCCCTGACCGTTGGTGTCACCGGGCTTCTTGTCGTTGGCGAAGGTGTAGATCGGGGAGCAGTTGATGGTCTGCTGCTTGATTCCGTCGGGACGGTCGAAGGTCACGAAGCCCTTCTTGAGGATGCCGTCGGCGACGTTGTTCTTGTCGACGGGGGCGACAACCGGCCACTTGTCGAGGCACTCACCGGTGCAGGCGGTGCTCATCGGCCACGCGGTGTCCTTGGTGAACCGGTAGACCGTCATGCCCTTGGAGTCGACCATGATGTCGCCGAGCTTGGGGTCCTTGCGGACCGACAGGCCCTTGAGGTCGGCCGGAGCCGTCTCGCCGCCCGCGGCGCCACCGCCGGCGCCGCCGGAAGCCTTCGTGCCGTCGGGGGCCGCGGCGAACCACGTGCCGCCGACGCCCTCGCCGTTGACATCGCCGGCGGCGGTGTCCTTGGCGTAGCGGTACATGGGCCAGCCGTCGACGGTGAGCTGCTTCGTACCGTCGGCACGGGTGACCTCACCGAGCAGCTCGGCGTCCGTACCGGCCGCGGCCTTGGCGTTGTCGGCGGTGACCACCGGCCAGGCCGCCTCGCAGTCGCCCTCGCAGTTGGACTTCGGCGGGCTGGCGGTGTCCCTGTCGAAGCGGTAGAGCGTGAAGCCCTCGCCGTCCGTGAGGACCTTGCCGACCTTCGCGTTGGTGGCGACGGCGAGCTGGCCGGCCGGCTTGGTGGCCGCCGTGTTCGCCGTACCCGCGTCGGAGCCGTAGTCGCTGCCCGAGCCCGATCCGGAGCCGGAGCCGGACGAACCGGCGCCGCCGTAACCGGCACCGGCGTCGGCCGGGCTCACAGCGCCGACGGACTGCCCGTTGGTGGCGCCTTGATCCTGACCGCACGCCGTCGTCAGGGCCAGTACGGCCGCCGCGGTCACCGCGAGCGAGGCGTTCCGCCAGGTGTTCATGTCGACTCCTGTTATCAGTTGGCCAGTTGCGGCGCCCATGTGCGCTGCTTCATGGCCCTAAGTACGGAGCTGGGGTGGGCTCGCGTTCAACGTGGTCGCAAAAAACTTCTGAAGCTCTGTGAGACCGCTGCCAAATACCCCCTATCCGGGGGAATCTGCTCAGTTTTCCGCGTGCCGCGGCCAGAAGCGGAACAGGCTCCCGCCCGTGTACGGATCGCTCGTCGGGCGGCTGCTCGCAGCCGCCGCACTCATAGCTCTGACGGCCGCCCCCGCGCCCGCCACCGCGGACAGCTGCGCCTACGCCTCGGCCGGCGCGGACGGCTCCGGTGGCTCCGCGTGGGCGTCGGCCGGGGACGGCCACTGTCCGCCGCCCTCGCCCCCGACCCCACCGACACCGCCGAAGCCGCCGCCTCCCCCGACTCCACCCCCGCCGCCGCCTCCCCCGACACCACCGCCACCTCCACCGCCGCCCACACCGCCACCCCCTCCGACCCCACCGCCACCGCCCACACCACCGCCCCCGCCGCCCCCGCCGACCGTCGTACCGAAGCCGCCGCCACCGCCGCCGCCCGCGCGGCCGACGCCCCGGCCGCCGAGGGCGACACCGGCTCCGGCGCCCGCGCCCGTACCCGTACAGGTACGGCGGCCACCTCCGGCACCGAGCCCGGCGCCGCCCTCGCCCACGCCCACGCCGAAACCGACCCCGTCCGCCACCCCCACCCCGACCGCAGTCGCCCTGCCCGCGTACCGCAAGGCGACCCGTGACCAGCCACGGAACCACACCTCTCCGGTCCTGATGATGCTCCTGCTCACGGCCCCGGCGGTGCTCGCCGTCGCCGTGCTGCGCCCCCGTTCCCGCTGATCCACGGAGACACTCATGTCGGAATGGCTCGTTCTGTCCATCGCGATGGCCGCCTCCTGCGCGGTCGTCCTGACCATCGTCGTCTTCAACAGCCGCAGATTCGGCGCGGACGACGACACCAGCGAAACCCCCGATGTCATGGACTACATGACGATGATGATCGGCGTGGTCTACGCGATCGTCCTGGGCCTCGCGATCGCCGGCGTCTGGGAGGGCCGCAGCGCCGCCCAGGACTCCGTACGCCAGGAGGCCCAGGCCCTGCACGAGATCAGTCAGCGGGTGCAGGTCTATCCCACGGAGACGCGGGACCTGATCCGCGCGGACGTGGACGCGTATGTCAGTTATGTCGTCCACAAGGAGTGGCCGCACATGGCCGACCACGAGGAGCTGACCGCGAAGGGCACCGAACTGCTCAACACGCTCCGCACGGACGTGACGCGGTTCGTACCGCGCACGGATCTGGAGGGCCAGGCGTACCAGCCGCTGGTCGACCAGGTGGCGGCCGTGGACGACGCCCGGGGGGTCCGCGCCGAGAACGCGGGGGCCACGATGCCCGCGGTCGTCTGGTTCGGCCTGATCATCGGCGCGATGGTCACCGTGGGGCTGATCTTCGTGCTCCAGATCCGCCGCACCTTCCGCGAGCTGCTGCTGGCGGGGCTGTTCAGTGTGCTGATCGCGTTCCTGCTCTTCCTGATCTGGGACTTCGACGCGCCCTACGGCCGGGGCATCGGCGCGACCCCCGAACCCTTCCTCCATCTGTTCCCGCACCTGGGGTCCTGAGGAGGAACGTTCCGGGGTACGGGAGCCCCCGGCCGGCCGGGGTCCGCCGGGCGGGGTCCGCCGGCCGGGGGACTCCCGTGCCCCATTCGACCGTCAGCGATCGCGGCTGTGATAACGCGCTCCTAGCGTTTCCGGCATCGAGGCGCATGTACGGCTTGTGTGGAAAACGGTTCCGCAGCTGCTCCTCGGGGACCCGGAGGCTCACCATGCGCGCGATACCTGCCGCGTCCGCCGTCGCTCTGCTGGGAGTGGCCGCGCTCGCCCTGACCGCCCCCGCCGCGACGGCGGCGGTCGACGGCGGCACGACCCCGTTCGGCTTCAGCGTCACCCCCGCCACGGTCGCACCGGGCGGCCGGGTGACCCTCGGGGTCACCAACTGCTCCTCGACCGCCACCGCCTCCTCCGGCGTCTTCGACACCGTCAACATCCCCGCGGGCCGTACGGCCCTGGCCACGGTGGACTGGGACGCCAGGGCAGGTACGGCCTATCAGGTCACCTTCACCTGCAACGGGGTGACCGGGCGGACGAATCTCACGGTCGCGGGCGCCACCAGGGCCCCGGTCGCCCCGACAGCCGCGTCCACCGCGATCGCGCCCGCCGGGGTCCGGGGCGGGCTGGGCGGCAGCGTCGGCGGGGTCACCGGCGGCGAACTGGCGGCCGGTACGGCGCTGGTCGTCGTGGCCGCCGCCGGAGCCGTCCACGCGGCCCGCCGCCGCGGATCGGCGAGCCGCGCGCACTGAGACCGACCGGCACATGGGGACGCCGGTCGCCCCGAGCCTCCACCAGGACTCGGGGCGACCGGCGTCCGCGCGGTCACGGATCACGCGGTCAGACGCTCGCGCCGCTCGTCCGGCGTCGGCGGGCGACGAAGAGCGAGCCCGCGACGGCCGCCACCCCCACGAGCCCGCCGCCGACCGCCATGTCCGTGGAGCTGGGCCCGACGGAACCGCCGAGGCCGCCGAGCGCGCCGCGCCCCTCCACCACCCGGAACTGGTGCGTCGCGACCCGGTCGTCGTCGCTGCACCGGACGGCCAGGTTGTAGTGGCCCGGCGTGGTGCGTTCGTGGATCCGGGCCCGGGCCGAGGAGTGCCCGGACTCGTTGTCCGACAGCTCCACCCGGGAGAACGCGTTGGACGTGACGCTGCCACCGTGGCCGCAGCCTTCGACGCGGATGTGGATCGTGCCGCCCTGGTGGACCTCGAAGGGGTTGACGGTGACATTCCTCGGACCGTTGGTGGCGACGGCCAGCGGGGCGGAGAGCGCCACGGCCGCGCAGGCGGTCGCGGTCACCGCGAGAGCGCGTGAAGCACGCATCGTTGAACCTCCAGCGGAAGACGCCCCAAAGCGGTGCTCCGGGAGATTCGACGAGTACGCCTTCCATGACGAACCCTCACCGCGCGACCGGAACGCCGCATTTCGGCACGGTCCGCGCAGATGGGGCGACACGCCGTCGTACCCCTGCCCGGCCTGACGGAGCCGCAGGTCACGGACCGTCAGAAAAAATCTGGAGCCGGAGCCCTCCAATGGGTCATCCCGCCCGGCCGCACCACCCGTTCGCACGCCAGTGATCGCCGGACGGGCGAGGTGCGCTTACCGTGCCCGCAGGTGCCCACGAAGGGAGAACTATGGGCCGGGTCCATCACGCTCCGGAGTCGAGGAAGCGCTCGCCCTGGGGCGTACTGGCTCTCGTCATGCTCACCGGGATCGCCGTCATGCGGAACGGGGTCGACGGGCCGCTCGGGCCGCCCCAGCCGGCGGCCGCCGCCGCGCCGGTGGCCCGTCCCGACCCGGCGGCGCTCGCGACCGGCACGGCCCCGGCCGTCAGACCGCTGCCGTACGCGCCGATGTCCCGGGTACGGATCCCCGCCCTCAAGGTGGACACACCGGTCGTGGACGTGGGGCTCGACCCGGACGGCTGGATCGCGGCGCCGCCCGCGCAGGACCCTAATCTGGCCGGCTGGTACCAGAACGGCGTCGCGCCGGGACAGCGCGGCACCTCCGTGGTGGTCGGCCATGTCGACAACCGCAAGGGGCCCGCCGTCTTCTACGGGCTCGGCTCGCTGGAGCGGGGGCAGCGCATCGAGGTGGACCGGTACGACGGCCGCACCGCCGAGTTCGAGATCTACGGGGTCGAGGTGTTCGCCAAGAACGACTTCCCCGGCTCCCGGGTGTACGGCGACACCGGCCACGCCGAGCTGCGGGTCATCACCTGCGGCGGCGGCTACTCGAAGACCGGGGGCTACGACGGGAACGTCGTCGTCTTCGCCCGGCTGGTCGGCACCGGCTGACCGGCGACCCGACGCGCCCCTGACCGCACACCGCGCGACCCGCGGTCCGGTCAGGGGCGCGGGCGCGCTCCGGCTCAGCGGTGCGGTACGGCGACGCGGTAGCCCGCGTCCAGCAGCCGGGGCAGATAGCGGCGCAACGCCGCCACGCTCTGCGAACGGTCACCGCCCGCGTCGTGCGACAGGACGACCACCCCGGGACCGGCGCCGTCCACCACCCGGCGGACGATCGTGGTGGTGCCCGGCTCGGTCCAGTCCAGCGAGTCGACGGTCCAGCCGAGCGGCTCCATACCGAGTTCGGCGCCGATCTCGAAGGAGTGCCGGTTCCAGGCGCCGTAGGGGGCGCGGTACCAGAGCGGGGCCTCGCCGATGGTCTCCTCGACCACATCGCTGGTCCGCGCCATCTCCCGGCGGATACCGGAGCGGGTGAGACGGGTCATCTGCGGATGCGACCAGGAGTGGTTGCCGACGACATGGCCGTCGTCGGCGATGCGCCGGAGCACGTCGGGGTGGTCGTACACCATCTCCCCGCAGACCAGGAACATCGCGCGGACGTCGTACTGGCGCAGGGTGCTCAGGATGGCGGGCGTGTACGCCGGGTCCGGTCCGTCGTCGAAGGTGAGCACCACGGTGTCGCCCAGCTCGGGCAGTTCCAGGATGGGCCGGGTCCGGACCGGGGGCGCGGCCCTGCGGAAGCCGGGGAACGCGCCCTCCGTCATGGGCTGGAGCCGGTACGCGGTGGACCGCAGCCGGGCGTTCGCGAGCGGTCCCGCGGCCGGTCCCGTGAGGGGCGCGGCGGGCGGGCCCGCGGGGGGCGGCCCGGCGGTCGGGGGCAGGGGGGCGGCACGGCCGGGGGTCTGCGCCTGCCCGGCGGTCAGCAGCCGGGCGCTCACCGCCACCCCGAGACACGCGCCGATCCGCAGGGCGGTGCGCCGCCCCGGAAGCATCTGATCCTTCTTCATGACCAATGGCTTGCACGGCGGACGCGCCGCGCCGCTCCCCCACACCGGGCGCAGAGGGGAAAATACCCGATGGGAGGAGCGGCCCGGCCGGGGGCGCCGGTCGGCGCGGCCACCGGAAACGGATAGCCTGCGTGCCGTGACCGACCAGCAGCAGCCCACCCAGTTCGAACGCGGGACCGACGGCCCGAAGGTGATCGTCGTCGGTGTGGACGGTTCGTCGTCCTCGTACCGCGCCGCCGCCTACGCCGGTGGTCTGGCGCGGCGGCAGAAGGCGCTGCTGGCCGTCGTCTACGTGCAGCCCGTGATGGCGGCCGGCGCGTCCCTCGGTATGCCGGTGGCGGGGACGACCGCGGAGATCGCGGAGGAGCTGGCGGAGGAGATCCGGGTGGCCATAGAGCGGGTCAGGGATGTCTGGGACGTGCGCTGGGAGTTCCACACCTTCCACGGGGACCCGTACAACGGGCTGGTCACGGCGGCGGACGAACTGACGGCGGACGCCGTGGTGGTGGGCGCCTCGGAGTCGGCGGGCCACCGGTTCGTGGGTTCGGTGGCGGTGCGGCTGGTGAAGGCGGGCCGCTGGCCGGTGACCGTCGTCCCGTAACCCCGCCGGGCCGGGGAGTTGCCCGTGTCCGGGAGGCGGTACGTCATCAATCGCGGCCCAGGGCGAGTCCGTCGGCGGCGGCGCCGCGGCTCAGGACGGCGGCGCTGATCCCGGCGAGCGCGTCGGCGTAGTCCTCCCGGTCCGGGTCCGCGCGCACGGCGTCGCGCAGATCCACCACGCGGCCCGTGTCCGTGTCCATCATCTGCGGGACGAACTCCGCCTTCCGCACCGGCCAGCGCTCCCCGGGCGCGGCGGGCGGCGCGAAGGTGAAGCGGCCGATCGAGCCCTGGTTGCCGCGTCCGTCGAGTTCGCCGTCGTCATTGGTCATGATCCCGGCGATCTGGTCACCCATCCCGTAGATGATCCAGGTGCCGTTGACCTTCTCGTACGCCTGCGGGACATGGGCGTGTGTGCCGAGGATCAGATCGATGTCGGGGCGGCTGCCGGTACGGGACGCGGTGAGCCGTTTCCCGAGGTCGAGCTGGATCTCGTCGGGGGCCGTCTGCCACTCGGTGCCCCAGTGGAGGCTGACCACCACGACATCGGCGCCGGCGCGCCGGGCGGCGCGGGCGTCGGCGACGATCTTCTTCTCGTCGATGAGGGCGACCGCCCAGGGCTCTCCGTCGGGCAGCGGATAGTCGTTGGTGCCGTAGGTGTAGGAGAGTTGGGCGATCCGGGCGCCGCCCGCCGTCAGGGTGGCCGGGCGGGCCGCCTCGGCGTCCGAGCGGGCCGTGCCGGCGTGCCGTACGCCCGCCTTGTCGAGGGCTTCGAGGGTGCGCCGTACCCCGGCGGAGCCGTCGTCCAGGCTGTGGTTCGAGGCGGTGGAGCAGGAGTCGTAGCCGGTGTCCTTGAGTCCCTGGGCCACCTCGGGCGGGGAGACGAAGGCCGGGTAGCCGCTGAAGGGGCCGTCCTCCTCCCCCGCCACGGTCTCCATGTGGCAGATCGCCACGTCCGCCGCGGCGACGACGGGCCGGACGCCGGCGAGCATCGGCGCGAAGTCGTGTCCGGAGCCGCCCGCGTCCGCGCGGGCCCGGTCGATGACCGAGTCGTGCGGCAGGACATCGCCCGAGGCGACGAGGGTGAATCCGCGCGCGGACGCCGGGGCCGGCGCGCCGGTGGCCGGTGGCCCGTGCGGGGATGTGGGGGTCCGGGGGGCCGCGCAGGCCGCCGCCGCTGTCATGAGCAGCGCCGCGGCGGCCACTGCTCCCTGTCGCACACGCTGTGTCATGGGTCGGGCTCCGGGGTCCGGGGATACCGTTCCCGTGAATACATATAGTCATATAAATGGATGTCAAGTAAGCAAGGGGACACCACGCCCGAATAGGACCGAACGGCGTCCCCCGGCCATCCGCCGGACCGGCCCCCGCCCGGCCCCCGCCCGGCCGCCGACCGTTCACCGCACCACTCGTCGCAGTGAGCGACCGCTCGTCGCAGATCTCTGCCCGCTGTCTGTCCCCCGGCGCCGCCATGCGTTCGGATACGCCGCACGGACCCAGCGCGAGAACGGCGAGAAAGGGCGACCCACGATGACCACCGCTACCGCTACCGCCACGAGCACCGCCACCGCCACCAGCACCGCCGCCGGCACCGGCACGACCGCCGGCGCGGCCACCGAGGCGACCACCGACGAGCGGGCCCTGGCCGAACTCCAGCGGTGTCACGGCCCCGCCCTGCTCCACTTCCTGCTCGGTCTGGTCTACGGCGACCGCCAGCGCGCCGAGGACCTCGTCCAGGAGACGCTGGTACGGGCCTGGCTCCACCCCGAGGCGTTCGACGCCCCTTTCGAGTCGATGCGGCCCTGGCTGTTCACCGTCGCCCGCCGGCTGGCCATCGACGCGCGCAGATCCCGGCTGGCCCGCCCGCCGGAGGTCGGTGACGCGGTGCTGGCCGCCACGGCCGACCCCGAGGACCGTACGGAGAGCGCGGTCGCGGCCCTCGACGTACGGCGGGCGGTGCGGACGCTGAGCGGGGAGCACCGCGCCGTGCTGGTGCAGATCTACTTCCGCGGGCTCGGCGTCAACGAGGCGGCGCGGGTGCTCGGCATTCCGCCGGGCACCGTCAAGTCCCGTACGTACTACGCGCTGCGGGCCCTGGCGCACGCGCTGCCGGGCTACAGCCGGACCGGCGACGGGGCCGGGGGCGAGCCCGGCGAGAGGGCCGGTGACGGGGGCTAGGGCAGCTCCCGGGGCGGGTCCGGGGGCGGGGCCCAGGGCGGGTCCGGTCACCGCAGGTCGTCCTCGTCCAGCAGCCCGAGCAGTGACGGCGTGTCGGCCACCTCCCGGTAGGCCGCGCCGCATCCGTCGCACCCCGCCAGATGGTCCGCGACCCGCCGCTCCTCCTCGGGCGGGAGCGCGTCGAGCACATAGACGCCGAGAAGCGACCGTACATGTGGGCCGGAATCGTCCGCTCCATCGTCGGCGCCCTCACCGTCGGCCACACCCGTCACAATCCGCTCCCGTCAGCCGACCGATCCTGCTCTTCTGGCCACGCGGAGCGGCTGCCGCCGGTTCAATGCTCCCTTAAGCAGGTTTCGGGGGAACGGAAGGAAGGCGGAAAATCGATGCGTCCGGAATGCACTGAAGGGGAAGGGGCGGGCGGTGGCGGGCTGCTTGTCCCCATGGCGTGGATGTACGCGGAGTACATCGCCGACGAGCTGCTGCGCACCGGTGATCTCATGCCACCGACGACGCTGGAGTACCGGGCGGGCCGGGACGCGCTGGCCCTGACCATCTTCCTCTCGGACGGCTCGGTCGGCGGACCGCGCGTGGTGGCCAGAATGGAGGAGTGGCGCTCGCTCACGGCGTACGGGACGGGCTGGCGGGAGTGG
The DNA here is from genome assembly GCF_003344965.1 of Streptomyces paludis. NCBI lineage: Bacteria > Bacillati > Actinomycetota > Actinomycetes > Kitasatosporales > Streptomycetaceae > Streptomyces > Streptomyces paludis. The sequence continues at coordinate 7,171,507 of NZ_CP031194.1, read as the reverse complement.
GTCTGCGCCCGGCTCGACCGGCTGGAGGCGCTCGACTTCGAGTCCGGCTCGGGGACCCGTGATCCGGATCTGGCGCTGGCGGGGACGGCCTGGCGGTGGCTGGAGGAGACGGAGCTGCTGGCACCCGACCTCGACGCGATGGGCCCGTACGGCCCCGGTCCGCTGACCGCGGACGAGGCGGAGGGGCCCCAGGTGTGGACACCGGCCTGGCAGCTGGGGCTGCCGCTGGGGCATCTGGCGATCCATCTGTTCTGAGGTTCCGACCGCACGGCCGTCCCGGCGGTCACGGCCGTCCCGGCGCTCCCGCGTCAGCTGCCGTGCACGCCCGCGCGGTACTTGGGCACACGTACCGTGATCTTCATCCCCGCGCCGACGCCCGTCTCGATGACGAGGCCGTACGCGTCCCCGTACACCTGGCGCAGCCGCTCGTCCACGTTGAGCAGCCCGATCCCGGTGGAGGCGCCGCCCTCGCCGCGCAGGATCCGGCGCAGCCGGTCCGGCTCCATGCCGACGCCGTCGTCCTCGATCACCACCTCGGCCTCGGCGCCCGCGTCGAGCGCGCTGATGGTGATCCGGCTCGCGGTGGCGTCCGCGCCTTCGAGACCGTGCTTGACGGCGTTCTCCACGAGCGGCTGGAGACAGAGGAACGGCATGGCGACGGGCAGCACCTCCGGGGCGATCTGGAGGGTGACCGAGAGCCGCTCACCGAACCGGGCCCGGACCAGGGCCAGATACTGGTCGATGGAGTGCAACTCGTCGGCGAGCGTGGTGAAGTCGCCGTGACTGCGGAACGAGTAGCGGGTGAAGTCCGCGAATTCCAGCAGGAGTTCACGGGCACGGGCCGGGTCGGTACGGACGAACGAGGCGATCGCGGCCAGCGAGTTGAAGAGGAAGTGCGGGGAGATCTGGGCCCGCAGCGCCCTGATCTCCGCCTCGATCAGCCGGGTGCGGGAGCGGTCCAGCTCGGCCAGTTCCAGCTGTACGGAGACCCAGCGGGCCACCTCGCCGACCGCCCGCGCCAGCACCGCGGACTCGCGCGGCGCGTAGGCGACCAGGGTGCCGAGCACCCGGTGGTCGACGGTCAGCGGAGCCGCCACGGCCCAGCGCTGCGGGCAGTCGAGGTCGTCGCAGGCGTCCGCGAAGGCCGTACCGCGACCGCTCTCCAGCAGCGCGCCGATCCGCTCCATCACCCGGGCGCCGTGGTGGTCGCCCGTACCGTCCCAGGCGAGGACCCGCTCCCGGTCGGTGAGACAGAGCGCGTCCGTGCCCAGCAGCGAGCGCAGCCGGCGGGCCGCCTTGCGGGCGCTCTCCTCGGTGAGCCCGGCGCGCAGCGGGGGCGCGGCGAGCGAGGCGGTGTGCAGGGTCTCGAAGGTGGCGTGTTCCACGGGGGTGCCGACATCGCTGGTACGGCCGTGCGGCGCGGTGCGCCGGCCGAGGACGAAGCCGCCCGCGACGAGCAGCGGGCCCAGGGTGATCAGTACGGCGAGCGCGGATCCGCTCATGTCAGGCCCTCCGGCAGATGGAAGCGGGCCATCGCCGCGTTCGTGCCCGCCGGTATCCGGCTCCGGGTGGCCAGCGAGACAAGGATCATGGCGAGGAAGCCGACGGGCACGGACCAGACGGCGGGCCAGGCGAGCAGCGCGTGCGGCCACCCCGACCGTACGGTCCCGGTCACCGTGATGACCGTCGCGGCGAACGAGAGCCCGCCGCCGAGCAGCAGTCCGGCGGCGGCCCCCGGCGGGGTGAGCCCCCGCCACCAGATGCCGAGCACGAGCAGCGGGCAGAACGACGACGCGGAGACCGCGAAGGCCATGCCCACCGAGTCGGCCACCGGCGCCCCGGCGACCAGCAGCGACCCGCCGAGCGGGACGGCCATGGCGATCGGGGTGGCCAGCCGGAACTGCCGTACCCCGCGCGCGGGCAGCACGTCCTGGGTGAGGACCCCCGCGACGGCCATGGTCAGCCCGGAGGCGGTGGAGAGGAACGCGGCGAAGGCGCCGCCCGCGACCAGCGCGCCGAGCAGATCACCGGCGAGCCCGCCGAGCGCCCGGGCCGGCAGCAGCAGGACGGTGGCGTCGGCGTCCGTACCGCGGGGCAGTACGGGGACGTAGAGCCGGCCCAGCGCTCCGTAGACGGGCGGCAGCAGATAGAACGCGCCGATCAGCGCCAGTACGGCGACGGTGGTGCGGCGGGCGTCCCGGCCACCGGGGCTGGTGTAGAAGCGGACGACGACATGCGGCAGTCCCATCGTGCCGAGGAAGGTCGCGATGATCAGGCCGTAGGTGGCGTAGAGCGGATGGTCCGCGCGGACGGCGACGGCGGCGGCCAGGGCCGCTTCGGGGCGCGGCCGTCCCTGACCCCACCAGGCCATCAGCAGGAAGACCGCCGGGACAAGCAGCGCGGTGAGCTTGAGCCAGTACTGGAACGCCTGGACGAAGGTGATGCTGCGCATCCCGCCCGCCGCGACGGCCACCACCACGACGAGTGCGACGAGCACCCCGCCGAACCAGCCGGGCGCACCGGTGAGGATCTTCAGCGTCAGCCCGGCGCCCTGGAGTTGGGGGACGAGATAGAGCCAGCCCGCGCCGACGACAAAGACCCCGACCAGCCGGCGCACGGCGCGCGATTCGAGCCGTCCCTCGGCGAAGTCGGGGAGGGTGTACGCGCCGGAGCGGCGCAGCGGGGCGGCGACGAACACCAGCAGGACGAGATAGCCGGCGGTGTAGCCCACGGGGTACCAGAGCATGTCGGGGCCGTGCAGCAGCACCAGTCCGGCGACGCCGAGGAAGGAGGCAGCGGAGAGGTACTCCCCGCTGATCGCGGCGGCGTTGAGGGAGGGCCCGACGGTGCGGGAGGCGACGTAGAAGTCGGAGGTGGTACGGGATATCCGCAGCCCGAAGCCGCCGACGAGGACGGTGGCGAGCACGACGACGGCGACGGCCGTGACGGGGTAGCTCTGGTTCACGGGGCGGGCCGGCCCTTCACGAGCCGGGCGAAGTCGCGCTCGTTGCGCTCGGCGCGCCGGACGTACCACCAGCCGCCGAGGGTGAGCAGCGGGTACGCGGCGAAGCCGAGCACGACCCAGACGGCGGTCGCGTCGCGCAGCGCGGCGAAGGCCAGCGGGAGGGTGCCGACGGTCAGCGCGAGGACCCCGAACACGGTGAGCGCGGCGCGCAGTTGGCCGCGCATGAGGGAGCGGACGTAGGCGTCGCCGAGCGCGGTGTGTTCGCGGATCTCGGCCTGGGCGCGGTAGCGGGGCAGCGGGCGGACGCGCCGGGGCTCACCGGTGACGACCTCACGGCGGGGCGCGGGCGCCGGCGCGGGGGCGGGCGCGGGGGCTCCCGGGTCGGTCCTCGGGTCCGTCTTCGGGTCGGCCTCGGGGTCGGCCTTCGGGTCCGTCACCGGGGCCGCCGCATCAGCAGTTCCCGCAGCGCGCGGGCGTGCCGGCGGCTGACGGCCAGCTCCGCGTCCCCGACGCGGACGCTCATCGCGCCCGCGTCGAGACGGAGTTCGTCGACGCGGTCGAGCGCGACCAGATGGCGGCGGTGGATCCGTACGAAACCGCGTGGCCCCCAGCGCTCCTCCAGGGTGGTGAGCGGTATCCGGACCAGATGGCTGCCGGTGTCGGTGTGCAGCCGGGCGTAGTCGCCGCGCGCCTCGGCGTAGGCGATGTCGGCGACGGCGACGAGGCGGATCACCCCGCCCCGTTCGACCGCGATCTGGTCGGCGGCCGGGGCCCGTTCCGGCAGCGGGGCGCGCTCTCCCACGAGTCCGGCGACCCGGCGTACGGCCTCGGCGAGGCGCTCCCTGCGGACGGGTTTGAGCACGTAGTCGACGGCCTTGAGGTCGAAGGCCGTGACGGCGAAGCCCTCGTGGGCCGTGACGAAGACGATCAGCGGGGGTTCGGCGAAGCCGGCCAGCAGCCGGGCGACATCGAGCCCGGTCAGCCCGGCCATGTGGATGTCGAGGAAGACGACATCGACGGCCCCGGGTCCGCCGGGCCCCGCCTCCAGCGCGGCCCCGATACGGCGCAGCGCCTCCGTGGCACCGGTGGCCCCCTCGGCGGTGCGGACGCGGGGGTCGGCCCTGAGCAGGTAGAGCAGCTCTTCGAGGGCCGGCTCTTCGTCGTCCACAGCGAGTACGCGCAGCATGAGGCCGGAGTGTAGGGCCTGCCGAGCGGATCTGGCCGGATCCGGACGGGCCCGTGCACCGGGACCGACGGAACCACCGTCGGTCCCGGTGCGGGACTCAGTGGCGCGACGCCGTGGTGGGCGCGTCGGGGCGGGGGCCGGAGGTCTTGTCCGTACCGGCGTCGGCCCTGGCGGTACGCCGTGCGAGCGCGACGGCCAGGAGTGTCAGGAACTGGCACAGGACGACGAAGCCCACCACGAGCCAGGGGCCGCCGCTCACGGCGACGAGGGCCGTGGCGATGAAGGGCGTCGTACCGCCGAGCAGCATCACGTTCAGTTCGCGCGAGGCGGCGATGGCGGTGAACCGGTAGCGGGTCTCGAAGAGTTCGGCGAGGAACGCGGACTGCGAGCCCAGCATGGCGCTCTGGCCGACCCCGTAGGCGATGGCCATGGCCAGGACGATCAGGACCGGCTGCCTGCTGTCGAGCATCAGGAAGAACGGCGGGATGTAGAGCGCGGTGAAGATCGCCCCGCCGGCCAGGACCGGCATCCGGCCGATCCGGTCCGAGAGATGGCCGAAGAGCGGGACCATGAAGATGCTGCTGCCGGTCGCCGCGATCACACCGACGGTGGCGACGGTCGCGGACATCTCCAGGGTGTTCTTGATGTAGCTGAGCGAGAACGTGTTGACGAGATACCCGGCCACGTTCAGGCCCGAGCCGCAGAGCACACCGATGACCAGCTGCCGGGGGCTCTCGCGGAGCGCCTGTATCAGCGGGATCCGCTGGGGCCGGGGCGCGCCCGACTTCTCGGCGTTCTTGACCGCGGTCTTCTTCGCCTCGACGAACTCGGGGGTCTCCTCGATCCGGCGGCGGATGAAGAGCGCGACACCGAAGATGACGAAGCTCGCGAGGAACGGGATACGCCAGGCCCAGTCGAGCAGGACATCGCGCGGGATGGCGCCGAGGATCGCGAAGAACCCGGTGGACAGGACGAAGGCCAGTCCGACGGACGCCTGGGAGAAGGAGGTGTAGAAGCCGCGCCGGTGGTCCGGTGTGTACTCCGACACGGCGGTGACGGCGCCCGCGAACTCGGCGCCCGCGCCGAGTCCCTGGAGCATCCGGGTGAGGGTGAGCAGGACCGGCGCCCAGACGCCGATCGTCTCGTAGGTGGGCAGCAGCCCGACGGCGACGGTGGCCACGCCCATGAGGGTGATGGTGAAGATCAGGACGGGCTTGCGGCCGACCCGGTCCCCGATGTGCGCGGCGATGAGTCCGCCGATGGGCCGTACGAAGAAGGCGACGGCGAAGATCGCGAAGGAGGCGAGGGTGCCGGCGACGGTGGACTGGTCGGGGAAGAACAGGGGGCCGAAGACGAGGGCGGAGGCGGCGCCGTAGAGCGCGAAGTCGTACCACTCGATGACGGTTCCGATGGAGCTGGCGATAACAACTCTTCTGGCGGCCCGCTTGTCGTACGCAGGTGGAGAAGGCGGCTGCTGTGTCACGGTGACTCTTTTCTGGATCGCTGTTGCTGTTCGTCGTTGAAAGGCAGAACGCGATGGGGAAACCAGGACGGATGCCGCGAAAGCCACGAATGCGGCGCTGCGGCGGGCATGGCGGGGTGCGGCGGACGGAGGGGGTGGCGGCGGACGGGTGTGGCGGGTGGCGGCGCGGGAGGGGTGTCCTCAGCGCGCGGCGACCGCCTGTCGCAGTGCGACGAGCGCGTCCGGGTCGGAGAGCGCGGAGCCGACGGCGACACCGCGGCAGCCCGCCGCGAGGAACGCGGCGGCGTTCGTGGCGTCCACCCCGCCCGTCGCGACGAAGTTGACCGTCGGGAACGGGGCGAGGTGGGCGGCTATCCACGCGGGGCCCAGCTGCCGGGCGGGGAACGCCTTGAGCCAGGTCAGGCCGGCGGCGAGCGCGGTGGCGATCTCGGTGGCGGTGGCCACACCGGGCAGATGGGGCAGTCCGAGGCGGGCCGAGGCGGCCACGACCTCGGGGTGGAACCCGGGTGCCACCGTGAAGGCGGCACCCAGGTCGTGTACGGCGGTCAGTTGCCCGACCGTGGTGACCGTACCGGCGCCGACGCGTTTGCCGGCCGGTTCGGCGGCGGCGACGGCGGCGCGCAGGGACGGGAGCGCGTCGCGGGACTGTACGGGGACCTCGACGAGTTCGACGCCGAACTCCCAGGCCCGCTCGCACATCGCGACCGTGTCGGCGGGCCCCAGATTGCGGAAGATGCCCAGGACGGGGTTGTGTGCGAGGTGGTGCCGGAAGAACTCATCGGTGGCCATGTTCGTCTCCTCTCCATCCGAGTCGTTTCGAGATCCGCTGCGCGGCGGCGCGGAACTCGTCGATGTGCCCGCGCAGTTCGGTCAGGGGTGCGGCGGCGCTGAGCGCGGTGATCGAAATGCCGTGGGTGGCCCGGCCCCGGGCGTCGAACACGGGCAGCGCGACGCAGTTGATGTAGTCCTCGTGCTCGCCGTCGTCCTCGGCCCACCCCCGGGACCGGGTCAGATCCAGCTCCGCTTCGAGCGCGGACCGGCTGGTGATGGTCTTGGGGGTGTAGCGCTCGAAGGTCGCGTGGTCGAGGATGCGGTTCCTGGTCGCCTCGTCCTGGTGGGCCGTGATGACCTTCGCCACGCCGGCGGTGTGGGTCTGGGCGGGCAGCCCGATCCGGGAGCCCATGGCGACGCTGCCGCGTCCGTCGATCTTGTCGACGTAGATGACGCCGTCCCCGACGAGTTCACCGAGGTGGACGGTGTGTCCGTACCGTTCGTTCAGCTCCTGGAGGACCGGGCGGGCCAGTGAGCGGGCCTCGACCTGGTCCAGCGCGAGCTGGCCGTACGCGATGAGCTGGAAGCCCATCGCGTAGCCGCCCTCGGGCAGCCGGCGGACGAAGCCTCCCTCCTCCAGGGTCTGGAGGAGGCGCAGCGCGGTCGACTTGTGGACGCCGAGCATCTCGGCGATCTCGCCAAGGGAGCGGGGGGTGCGCGAGACGAATCCGATGATCTCAATGGCGCGCGCGACGGTCTGCGACATGGGTGGCCTGCCCTTCGATCGGCGGTACGGGGGGCGTACCGGTGTGCGGCGGACCATTTTCCAGCAGTTCGACGGCGTGCCGGGCGAGCGGCAGGTCGGCGTGGTCGGACGGGGAGCGCAGGACCTGGGAGGCGGCGTAGTGGCCGAGGCGCAGCCGGGTGTCCTGGTCGCGGCCGTCGAGGAGTCCGCTGAGCCAGCCCGCCGCGAAGGCGTCGCCGGCCCCGACGGCGTCCACGACCTCGACCTTCCGTGCCGGGGCGCGGAACTCTCCGTCGGGGGTGAAGGCGACGGCCTCGACCGCGGCGTCCTTGACGATGAGATGGGCGGGTTCGGGGATCAGCGCGCGGATGGCGCGGGCGTCGGCGGTGCCCCAGAGGGCCTGCGCCTCGTCGCGGCCGGTGAAGACGATGTCGGCGTGCCGGGCGAGGTCGAGGAGTTCGGCCGCGCCGCCGCCGGGGCCCCACAGGACGGGCCGGTGGTTGACGTCGAAGCTGACCGTCGAGGGGCCCAGGGCGCGGTCGGCGACGAGCCGGCGGACAAGGGCCAGGCTGGGCGCGGAGAGGGCGGCGGTGATGCCGGAGAGATGGGTGACGCGCGCGGGCCTGGTCCGCCAGGCGGGGAGGTCGCCGGGGTGGGTGGCGGAGGCGGCGGAGCCGGTCCGGTAGTAGTAGACCTCGGTGCCGTCGGCGGTCGGATGCTTGAAGTAGACGGCGGTGGGGCGCCGCGGATCGCGCCGTACGAGCGTCACATCGACGCCCTGGTCGCGCAGCGCGTCGGTGATGAGGTCGCCGAAGGGGTCGTCGCCGACCGCGCCGGCCCAGGCGGTGGTGTGTCCGAGCCGGGCCATGAGGGCCGCGACATTGGACTCGGCGCCGCCGGGGCGCAGCACGAAGGTGTTGTCGGCGCTGATCCCGCCGCCGTACCGCGGGGTGACCATGACCATGGTCTCGCCGATGGCGAGCACATCGACCGGGGAGGTGCGGGGGGTGCGGGCGTCGTCGGTCATCGGGGCGCGCCGCCCTGGACGAGGTTGCGCGGGTCCGCGCCGTCGAGCCGGCGGAGCAGATTCTCGATGACTTCCGCCGCCCGGTCCTGGTAGGTGTTGTCGGCGGTGCCCGAGCAGTGGGGGGTCACGATGACGTTGTCCAGCTCCGTGAAGGGGTGGGGGGACGGCGCGGCGGTGCCGGGCGGGGCGGTCGCCGGGGTGGTCCAGACGTCGAGCGCGGCGGCGGCGATGGTCCCGTCGCGCAGCGCCTCGTACAGCGCGCGCTCGTCCACCACGGCTCCCCGGCCCACGTTGACCAGCGTGCCGCGCGCGCCCAGCCGGCGGAGCCGGGCGGCGTCGATGATGCCGCGGGTCTCCTCGGTGAGCGGGCAGGCGATGACGAGCACGTCGCAGGCGTCGGTCAGTTCGTCGAGCGCGGCCATGCCGTCGGTCCACTCCAGGTCCGGGTCGGCGGTGTCGCGCCCCCGCGCGGAGCGCCGTACGCCGATGGGCCGCATACCGGCCGCGCGGCAGAGCCGGGCGACGGCCCGGCCGATGTGGCCGAGGCCGATGATGCCGACGACGGTGCCGGGCAGGGTGGTGAAGACGGGCGCGGTGGGGTCGGTCATCCGGGTGCGCCAGCGTCCCTGGCGCAACTCGGCGTCGCGCCAGAGCAGTTGGCGGCGGGCGGCGAGGGTGACCATGAGGACGTGTTCGGCGATGGAGCGGCCGTGGCCGTAGGCGTTGGCGACCGCGACCCGGCCGGGGAGCCGGTCGAGGGGCACATGGTCCGTCCCGGCCGCCGTGATCTGGAGGAAGCGGAAGCCGGGGCCGATCGCGCCGGCGCACTCCGCGTCGAAGTGGACGCTGACGCAGGCGTCCGCGCGGCCGAGTCCGGCGAGCAGCCGGGGCCGGTCGGCGAAGGGCAGCGGGACCAGTTCGACGGAGCGGGCGGCCAGCTCCGCGCTGTCGCGCAGATACGGTCCGACGTTCTCGTCGGTGACGACGACACGCATGTCAGCCTCCGCTCGGCGGGTACGCGCTGTGGTCGACGTACATCCGGTTCCAGACCGGGGTGACGACCATTTCGTTGACGCAGACGTTGCGCGGCAGCGCGGTGACGGAGGCGATGACGTCCGCCACGTCGGCGGGGACGAGCATGCGGGCGATCTCCTCGTCGGGCGGCGGTACCGGCCGGGTGCGCAGGATCGGGGTGTCGACCTCGCCGGGGCAGAGGTGGGTGGCGCGGATTCCGGAGCGGCCCTCCTGGTCGTTGAGGGTCTCGACCAGGGCGCCGAGCGCCGTCTTGCTGCCGCTGTAGGCGGCGCCCGCCGCCGACATGTAGTGCCGGCCGGCCCAGGAGGACACGATGATCAGCTGTCCGAAGCCGGCGGTACGGAAGCCGGGCAGGACGGCGAGGACACAGCGGACCACCGCGTTGAGGTTGGTGTCGACGACCCGGGCGAAGTCGGCGCCGGTGAGGTCGGCCCACCAGCGGTTGGGGACGTTGGTCCCGGCCGAGCAGACGAGCACCTCCAGTGGCGCCGCGCCGGCGGTGACGGCGGCATACGCGGCCGTCACGGACGCGTCGTCGGTGACATCGACCGGTACGGCGACGGCCTGTCCGCCCGCGTCGGTGATCGCGGCGACGGTCTCGGCTAGCAGGGCCTCGCGGCGGCCGGAGACGGCGACGCGGTAGCCGTCGCGGGCCAGGCGCAGCGCGGTGGCCCGGCCGATGCCGCTGCCGCCGCCGATGACCCAGGCGCCGGGGGTCACGGGGTGACCGGTGGGGTGGTTCATACGGTGTCCCGGTTTCCGAGGGGGCGGTGGTCCGCGGTGCCGCGGCCCGGTTCGATCAGTACCTTCACGCTGCCCTCGCCGCGGCCCGCCGCCTCGAAGGCGGCGGCGGATTCACCGAGCGGGAAGGTACGGACGGGCAGCCGGCCCAGTCCCAGCGCGTCCGCCTCGATCAGGCCGATGGCCGCGGTGAAGTCGTCCCGCCCGTACACCCGGGTGCCGATCAGCCGGTGTTCGGCGAAGTTGACCGCACGGAGGTCCACGGCCGGCGGGGACTTGTAGACGCCGACGACGACGATCGTGCCCTGGATGCGCGCGGTCGCGGTCAGCTGGAGCGCGACGGCCGGGTGCCCGGCCGAGTCGAAGACGAGGTCGGCGCCGTCGCCTCCCGTACGGCCGCGGATCTGGTCCGGGGTGTCCGGCCCGGCGTCCAGGGTGGCGAAGCCGTACTCCTCGGCGACCGAGCGCCGCCAGGCGTTGGGTTCGACGAGGACGATGTCCCCGGCGCCGCGGTGCCGGGCGACGAGTGCGGTGAAGAGCCCGATCGGGCCCGCGCCGAAGACCGCGACGGACTCGCCGCCGGTCAGTCCCGAGCGGGCGACCGCGTGCACGGCGACGGCCAGCGGTTCGGCGAGCGCCGCGAGTCCGGGCGCCACCGAGGCGTCCACCGGGTGGACGGCGGCGGCCCGCACGGCGATGTACTCGGCGAGTCCGCCGGGCTCGTCCACGCCGTACAGCCCGAGCGCGGCGCAGACGTGCGAGTTCCCGGAGGCGCAGGCGCGGCACGGCGGTACGGTCCCGCGGTCGGCGCAGGCGATGAGCGGCCGGACCGCGACCCGGGTCCCCGCCGGGGGCGCGTCCGGGGCGTCCGCGGCGGCGACGGTGCCGGTGAACTCGTGCCCGAGGATCACACCGGGCTCGGCCCGCGCGTGCTGTCCCCGCAGAATCGCCAGGTCGGATCCGCACACCCCGACCCGGTCCACCCGGACCAGGACGCGGCCGGGACCCACGGCCGGGATCGGCACCTCGCGTTCGTCCAGCAGGCCGGCCCCGGCCCACGAGACGGCACGCATTGTTCCGGTGTCCACAATGTCCTCCGTGTTGCATATATTGCAATGGCTTCGCGATATGTGCAAAACATAGGTCGATCGGGTTTATGGTGTCAACGGGCCGGACGGGTCCGTCCTGCTGGAGAGAGGAAGATCAGTGGAGATCATCAGCGTCGAAGCACGGCACATCGCCCGCTCGATGTGGGGCGACTTCTGGCAGCAGCAGAAGAGCGTCCGGGGGCCGAGCCCGATGAACGGCTTCCCCCGCCGGGGCGACGGCTGGTCCTGGTACACCTGGCCGCAGGGCGTCGTGGTCGTCCGGGTCACGCTCGCCGACGGCACCACCGGAATCGGCTACTCGGAGGACGGCATCGGCGCCGCCACCCTCATGGTCAACGGACACCTCGGGCGCATCGCGACCGGACTGGACGCGCGGGCGACCGAGCAGATCTGGGAGCAGCTGTACCGGTCATCGATCGTGTACGGGCGCAAGGGCGCCGCGATCGAGGCCATCAGCGCCCTCGACATCGCGGTCTGGGACGCGGTCGGCAAGTCGCTGGGGCAGCCGGTGTACCAGCTGCTCGGCGGCCACCACGGCCGGCCGGTCCGCGCGTACGCCAGCAAGGTCCAGCCGGACGACGACCCGGCCGAGGTCCGGCGCATGGCCCGCGACTACGCCGACCGCGGCTACACCGGCGTCAAGGCGAACTGGCCGTACGGTCCGGCCGACGGCCGCCGGGGGCTGCTCGCCAACCTCCGCCACATCGAGACCATCCGCGGCGAACTGCCCGACGAGGTCGAGCTGATGAGCGACGCCTACATGGGCTGGGACCGCGCCTTCGCCGTCGAGATGCTGCGCGGGCTGGCCGGCATGGGGCTGCGCTGGGTCGAGGAGCCGCTGATCCCCGACGATGTCGCGGGCCACGCGATGCTCCGCGAGCTGGGCCTGGTGCCCATCGCGACCGGCGAGCACGAGTTCACCCGGTACGGCTTCCAGACCCTCATCGACGCCGGCGCCGCCGATGTGCTCCAGCCCGATGTGCACCGGGTCGGCGGGATCACCGAGCTGCGGCGGGTCTGCCAGATGGCCTCCGGCGCCGGACTCGACGTCATCCCGCACGTCTACTCCGCGGCCACGCTCCATGTGGTGCTCTCCCAGCCCGGCTGCACCTGGATCGAACACCTCACCAACCCGTCCTACTGGGGGCGCGACCAGCGGGTCGAGCCGCTGTTCCTCGGCGAACCGGCGGTGACCGACGGCGCTCCCGAGCTGCCGACCGAGCCCGGGATCGGTCTGCGGATCAATGTGAAGGCACTGCCGGAACTGTCCGACTGGGCCTGATCCGGGGAGAGTTGAATTCGGGGGCAGAACGCTTTGAGTGATTCCGCGCCTCGCTGCGTAACAGAGAACATGCGGACCTTGGACCTCCATCGTGATGTCGGCGCCTACGCACTCGGGGTGCTGGACGCCTCGGACGCCTTCCGCTTCGAAGATCATCTGATGGTCTGCCCGCAGTGCACCCTGCTGCTGGCCGACTTCGGTGGAGTGAAGGCGCAGCTCGACCAGTACGCCCGCCAGACCCCGGCAGAGGTGGCGCCCTACGCTGTCGCGAGCCCGGAGCTGCTGGCCGGGCTGCTCGACCGTACGGCCGCCGGCCGGCGCCGGAGCCGCCGACGGCGGTTCGTGCTGGCGGCCGCCGCGGCGGTGCTCATGGTGGGCGGCCCCCTGGCCGTCCTCGGAGCGGCGCCGTCCGGCACGAGCGACCCGGGCGAACCCGGCACCGTCAAGTGGACCGCCTCGGACGGCACCACCGGGACCTCGGCCGTCGTGACGACGGCCGAGACCGACTGGGGCACGGACGTCGGCCTCGAACTCGTCCGCCCCGGCGCCACCGAGGTGTGCGCCCTGGTGGCGGTGGGCCGCGACGGCTCGAAGGAGACCGTCATGACCTGGGCGTCCCACGCGCAGGACGGCGGCCGGCTGGTCACCCGGGGCGGGGCGGCGCTGCGCCCGGGCGAGATCGCCCGCTTCGAGGTACGGGCCTCGGACGGACGGCTGGTGGTGGCCATCGGCGAATGACCGTACGGGCGGCCCTACTTGAGCAGCCGGGACATCCTCCGGTCGGCGAGCGGCCGGCCGCCCGTCTGGCAGGTGGGGCAGTACTGGAGCGACGAGTCGCTGAAGGACACCTCCCGGATCGTGTCGCCGCAGACCGGACACGCCTCACCCGTCCGGCCGTGCACCCGCAGCCCGCTCCGCTTCTCCGCCTTGAGCCGCCCCGCGGCCACCCCGCGCGAGCGCTCGACGGCCTCGCGCAGGGTGTCGCGCAGCGCCTCGTACAGGGTGGTGATCTCGTCCTCGGAGAGGTTCGCCACCGGCTTGAAGGGCGACATGCGCGCCGCGTGCAGGATCTCGTCGCTGTACGCGTTGCCGATCCCGGCGATCAGCCGCTGATCGCGCAGCGCGCCCTTGATCCGCCGCCGCTCCCCCGCGAGCAGCCCCGCCAGGGCCGTCCGGTCGAAGGAGGCGGCGAGCGGATCGGGGCCGAGCCGGGCGATCCCGGGGACCTCGGCCGGGTCCCGTACGAGATGGACGGCGAGACGCTTGGCGGTGCCCGCCTCCGTGAGATCGAAGCCGTCACCGCCGGCGAGTACGGTCCGCAGGGCCAGCGGGTTCCGGCCCGGCCGCGGCGGCTCGGCGGGGAAGGAGTCCTTCCAGCGCAGCCAGCCCGCCCGGGCCAGATGGACCGCCAGGTGCAGCGCACCCCCCGGGACGTCCCCCGCGACGAGGTCGAGATACTTGCCGTGGCGGCCGACCGCCGTCACGGTCGCGCCCTCCAGCGCGGCGAGTGGGGGATCGTACGTCTTCAGGGCATTGACCGTCAGCGGCAGGACACGGACGATTTCCTTGCCCACCAGGTGGCCGTCGAGAAACTCCCGCAATGCTTCGACCTCGGGTACTTCCGGCATACATCCAGCGTGCCGCAGGCCCCGCGCGACCGCCCGGCGGGACCGGGGGCGGGCAATCCCGGACCGCCTCGGCCACGAAGACCGGGAAAGGGTGTTCACCGGGCCCCCGGGGAACACCGCCGCAGGAAGGAAGGCCCACGTGCTCAAGAGCGACAGCCGAACCGCCGTCCGGCCCGCCCTGGTCCTCGACAGAACGGCCGCGCGGCCCCGCGCCGTCGTCCTGCTGCTGCACGGCGGGCGCGCCGACAGCATGGCCGCGCCCGCCCGGCTGAACCCGGCGGCGGCGCGGATGCTGCCGTTCACCCGCGCCGTGCTGAAGGCCACCGAGGGGTGCGATGTGGTGGTGGGCCGGGTCCGCTACCGGCACCGGGGGTGGAACGGCAGCCGCGCGGACGCGGCGCGCGACGCGCTCCGGGCGCTGGACGAGCTGGCCCAGCTGGTGGGCACGGTCCCGGTGGTGCTCGTGGGGCACTCGATGGGCGGCCGGGCGGTGCTGGCCGCCGCCGGGCACGAGCGGGTGACCGGGGTGGTCGGGCTCGCCCCCTGGTGCCCGCCGGACGAGCCGGTGGAGCAGCTCGCCGGCCGCCGGGTGGTGCTGCTCCACAGCGACAGGGACCGGGTGACGGATCCGCGCGGCAGCGTCGAACTCGCCGCCCGGGCCAGGGCCGCGGGCTCGGACGCCTGCGCCGTGCTGCTCGCCGGCAGCGATCACGCGATGCTGCGCCGGGCCCGTACCTGGCACGCGCTGGCCACCGGCTCGGTCACCGCGCTGCTGGGGATGAACCCGTTCCCCGAGGCGGTGGGAGAGGCGTTCACGCGGGCGGCCGGGGGCCGGACGGAGCCGGTACGGCGGGCGTAGAGGCTGCTGTCCGGCTGAGCCCGTAGACGCGGCGCGCGGTCCCGGCGAAGACCGCGCCGCGCTCGTCCTCGCTCAGCCCGTCCGTCACCGTACGGGCCGCCGCCAGCACCTCCCCGTACGTGGCGGCGAGCCGGCACACCGGCCAGTCGGAGCCGAACATCAGCCGGCCGGGGCCGAACGCGTCGAGCGCGGTGTCCGCGTACGGCCGCAGCCCCTCGGCCGTCCACCCGTCCCACGCCGCCTCGGTGACCAGCCCGGAGAGCTTGCAGACGGTACGGGGCAGGGCGGCCAGCGCCCGGAGGTGCCCGGCCCAGGGCGTGAGCGCGCCGGTGGCGACGGGCGGCTTGCCCAGGTGGTCGAGGACGAGCCGGAGGCCGGGCAGCAGCCGCGCCGCCCGCACGGCGGCGGGCAGCTGGCGCGGATACACCAGCAGGTCGTACGCGAGCCCCGCGTCGGCCACGGCGCGCAGCCCGCGCAGCACCTCGGGGCGGAGCAGCCACTCGGGATCGGCCTCGCCCTGGACCGGATGGCGGATGCCGGCCAGCTTGTGCCCGCCGGGCAGCTCCCGCAGCGCGGCGAGCCGGTCCGCGACATCCGGCGCGGTGAGGTCGGTCCAGCCGACGACGCCCGCGATCAGCTCGCTGGAGGCGGCGGTGGCGAGGAGTTCGGGGGTCTCGCCGGGGTCGGCGACGGTCTGGACGAGGACCGTGCCGCTCACCCCGGCGGCGACCGCCTCGGCCGTCAGCTCGGCGAGGGTGAAGTCCCGTGCGATGGGGGCCATTTCGGGGCCGGTGATCCAGTCCTGGTCGCGTACGGACAGATCCCAGAGGTGGTGGTGGGCGTCGATCAGTCCGCCACTGGCCTGCACGGCTCCGGCGGGCACGGCTCCGCTCATCGGCCGGCCTCCCCGAACTCCCCGAACTCCTCGCGCTGGTCCAACAGCAGTCCCTCGGCGCGCAGTTCGGCCCACAGGTCGTCGGGGACCGTACGCTCCATCAGCTCTGCCGTGTCCCGTACCTCCGCCGCCGAGCGGGTGCCGACCAGGACTGTGGCCACGGCCGGGTGGCGCCGCGGGTAGTGCAGGGCGGCGGCCCGCAGCGGGAGCCCGTACCGGCGGGTGACGGCGTCCATGCGCAGCGCGCGGGCGGCCAGTTGGGGCGGGGCGGCGGTGTAGTCGTAGGGGGCGCCGGGGCGCGGGTCGGCGAGCAGCCCGGAGTTGAAG
This sequence comes from Streptomyces paludis, assembly GCF_003344965.1. Taxonomy (NCBI): domain Bacteria; kingdom Bacillati; phylum Actinomycetota; class Actinomycetes; order Kitasatosporales; family Streptomycetaceae; genus Streptomyces; species Streptomyces paludis. Next base: position 7,155,454 of record NZ_CP031194.1, on the reverse strand, counting down.
ACCCCGCCGACGACGACGCTCCGGCCGCGCGCGGCGGCCTCGGGGAGCAGTTCGAGGAGCGCCGACGGGTCGAGCAGGGTGAAGCGTCCCGCGCACAGGACGACATCGGCGTCGGTGTCGCGGAGGAACCGGGTGAGCAGCTCGTTCTGGTTCATCCCGGCACCGATCGCGCCGATGACGCCTTCGCCGCGCAGCCGCTCCAGCGCCGGGTACGCCTCGGTGAGGGCGGCTTCCGCGTGGTCGTCGGGGTCGTGCAGATAGACGATGTCGAAGCGGTCGAGACCGGTCCGCAGCAGGCTCTCCTCGATGCTCCGCCGTACGCCGTCGGCGCTGAAGTCCCAGACGCGCCGGTGGGTGGCCGGCACGGCGAAGCCGTTGTCCAGGTCGTCGCCGACGGGGAGCGCGCCGCCCGTGCCCGGCGCGGGTTCCAGGAGCCGGCCGACCTTGGTGGAGACGGTGAACCCGTCGCGGGGCCGGTCGCGCAGGGCCGCGCCGAGCCGGCACTCGGAGAGGCCGAGGCCGTAGTGGGGCGCGGTGTCGAAGTAGCGGATGCCCGCGTCCCAGGCGGCGTCGACCGCCGCCCGTGCCTCCTCCTCGCCGACCGGGGTGTAGAGATTGCCGATCCCGGCGGCTCCGAAGGAGAGTCCGGTCACCCGGACCGTGCTGTTCCCCAGCGTGGTGTGCCGCATCGCGCCCCCTGTGGTGTCCTCGTCGTCTGTCGAGTTCCGAATATTCATCGGATGACTGGCGCCGTCAACACCCAGGAAGTCCGTTCAGCGCGCGGGCCGGTCCGGGACCCGGAACTCGCACCACACGCACTTGCCGCTGCCGCGCGACTCCACGCCCCAGCCGTCGGCCAGCTGGTCCACCAGCAGCAGCCCGCGCCCCGAGGTGCCCGACTCCCCCGCGTCACGGCGGTGCGGCAGGGCGCTGGAGCCGTCCTCCACCTCGACCCTGATCCGCCGCTCCGCCCCGGGCAGCACCCGTACGACGACGGTCGCCGCGCTGCTCGCGTGCATCAGCGCATTCGTGATCAGCTCGTCGGCGGTCAGCTCGATCTCATCGGACCTCTCCCGGGCACCCCAGGCGGTCACCGCCGCCCGGATCATGTGGCGCACGGTGGAGAGCGCCTCGGGGTCGCCCTGCGGGACGTAGCGCTGGAGCCGTCCGGCCGAGCGGACGGGCCGGGCCCCGCCCCGGCGCAGCAGCAGGACGGCGACATCGTCCTCGCCGCCGCGCGCGTCGACCACCTCGCAGAGCCGGTCGGCGAGCAGCTGGAGATCGCGCGGGCCGTCCGCGACCAGCGAGGCGAGCAGCTGCATCCCGTCGTCGAGATCGGCGCCCGGCTGCTCGACCAGGCCGTCGGTGTAGAGCAGGAGGCTCTGGCCGGGGTCCAGTTCGACGGTCTCGACCGGGTACTCCAGCGCGCCGAAGGCCGCCGAGAGCCCGAGCGGCAGCCCGCCGGGCACCGGCAGCCGGCGGCAGCTGCCGTCGGCCTCCCTGACGAGCGGATCGACATGTCCGGCCCGGACCAGCTGGATCAGTCCCGTGGTCAGGTCGGCCTCCGCGTAGACGCAGGTCGCGAAGCGGTCGGTGTCGAGTTCGTGCAGGAAGACGGAGGCGCGGGCCATCACGGTGGCCGGGATGTGCCCCTCGGCCGCGTAGGCGCGCAGCACGATACGGAGCTGTCCCATGACGGCGGCGGCGTGCGTGTCATGGCCCTGTACGTCGCCGATGACCGCGCCGACCCGGCCGCCGGGCAGCGGGATCACGTCGTACCAGTCGCCGCCGATGTCCCGGCCGAGCCGGGCGGACCGGTACCGTACGGCGATCTCGGCGCCCTCCACGGCGGGGATACGGCGGGGCAGCATCGCCTGCTGGAGCCCCTCCGCGAGGTCGTGCTCCTGCTCGAAGAGCATGGCACGCTGGAGGCTCTGGGCGATGCTGCTGCCGAGCGCGACCAGCAGATTGCGGTCCTCGGCGGTGAAGCCGCCCTCGTCCTTGTAGAGCAGTCCGATGGCGCCGATGGGGCGGGCCTGGGCGATCAGCGGCAGATAGGCGGCCTTGTGGATGCCGAGGTCGCCGATGTGCGGCCACAGGAGCGGGTAGGACGCGGCGAACTCCTCGGCGGACTCGATGAAGCGCGGCGCGAGGGTCCGTACCACCTCGCTCATCGGATAGCCCTCGTCGGTGCGGGTGACCCGGGTGCCGGGCACGTACGAGCCCTCGGGTCCCTCCGCGACCAGATGGATACGGCCGGCCTCCATCAGGCCCATGACCAGGCTGGTGGCGCCGAGGTGGGCGAGGCCGTGGGAGTCCTTGAGCACGTCGATGACGTCCTGGACCGTTCTGGCGTGCGCGAGCGCGGCGGTGGTGCCCTCCACGACGCTCGTCTGCACCCGGCGCACGGCGTTCAGTTCGAGCCGGGCGGCCGAGTCGGCCAGCTCCTGGGTCGCGTCGCGGATGACGCCGATGACGCGGAAGGGCCGGCCGTTCTCGTCGCGGCGGATGGCGCCCTGGGTGTGGGCCCAGTAGAGGGTGCCGTCGCGCCGCCGTACCCGGACGTACGCCCCGTAGTTCGCGCTGCCGTCGCGGAACGCCTGCTCCACGACCAGATCGAGCCGGTTGACCTCGCTCTGCGGGATCCAGGGCGCCAGGCCCCGGATCCGGCCGTCGAACTCGCCGGGGCGCAGTCCGAGGACATCGAGGGCCGGCGCGTCGAGGTGGAGGAGCCCGCTGGCGATGTCCCAGTCGAAGGTGCCCATCCGGTTGAGGGAGAGACTGATGTCCGGGTGGACGGGCCAGTCGTCGGGGAGCGACAGGGGACCCCTTACCCGTTCAGCCATGGAGACACTCTGTCATCATTTGTCGGATTCTTCGAGCGATCAGCCCTGGACGGGGTCGGGGCCGGTGAGCACTCCCGCGTCCGCGCCGGGCTGCTCCCCGTCGGGCAGCGGCCCGAACAGCTCGCCGTCCCCGGTGCCGTCACCGGCCGCATCGGCCACCGGCGCCGGGTCGTCGTCCGGGACCGCGATCGGGGCCCGGCCGGGCGGGTTCGCCCCGCCGGACGGTACGGCGCCGGAGGGCGCGGGGGACGGCGCGGCGGGGGCGAGCGCGTCCGGCGGCGGGACCGCGTCGGCGTCGGTCACATCGGCCTCGGGGCCGTAGGCGGGCGGGACCGCCGGGACGATGTCCTCCCCGCCGTCGGTGCCGATCCGCCGCTCCAGCCAGCCGCCGCCGGCGGTGTCGGCGATCACGAGACCGGCCAGGGCCTCGTCGGAGGGGCGGACGACGACGACCCGTTCGGCCCGGTAGTCCGGCCACCGGTCCCCCCGGTACTCGACCGATCCCGGGACGGGGACCGGCGGGCTCAGCGGGTTCCCCGAGGCGCAGCGGACCCTCGGCAGCCCCCGGCCGTCGACCAGTACGGCGGTGCCCTTCTGGAGGACGGCCTGGAAGGAGGTGGCGGCCCCGGCGCGGTGGCCGTGGTCCGTCACCCGGACATCGGCCCGCAGGGTGACCGGGGTGAGGGCGTGCAGGAAGTCGGGGACGGACTCCTTGCCGATCCCGGCCCCCCGCGCGAAGGCACGGGAGACCGCCGGGTCCTCGGTCAGCTGCCGCGCCCGGCGTGCGGTGTCGCAGCCCGCGCCGGCCGTGCCCCCGTAGAGCCCGGGGGTGGAGCCGGGCAGCGCGCGCGGGGTACGGGGTACGGCGCCGGCCCGGCGCTCCCCGGGCACGGCGCCCGGGCGCCCGCCGTCCGAGGCACTGTCCGGCGAGGCGGCGCCGGGGGACGGCCGGGAGGTCTCCCGGGGCGGGGCGGCGGCGGCCGGCCGGATGAACGGGTCGGGGCCCGCGGCGGCGGCCGGCTGGAGATACAGCTCCCGCTCCGCCGGGGTGTCCGTCCCGCCGCTCCCGCCGCAGCCCGCCGTGATCAGCACCCCCGCGGAGAGCGCGGCGAGCAGGGCACAGCGACGGCGGATGAGTGAGCGCACCGGGATCTCCCGTTCTGTCCTCCAGCGATACCGCTCCATATCTGCCGGACGCGGGGGCGGCCCGCAAGCGGAGGCGGCACGCACTACGCCGTCCGGTCCCGTACCGGGCCACTGCGGGGGTACGGGACCGGACGGCGTCGTCGGACCGGGGGGACGGGATACGTCAGTCGACGCCGGGCAGGATGTGCGGCTCGGCGAGGTCCTCCTCGTAACCGGCGAGTCTGATCGGGGCGGACCGGGCCCACACCTCAAGGTTCCCGATCTTGTCGGGCCCCCGGCGGTGCCGTTCGGCGGACTCCGCCGGACGTTCCTCGTACCGCTCGACTTCTGGTGTCACCGCGCACTCCTTCGTGTCGCGCAACTCTGGGACAGGGGCGGTTCCGTCGCGGTGGCGCCGTTTTCGGACGGGAACGGCCGTTGGTGGTGGGCCTGTCCCAGCGGTGCGGCCATGGGGATGGTGTACCCCCTGAAGTGATCGCTTGGCCGCCCGTGGGCACCAGAGTAACCAGATGAGCGGCCATGCGCTCTATAGGGCTGGCTTTCGGGTGACGTTCCGGCCAATCGGCCCACTCCCGGTGGACCGACGGGCCGGTGACGTTCTACCAGTTCGCGGGCGCGTAGTCCTTGAGGAAACAGCCGTAGAGGTCTTCCCCGCCCTCGCCGCGCACGATCGGGTCGTACACCCGCGCCGCGCCGTCGATCAGGTCCAGCGGGGCGTGGAAGCCCTCGTCGGCGAGGCGCATCTTGTCCGGATGCGGGCGCTCGTCGGTGATCCAGCCGGTGTCGACGGCTGTCATCAGGATGCGGTCGGACTCGAACATCTCCTGCGCGCTGGTGCGGGTGAGCATGTTCAGCGCGGCCTTCGCCATGTTCGTGTGCGGATGGCCCGCGCCCTTGTAGCCGCGGCTGAAGACGCCCTCCATGGCGGAGACGTTCACCACGTAGGCGCGGCCCGCCGCTGCCGCCGCGGCCATCGCCGGGCGCAGCCGGCTGATCAGGATGAACGGCGCCGTGGAGTTGCACAGCTGCACTTCGAGCAGCTCGACCGCGTCGACCTCGGAGACCGTCTGGACCCAGCTGTTGGAGTCGTGCAGATCCGGTACGAGACCGCCCGCGTCGATCGCGGTGCCCGCCTCGATCCGGGCGAGCGTCGCGGAGCCGCCGACCAGCGCTAGCCCGGTGATGTCGGAGGCGCTCAGCGGCGCGACCCCGGCGGCGGGCAGCACGGCCTGGGCGCCGCTGCCGAAGGCGCCGATGACCTGGGCGGCGGGCAGCTCGCCGGCGGGCGGCGGCGCGGACTCGGCGGCGAGGAGTTCGCGGTACGCCCCCGGGGAGCGGCGTACGGTCTGCGCGGCGTTGTTGATCAGGATGTCGAGCGGGCCGTCGGCGGCGACGGTGTCGGCGAGGGCGACGACCTGCGCCGGGTCGCGCAGATCGATGCCGACGATCTTGAGGCGGTGGATCCAGTCCGCGCTGTCCTCCATCGCCTTGAAGCGGCGGATCGCGTCACCGGGGAAGCGGGTGGTGATGGTGGTGTGCGCGCCGTCGCGCAGCAGCCGCAGCGCGATGTACATGCCGATCTTGGCCCGGCCGCCGGTGAGCAGCGCGCGCCGGCCGGTGAGGTCGGTACGGGCGTCGCGGCGGGCCCGGTTCTCGGCGGCGCACGGCTGGCAGAGCTGGTGGTAAAAGACGTCGACCTCGACATACCGGGTCTTGCAGATGTAGCAGGAGCGGGGGCGCTGGAGTATGCCCGCGATCTCGCCGCTGGCCGAGGAGGTGGGCAGCAGCCCCTGGGTCTCGTCGTCGATGCGCTCGGCGGAGCCGGTGGCGGTGGCCTCGGTGACGGCCTTGTCGTGGGCGGTCTTGGCGGCCCGGCGCTCCTGGCGGCGGCGCTGCTTGACCGTACGGTAGATTCCGGCGGTGGCCCGCCGGACGGCGATCGCGTCGGGGTGGTCGACGTCCAGCCGGTCGAGTTCGCCGAGGACGGCGAGGCAGACGGCCATCCGGTCGGGGTCGATGCCGGGACCGTGGGCGGGGGTCCCGCCGGACGCCTGGCCGGGCACCTGGCCGCCGCCGTACGCGGGGCTGTCCTCTGTCACCGTCATCGCTCGTGCCGTTCCTCGGTCGCTCGTGGGTCACCCGTGTGCCGGAGCCCCGAGAGGGGCCTGCGGGGCGTCAGCAAAATGCCGACATCTTATCCGGTCGCGCGGTACGGGTGCGCCACGGCGGCCGCCGCCCGCGCCGCGGCGGTCCCGGGCTGCCCCCGCTTCTCCCCGGCCCGCCCCTGCGCGTGTCAGGCGGGGACGCGGACGCCGAGGAAGCGGGTGCGGCGGCGCGGGGCGAAGCCGAGCGTCTCGTACAGCCTGATGGCGTTCGTGTTGTCGGCGGCGGCGTGCAGGAAGGCGGTCTCGCCGCGGGCCCGGATGCCGTCGGCGACCGCGAGGACGAGCCGGGCCGCGAGACCCCGGCCGCGGAACTCGGGGGCGGTGCAGACGGCGCTGATCTCGCTGAAGCCCTCGGGCCGCATCCGCTCCCCCGCCATCGCCACGAGGGCGCCCTCGTGGCGGATGCCGAGATAGGTGCCCATCTCGACCGTGCGCGGCAGGAAGGGGCCGGGCCGGGTGCGCTCCACCAGGCCGAGGATCTCCGGTACGTCGGCGGGGCCGAGGCGTACGGCCGCCGGGTCGGGCGCGGTGGCGGCGCCCGCGTCGACGAGCTGGACGCCGTCCGCCGCGAAGGTGATCTCCCAGCCGGCGGGCGGCGCGACGGTGTATCCGGCGAGCGCGAGGGATCCGCCGGGACCGGCGAGCGCGGCGGCCTCGGCCCAGAGCGCGCCGTCGCCGTCGCTGCCGTCGCCCGCGGCGAGGTCGTCGGGGAGCGCCAGCCACGGGGAGACGTCGGGCCGGTAGCGCAGCAGCCGGCCGTGCCGTTCCGCGAAGCGCGCGTGCGCTCCGGTGAGCGCGGAGTACGCGGGGTTGTCCAGCGGGTGTCCGGCCGTGCCGCGCCCGTCGGCGCGCTCCCCGCGCTCCGTGTCGCGTACGGACTGCTGGCTGCCACTCATGCGCCGACCTCGATCGTTGTCTCTCCCGGTAACAGAAGGAGAAGGCGGATCACCGGACGCGCTATTCCCGGAGGCCGGCGCATGAGTGGTTCAGCACACGGTCAGGAGGTGCCGCACGCCATCGTGGCGGGGTCCGCGGCCTCCTCGATCAGGGCCTCGTGAGCCGCCCTCAGCCGGTCCGCGTCCGGCTTCAGCACCTTGCGGTCGTAGGTGAGCAGTCCGTTCAACTCGCCCTCCACATCGGTGATCTGGGTGTAGACCGCGCCGTTCCCGCCCCGGCAGGCGAGCGCCCGTACCTTGCGGAGCCGGTCCAGATAGGCGTCGGTGTACGCGGTCTGGTCGACGCTCACATAGGTGTGGCGCACGGGCCAGGCGTGGCCCGGCACGGCGAGGCCGAGGCCGCCGTACTCGCCGCTGACCAGCGCCCGCCGGCCGTCGGGGGCGGGCAGCTGCGGATCCGGGTAGCCGTGGGCGTCGGCGATGTCGCCGTTGCCGCCGTCGACCGCGCCGCAGCAGTTGACCCCGCTCATGTTGTTGATCAGCCGGGTCGGGTCCCACGCCTTGGCCTGGTCCGCGATACGGGCCTGGTCGTACTGTCCCCAGCCCTCGTTGAAGGTGACCCACATGATCACCGAGGGGCTGTTGCCGTGCTGGTCGATCATCCGCTTCAGCTCGTGCTCGTACTGGGTCCGGGCCGCCGCGTCCGGGTTGACCGTGTTCATGGACGGCATGTCCTGCCACACCAGCAGTCCCAGCCGGTCCGCCCAGTAGAACCAGCGGTCGGGCTCGACCTTGATGTGTTTGCGTACGGAGTTGAAGCCGAGCCGCTTGTGCTCCTTGAGGTCGAAGGCGAGCGCCTCGTCGGTCGGCGCGGTGTGCAGCCCGTCGGGCCAGAAGCCCTGGTCGAGGGTGGCCATCAGAAAGACCGGGGTGCCGTTGAGCACGGTGCGCGGGGTGCCGTCGATCTTCTCGACGGCGATGGAGCGCATCCCGAAGTAGCTGCCGACGGTGTCGGTGCCGGCCCTGACCTCCAGCCGGTAGAGATGCGGATCGGCGGGCGACCAGAGGCGTGGGGCGCGCACGGGCAGGCTCAGCTCCGTACCGGCGCGGCCGGAGACCGTGCCCACCCGGCGCTTGCCGTCGTACGCGGTGGCCGTGACCGGCACCCCGGCCCGGATCCCGCGCACCTCGACGGCGAGCCGCTCGCCCGGGACGTCGGGGGTGAGCTTGAGGGAGCCGATGTGGTCGGCCGCGACGGGCTCCATCCAGACGGTCTGCCAGATACCGGAGGACGGGGTGTACCAGATACCGCTGGGGCTCAGGCGCTGCTTGCCCATCGGCGGGTTCTCGCCGCCGGCGGCGTCGGTCGGGTCGTACACGCCGACGATCAGCTCCTGGGCGCGGCCGGGCTTCAGCGCGTCGGTGACATCGACGGTGAACCGGTCGTAGCCGCCCTTGTGCCCGGCGACCCGGACGCCGTTGACATACACCTCGGCCTGCCAGTCGACTGCGTCGAAGTGGAGGTTCAGCCGCTTGCCCGCGCCGATCCGCCAGTCGCCCGGGACGGTGAACGTACGCCGGTACCACATCCGGTCCTCGTGCCGCTCGATACCGGAGAGCCGCGACTCCACGGGGTACGGGACGAGGATCCGCTCGGCCAGGGTCCGGCCCACCGGCGGGCTCTCGCCGCGCTCGGCGGCGGCGAACTGCCAGGTGCCGTTGAGACTGCGCCAGGCGGCGCGGGTGAGCTGGGGCCGGGGGTACTCGGGGTGCGCGTTGTCCGGGCCGACGTCCGCGGCCCAGGGGGTGCTCAGCTGGTACGTGGAGGTGTTGGGTCCGCCGCTCCAGAAGGCCCCGACCGGCGTGCCGGCCCGGGAGACGAGCCCGCCCGTGCCGTCGTAGCGCACATCGGCGCCGCCGCCCCTGCCGACGACGGGCTCCCCGAGCGCAATCAGCAGCCGCCGGGCGTCGTCCGGATCCGCGCGGAGCGCGCCGAGCGGCCAGCGCGCGCCGCCGATGACGGCCTCGAAGCCGGCGACGGCCCCGGCGGGCGGCGGGGCGAGTTCCTGGGCGAAGTCGAGGCGCAGGGTGCGGCCGTCGGGCAGGACGGTCGCGGCGAGGGCGCCGTCGTACGCGAAGCCGTCCGGCAGCCGGAACGCGGAGGAGGGGACGGGCCGCTTGGTGCCGCCGGGCTCGGTCCAGCGCAGATGGAGGTTGGCGCCTCCGGTGTGCTGGAAGTACTCGACCTTGATGTCGTGGGCGCGGCCCGCGGTGAGGTCGACGGGCGGGGCGGTCTGTTCCCTGTTCCATTCGTCGACCCAGTAATCGATGGTCAGCCGGCCGTCGATCCAGAGCCGGAATCCGTTGTCGCCGATGATCGAGAAGGTGTGGGCGCCGCTGGTGGCCGGGACGATCTTCCCGGTCCAGCGGACGCTGACATCGGTGGTCCGTCCGGTGGTGGCGCGCAGCCTCGGTTCGAGGTCGTCGAAGTCGATGGCGGGGTCGAAGGCGGTGGCCTTGAGCGTGTGGAAGTCGAAGGCTCCGGGGGCGGAGTGGGTGTAGTACTCGCCCTTGAGGCCATGGGGTCCGGCCGGGTCGTCCGAGGCGGATACGGAGGCGGAGGCGGCCGGGCCGGCGGCGAGTCCCGCGACGCCGAGAACGACGGCCAGTAAGAGGGCCAGTTTTCGTCGGATACGCACAGATCCTCCTGGTAAGGAGAGGGGGGCGGCTCACTGCGCAGAGCAGTTGGCATGACAACACGTCATTCCGCCAACGTCCAGTGCATGACAAGGATTGGTCCGTACCAATCGGGACCGGGGTTCCGCGCATCCCCCCTACTACGGAAGCAGTACGCCGAAATGACCTCTTGAGGACGACGACTGGACCGGCCCGGACAGGAGATCGTGGACGCCATGAGCGCACTTGCCCTGTCCGTCCTGCTGTCGCTGGTCTCCGCGATCGCCTACGCCTCCGGAGCGATCCTCCAGGAGCGGGTCGCGGCGGCCACCCCCGACCGGCCCTACGCCCCGCTCCACCACGCGGTGTGGTGGGCCGCCGTCTCCCTGAACGGGCTGGGGGCGCTGCTCCATGTCGTGGCGCTCGCGTACGGGCCGCTCAGCCTGGTGCAGCCGCTCGGCGCGCTCACCATCGTCTTCGCGCTGCCGCTGGCGGCGCTCTTCGTGGGCCGGCGGGCCGGGCGTACGGCGTGGCGCGGCGCGCTCCTGACGACCGCGGGCCTGGCCGGGCTGCTCGCGCTGACCGGTGACACCGACGACCACGTGGTGAGCGGGGGTGAGCGGCTGACGCTGGCCGCGGTGACCTTCGGCGCGGTGGGGCTGCTCTTCCTGGTCGCGCAGTTGGTGGGCCGGCCCGCGGTACGGAGCCTGCTGCTGGCCGGCGCGGCGGGCGCCGCGTTCGGTATCGGCTCGGTCTTCACGAAGGCCGTCGCCGTGGACTGGGCCGCGGACCGGCCCGCCCTGGGGCTGCCGAGCCTGGCCGTGATCGGGGTCCTCGCGGTCGCCGGCACACTGCTCTCGCAGGCGTCCTACCGGGGCGCCGGGCTGGCCGCGCCGCTGGCGACGGTCACCGTGATCAATCCGGTGGTGGCCGCGGTGGTGGGGGTCACGCTCTTCGACGAGGGGTTCCGGTACGGGCTGCTCGGTGCCGTGCTGGCGGTGGGCACCGGGGCGGTGACGGCGGCCGGGCTGGTCCTGCTCACCGTCGAGCGGCCGGTCCGGGCCGGCTCCGGCCGTACCGCCGGTGGTGTCCGTACGGCCGTCCGGGGCGCCGTGCCGGCGCCGCGCGGGCGCCGGGCGCGGGCGCGCTCAGAGGCGGACGCCGCCGGCCCGCAGGTAGGCGACGGGGTCGATGTCGGATCCGTAGCCGGGTCCCGTGCGCATCTCGAAGTGGAGATGCGGGCCCGTGCTGTTGCCGGTGGTTCCTGACCGGGCGATCCGCTGGCCGCCGCCGACCGTCTGTCCCTCGCGCACATTGAGCGCGGAGAGGTGCGCGTACTGGCTGTACTTGCCGTCCGCGTGCCGGATGACCACCTCGTAGCCGTACGCTCCCGCCCAGCCCGCCGAGACGACCTTTCCGGCGGCGACGGCCTTCACGGAGGTGCCGGTGGGGACGGGGAAGTCCACGCCGGTGTGGTAGCCGCTGGCCCAGGAGCCGGACTGGCGGTAGCGGGTGCCGGTGGTCGTCGAGGCGACCGGGGCGGTGAGCGTGCTGGTCTTCGCCGCCGCCGTGCTCTTCCCGGCGCTCGCGCCGGCCGTCCGCACGGGCGGCTCGGTGGCCCTGGGCTTCGTCTGCTGCTTGGGCTGCTGCTCGGTCTTGGCGGCCTGCTTCGGTACGGCGCTGCCCTTGACCGGGGCCCGGGTCTGGAGGACCAGCTTCTGGCCCGGGAAGATCAGGTCGGGGTCGGGGCCGATGAGCTTGCGGTTCTCCTCGTAGAGCCGCTGCCAGCCGCCCTTGACGGACTCCGAGACGGCGATCCCGGAGAGCGAGTCACCGCGCGCCACGGTGTAGCCCTCGCGGCGGGTCGGTACGGAGGTCGGGGAGGCGGCCTTCTTGGCGGCCTTCCGCTCGGCCTGCTTCGCGGCCCGCACGGCCTCGGCGGCCTGTTCGGTCTTCTTCGCGCTCTGCTCGGCGGCGCGCGTACTCCCGGCGGCGCTCCTGGCGGCGACGGTCCTCGGCGCGCTCCCGGTCGAGAGGTCGGGTGTCTCGCCGCCGCGTGTCAGTCCGGCCCGGACCGAGCAGGCGGGCCAGGCGCCGGGGCCCTGCCCCTTGAGCACCTTCTCCGCGATGGCGATCTGCTGGTCCTTGGTGGCGAGATCGGCGCGCGACGCGAAGCGCGCACCGCCGTACGCCTCCCAGGTGGACTGGGTGAACTGGAGGCCGCCGAAGTAGCCGTTACCGGTGTTGATCTGCCAGTTGTTGGTCGACTCGCAAGCCGCGACCTTCTCCCAGGTCTCCACCGACGCGCCGTGCGCGGTGGACGCCGCGAGGAGCGGCAGCGCCATGCCCGCGCCACCGGCGGTGACGGTCAGCGAGGCACGGTTGATACGGCTCGGCTGGTACCGGCGGTGCCGTCCGGTTGCGGCCATGGCTTGGCTCCCCCACTGGCTGTAGGACACGTCGCGTCCGGCCAACGTAAGGGCTCGGTAAGGATCGTGACAAGACCTCACCTCCGCCCGGACAACGCCCGGTCCGCTTCTCGCCGTTCAGCGTGCCACCCCGGGGCCCGGTGTGTCCGGCCGAGCCGGAAATTTCCCCCGGCGCCCCGGTGGACGTCCGGAGCCACCGCCCTGTCGTGAAGGGCGGTGGCTCCGGCCACCGGGGAGGCGGCCTCCACGGGCCCGGCCGGGTGATGTCGCCCGCCGGACCCCGTCGGTACCCGCCGCCCGTCAGTCCGAGCCGGGCAGCGGAAGAGTGGGCTCCGTACCGCTCCGCGCGCATACGGAGGCGGCGACGCGCGCCGCGAAGCCGAGCATCTCAGCCACCCGTTCACGGGCGAGACCGGCCGGGCCGGTCGCGCGGTCGACGTCGGCGGTGCTCAGCCAGTGCAGGACGCCGGTCATGAACGCGTCGCCCGCGCCGATGGTGTTGACCACCTCGACGGGGACGGCGGGGACGGAGACCGGCTCCGCGGTCCCGGCGTACGCCGTGCTGCCCTTCGCGCCCCGGGTGAGTACGACGAGCCGGCCCTCGGCCGCCAGCCGCCGGGCGCTCTCGTCCGGATCGCTGCCCGGCCAGAGTCCGGCCAGGTCCTCGTCGCTCGCCTTGACGACCTGGGCCAGCGCGCACAGCTCGCGCAGCCGGCGCCCGCCCGTCTCCGGGTCGATCGTCCGGTCCGTACGCAGATTGGGGTCCACGACCAGCAGGGAGTGCTCCGCTCCGGCGCGCGCGGTGGCCAGCACGGCGTCGGCGGACGCGTCGACGGCCGCCGCGACCCCGCCCGCGTACACCACCGCGAACCGTCCGGCCTCGGCGGAGTGGTCCGGCAGCCGGAAGGTCGCCGTGTCCGCGAGGTGGAAGTGGTAGCCGGTGCCGTGCGGGCCCGGGTCGGCGACCGCGAGCGTCGTGGGCAGCTCCGAGCGCGCGCACAGCCCGAGTTCGGTGCCGGCAGAGACGAGCCACTCCTCGATCATCCGGGCGAACCCGTCGCCGCCGAGGGCGCCCGCGAACCAGCTGGGCGTGGCGAGCCGGGCCAGTCCGGCCGCGACATTGGCGGGCGCGCCGCCGGGCTGGGCCCGGTAGGTCCCCGGTCCGTCCGGCGACGGTACGAGGTCGATGAGCGCCTCCCCCGTCACCAGCACGGCGCCGGCCGGTACGGTCCGCTCCGCTCCGGTCACGGCTCGACCACGATCTTGCGGCCCTGGCCCGCCTTGAACTTCTCGATGGCCTGCGGGTACTGCTCCAGCGGCAGCCGGTCGCTGATGAAGACCGCCGGGTCGAGGACCCCGGCGGCGAAGAGCGCGGCGGCGCGCTCGTAGCTGTGCAGCACCGCCATGGAGCCGGTGATGGTGATCTCCTGGTTGTAGATGCGGTACGGCTCGATCACCGCGGTCGTCGCGTAGTCCGCGACGCCGAACTGGAGGAACGTACCGCCCTTGGCGACCCGGCCCAGACCGTCCTGGATGGCCCGGGCGTTGCCGGTGGCGTCGACGACGAGGTCCCAGCCGCCGGGCCGGTCGAACTCGTCGGCGGCGGCGGCCGAGTTCGAGCAGCCGAGCTTGACGGCGGTCGCGAGCCGCTCGGGGTTGACGTCCAGGATGTCCACGGAGGCGGCGCCGGTGCGCTTGGCGAGTTCGAGCATCATGAGCCCCATGGTGCCCGAGCCGTAGATCAGCACCTCGGCGCCCAGGTTCGACTTCAGCACGTCGTAGCCGCGTACGGCGCAGGACAGCGGCTCGATCAGCGCCGCGTCCCGGACGTCGACATGGTCGGGCAGCTTCACGCAGTTGGCGACGGGCGCGACGGCGTACTCGGCGGCGCCGCCCGGCTTGCTGACGCCGATCGCGTTCCACCGGTCGCAGAGGTTGCCGCGCCCGGTGCGGCAGTAGCGGCACTCGTGGCAGTAGAGCGACGGGTCGACGGCGACCTTGTCGCCGATCGCCAGCTCGGTCACCTCCGCGCCGATCCCGACGATCTCGCCGGCGAACTCGTGGCCGGGGACGATCGGCAGGGTGGGCGCGAACTCACCCTGGAGGATATGCAGGTCGGTACCGCAGATTCCGCACGCGGCGACGGACACCACCACGTCCCGAGGGCCTGGAGTCGGGTCGGGAACCGTCGTGACGGAGACCTTGCCGACGGCTTCGACGATCGCTGCCCTCATCTACTTCACTGCTCCAAGAGAAAGGCCCTGGACAAGCTTGTCCTGGGCGGCGAACCCCGCGGCGAGCACCGGCAGGGAGACGACGACGGACGCCGCGCACAGCTGGGCGAGGAAGAGGCCCTGGCTGGTCACGAAGCTCGTCAGGAACACGGGGGCGGTCTGGGCCGTCACGCCGGTCAGCACCCGGGCGAAGAGCAGCTCGTTCCAGCTGAAGATGAAGCAGATCAGCGAGGTCGCCGCGATCCCGGGCGCGGCCACCGGCGCCACCACCCGCAGCAGCACGGTCGGCAGCCGGGCGCCGTCCACCTGCGCCGCCTCGATGATGGAGACGGGTACGTCCGCGAGGAAGGACTGCATCATCCAGACGGCGATCGGCAGATTCATCGACGTGTAGAGGATGACCAGCAGCCAGATGTTGTCGAGCATCCCCGCGTTCTTCGCGAAGAGGTACACCGGCAGCAGCCCGGCGACCACCGGCAGCATCTTCGTGGAGAGGAAGAAGAACATGACGTCCGTCCACTTCTCCACCCGCTTGATGGAGAGCGCGTACGCCGCCGGGAGCGCCAGGACCAGCACGAACAGCGTGGAGAACAGCGACGCCATCAGGGAGTTGATCAGCGGCGGCCAGGGGCTGGCCCCGCCGCCCTCGCCGAAGAAGACCCGGTAGCTGTCCAGGGTGAGGGGCGCGGTGAGGGAGGGCGGGTTGGTCGCCGCGTCCGGCTCGGAGTGGAAGGAGGTCAGCAGCATCCAGAGCGCCGGCAGGCAGAAGACGATGCCGACGATCCAGGCCAGCAGGCCCAGTCCGGCGGAGCGGCGCCGGGCCCGGCGGGCGGCGGGGGCGTACTTGTCGACGCGGGGGCGCGTGGCGGCGGCGGTCTGCGGTACGGAGAGGGTGCTCATGCGCGGTTCGCCTCCTCACTGAAGAGGGACGAGACCACCCGCAGGGCGAAGGTGGCGATCGCGATCGTGCCGATCACCACGACGACTCCGGCGGCGGAGGCCAGTCCGTACTCGTGAGCCTGGTAGAAGGTCTGGTAGATGGTGTACGGGAGGTTTGCCGTGCCGAGTCCGCCTGAGGTGAGGGTGAACACCGCGTCGAAGTTCTGCACGATGTAGATCGACCCGAGCAGGATCCCCAGCTCCAGATAGCGGCGCAGATGCGGCAGGGTCAGATGGCGGAAGGTCTGCCAGGCCGTCGCGCCGTCCAGCTTGGCCGCCTCCATGATCTCGGCGGGCCGGCTCTGGAGTCCGGCGAGCAGGATGAGCATCATGAACGGGGTCCACTGCCAGACCAGGGCGGTCTCGACGGCGATCAGCGGCATGTCCGAGATCCAGTCGGGCTGGCCGGGGTTCTCCACCCCGAAGAGCCCGGTGAACCAGGCCCAGCCGCCGTTGAGCAGGCCGTACTCCGGGTTGTAGAGCACGTGCTTCCACATCAGCGCCGCCGAGACGGGCACCAGCAGGAACGGGGTGATCAGCAGCGTCCGGACAAAGCCCCGGCCGAAGAACTTGCGGTCCAGCAGGAGCGCCAGCAGCAGTCCGAGGACCACGCTGACGACCACGACGGTCCCGGTGAGCAGGACCGTGGTGAAGACCGACTCGCGCAGACGCGCGTCGGTGAAAACCTCGCCGTAGTTGGACAGCCCCGCGAAGGCGCGGTCGTCGGGCGCGAGCGAGTTCCAGTCGAACAGCGAGATCACCAGGGTCGCCACGAAGGGCAGCTGGGTGACGGCGATCAGGAAGATCAGGGCGGGCAGCAGGGGCGCCCGGGTGGCCCAGGCGCGGGCGCGCCGCCCGGGGGCGCCCCCGCCGGCGCGTCGGGGCGCGGGAGCGCCCGACACGTCGGCGGGGGACTGGGGGGCCGTACTGACGGAGGTACTCACCGCTGCTTCTCGCCCACCTTCTCGGCGAGCGCCTGCGAGATCTTCAGGGCCTCGTCGACGGACTTCTTGCCGGCGATGGCGGCGCTGATCTCCTGGGAGACCTTGGTGCCCAGGTCGGTGAAGTCGGGGATGCCGACGAACTGGATACCGGCCGCCGGGCGGGGCTGGGTGCCGGGGTCCTTCGGGTTGGCGCTGGCGATGGCCTCCTTGGTGACCTCGGCGAACGCCCCGGCCTCCTTCAGATAGTCGGCGTTGGCGTAGGTGGAGGCGCGCTTGCCGGCCGGCACGCTGGACCAGCCGATCTTCTCGCCGACCAGCTCCTCGTACTCCTTGCTGGACGCCCAGGAGATGAACTTCCAGGCGCTGTCGGTCTTCTTGGACGCCTTCTGCATGCCCCAGGCCCAGGTGTAGAGCCAGCCGGAGCTGTCCGTCTTGTCGACGGGGGCCGGTACGTAGCCCATCTTGCCCTTGACCGGGGAGTCCTTGGCCTCCAGCGATCCGGCGCCGGCGGTGGCGTCGTACCACATGGCCGAGTGGCCCTGGGTCATGTTGTTGAGGCACTCGGCGTAGCCGGCCTGCGGGGCTCCTGCCTCACCGTGCTCGCGGACCAGGTCCACGTAGAACTTGGTGGCCTTCTTGAACTCCGGGGAGGTGAGCTGGGCCTCCCAGTCCTCGTTGAACCAGGTGCCGCCCATGGTGTTGACGACGGTGGTCAGCGGGGCGATGACCTCGCCCCAGCCGGGCAGACCGCGCAGACAGATACCGCGCATGCCCTTCTCGGCGCCGTCGACCTTGGCGGCGAGGTCGGCGACCTCCTGCCAGGTGGGCTTGTCCGGCATCGTCAGGTTCTTCGCGGCGAAGACGTCCTTGCGGTACATCAGGAAGGACGACTCGCCGTAGAAGGGCTGGCCGTAGAGCTTGCCGTCCGCGGCGGTCAGGGAGTCGCTCAGCGGCGGGAGGATGTCCGCCTGGTCGAAGTCCTTGTCCTGCTCGGTGTACTCGTCCAGCGCGTGGAGCCAGCCGTTCTTCGCGAAGAACGGCACCTCGAAGTTGCTGATGGTGGCCACGTCGTACTGGCCGGCCTGGTTGGCGAAGTCCTGGCTGATCTTGTCGCGGACGTCGTTCTCCGGCAGGACCGAGAAGTTGACCTTGATGCCGGTCTCCTTCGTGAAGTTGTCCGCGGTCAGCTTCTGCAACTCGACCATCTGCGGGTTGTTCACCATGAGCACGTTGAGTGTCTCGCCTCCTCCGGAGGAGGAGGCACCGCCCGCGCCGCTGCACCCCGCGAGGAGGCCCACCAGGGCCGCGCCCGCACCCACTGCGCGGATTCCACGTCGTCTTTGCTGGAGGGGCATGAGATCTCTCCTGATCATTCGTTACGGAAGGGTCCGGGCGCCGCTGACCCTCCTCCGGCCCCGGAGGGCACGGCGGCGGACACGGCGATGGAGTGGAAGGGGGGGCGGGGCCTCGGCGGGCCGCCCGGTTCAGACGCGGATGACCTGCGGTCCGAGCAGCGAGTAGCGCTGGGCCTCGGCCGAGGGGAGTCCGGCGTCGGTGACGATCGTCTCGAAATCACCCACACCGGCGAAGCGGCAGAAGCTGACCGCGCCGAACTTCGTGTGGATACCGGCGAAGACCCGGCGCCGGGCGCTCCGCATGGCCTGCGCCTTCACTTCGCTGACGGCCGGGTCGGGGGTGGTGAGGCCGTACTCGCGGGAGATCCCGTTGGCTCCGACGTACGCCAGGTCGATGACGAACTCGGAGAGCATCCGGGTGGTCCAGTGGTCGACGGTGGCCATGGTGGAGCCGCGGACCCGGCCGCCGAGCAGCAGTACGGCGATCTTCTCGGCGTCGGCGAGCGCGGTAGCGACGGCCAGGGAGGCGGTGACGACGGTCAGCGGCCGGTCGCGCGGCAGCGCCTCGGCGACGAGCTGGGGGGTGAACCCCTCGTCGACGAAGACGGTCTCCGCGTCACCGAGGAGATCGGCGGCGGCGGCCGCGATCCGGGACTTCTGGGGGACGAGCCGGGTGGTCCGCACCGCGAGGGTCGTTTCAAAACCCGCGCTCTCCACCGGGTAGGCACCGCCGTGGGTGCGCCGGACGAGGCCGTGCCCCTCAAGGGCGTGCAGATCACGCCGTACGGTCTCCTTGGCGACCCCGAGCTTCGCGGCGAGCGCGGTCACTTCCACTGACCCGTCACGGCGGGCGATCTCAAGAATTTCTCGTCGGCGTTCGTCGGTGTCCACGACAACACACTTCCCTGCTTGCTGCGGCTCAGCACCCGTTCGGGCTCATGCGTCGTTTGTACAAGCAAGGGACCGGCTGCGACCAGGCTCTTCACGGCATCTACTGTGACCGTTCATGCCCGTTTGACGAAGTACGAGTGCGCAGGTCAGCCGAGAGGAAGGGGGCGGTGTTGCGCGGATCACTGCCCGGTTCCCGCGATACGGGCGCCCGGTCGGTGCCCGTATCGGTCAGCCTGTTCCCGGGAAGCGGAGCCCGTATGCCGGTGAGACCGAAAAACCCCGGAGCCCGGAATGCGATAGCTTCCGGGGCACTTGACCATGGGTGAACGGCCGTGTTCAGCAGTACGTATTCCTTCGCGGAGCACGGCAAGCACACAGCACAGTCGGCACAGCAACAACCGACGGATACCAGGAGCACACGCATGAGTGGTACTGCCCAGATCGGCGTCACGGGGCTCGCGGTGATGGGCCGCAACCTCGCCAGGAACTTCGCGCGCAACGGCTTCACCGTCGCTCTGCACAACCGCACCGCGTCCAAGACCCGTGCCCTGGCGGACGAGTTCGGCGACGAGGGTACGTTCATCGCCGCCGAGTCGGCCGAGGAGTTCGTCGCGGCGCTGGAGCGGCCCCGCCGCCTGATCATCATGGTGAAGGCCGGCGACCCCACGGACGCGGTCATCGAGGAGTTCGCGCCGCTGCTCGAAGAGGGCGACGTCATCATCGACGGCGGCAACGCGCACTTCGCGGACACCCGCCGCCGGGAGAAGGACCTGCGCGAGCGCGGCATCCACTTCGTCGGCGTCGGCATCTCCGGCGGCGAGGAGGGCGCGCTGCACGGCCCGAGCATCATGCCGGGCGGCTCGCCCGAGTCGTACGCCTCGCTCGGCCCGCTGCTGGAGCGGATCGCCGGCAAGGCGAAGGACGGCACGCCGTGCTCCACGCACATCGGCCCCGACGGCGCCGGTCACTTCGTGAAGATGGTGCACAACGGCATCGAGTACGCCGACATGCAGCTGATCGCCGAGGCGTACCACCTGCTGCGCTCGGTGGCCGGCTACTCCCCCGCGAAGATCGCCGAGACGTTCCGGACCTGGAACACGGGCCGGCTCGACTCGTATCTGATCGAGATCACCGCGGAGGTGCTCGCCCATACGGATGAGGCCACCGGCAAGCCCTTCGTGGATGTCGTGGTCGACCAGGCCGAGCAGAAGGGCACCGGCCGCTGGACCGTGCAGATCGCGCTCGACCTGGGCGTCCCGGTCTCCGGTATCGCCGAGGCCGTCTTCGCCCGCTCGCTCTCCGGCCACGCCGCGCTGCGCGAGGCGTCGGCGTCGCTGCCGGGCCCGGTGGCGGCCCCGCTGAGCGAGGCGGAGGCGGAGCGCTTCGCCGGCCAGGTCGAGCAGGCGCTGTACGCGTCGAAGATCGTGTCGTACACCCAGGGCTTCCACCAGATCCAGGCGGGCAGCGAGGAGTACGGCTGGAACGTCGACCTGGGGGCGGTCGCGTCGATCTGGCGCGAGGGCTGCATCATCCGCGCGGCGTTCCTGGACCGGATCCGCGAGGCGTACGACACGCGCGCCGACCTGCCGAGCCTGCTCTCCGACAAGCAGTTCGCCGAGGAGATCGGCGCGGCGCAGGAGGACTGGCGCGCGGTGGTCGCCGCCGCCGTCCACCAGGGCGTGCCGACGCCGGGCTTCGCCGCCTCGCTCTCGTACTACGACGCGCTGCGCGCCGAGCGGCTGCCGGCCGCGCTGACCCAGGGGCAGCGCGACTTCTTCGGGGCGCACACCTACCGCCGTACGGACCGCGAGGGCTCGTTCCACACCCTGTGGGGCGGGGACCGCAGCGAGGTCACCGGCTGATCACGCACCCGGCCGGGAACGGGCCGCGGCGGGACCGCTCAGCGGTCGCGCGGCGGCCCGTTCCGCGTTCCCGGACCGCGTTTAGACCGGTCCGGGCAGGGGCTCGGGCTCCGGTGGCGGGAGCGGGGCGGGGCCGGGGCCCGGCGGTGACGGCACCGGGTCGGGCCCGGGAATGGGCGCCGGACCGGGCGGCGAGGGCACCGGCGAGGGGCCGGGCCCGGGGCCCGGCGGCGGGGTGGGCGACGGCGGTACGGGGTCGGGGAAGGTGCCGGTCATTCCTCTCCTCCAGGGGTACGGGGCGCGGGCCCGGAGCGGCCCGCACGGCGCACGGGAGCCGTGCGTTCCCAATGTCCCCCGGAGCGCGCGCCCCCGCGCGCCGGATCCCGCGTGGCGCGCACGGCGGCGGCGAGTCCTGTGCGGGGCGCGGCGAGCACGGTGACCTCGCCGGTGACCCGCGCGGCGGCGGCCGCCATCGACGCCTGGGCGAGGACGACCACCGCCGGGGGCGGGATCCGGTCGACGGCGGCGGCCACGGCGGCGAGATATCCGTCCTGGTCACCGGCCTCGAACAGCTCCCAGGCCCCCTCGACGAACACGGTGCTCAGCAACGGACCGGGCTCCCGCCGCTGCCGCGCCGCCTCGTCACGGACGAGGTCGGCGGTCGGACCCAGGGTGCTCGCCACGGTGGCGACGACCACGACCCGCCCGGCCGCCGCCGCGACTCCGGCCATCGGCCGGTCGACACGCAGCACGGGCACCCCGAGGGCGGGCGCGGCCCGCTCGGCGATGTCCCCGATGGTCGAGCAGGTGCACAGCACCGCCGTAGCCCCCTCGTCCACGGCCCGCGCGAGCACGGCCCCGACCTCGGCGACGACCGCCCCGGGCCCCTCGGCCCGGGCCCGGGCGAGCAGCTCCTCGTGGACGAGATGCCGGAGGACGACGCCGGGGTGCTCGGCGTCCCTGAGGGCGTCGAAAGCCGCGACATGGACCGGCGAGGTGTGCAGCAGGGTGAGCATCCCGCGAGGCTAGGGCGTGTTTCGAAAGTAGCGCCGTCCGCCCGGAGGGCGGGCCTGGCGGCGTCTGGTGCGTGCGATCGCAAGGCGGAGGGTCGCCCCAGTACTGGACGTACTGGGGCGATCCCGACAACGCCGCGAGCGTGCGTGCCAGGCGTCGCCAGGCAGGCGGGACTTTCGAAACACGCCCTAGCGCCCGCTGCGCTGGACAACCCCGGCCGAGGCCCGGCGCGCGTCCCCGCGGCGGTGCGCTCCTCGGGGCAGACGCTGTCGGTCGCGGCACTGGGGCGTGCGGCGAACGGAGCGCTGTCCTCTGGGCGTCCGGTGCGAGTGCTTTCGCAGCGCGTCCCGGCCGCGGCGGGAGCGGCGCCGCGCGCCGCGGGGCCGTCAGGTGTCGGACGGCGGTGTGTCTTCCGGCGGGGCGTCGGTCGCCGGGCCCGCTGCCGCCGCCAGTCCCCTGGCGCGCTTCTGGATGATCGCCGCCGCCGCGACGGCGCTCGCCGCGAAGGCGACGGGGACCATCCAGCGCTGGTCGAGGCGGTGGCAGGTGGCGTGGTCGAGGGAGAAGCGGCCGGCCCCCATCAGTCCGATGGACGCGGCGGTCCAGCCGAGGAAGGCGGGATACTCGAAGCCGCCCGACTGGGCGAAGAACCCGTTGGGCGCGTGCACCGCCGCCGCCCCGGCCATGCCGCCCGCGGCGGCGGCGCCCGCGGCGGGCGTGGCCAGCCCGAGCGCCAGCAGCACCCCGCCGCCCGCCTCGGCGAGACCGGCCGCGACGGCGCTCTGGCGGGCCGGGTGGAAGCCCATGGCCGCCATCCCCTGCGCGGTGCCCTCGATCCCCCCGCCGCCGAACCAGCCGAGGAGCTTCTGGGTGCCGTGCGCGGCGAGCACCCCTCCGGTGCCTAGCCGCAGGGCGAGCAGGCCGAGGTCGCGTCGGGTGTGACAGGTCATGGCGGGCTCCGGGGGCTGGTCTGGGCATCGGGCGGGCGGGGCACGGCGTACGCGGGCGTACCCAGCACAGGGGCGCGCGGGTATGCGTACGTACGTGTCCCACTCTCGGCGGCCCGGCCCGCGAGGGGAGAGCGTTGCTGGGCCGTACGGGTCCCAGAGCGCCCAGCCTCCCCCTCCCCCGGTGGTGCCGGTGCGCGCGGGCGCCGGCACCACCCCGGGGGTCACGGCCGGGGGACGGCCAGCCGGTGGGTGCCCGCCGCGCAGGTGTACACCGCGCCGAGCGGGTCCTCTGCGCCCCCGGCGCCCGTGGCCGCGCCGGCGAGCTGGACCCGCCAGGGCAGGTCGCTCGTGGTCTCGACGACGATCTCCGTGTCCGTGCACGTCGTGGTGAAGACCGCCGCGTCGCCGGTGCCGTCCGGCGCGGGGACCGCGGTCACCGTCTCGCCGGGCACCGGCGCGTACACCCGTAGCGTCACCCCGTCCGCCCAGTCGTACACCGGCTCCTCGTCCACCGCGCCGAAGGGGACCACCGCGCCCGGCCGGACCAGCAGCGGCAGGGTGTCGAAGCCGTGCGTCTCGCGGCGCCAGCCGGGACCCCGTACCTCCTCGCCGGTGAGGAGATGCGTCCAGGTGCCCTCGGGGACGTAGTAGTCGACGGTGCCGTCCTCGGTGAAGACGGGCGCCACCAGCAGATCGTCGCCGAGCATGTACTGCCGGTCGAGCGGATGGCAGGCCGGGTCGCCGGGGAAGGCCAGCACCATCGCCCGCATCACCGGCGTACCGGACTCCCTCGCCTGGAGCGCCGCGCGGTAGAGGTACGGCATGAGCCGGTGCTTGAGCCGGGTGAAGGAGCGGGTGACGGCGACGGCCTCGTCCCCGTAGTCCCACGGCACCCGGTACGACTTGGAGCCGTGCAGCCTGCTGTGCGAGGAGAGCAGCCCGAACTGCACCCAGCGCTTGAAGACGGCGGGCGTGGGCGTGCCCTCGAACCCGCCGATGTCATGGCTCCAGAAGCCGAAGCCGGAGAGCCCGAGGGAGAGTCCGCCGCGCAGCGACTCGGCCATCGCCTCGAACGTCGACTCGCAGTCGCCGCCCCAGTGCACCGGCAGCCGCTGCCCGCCGGCGGTGGCGGAGCGGGCGAAGACCACGGCCTCGCCCTCGCCGCGCTCCTCGCGCAGCAGGTCGAAGACGGTCTCGTTGTAGAGCTGTGTGTAGTAGTTGTGCATCCGCTCCGGGTCGGATCCGTCGTGCCAGACGACCTCGACCGGCACCCGCTCGCCGAAGTCGGTCTTGAAGCAGTCGACGCCCTGGTCGAGCAGGGCGCGCAGCTTGTCCGCGTACCAGGCGCGGGCGGCCGGGCTGGTGAAGTCGACCAGCGCCATGCCGGGCTGCCAGCGGTCCCACTGCCAGACGTCGCCGTCGGGCTTCCTGAGCAGATGCCCGGCGGCCATCCCCTCGGCGAAGAGCGCGGACTTCTGCGCGATGTACGGATTGATCCAGACGCAGACGCGCAGCCCGCGCTCCTTGAGGCGGGCGATCATGCCCTCGGGGTCGGGGAAGACGTCCGGGTCCCAGACGAAGTCGCTCCACTGGTACTCGCGCATCCAGAAGCAGTCGAAGTGGAAGACGCTGAGGGGGATCTCGGCGTCCTCCATGCCCTGGACGAAGCGGTTGACCGTCGTCTCGTCGTAGGAGGTGGTGAAGGAGGTGGAGAGCCACAGGCCGAAGGACCAGGCGGGCGGCAGCGCGGGGCGGCCGGTGAGCGCCGTGTAGCGGGCGAGGATCTCGCGGGGGCCGGGGCCGTGGATGACGAAGAACTCCAGGCTCTGGTCCTCGACGCTGAACTGGACACGGCCGACGGTCTCCGAGCCCACCTCGTACGAGACCCGGCCCGGATGGTTGACGAAGACGCCGTATCCGCGGGTGGTGAGATGGAACGGGATGTTCTTGTACGCCTGCTCGCTGTTGGTGCCGCCGTCGGCCTGCCAGATGTCGACGCTCTGGCCGTTCTTGACGAACGGGGTGAAGCGCTCACCGAGCCCGTACACGCTCTCGCCGACCCCGAGTGTGTGCTGCGCGAGCATGAAGTGCCGGCCGTCGGCGTCGGTGGCGAAGCCGGCGCCGCGCGCGCCGATCGAGGTGAGGGTCCGGCCGTCGGCGGTGAAGTCCAGCTGCCAGGGGGCGTCGGTGTCGGTGCGCAGGGTGAGCGGGCCGGAGACCAGCTCGACGGTGGAGCCCTCGCGGACCGTCTTGGCGTGGCCGCCGCTCTCCGTACCGGTACGGAGGGCGAACTCCGGTGTGCGCGGGGCCCGGCCGCCGTGGTGGGTGACGCGGACGCCGATGACCCCTTCGGCGGGCGACCAGCACTCCACCGTGAGCAGGGGGCTGTTGAGGGTGTCGCCGCGGTGTGTCACCTTGCCGACCGGTGCGTAGAGGGTGACCCGGTCGTCGGTGACGACGGCGTCGGCCACGGAAACCGCGTGGCGCGTGGTGACACCGGGGCGCATCAGCCAGTACCCGTCGGTGAACTTCATCTGTGCTCCTGCTTCTGCTCGTGGCTGCGGATGTGGGGGGTGTGGGAGGGGCCGGCTATTTCACGGAGCCGCCGGTGATGCCCGCGGCGACGTACTTCTGTGCCACCACCAGCAGGATCGCGGCGGGCACGGCGGAGACCACGGCGGTCGCCATGACCGCTCCCCAGTCGCTGACGTGCGCGCCGATGTACTCGTACATGCTCAGCGTGATCGGTTTGACGTCGTCGGTGGTGTTGAGGGTCAGCGCGAACACGAAGTCGGACCAGGCGAAGAGGAAGGTGAACAGGCCGGCGGTGATCAGCGCGTTGCGGCTCATCGGCAGCACGATACGCACGAACGCGGTGAATCGATTCGCACCGTCGACGAGTGCCGCCTCCACCACCTCGCCGGGGATCGACACCATGAACGCCCGCAGCAGCACGATGGCGAACGGCAGGCCCAGGGAGGCGTCCGCGAGGATCAGTCCCAGCAGGGAGTTGACCAGCCCGAGATCGACATAGGCGCTGTAGAGGGCGTTGGCGATGACGATGCCCGGCACCATCTGGGTGATCAGGGTGGCGAACACCATGGCCCGGCCGCCGCGCAGCCGGAACTGGGCCAGCGCGTACGACGCGGGCGCGGCCAGCAGCAGACAGACGACGACCGCGCCGAGCGCGACGACCAGGCTCGTCACCAGCGAGCCGCCCTGGCTGCTCAGGGCGCGCTGGAAGTTGTCCCAGCCGCCCGAGGTGGGCAGCCAGCGGGTGGCGGCGAGGCTCTCGCCGGGCTGGAGGGCGATGTTGAGCATCCAGTACAGCGGGAAGAGCAGGACGGCGAGGATCGCCAGCGCGGCGGCGGTGTGGACCGCGCGGCGGGAGCTGGCGGTCAACGGGCTGACGAGAGGGGCGCGAGTGGGCACGGCGGTCACTTCCCCTGTCCGAAGTCGGAGCGGTTGGCGCGCAGATAGAGCACGGCGAAGACCGCGCTGACCAGGACGAGGACATTGCCGACCACCGCTCCCTGGCCGAAGTCCAGCTGCTGGAAGGAGAGTTGGTACGTGACCGTGCCCAGGGTCTGGGTGGAGTCGGCGGGGCCGCCGCCGGTGAGCGCGAGGATCAGATCGAGGATCTTCACCGTCGACATGAAGCCGAGGATCAGGACGACGGTGACGACCGGGCGCAGCAGCGGCAGGGTGACACTGCGGAACGTACGCCAGGCACCGGCGCCGTCGAGCGCGGCGGCCTCGCGCAGCTCGCGGGGGATCTCCTGGAGCCCGCCGTACAGGATCACCATGTTGAACGGGATGCCGATCCAGATGTTGACCAGGATCGCGGCCAGCAGGGCCAGGTCCGGGCTGCTCAGCCAGGGGACGGCGGACGAGGTGAGGTGCAGGTCCATCAGCAGTGTGTTGATCACGCCGCTCTCCTGGTCGAGGAGCTTCCGCCAGACGACGGCGGAGACGACCATGGGCACCAGCCAGGGCAGCAGCAGGACCGCCCGGACGACGCCGGAGAGCGGGAAGCGGCGGGAGAAGAAGACGGCGAGCGCGAGCCCGAGGACGAACTGCCCGAGCAGGGAGCCGACGGTGAAGACGAGGGTGTGTCCGAGCGAGTCCACGAAGAGCGGGTTGCGGAACACGGCGCGCCAGTTGTCGAGGCCGTTGAAGGGCGACTCGCCGGTGAAGAAGGTGTGCGGTGTGTAGTGCTGGAAGCTCATCAGGATGTTGCGGACGAGCGGATAGCCGAAGAAGGCCAGCAGATAGAGGGCGGCGGGCGCGACGAAGCACCAGCGCAGCAGGGTGGCGCGGCGGCGCCGGCGGGCGGCGGTGTCCGGCGCGGGGTGTCCGGCCGGGGCGGGGGCGGCGGCGGTGGTGACGGTGGTGGTCATGGCGGTCGCTCTCCTCACTGTCCGGCCGTGGCGCGTGACTGGGCCTGCTTCAGGGCCGCTTCGGGGGTGGCGCGGCCGGTCAGGACGGACTGGAACGCGCCGGCGAGCGCGTCGGAGACGACCGGCCAGCGGGCGCCGACGCGGCCGGTACGGGAGCGGGCGGTGGCCACCTGGTCGGCGAAGGCGCCGAGCTTTGGATTCTGCGTCTTGTACGCGGCGGCCGCCGCCGTACGGGTGGGCACGTTGTAGACGGACTCGCCCCAGTCGACCTGGTTGCGCTGCTCGTTGAGGCAGTTGAGGATCTTCGCGGCGGTCCGCTGCCGGGCGGTGTCACCGGTCCTGGGGAGCGTCATGACCGTGCCACCGATCGGGGGGACCGGCGGCCGGCCGGCCTCGGGCACCGGGACGGCGGCGACCTCCCACTTCAGGTCCTTGTGCGTACTGAGCACCGGTACCTGCCAGGGGCCGTTGATCATCATCGCGGCGCGGCCGGCGATGAACTGGTCGTTGACGTCCTGCTGGTTCCAGGTCACCACCGCGCTGGAGGCGCTCCGGTCGGCGACGAGATCCTTCCAGAGCTGGAGGGCGGGCGCGCCCCGGCCGTCGTCGAGCCGGGCCTCGTCGCCGCCCGCCGACCAGAAGAACGGCAGGAACTGGTAGACGCCGTCCGCGTCGGGGGTGGCGCTGAAGGCCATGCCGAAGGTCTTCCCGCGGGTGAGCTTCTTGGCGGCGGCCCTCAGTTCGTCCCAGGTGGTGGGCGGTTCGACACCGGCCTCGCGCAGCAGGTCGGCGTTGTAGATCAGCGCGAGCGAGTTGACCGACCGGGCGATGCCGTACGGGGTGCCCCGGAAGCTGCCCATGCTCACGGCGCCCTCGGACATGCCGGTGACATCGACGCCCGCGGTCCGCAGCGGGACGAGACCGCCGGTGTCGGCGAACTGCGGCAGCTCGGAGCCGTCCAGTTCCAGGATGTCGGTCAGCGAGTGCGAGGAGGCCATCCGCAGCGCCTTGGAGGCGACCTGGGCGGCGGGCACGCTGGTCTGCCGGACCCGTACCCCGAGCGGCTTCGCGCACCGGTCGAAGAACTTCTGCTGCTGTTCGTGCTCATGGGTGTCGGTGGCGGAGTTCAGCACGGTCACGGTCCCGGGATCGGGCTCCCGGGCACAGCCGGCGAGGCTCGTGGCGGCCACGAGCGCGGTGAGAATCAGGGCCGGTGCGGGTGGTCGAGGACGGGCGGGCATGGCGAGTGGCTCTCCGTTCGGTCTACGGCTCTGTATGGAGACGGAGGTGGTACGCCTTGCGGGGAACGGGAAGGGGTGGTCCCGTGTCGAATCGATTCGATTGAGCGATGCGGCGATGCTAGGCGCTCGCGCATAGCGCGACAAGAGGCGGGACAGGGATGGACGGATCCGCGCGAGCGCCCGGGTCCGTCAGCACGCGGATCCGCCCGTACGCGGGCCCGTCGGCGCGGTACGTGGGCCCGTCAGCGCGCGGGGCGCTCGCGCGCGGGGTACGGTCCGTCAGCGCGCGGGCGCGGTGAGGGGTGCCGTGCCCGGCAGCAGGGCCGGCGCGATCAGCAGATGCCCCACCGACTCGGCGAGAAGCCGCTCACCGGGCGCCGCACCCCGCGCGGTGTCCTCGCGCAGCGCCTCGGCGGCGGCGACGGCGAGCCGGGTGACCTCGGTGGCCAGGGTCTCCACGGGCAGCTCGATCCGGGGCAGCCGGCGGCTCGACGGATCGCCCGGGAGCGTACCGATGACCACGACCGTGAGATCCTCCGGCACCCGCAGCCCGGCCGCCGTCACCGACGCCAGGATGTGGTGGTGCGCGGAGGGGTGCTGGACGACGAGGGCGGTGGGCGGTGTACGCCCGGGCGGGCCGCCGTCCCCGAGAAGCGCGTGGAGCCGGTGGGCCTGCCGGGCGGGGTCGTTGACCGAGTGGACCACCTTGACGGTGGCGCCGGTGGTACGGCCGCCCCGGCGCGCGCCGTCGATCCCGCGCAGCGCGTAACTGCGCCGGCCGCGCACCTCGGTCTCGGACGGCGCCAGATAGACCATCTCGCGGTGCCCGGCGGCGGCCAGCTCATGGACCGCGAGGGCCGCCGCCGCCTCCCAGTCGAGGTCGGTCCACGGCAGGGCGTCCTCGTCGGCGGGCCGTCCGATGAGCGCGGCGGGGAAGACCAGTTCGCGTACGACGTCGATCCGGGCGTCCTCCATGTCGACCGCCATCAGGACCGCCGCGTCGGCGAGCCCGCTGCGCGCCACCCGCCGCAGTCCCCCGGCCTTGTCCTGGGAGGTGGTGAGGAGCAGGTCGAAGCCGAGGACGTTGGCCGCGTCGCTGACCTCGATGGCGAACCGGCCGTCCACCGAGTGCCGCACCCCGGCCGCGCGCGGCAGCGCGAGCGCGAGGACCTGCGTACGGCTGCTGCGCAGGGTGCGGGCGCTGGCGCGCGGGTGGTAGCCGAGCGCGTCCACGGCCTCCTGGACGCGCCGGCGCGTCTCCTCGGAGATGGAGCGCGAGCCGTTGAAGACATAGCTGACCGTGCTGGGCGCGACCCCGGCCCGCTGGGCGACGTCCCTGATGGTGGCCATCCTCGCCCCTTCGCTGCTTGACGGGTACGCGACGCCGGTGGGCGTGCCGAAGGCGTGAGGGGACATCCTAATGCCCCTCCCGGCACGGCCCTTCCCGTCACGGCACCCGGCACGCCACAGCGGCCACCTGCGCCTTTGGCCGGCGGTGGGCGTGCGGTCAGCGGAGATCCGGAGGGGCCATGAGGTCCGCGAGCCGCTCGGCCAGCGCGCGGGCACCGGCGGGAGCCTCCACGCCGATGCCCCCGTCCGCGCATCCGGCCACGGTGACGACCGGAGCGCCTGGCGCCATCTCACCCGGCTCACCCTGAGCCACCGTCAGCCGCAGGCCCACCGCCCGTACGGTCAGCCACGCCGGTGCGGGCCCGGCGTAAAGCACCGCCGCCGTCCAGACGACCAGGGCGTGCGGATCGGGGGCGGGGGGATCCGGCAGGCTCCAGCGGCGGGTGCGGTCGGCTGGATCGGGGACGACGACCGGGCCGGCGGCCGACCGTACCGCCGTCCAGAGCGCGACGAGATCCGGGCAGTGGCGGTAGCGGCCCGCCCGGTCGGCGAACTGCCAGCCGCCGCCGGGCCAGGGCCGCGCCGTGGTCCGGGTCGGCGCGAGCAGCCGCCGTACGGCCCGGTGCCGGGCGTGCGCGCCGCCCGGCCCGAGCGGGGCCGCGCGCTCGGTCCAGCCGGTCACGGGCCGTCCGCACGCACCGCACATGATCGTCCTCCTCCCCTGACCGTCCGCCTCCTCGGAACCCGGGACCGCCGCTCAGAGCATCACATCGCCGCTGTTGGGGCCGAGTGTCTGTCCGACGTACAGATTGCCGCCCGGGTCGGAGGCGAGCAGCAGCACGGTGGGCGCGATCTCCTCCGGTCTGCCGAACCGGCCGAGCGGCAGCTCCGCCTGTTTGGCGCGTTTCCAGTCGGCGCTGAGCCCGTCCACGAGCGGGGTCTCCACCGGGCCCGGGGCGATGGCGTTGACCAGGACGTGGTGCGGGGCGGCCTCCCGGGCGAGCGCCTTGGTGAAGCCGATGACACCGGCCTTCGCGGCGGAGTAGTGGGTGAGTCCCTCGCCGCCCTTCTGGCCGAGCTGGGACGCGATGTTGATGATCCGTCCGCCGCCGCCCTCGATCATGTGCGGCAGGGCGTAGCGGCAGCTGAGGAAGACACCGCGCAGATCGACCGCGATGGTCTCGTCCCAGACCGTCGGGTCCATCTCGACGAGCGGCACCTCCGTGAGGATGCCCGCCGAGTTGACCAGGACGTCCACCCCGCCGTGCCACCGCACCACCTCCTCGACGGCCGCCGCGACCTGGCCGGCGTCCGCCACGTCGACGGTGTGGGTGGTGACGGCGGCGGCGCCGGTGAGCCGGTCGCGCAGGGCGGCCAGCCGCTCCGCGTCGCGGTCGGCGAGCGCCAGCCGGGCGCCCTCACGGGCGAACGCCTCGGCGACGGCCGCGCCGATGCCGCTGGCCGCGCCGGTGATCAGGACGGTACGCGGCCGGGCCGCGCGGTCATCGGTGCTGCTCATGTCTGCTCCGCTCGCTGTGCGTGGCGTGGGAAGGGGGGACGTGGGAAGGGGGGTGTGGGCCGGGGCTCGGTGCCTCAGTCCGGGAAACGGACCGTCAGCCCGCCGTCCACCACGAGCTGCTGCCCGGTGATGTACGAGGCGTCCGGCGCGCAGAGGAAGCGGATCGCGGCGGCGACCTCCTCCGGGCGTCCGACCCGGCCGGCCGGAATCCCGGCACCGGCCGCGCGCAGCCCCTCCGGGCCGAGGGAGTTGCGCGCGTCCAGCGACTGCGGGGTCTCGATCAGGCCGGGGATGACGGAGTTGGCCCGGATCCCGCGCGGCGCCAGTTCCACCGCGAGCGACCGGACCAGGCCCAGCACACCCGCCTTGGCCGCCGCGTAGTGGGCGTGTTCGCCCCAGCCGTAGACCCCGCCCGCGATGGAGGAGACGGCGAGCAGCGCGCCGGGGCCCGTCATCCGCGCGACGGCGGAGCGGAAGGTGCGCATCACTCCGGTGAGGTCGACACCGAGCATGTCGTCCCAGGCGCCGTCGGAGAGTTCGGCCAGCGGCGCCCGGCGCAGGATGCCGGCCGCCGCGACGGCGATGTCGAGCCGGCCGTACGTGTCGACGGCGGCCTGGGCGAGCCCTTCCGGGCCCTCGTGGCCGGCGACGTCCGCCTCGACGGCGAGACATCGGCCGCCGGCCGCGAGGACGGCGTCCACGGTCTCGCGCGGATCGTGGGGATCGGCGGTGTGGTAGCCGATCACCGTGTCGATGCCCGCCTCGGCGAAGGCGACGGCCGTCGCCCGGCCGATACCGCTGGCGCCTCCGGTGATGACGGCCGCGCCGCGTTGTGGTTGTCCGGTCATGGTGTGCGGGTCTCCGTGTTCTCCGTACGGGATGTGCGGTGTGCGTGCTGCGGTGTGAGTGCCGCGTGCGTATCGGTGTGGACGGTGCGTGTGGACGGTGCGTGTGGTCAGGCGGCCGTGGGCAGCGCGTCCGGCGCGGTGGCGCGCTCGTCGCGGCGCGCGCCGAGCATCACCAGTCCGGAGCCGAAGATGCCGACGGCTCCGGCGACGAACGCCGCCATGGTCATCGAGACCCCCGCCCCGAGCAGCGCGCCGAGCAGCGCCGAGCCGACGATGGCCCCGATCGGCCCCATGGTGTGGGCGACGTTGGCGCCGAGCCCGCGCACCTGCTCCGGGAACGACTCGCTCATGTAGAAGAGCATCGCCGAGTAGGGACCGGTCAGGAAGAACAGCCCGAGCGCGTACAGGGCGATCACCGCGCCGGTGGTGGTGGGCCCGAAGAGCATCGCGGTCATCGCCGCGCCGCCGCAGGTCCAGCCGATGATGATGGTGGTACGGCGGCCGACGCGGTCGCCGAGCCAGCCGTGGAAGACATAGCCGAAGAAGCCGGCCAGGTTGGCGAGGACGAGGACGAGCAGCGCGCTGCTGAAGGAGACGCCCTTGGCCTCGACGAGCACCGTGGTGCCCAGCACCGAGAAGATCTGGATGCCCATCCAGTTGAGCAGCCAGGCCGCCGAGAGACAGAGCGTGTGACGGCGCAGCGCGGGGGCGAAGACCTCGCGCAGCCCGGGCTTGCGGGCGTCGCTCTCGATCCCGGCCGACCGCTCCACGGCGACGGCCTCGGCCGTACGGCCCTCGGCGCGCAGGGCGCGGGCCTTCTTGAGCCCGAGGAAGACCGGGGACTCGGGCAGGGTCCGCATCAGTACGGCGATGACCAGGGCGGGGACGGCGGCGATGACGAAGCTGCCGCGCCAGCCGAAGGTCGGCAGGGTCAGGGCGGTCACACCGGCGCCGACGAGCGCGCCGACCGGCCAGCCGCTCTGGACGAAGCTGAAGTACAGCCCGCGCCGGGGGTGTTTGCCGTAGATCTCCTTGAGATAGACGGTGTTGACGACCTCTTCCGAGTAGCCGAAGCCGGAGAAGGCGCGTACGGCGACCATCGAGACCGGGCCCATGACCAGGGCGGTGGCGGCGGAGGTGAAGGCGGCGCCGGCCGAGGTGATCATGAGGGCCGGGCGGCGGCCGAAGCGGTCGAGGATCGGGCCGACGCAGAGCGAGACCACGAAGGTGCCGGCCGTGACCCCGGTGACGACATTGGCCGCGGTGGCGTTGGACCAGCCGAAGTCCTCGGAGATCTTGGGCAGCAGGGTGCCGAAGAGGGTGAAGTCGTAGACGCTGAAGACCCAGGCCAGGAAGCAGATCACCGAGGCGCGGACGACCAGCTTGCGGGACGGGAGCGCCGGATCGGGACGCTGCTCGCCCACACCGTCGGCTATGACGGCCGTCGGTGTGTTGGACGGTGTGGTGGTGGTGGGCGGTGTGGTGGAAGAGGACATGGCGATCTCCGGCGAGGAGGAGTGGGGACGGGGGCGCGACTGCGGCGCGGGGGCGGTGTGACCGCCGGGGTGGAGCGGGAGGGCCGAGCGGGACGCGGGTCCTCCGGCGCCGGCCCGGGGATGTGGCCGTACGCCGGAGACCGGCGGAGAAAGGGGTACGTACAGGCGCGGCCGGTGGCGGGGTGGGTCCGCGGGGCCGGGCGCGGGGGGCGCGTCGAGAGGTCAGGCGCGGGGGCGGCGGGCGACGAAATCAGTGGCGATCTCGTCGAAGGTGACCCAGCGGACCCCGGGGTGTGCGCTGATGTGGTCGATCAGCCGCTCGTGCATCAGCAGGTTCTGCGGCCGGCCCGACACATCGGGGTGGACGGTCATGGTGAAAACCGCGTAGTCGTGCTCGCGGTAGACCCAGTCGAACTGGTCGCGCCACATCTCTTCGAGGTGGCGGGGGCTGACAAAGCCGTGGCTGTTGGGGCTGGCCTTGATGAACATCATCGGGGGCAGGTCGTCGAGGTACCAGCTGGCCGGGATCTCCACCAGATCGGTCTCCTCGCCGCGCTCCAGCGGCTTCATCCACTCCCGGGCGGGCCGGTCGTAGTCGATCTTCGTCCAGCTGTCGCCGACCCGGACGTAGTAGGGCTCGAAGTCCCGGTGCATCAGGGAGTGGTCGTAGGTGATGCCGCGTTCCAGCAGGAGTTCGTTGGTGACACCGGAGAACTCCCACCAGGGCGCGACATAGCCGGTGGGACGGCGGCCGGTGCGGGTGGAGATGAGGTCGATGCAGTGGTCGAGGATGTCGGACTCCTGGGTCCGGCTCATCGCGATCGGGTTCTCGTGGCTGTAGCCGTGCACCCCGATCTCGTGGCCGGCGGCCGTACACGCCTCGAACTCGGCCGGGAAGGTCTCGATCGAGTGACCCGGCCAGAACCAGGTGCTGGGCAGTCCGCGGCGGCGGAACAGCTCCAGCATGCGGGGGACGCCCACCTCGCCCGCGAACAGGCCGCGGGAGATGTCGCAGGGCGAGTCCTCTCCCCCGTACGAACCCAGCCAGCCGCCGACCGCGTCGACGTCGACTCCGTACGCCACGAGGATCTCTTTCGGCATGACACTTCTCCTGTCAGTGTGAGTGTGTTGCTCGTCTGTCGGTCTGTCGGTGTGTTCCGGGTGGTGTTTCCAGGGGGGGGGTGGTGTGTGGTCAGTTCGGCTGGTGTCCGGCTCCGGCCAGCCAGGCGCGGATCACCTCGGCGGCCCCCGCCGGGCCCCGGCCCGTCGAGCGGTGCAGCGCGGCGGCGAGGAGCAGCCGCAGCTGCCACGGCGAGAGGTCGGCCGCGAAGACCGCGCCCGCGCGGAGCAGATCGGCACCGCCGCCGGCACCGTACGCGGCGGAGGTGGCCCCGGCCGGGACCCGGCTGGCGACGGCGACCGCGACGCCGTCCGCGACCAGCCGGCCGACGGCCTCGGTCACCTCGGGCGGGGCGTTCCCCGCGCCGAAGGCGCAGAGCACGATGCCCTGCGCCCCGGCGGCCACGGCCGCGTCCAGCAGGGCGGTGTCACAGCCGATGTAGAGCGGGACAACATCGACCCGGGGCAGCCGGGCCAGGTCGTCGGCCGTGATCAGCGCGGCGGGGCGCGGGGGGCGGCCGATCAGCCGGATCCGGCCGTCGTCCACCCGGGCGAGCGGGCCGCGGCCCGGCGCGCCGAACGCGGCAGGCGCGAGGGTGTCGGTCTTGCGCAGCCCGATGGCCGGCCAGACGGCCCCGTCGAAGACCGCGCTGACCCCGTGGTTCCGGGCGGCGGGGTGAACGGCCCAGGTCAGGGCGGTGGCGAGATTGCGCGGCCCGTCGGCGGCCGGGTCGTCGGAGGGCCGCTGCGCGCCGGTCAGCACGATGGGCCGGTCGTCCGCGTGGACGAGGGCGAGCGCGAAGGCGGTCTCCTCCATGGAGTCCGTGCCGTGTGTGACGACCACCGCGTCGGCGCCGTCGGCCAGGCTGTCGCCCACCGCGCCGGCCAGCCGGGCGAGGTCGGGCAGACCGAGCGCGAAGCTGGCGCGCAGACCGATCTCGTCGCAGGTGATCTGCGCGGACTCCGGCACCTGGAGGGTCCGGGCCGTCTCCAGCAGCTCCTTCACACCGACGGAGGCGACCCGGCCGGCGGGTGTGGAGCGGCTGGCGATGGTGCCACCCGTACCGATGAGACGCAGCTGCATGCGAGGCTCCACAATCGATTGCGAGAACGATTGCGCAACTGTGCTCCATACCCACCCCGGAGGGCAACCCCCGTAATCGGATCTTCATGGAAGATGATGGTTCCGGAAATTCGTCGGCGGAAACGCCGGCGGGAACGAGGAGAGGCGCCCGTGAGACGACAGCCCGCAGACACCCGCGAGCCGCGCGACCCCGCGGAGAGCGGTGTGACCCTGGCCGATGTGGCGGCCGACGCGGGTGTCCACCAGTCCACCGCCTCCCGGGCGCTGCGCGACGGCGCCGGGGTGGGGGCCGCCACCGCCGACCGGGTACGGGAGTCCGCCCGGCGCCTCGGCTATGTGGTGAACCCGGCCGCCTCCAGCCTGCGCACCGGCCGCTCCCGGCTGCTGGGGGTGCTGGTCCCCCGGCTCACCGACATCGTGCTGGCCACGGTCTACGAGGGCATCGAGGCCGGCGCGGCGGCGGCCGGCTACCAGGCCGTGGTCGCCAACACGGGCGACGACCCGGCCGTCCAGCGCGCCAAGGTGGAGCGGCTGCTCGCGCTCCGGGTCGACGGTCTCCTCCTCGGCGACGCGCGCGGTGACACCACCCTGGCACCGGAGCTGGTGGCACGCGGTGTACCGGTGGTGCTGGTGTCCCGGCGACTGCGTGGTGTCCCCTCCTTCACCTGCGACGATCTCGTCGGCGGGCGGCTGGTCGCGGAGCATCTGCTGGCCCTCGGGCACCGCCGGGTGGGGGTCGTGGCGGGCGAGGCGTACGCCTCCACCGGGGTCGAGCGGACCAAGGGCTTCACCGACGCGTTCGCCAGGGCGGGCATACCGGTGCCCCCCGAGCTGATCGTCAACGCGCCCTTCGACGTACACGGCGGGGAGCGGGCCGCGCACCGGCTGCTGGCCGCCGAGCCGCGTCCCACCGCCGTCTTCGCCGTCAACGACTTCGCCGCGATCGGGGTGATGGGCGCGCTGCGCGCGTCCGGTCTGACACCGGGCCGGGACATCGCGGTGGCCGGCTTCAACGACGTACCGCTCTCCGCCCAACTGCCCATTCCCCTCACCTCTGTTCGCTCGCCGATGCGGGACATGGGCGAGCGGGCGGCGGCGGCGCTGGTGGGACAGATCGAGGGCCGCCCGGCCCGGTCCCGGCGCTTCGCCCCGGAGCTGATGGTGCGTGACTCGACGGTCGCGCCGGACTGAGGCACCCGCGGCGGGGCGAGCGCCGGCCACGCGCGCGCCCGCGCGAAGATGAACACACGAAGCGATACCGGCAAACCGATGCAACCGATGCAACCGATGCAACCGACGTATCCGGTACAACCGATGTGGAGGAGTGCGCAGATGCCGCACGAACGAGCGGGACAGCCGGCGCGGCCGGAGGATCTCATCGATGTCGCCGGGCTGGTGACCGCGTACTACGCGCTGCACCCGGACCCCGAGGAGCCGTCACAGCGCGTGGCGTTCGGGACCTCGGGGCACCGCGGGTCCTCGTTCGCCACCGCGTTCAACGAGGATCACATCGCCGCGACCAGCCAGGCGATCTGCGAGTACCGGACCCGGCAGGGCACCGACGGGCCGCTCTTCCTGGGCGCCGACACCCACGCGCTCTCCGAGCCCGCGCAGGTGACCGCCGTCGAGGTGTTCGCCGCCAACGGGGTGACGGTGCTCGTCGACACCGCCGACGGCTACACACCCACCCCCGCCGTCTCGCACGCCGTCGTCACCCACAACCGGGGCCGCGCCACCGGGCTCGCGGACGGTGTGGTGGTCACCCCGTCCCACAACCCGCCCGCCGACGGCGGCTTCAAGTACAACCCGCCGAGCGGCGGCCCGGCCGGCTCCGCCGCGACCAACTGGATCCAGGACCGCGCCAACGAGATCATCGCGGGCGGCCTCAAGGACGTCCGCCGGATCCCGTACCTCCGCGCGCTCGCCGCGGACGGCACCGGCCGCTACGACTTCCTCGGTACGTACGTGACGGACCTGCCCTCCGTCCTCGACCTGGCCGCGGTGCGCGCGGCCGGGGTACGGATCGGCGCCGACCCGCTGGGCGGCGCGTCCGTCGCGTACTGGGGGCGGATCGCCGAGCAGCACCGGCTCGATCTCACCGTGGTCAATCCGCTCACCGATCCCACCTGGCGCTTCATGACGCTGGACTGGGACGGCAAGATCCGGATGGACTGCTCCTCGCCGTACGCGATGGCCTCGCTGATCGAGCGGCGCGACGCGTATCAGATCGCCACCGGCAACGACGCGGACGCCGACCGGCACGGCATCGTGACGCCCGACGGCGGGCTGATGAACCCGAACCACTATCTCGCCACCGCCATCAACTACCTCTACGCCCACCGCGAGCGCTGGCCCGCGGACGCGGGCGTCGGCAAGACGCTGGTGTCGTCCGGGATGATCGACCGGGTCGCGGCGGACCTCGGCCGGCGGCTGGTCGAAGTGCCCGTCGGCTTCAAGTGGTTCGTGGACGGACTGGCCGACGGTTCGCTCGGGTTCGGCGGCGAGGAGTCGGCGGGCGCGTCGTTCCTGCGCCACGACGGGTCGGTGTGGACCACCGACAAGGACGGCATCCTGCTGGCGCTGCTCGCCTCCGAGATCCTCGCCGTCACCGGCACCTCGCCCTCCGCCCACTACGCGGCGCTCACCGCGCGCTTCGGGGAGCCGGCGTACGCGCGGATCGACGCGCCCGCGACCCCGGCGGAGAAGGCGGTGCTGGCCCGGCTCTCGCCCGCGCAGCTCGCCGCGGACACCCTGGCCGGGGAGCCGGTCACCGCCGTACTCACCGAGGCGCCCGGCAACGGCGAGGCCATCGGCGGTATCAAGGTGACCACGGAGAACGCCTGGTTCGCGGCCCGGCCCTCGGGCACCGAGGACGTCTACAAGATCTACGCCGAGTCCTTCCACGGCCCGGACCATCTGAGCCGGGTCCAACGGGAGGCGAAGGCGGTGGTGTCGGCGGCACTGGCGGGCTGACGGACCGCCTCGGGCAGCTTCTCAGCCCGGCGCCACCAGGCCGGCGTCGTAGGCGAGGATGACCAGGTGGACCCGGTCCCGGGCGTCGAGTTTGGCGAACAGCCGGGCCACATGTGCCTTGACGGTCGCCACACTGATGAAGAGTTCGGCGGCGATCTCGGCGTTGGACAGTCCGCGCCCGACGAGCGTCATCACCTCGCGCTCCCGGTCGGTGACGCCCGGGAGCGCGCGCGTCCGCGCGGCGGATCCGGGACGGGCCTCCGGCCGGGCCGCGAACGCCCCGATCAGCCGTCGGGTGACGCCCGGCGCGATCAGGGCGTCCCCGGCGGCGACCACCCGGACCGCCGCGAGGATGTCGTCAAGCGCCATGTCCTTGACGAGGAATCCGCTCGCGCCGGCGCGGAGCGCACCGTACACATACGCGTCGTCGTCGAACGTGGTGAGCACGAGGACGTGTGCCCCGGTGGTCCCCTCCGTGATGTGACGGGTGGCCTCGATGCCGTCCATACCGGGCATCCGGATGTCCATCACCACCACATCGGGCCGGACCTCCCCGGCCAGCCGGACCGCCTCGGCGCCCGTGCCCGCCTCGCCCACCACTTCTAGGCCGGGGGTGTCGGCCATCAGGACCCGCAGCCCGGCCCGGACCAGCGGCTGGTCGTCGGCGAGGAGCACCCGGACGGGAGCGCCGCTCATCGGGCCCCCTCCGCCGGGGTGTTCGACGCCGCGATCGGCACCGGCAGCCGCGCCGCCACCCGGAATCCGCCCTCGGGACGCGGCCCGGCGGAGAACCGGCCGTCCAACAGCGCGACCCGTTCGCGCATACCGGCGATCCCGTACCCGGCGCCCGTACCGAGGCCGCCGCGGCCCTCGTCGGTGATCTCGACGGACAGCTCGCCGTCGCGCTGATCGACCGTCACCAGACACTCCCCCGTGTGCGCGTGCCGTACGACATTGGTCAGTGCCTCCTGGACGATCCGGAACGCGGCGAGGTCGAGATCGGCGGGCAGCGGGCCCCCGCCCGCCGGCTCCCCGCTCCGGCGCACCTCGACCCGTACCCCCGCGTCCAGGGTGGCCGCCGCCAGCCGGTCGAGACCGGCGAGCCCGGGGGCGGGTTCGAGCGGCAGGCGGTCAGGGTCGTGCTCATCGCGGCGCAGCGCCCCCAGGGTCCGCCGCAGCCCCGCCAGGGTCTCCCGGCTGGTGGCCTCGATGGTGCGCAGCGCTTGGCGTGCCTCGGCGGGCCGGTTGTCGATGACCCGGCTGCCCATCCCCGCCTGGATGGCGATCACACCGATGCTGTGCGCGATCATGTCGTGCAACTCGCGGGCGATCCGCAGCCGTTCGGCGGTGACGGCCTGCTCGGCGACCCGCTCGCGCAGCGCGAGGGCGTGTTCGCGTCGCTGCCGGACGGAGTGGCCGAGGCCCCAGGCCGCCACCAGCGCCAGAACGACCACCAGGACCGTGTTGACGAACATGTTCCGTCCGGTGCCGAGACGGGCCGCCGCGGCGATCTGCGCACCGAGCACCATCACGGCGGCGGGAATCGCAACGCGGCGCGGCCGGGTGGCCACCGCATGGCCAACCGCGACATCGTTCACGAGGACCAGCAGATACGCGACCTCCCAGGGCGGCCCGGCCGTCGCGGCTCCGAACACACCGACGGACATCAGCGCCAGGGCGGGCAGCGGAGCGCGCCGCAGCAGGGCGACGGGCAGCGCCGTGAGAAGGGCCGCCAGCACGAACCGCAGCACGTCCGACCTGTCCGGTCCGGCCCGCACCGCGAAGAACAGCAGCACCGGGTACGCCACCGCCGCGCAGCCGGCCAGGGCCAGGGCGGTCCGCGCGGACGGCCGGCCGGCGGCGCGCGGGTGATCCGGGGTGGCGTCCATGCGCCGATGGTAAGTGCCGTGCCCACGCGGGGGTATTGGCCCATGGGCGTACGCCCGGGGGCCACCCCGTGCCATCGGAATGCCGCCGACGGGCCGATGCCGGCCGGTGCCGTCGCCCGGCACCGTGGGGCAGGTGATCGAAGTCAACGAACTCACCAAGCGGTACGGCGACACCACCGCCGTCGACAACCTGTCCTTCACGGTCCGCCCCGGCCGGGTGACCGGCTTCCTCGGACCCAACGGCGCCGGGAAGAGCACCACCCTGCGCATGCTCCTCGGTCTGAGCGAACCCACCGCCGGTACGGCGACCATCGACGGCCGCCCGTTCCGGGACCGCCCGCGCGGGCTGCGCCACGCCGGTGCGCTGCTCGACGCGGGGGACGTCCACGGCGGACGCCGGGCGGCGGCGCATCTGGCGGCCCTGGCCCGGAGCAACGGCATCGCGCGAGGGCGGGTGGACGAGGTGCTGGCGGAGGTGGGGCTGGCCGCCGCCGGCCGGCGGCGGATCGGCGGCTTCTCGCTGGGCATGCGGCAGCGGCTCGGCATCGCGGCGGCGCTGCTCGGCGATCCGCCGGTGCTGCTGTTCGACGAGCCGATCAACGGCCTTGATCCGGAGGGGGTGTTGTGGGTGCGCGGGCTGTTCCGGCGGCTGGCCGCCGAGGGGCGCACGGTGTTTGTCTCCAGC
Organism: Streptomyces paludis; assembly: GCF_003344965.1. Lineage (NCBI taxonomy): Bacteria > Bacillati > Actinomycetota > Actinomycetes > Kitasatosporales > Streptomycetaceae > Streptomyces > Streptomyces paludis. The sequence goes on along the minus strand of NZ_CP031194.1, from coordinate 7,114,503 downwards.
CATCTGATGACCGAGATGGAACACACCGCCGACGATCTCGTGGTGATCGGCAGGGGCGAGCTGATCGCCGCCGAGAGTGTGGCGGAGTTCGCCGCCCGCGCCACCGCGCCGAGCGTGTGGGCGCGTACGTACGACACCACCGGGCGGGCGGCCCTGCTGGCCGCGCTGGAGGCGGAGCCCTCCTCGGTGGTACGGCCCGACGGCGACCGGGCGCTCACGGTGACCGGGCCGAGCGCGGCCCGGGTCGGCGAACTGGCCTTCCGGCACGGGGTCCGGCTGGAGGAACTCACCCCGCGCACCGCCTCGTTGGAGGAAGCCTTCATGGAACTCACGGCCGACAGCGTCGAATACCTCGCGGGAGAGCCCCGATGACCGGACCCCGCACCGCGGTGGCCGAGCCCCGCGCCCGCTTCCGCGATCTCCTCGCCGCCGAGTGGATGAAGTTGTGGTCGCTGCGGTCGACGCCGTGGGCGCTGGCGGTCGGCGCGCTGATCATCATCGGGATCAATGTGAACGCCACCATCGCCGACTACACCAACTGGCCGCGCTACCCGGAAGGTATCCGGACCTCCTACGTGCCGAGCTGGTCGATACGCAACGCCTTCACGGACGGCTCCGGGCTGGCACTGATGCTCATCACGGGCAGCATCGGCGCACTCACGATCGTCGGCGAGTACGGCACCGGCCAGCTGCGCACGACCTTCGCGGCCGTCCCCGCCCGCCGTTCGGTCGTGGCGGCCAAGACGGCCGTGGTGACAGCGGTGATGGTGGCGTACGGGACAGCCGTCGCGGCCTTCTCGTTCTGGGTCTCCCAGGCCATTCTGTCGGGCCGGGACATCGGACTCTCCATCGGTTATCCGGGCGCACTGCGCGCCGTGGTCGGTTCCGCGCTGCTCGCGCCCGTGTGCGCGCTCGTCGGCATGGGAATCGGCGCGATCGTCCGGCACACGGCGGCCACCGTCGTCACCCTCACCTTCGTCCTTCTGCTGCTGCCGTCCCTCTTCAACGAGCGCAACCACTGGACGGCCACTGTTCTGCACGCGCTGCCCCAGGGAGCGTGGGAACGGCTGACCCAACTGGGCGTCCCGCCCGTGCACGTCCCCTACCCCTGGACGCTCACCGGGGCGTGGACCGTGTACGGGCTCTGGGCGCTCGTGGCGGTGGTCGTCACCGTGGTCGCCGTACACCGGCGCGATCCGTGAGCGCGCCCGCTCACGGCCGGTCGTCCTTCCGCCCGCCGCGCTCGCCGCGCCGTCTGCGGTACGCCCGGACGGCCAGCGCGACGAGCAGCGCCGCCAGCAGCGCCAGTGCCGCGACCATCCCCACCTTCGACTCGATACGGGTGAACGCGGCCCCGGCGAAGTAGCCGAGCGCCGTGCAGCTCACCCCCCAGCACAGCCCGCCCAGGGCGTTGAAGAGCAGGAACCGCCGGTACGGCATGTCGGAGAGGCCCGCCAGCGCGGGCATCAGCGCCCGGAGGAAGGCGATGAACCGGGCGAGGAAGACCGCCGCCGCGCCGCGCTCGCCGATCATCCGGCGGGCGCGGTCGATCCGGTCCTGGCGGCGGCGCAGCACGCGGGTGGTGAGGATGCGGTCGCCGAAGTGGTGGGTGACCGCGTACCCGGTACTGTCCCCGAGGACCGCCGCGAACACCACGACCACCGTGATCCACCACACCGACACCTCGCCCTGGCCGGCCAGCACACCGCCGAGGATGGCGGCGGTCTCGCCGGGCAGGACGAAGCCGAAGAACAGCGCGTCCTCGCAGAAGACGATCGCGCCGACCACGGCGTAGACCAGCGGGCCCGACAGCCCGCTGAGCCAGTTGGTGATGGTGTGCATCGGCCGCGTCCCTCCGGAATCCGTCCGGGGACCCTAACCGCCCCGGTGTCCGATTCCCGGCCGACAGGGCGCAGACTGAGCCGCATGCGCGAACTCCTCGACGGAGCGGGCGGCGTCGGCGGCCTGCTCGCCGCCTGGTACGGCCCGCCGGACCGCCCCGCCACCCCTGTCACCCCCGGCCGGGTGCCGCCGGCGCTGCGCGCCTGGTATGCGGCGGTCTCCCCGTACACACGGCCGGTGCTGTTCAACCACAAGGTCGCGCCGGAGAGCGGCCTCTACGAGGACGAGGGGCAGCTCTCCTTCTGCGTGGACGACTTCGAGTACCAGGAGTTCGGGGCCGCGCCCGGGGACGGGGACCCGGTGGTGCACCGCCGGGAGATCGACGGCGAGGGGGGCTGGGAGCCGCACGACGACGGGATGCGGCTGTCGGAGTTCCTGCCGGCGCTGCTGGTGCACGAGACGGTGGAGGGGGCGCGGTACGGCGCGGCGGCCGACGGGCTGACGCTGAATCAGCTCCGCCCGCTGCTCGCGCCGTTGCGCCGGCTGTCGGGACCCGAGCTGTTCACCGCGCAGTACGCGGGCGAGGGGCTGCTGGCCCTGGCGTGGCCGCGCGGCGATGTCTGGGACGTACGGCTCGCGGCCCGGGACGAGGCGCTGCTCGGCTATGTCGACGGGGTGGCCGGGGCGACCGGCGCGGCCGGGGTACGGCGCGGGCCGGGCGAGTGGTGCCCGCCGGAGGGCCGGGGGTAGGGCGGGTCGCGAGAGCAGCGCCGGTCAGCCGCGCGCGGCGGGCCCGGGCGCCGTCAACCACGCACCGCGGGCCCGGGCGCCGTCGGCCACTCGTCGCGGAGCACGGACCAGATCTCCTTGTCGTGCCGGACGCCCCGGTACGGGTAGCGCTGCCGCAGCACCCCGTCGAGGGTCATCCCGAGCCGGCGCGCGGCCTCCGAGCTGCGGGTGTTGCCGACCGCGGCCCACCACTCGACCCGGCTCATCCCGCGCTCCAGGAACGCCCAGTCGATCAGCGCCCGGGACGCGGCGGTGACCAGGCCCCGGCCCTGCCCGGCGGCCTCCAGCCAGCAGCCGACCTCGCACACCCCGGCGGCGGCCTCGAACGAGGTGAACATGACGCCGCCGACCAGGGTGGACTCCAGCCAGATGCCGTAGATCCGGGCGGTGTCCCTGGCCTGGTTGTCGGCGTAGCGCTGGAGGACCGCCGTGGCCGAGGCCAGGTCGGTGCTGAGTGTCGCCCAGGGTATCCAGGGGTCCACGTTGGGGCGGGCGCGGTCGATGTGGGCGAGGAACTCCGGCGCCTGCCAGGGTTCGAGGGGGCGGAGCTGGGCGTTGTCGCCCAGGGGCAGCGCGAACACGACGGTCTCTCTTCGACGTAGGGCGTGGGACGGTACGTAACGAGTGTTCGGTATGTAAGATAACAGCATGCCACCAGCTCCTGGAGACCGCGCCGCCCGCCGCGAGGACGTGTCCGAGGCGGTGTGGCGGACACTCGCCGCCAAGGGCTTCGGCGGGCTCACCCTGCGTGCCGTCGCCACCGAGATGGGTGTCTCGACCGGGATGCTCATGCACTACTTCCCGACCAAACGGGCGCTGGTCGCACACGCGTTGGACGTTCTGGAGAAGCGCACCGCCAACCGCCCGCGGCGCGGCAGACCGGCCGAGGGACTGCCCGCGCTCAGGGCGGTGCTGCTGGACATCCTGCCGCTCACGCCCGACGACACCGCGCGCAACCGCGTCTGGGTCAGCTCCTGGGACCTCGCGCTCGCCGACGAGGGACTCGGCGCCGACCAGGCGGGCCGCTACACACGGATGCGGGCCCTGCTCCGCCCGCACCTCGAAGCCGCCCGCCACCTGGGCCAGCTCCCGGCGGCCGTCGACCCGGAGCGGCTCGCCGCCACGGCGGTCGCCTTCGTCCACGGGCTGGTCGTCCAGGCGCTCTTCGACCCGGAGCGCTTCCCCGAGGACGTCCAGACGTCCATGGTCGACGGCTTCCTGCGCGGCCTGACGGCCGACGTACCCCCGTCGTCGCCCCACTGAGCGCGGGCCGAGGGGGCACAGCGGAACGTGATGTCGTTTTTCCGCCAGTACGGCCGCCGCTCCCGGCACACACTGGGAGCGTGACAACAGGCGGCTCCGGGCGCCGGAAGGGAACGAGACCGATGACGGTCCACACAACGGTCCACACGACGATCGACAGCCCGTTGGGCGAACTGCTGCTGGCGGGGCGGGAGTCGGCCACCGCGAAGGGCGGCACGGCGCTCACCTCGCTCTCCGTACCCGGTCAGAAGCGCGGCGCCACCGTGCGCGAGGACTGGACCGAGGACGCCGGGGCGTTCGCGGAGATCGCCGCCCAGCTGCGCGCGTACTTCGACGGCCGGCTGACCGGCTTCGACATCGAGTACACGGACGGCGGCAGCGACTTCCAGCGGCGGGTGTGGGGCGCCCTGGACGGCATCCCGTACGGGACGACCCTCAGCTACGGCGCCATCGCGGCCCGGATCGGCGCGCCGAGGGCCGCGGTCCGCGCCGTCGGTACGGCGATCGGCGCGAACCCGCTGCTGGTCGTGCGCCCCTGCCACCGGGTGATCGGCGCCGACGGCGCGCTCACCGGTTACGCGGGCGGCCTGGAGCGCAAGCGGCACCTCCTCGATCTGGAGAGCGCCCACCGGACCGGCCCCGCCGCCGAAGCGCCCGCGTGAACGCCCTGATCCCCCGCCCCACCAGGGAGATCGCGCCGGGCGCCGTCCATGTGCCGGACTGGCTCACCCCGGAGGAGCAGCGCGCGCTCGTCACGGCGTGCCGCGCCTGGGCGAGCGGCCCGGTGCCGATCCGGCACACCACGCTGCCGCGCGGTGGTGTGATGTCCGTGCGTACGGTGTGCGTCGGCTGGCACTGGAGCCCGTACACGTACACCCGTGTCGCGGGCGATGTGAACGGGCGGCGGGTCGCCGCCTTCCCCGACTGGATGGTCCGGCTGGGCCGCCGCGCGCTGCTGGCGGCGTACGGCGACGAGAGCGCCGCCGCCGCGTACACCCCGGACACGGCGCTGATCAATTTCTACGACGGGCAGGCCAGGATGGGCATGCACCAGGACAAGGACGAGCGGTCCGCCGCCCCGGTCGTCTCCCTGTCCATCGGCGACTCCTGTGTCTTCCGCGTCGGCAACACCGAGACCCGGACCAGGCCCTACACCGATATCGAGCTGGCCTCCGGCGATCTGTTCGTCTTCGGCGGCCCCTCGCGCTACATCCACCACGGCGTGCCCAGGGTCCACGAGGGCACCGGGGACCCGGCGGCCACCGGGATGGCCGGGGGACGGCTGAACATCACGATGCGGGTCACGGGACTGACGGACACGGAGAGCTGAACGCGTCAACCGCCCGGTCTCACCCCTCGCGGCCGGTGCCGGCGAGCCATGCCTCCAGCGCGTCGCAGAGCGGGGCGAGCGCGCGGTCCAGCTCCGGCAGCAGGGCGGCGGACGGCCGCGGTTCGGGGAGCCAGCTCCGCAGTACGGCGAGGAACGCGGCCTGTACGGCGGCGCCGATGCTCTGGGCGACCACACCGTCCTCGGGCACACCGTGCCGCCGGGAGACGAACGCGGCCACCACGGCCGCCCAGCGGAGCCAGTGCGCCGACCCCTCGGACCGCAGCTCGGGGGAGGTGTCGAGGAGCGCGAAGCGTTCCATCCACTGGTCCGAGTCCTCGATGGACAGGGCGAGGTTCTCGACCACACACTCCCGTACGACGCGCATCGTGGGCCGCCCGTCGTCCACTGCGCTGTCGTCGAGAAGCCGGGCCAGGCGCCGTGTGTGGTGGTCGAACGCGCCCCAGACGATCTCCGGCTTCGTCCCCCAGTAGCGGAACACACTCGTCCGGCTCACCCCGGCGGCCGAGGCGATCATCGGGATCGTGGTGGCCGCGTAACCGTGCTCGCGGAAGAGCCGGATCGCGACGCCCTCGATGTGCTCGCGGGACGACGCGGCCGGCCGGCCGGGAGAGCGGCGTCGCGGCGTCGCGGTCGGGTCCATCTGCTCCTCGCCCCCCACTCCCGTCCCCGGACAGGGGGGAGTACGTTGTGGTACTGAGTACCATAATAGAAGACGCCGTCGGGCGCGGTGTGACCGCCCAGGTCCCGTGCCGAGCGGCGACGTCCAAGGGGAAACCCACGAGGAAGAGGAAACAACCATGAGGGCATGGCAGTTCACCGGTGTGAACGAACCTCTGCGGCTTGTCGAGCTGCCCGAACCGACTCCGGCCGCGCACGAGATCGTGCTCGCCGTGAAGGCGGCCGGCCTCTGCCACAGCGATGTCAGCTTCATCGACGGCACCATCACCCCACTGCTCGGGCGCGTCCCGATCGTGCTCGGCCACGAGACCGCCGGTGTCGTCACGGCGGTCGGCGGGGACGTCACCGACTTCGCCGTCGGCGACCGCGTGGGCATCCCGGCCACCACGGAGGGCCCCGGCACCGCCGTGGACGGCGGGTTCGCGGAGTATGTCGCGGTCGAGGCGCGCCTCGCCGTCCATGTCCCCGACGACGTCGACTTCGAACAGGCCGCGCCCGCCATGGACGCGGCGCGCACCGCCTACCGCGCCGTCGAGACGTTCGGGCAGGTGACGGCCGGGATGAACGTCGGCATCATCGGCTTCGGCGGTCTCGGCTCCCTGGGCGCGCAGATCGCGAAGGCCGTCGGAGCGACCGTGTACGTGGCCGAGGTGAACGAGTCCGCCTGGGAGCGCGTACGGGAACTCGGCGTCGCCGGTGTGTCCGCCGACATCCGTGACTTCGAGGACGCCGGGCTCGATGTCATCATCGACTTCGCGGGCTTCGGCACGACCACCGTCTCCGCCGTCGACGCCGTCAAGCACGGCGGCCGGATCGTACAGATCGGGCTGGCCCGCGAGTCGGCGACGCTCTCCATGCAGAAGATCACGATGAAGGAGATCACCCTCGTCGGAGCGTCCAACGGCGAGAAGTCCGAGGCGGAGGCCGTTCTCGCGCTCATCGCCTCCGGCGGGCTGCGCTCCCACACCGTCCCGATCACGTTCGACGAGATCCCGCAGTACGTCGACAAGCTCACGACCGGTGATGTCTCCGGCCGCGCCGTCGCCCTGCTGTAGCCGCGGCTTTCACGGATACGGGGGCGGTCCGGCTTCGGTTCCGGCTCCGGTTCCGTCAAAGAACCACCGTCAAAGAACCGCGCCGTCAGAGCACCGCCGCCAGGATCAGCAGCACCACAGCCGCCGTCCCCGTCACACCCGCCCCGATGCCCCAGCCCAGGACATGGTTGTTCTCGCGGCGGACCAACTGGCCCTCCGTCTTCGTGGAGAGGATGAAGACACCGCCTTCCGCCGGGGCGCCGAGCACCAGCCGGCCCGTTTCGTCGCCGGCCTCACCGTGGACGAAGACCCGGGCACCGGGGCGCAGGATCCACTCCTCGCGGCCGAAGCCGATGGTGTCGCTCCGGGGGCCGAGACGCAGTTCGAGGGCTCCGAAGCTGATCTTTCCGCCGCTTCCGCGCTCGTGCGCCTCGAAGGTGTCCTGGACCTTCTCGGCACCGTCGACCTTCTGCTTCCCCGGGTCGACGAGCACCTTGCCGGTGGCGTCCTCGACATAGAAGGGGGTGGTGGTGGCGTGGTCGGCGACCACCTCGGTCCTGGTCCTGCGGCGGCGGTTGCCTTCGCTGTCGCGGTAGGTCTCCTCGTAACGGCGGGTGACCTTGTGGTGGTGCCAGACACACTCCAGCCGCGACAGCTCGGAGCTGAGCGGGCCGTCCTCGTTCGGGCGGGCGGCGCCGACGACTTCGCAGGGCTGGCGGAAGAATCCGGCCCCCGCCGCACCCGCCGCCGCTCCGTGGAGCGCTTCGAGGTCCCCCACGGGTAGCGTCTCGACGCTCTCCAGCGCCTTTACACGGCCGTTCGACCGACGCGCCAGAGCGCCGCAGACGACCGCCGCCACCACTGTTATCAGCCCTATCCAGAGCACGGAACCCCCGAGTTGTCTTGTTGTCCTGTTGCCTTGATTCAGCCCCGCCGTCAACCGTCGGAACCCTACTCCCCGTTCAGAACAGCAGCAGGACCGCGACCGCCCACAGCACCGCCACCACCACGATGACCGGTCCGACCGGCATCCCCTGTTCGCCCGGCCCCGCGTCCCGGCCCGGCCGCAGCTCCGGCCGGCCGCGCAGGACGTTCAGCTCCTCCTCGGCCCGGAGCGCGGCGGGACGGCGGCCGGGGAGAGTGTGCTCGGAGCCGCCGACGACCTTGATCCGAATGCCTTCCGCCTCCGCCCGGACGCGGTGCAGACGGTCCCAGGGGATCCGGCGCGTACGCCAGGCACCCGTGACCCAGACGCCCTGCTGATCGGCGGTGATACGCCAGTTGAGGGCGAGCGACGCGTCTCGCAGTGTGAAGGGCAGAGCGATGATCAGGAGCACCGAGGGCCAGGAGAAGCCGTCACGCAGCAGAATCCAGATGCCTCCGGCCTGGGCCAGCAGCAGGAAGCCACCGACCAGCCGGGAACGGGTGTCCGCGGCGTACGAGACCGGATCCGGCCCGGTCACCATGCCGGCCACGATCTCCTCCTCCGTACGGCGGGGGTAGCGGTTGCGACGCGCCCGGCGGGCATCGCCGCGCCCGCGTGGTCCGCCGGGGAGGTGTGCGCGCAGCGCGTCCTGGAGCTTCGGCACCGCCGGGCGTACCGGGGTCGCCCCTGTCTCCACCAGGGCGATGCCCGGCGCCGCGGCCGTCACCAGGACGAGTTCACCATCCGCGTGCGGGGATCCGTAGAGGACCGCCTCGCGCGGCGCCGTCAGCGCGAGGCGCTCCCAGGCTTCCTCGTCCCTCTCGTCCTCGGCGGCGTCCTCGTACTTCTCGTCCTCGGGTTCCTCCTCACCGTCCTCCGCGGCCGGCACGGTGAACAGGCTCAGCACAGGTCTCTCCCCCGCCGGATCGTCCGCCGCGTACACCCGCGTCCGGAAGTCCTTACGGTCCCTGCGCACGAGCACCTTCAGTACCGGCTGCGGCTCGGTGTGCAGCCGGGTCGAACTCGCGCGGCCCGTCACGCCGTTGGCCAGGAACACCGCGGCGGCCGCGAGCGCCGCCATCACCAGCACCTGCCATCCCTCGACGTCGTAGGGCTCCGCGACCAGGCGGACGTAGTCCCCGTCCACCACCAGATCGACGGCCGAGCCCACCGGGAAGTCCTCCGGATACCACGACTCGACCCGGTGGACCACGCCCTCCTCGGACTTCACCGTCAGCTCCGCCGCGTCGTCGTCCTCGCCGCCGGTGATCCGGACGACCGTCGCGGCGATCTGCCGGCCGTTCGCCGCGTGGTTCTCGTACGTGGAGATCTCGTCCGACGCCATCCAGTAGCCGAACGCCGCCACGGCCAGCAGCACACCGGTGGCGACGAAGGAGGGACGCTCACGCCACCGTGTCGCCTCCGGTACGGGGAACCGGGCCTCGCCCGCCGCCTCCCGCGCACACCGCCGCTGCCGCGCGGCCACCGACAGCCGGTGGAGCGCGGTCGCCGCCGCGTACCCGATCGCCGCGAACCACGGATACGCCGACGGCCTGGTGAGCACTCCGTCCGACTCGGCGTCGGTCAGTGTGATCACTACGAGCACCGCCAGGCACGGCAGGGCGAGCCTCGGCAGGCGCCACAGGCAGTACGGCGTCACCAGCAGCACCACCCAGGGCGCGAGGCCCCACCAGTCGGCGTCGCAGGGGCTGCTGGTGGTGCACACGTCCTCGGGGGACGAGGGCGAGAACGCCACGAGCAAGACAAAACCCACCACCATGGCGGCGATCGGCAGCACGGGGTGTGACCAGCGCGGCTCGGCGAGGGCGCGCCAGCGCTCGGCGTCCGCGGAGCGCCAGTCCCGGGCGCCGGGGGGTATCGCCTCGCCGGGGAGGGGTACGGGGAGAAGACTCACCGGCGCATTATCGACGTGGCGGGCCGCCCGCGCGAAACGGATTCCCCGGCTACGGCGCTTCCGGACACGTCTGCGCCGACGGGCGGTACGGGGCCGTGCTCCCGCGCGCCACCACCGAGGTCGGGAACTCCACATGCCGGGTGCGCTCGTCACCGGTGGCCGACTCGATGATCGCGCACGCCAGCCGCGCCGCCGCGCCGCCGATCTCTCGGGCGGGCTGTGCCACGGTCGACAGGTCCAGCCACTCCGCGAGCTGGTGGTCGTCGAAGCCCATCACCGACATGTCGCCCGGCACATCGAGGTGGGCGGCGCGCAGCGCGCTGATCAGCTGCACGGCCACCTCGTCGGAGTCCGCGAAGATCGCCGTGGGCGGCTCGGGGAGGCTCATGAACGCGCCGATCGTACCGCTCAGTTCACGGCGTACGTGCTGTGCCGGGCGGCGGACGAGAGCGTCGTCGTACGGGATGCCCGCCGCCTCCAGGGCCTGGCGGTAACCCGTGAGCCGGGCCCGGGAACTCCACGAGAAGCCGGTGTCGTCCCGGGGCTGCACGAAGGCGATACGGCGATGGCCGAGGTTGACCAGATGCCGGACGCCCTGCCGGGCACCGGCGGCGTCGTCCACGTACACACTGGGGCGGTCGGGCGCGTACTGGCTGACCAGGACGACGGGCATGCCCAGCGCGTCGAGTCCGGCGTGCTCCTCGGGGGTGAGGTCGAAGCTGGTGACGAGCAGCGCGTCGGCGTTGCGCCGGGCGGGCAGCCGGTCGAAGAAGGCGCGGCGCTCCGCCAGGTCCGTCACGCTGTAGACGAGCAGGTCGTAGCCCGTCTCGCGGAGGACGGTGTGGACGCCCGCCAGGACCGCGCCGAGGAACCAGGATTCGAGCCGGGGGCCCAGCACGGCGATCCGTCCGGTGCGGCCGGTGACCAGGCTGGAGGCGCTCCGCGAGATCGCGAACGACAGCTCGTGGGCGGCTCGTTCGACCCGGTCGCGAGTGTCGGCGGAGACGGAGGGCAGACCGCGCAGGGTGCGGGACACCGTGGAGACGGAGACACCGGCGCGCTCGGCCACATCGGCCATGGTGGCCGCCGCGGCGGCCTCGGCCCCGGCGGGGGATCCGGCCGGCCCGGCCTCGGGTACGGGGGGCGGCGATACGGACATGAGCCGGACCGTAGCACGCGGCCGGCCGCCCGCCCCAGCCGCGCACCCCAGTCGCGCATCCCGAGGATCTCCGGCATCGCTGTCATTGCCCAGCGCGATCATTACATCCACGCAGGGTGATCAATGAGCGCTCGAACAGGGATCTTTCGGAAATGATTCGGTCACCCGTCGTTGACATGCCTCCCGTGCCGGATCTAGCGTGCAAACGCTGTCATTCGAGCAAGAAGCTGTTTGCCGTCCTGTTTGCCGGTGTGCTGCCCGCGAGGAAAACGGGTGCTGGACGCCGCCCGTCCGCGAAGGAATCCCGTGTCCGATCAGCAATCCCCTGCCACTGCCGCTCTCGCCCCCGTCGACCGCGACTGGTGGCGCCAGGCCGCGGTCTACCAGATCTACCCGCGCAGCTTCGCCGACTCCGACGGCGACGGCCTCGGTGACCTGCCGGGCATCACCTCCCGGCTGCCGTATCTGACGAAGCTCGGCATCGACGCGATCTGGCTGAGCCCCTTCTACCCCTCCGCGCTGGCCGACGGCGGCTACGACGTGGCCGACTACCGCGATGTGGACCCCCGGCTCGGCACCCTGGACGACTTCGACGCGCTGGTGACCGCGGCCCACGAGCGGTCCATCCGCGTCATGGTCGACATCGTGCCCAACCACACCTCCAACGACCATGTGTGGTTCCGGGCGGCGCTGGCGGCGGCCCCCGGCAGCCCGGAGCGCGACCGCTATGTCTTCCGTCAGGGCAAGGGCGACAGCGGCGAACTCCCGCCCACCGACTGGGTGTCGTGCTTCGGCGGACCGGCCTGGACCCGGCTGCCGGACGGCTGGTGGTACCTCCATCTCTTCGCGCCCGAGCAGCCCGATCTCAACTGGGAGAACCCGGAGGTGCGCGCGGACTTCCTCACCACACTGCGCTTCTGGTCCGACCGCGGTGTGGACGGCTTCCGCGTCGATGTCGCCCACGGACTGGCCAAGGACCTGGCGGAGCCGCTGCGCGACATCGGGCCCGTACGGAGCTACGAGCCGGAGGACCTCCCCGAGGACGGCAGCCACCCGCTGTGGGACCGCGACGAGGTGCACACCATCTTCAAGGAGTGGCGCCAGGTCTTCGACACCTACGACCCGCCGCGCGTCGCGGTCGCCGAGGCGTGGGTACGGGACTCCCGGCGCGCCCCGTACGCCAGCGCCGAGGAGCTGGGGCAGGCGTTCAACTTCGACTTCCTGAACACCACGCCCGACGCCTCCGCGCTGTACGCGGTGATCGACAAGGAGCTGGCGGCGGCGCGGGCGGCGGGCGCGTCCGCGACCTGGGTGCTCTCCAACCACGATGTGATCCGGCACCGTACGCGCTACGCGCTGCCGGACTCCCTGGACGGCGCCGCCCGGACCGCCTGGCTGCTCGGTGACGGCCGCAACCCGCTCCCCGATCTTGAGCTGGGGCTGCGCCGGGCCCGTGCCGCGACGCTGCTGATGCTGGCCCTGCCCGGCTCCTCGTATCTCTTCCAGGGCGAGGAACTGGGGCTGCCCGAGGTCGCCGACCTGCCCCGCGAGGTGCTCCAGGACCCGACCTGGGAACGCAACAGCCACCAGGACAAGGGGCGCGACGGCTGCCGGGTGCCCCTGCCGTGGACCCGTACGGGCCCCTCGTACGGCTTCGGCCAGGGCGCCGCGCCCTGGCTTCCGCAGCCCGCGGTGTTCGGCGAGCTGGCGGTCGAGGCACAGGACGGGACGCCCGGCTCCACCCTGGAGTTCTACCGCGAGGCGCTGCGGCTGCGCCGTACGCTCCTGCGCGACGAGTCGCTGACCTGGGAGGGTACGGACGGGACACGGTCCGACGGCGTCCTCGGCTTCCGGCGCGCCGGTGGCTGGCGCGTTGTGGCCAACCTCTCGGCGCGCCCGGCCGAACTGCCTTCGGGTTCCGTGCTGTTGGCCAGCGGGCCGCTGGACGAGTCCCCCTCGGGCGCGGCCGGGGTGCTGCCCGCGCACACGACGGTGTGGCTGCGCACCGAGGAGTGACCCGCAGGCGGAAGAGTGCCCCGTCCGGCCCGGCCACGGTGTGCCGGCCGGGCGGGGCCCTTCGCCGCGTACGTACGGTTACCAGGCGACGGGCAGCTCGTAGATGCCGTACGCCTGCGAGTCCTCCTTGAACCTCAGCTCCGCGAGGTCCGTCGCCAGCCTCAGCGTCGGGATCCGGCGGAACAGGGTGCCGAAGACGACCTGGAGTTCGACCCGCGCCAGCTGCTGGCCGACACACTGGTGCGGACCCCAGCCGAACGCCAGATGGTGCGATGCCTTCCGGGTCAGATCGACCTTCTCCGGCTCGGGAAACGCGGCCGGGTCCCAGTTGCCGGCCGGCAGCGACGCGATGACGCCCTCGCCGGCCCGGATCGTCTCCCCGTCGATCTCGATGTCCGCCACCACCGCGCGCCGGGCCAGGAGATGAGGGATCGTCAGATAGCGCAGCAGCTCCTCCACCGCGTTCGCCACGGCCTTCGGATCGCCGCTGTTCTCCCGCAGCAGGGCGAGCTGGGCGGGGTTCTCCAGCAGCAGTGCCGTCCCCAGCGTGATCATGTTCGCGCTGGTGTCATGACCGGCGACCAGCAGGATGTGTCCGAGCGGGGCCGCCTCCTCCATCAGCAGATCCCCGGCCTTCACCCGCTCGCCGAGGTCCGAGAGGACGTCCTCGCCGGGCTGGTCGATCTTGGCCTCGATCAGACCCGCGATGTACTCGCGCAGCACCCGCGTCGTCTCCGCGCCCTGCTCGGCCGTCTTGAACCGCGCGTTGGTGGCGCCCGCGTGTTCCTGGAAGAACGCGTGGTCCTCGTACGGCACCCCGAGCAGTTCACAGATCATCAGCGACGGAAGGGGCAGTGACAGCGCCTCGTTCAGATCCACCGGATTCGGCCCGGCGAGCATCTTGTCGATCAGGTCGTCGGTGATCTCCTGAATCGCCGGGCGCAGCTTCTGCATTCGAGGGCGGGTAAAGGAACTGGTCAGCATCCTGCGCCAGCGGGAGTGCTCGGCACCGTCCGTGTTGTTGATCGACGGCTGCATATGCGCCGAGTGCTCTTTCATGGCTTCCGTGGTGTGCGGATAGCCGGGGGCGCCGATGTTCGCGCTCAGCCGGGGATCGGACAGCAGCTCGCGCTCGGCGGCATGTGTCGTGGCCAGCCAGGGCGTTGTGCCGTCCCAGGTCTCCACCCGTACCACGGATTTCCCCGTGTCGCGCAGCTCCAGCAATTCCGGCGGCGGAGCGAACGGGCACCGCGCCGCACGGGGCGACGGATACTTCGGAAGACCCTCCGACACCTCGGAATCAGCCACCTTCTCGGCCATGGCCTGCACTCCTCTCCTCGATATACACGTCGGCGTGCGATGTCAAGGAACTGTTCCCCGACCTTACGCCGACCGATCGGTACATTCAATGGCGAGCTACTGCTCCACCCGGATCGCCACGGCGGGGCACATCGCCACCGCGTCACGGACGCCCTCCGCCAGGTCGTCCGGCGGGTGCACGGTCAGCAGGACGACGATGCCGTCGTCGTCGCGCTGGTCGAACACGTCCGGAGCGGCGGCCACACACTGTCCGGCGGCACAGCACTTGTCCTCTTCGATGACAACTTTCACGGGGGCCTCCGGCATCCGTTCGGTTCGGTGGGCGTTCAGTGGGCGTTCAGTGGCCGCTCAGTGGGCGAGAGCCGTTACGGGAAAGGCGTCGACGACGTCCTGGCGGCGCAGCCGTGTCTGCTTCGGCATGTTCCAGCCGAGCACTCCGGTGACCGCGCCGGCGTGGGTGAAGCGGGCCACGAAGCGCCGCGCGGCGAGGTCGCCCTCGACCACCTCGATCTCCGCGCCGGCGGGGATCACCCCGTGGATCTGGAGCTTCGCGTCGAACTGGTCGGTCCAGAAGTAGGGCACGGGTACGTACGGACGGTCCTCCCCCAGGATCGTTCCGGCGACGGCGGCGGCCTGCTCGGTGGCGTTCGTCCGGTTCTCCAGCCGGACCGCGCGGCCCAGGTGCTCGTGGTGGAACCGGGCCACGTCACCGACCGCGTAGATGCCGTCGGCCGCCCGGCACCGGGAGTCGCACACCACTCCGTTGTCCAGGCCCAGCCCGCTGTCCGCCAGCCACTCCGTCGCCGGGACCGCGCCGATCGCCACCACGACCACATCGGCGGGCAGCACCTCCCCGCCGGCCAGCCGTACGCCCGTGACCCGGCCGTGCTCACCGGCCGTTCCGGCGACACCGGCCGTTCCGGTGACTCCGGCGACACCGGCGCCGAAGCGCAGCCGTACCCCGTTCTCCCGGTGCAGTCCGGCCAGTGCCGCCGACACCACGGGCCCCACCTGGAGGGCCATGGGCGCGTCGAGCGGTCCGGCGAGGGTCACATCGAGTCCGAGGGTGCGCGCCGTCGCGGCGATCTCCGAGCCGAGGACCCCCTCGCCGACAACGACCAGCCGCGCCGTCGGCACGAGCGCGGCGCGCAGGGCCAGTGCGTCGTCAAGGCTCCGCAGTACGTGCACACCCCACAGTCCGGCGCTGCCGGGCAGTGTGCGCGGCCGTACGCCGGTGGCGATGACGACCGCGTCGGCGGTCAGTTCGCGTCCCGCCCGCGTCCGTACGGTCCGGGTCGCGGTGTCCAGGCCGACTGCCGCGTCCCCGAGGACGAACGCGGCGTCCAGCGCGGTCAGCGCCGCCGCCGTACGCAGCGCGGCCCGCCCCGGCTCCCAGGCCCCGGAGAGCACCTGCTTGGAGAGCGGAGGGCGGTCGTAGGGGGCGTGCGGCTCATCCCCGAGCACGGTGATCGCGCCCTCGTACCCCTTGCGCCGCAGGGCCTCCACCGTGGCGAGCCCGGCCGCGGAGGCACCCACCACCAGCACACGGCCCGGGGCCGTCGCACTCGCCTCCGCCACTCGGTCCGTACCGTCGTTCCCGACGCTCATTCATGACTCCGATCGCCCGTCGAACGGCCGGTGGATCAGCCGAGGTGGCGTCCGCCGTTGACACTGACCGTCTGCCCGGTCACATAGGCGGCCTCCTCCGAGGCCAGATAGGCCACCGCGTGCGCGACGTCCTCGGGCAGACCGGCCCGCTTCATCGGCATCGTCGCGGCTGCCGCCTCCACGTCGACCGGCCCCTGGCGCACCAGCGGGGTGTCGATGAAGCCGGGCGGTACGTGGTTGACGGTGACGCCCGTGGCGACGTACTCGATCGCGAGCGCCCTGGTGAGGCCGATGACACCGCCCTTGGACGCCACGTAGTGCGCCATGGAGGGCGCCCCGGTCTGCGCGGACGAGGAGGAGATGTTGATGATCCGGCCCCAGCCCGCGTCGAGCATGCCGGGCACCAGCTCCTTGGTGACCAGGAACGGTCCCTTGAGGTTGATGCCGATCATGCGGTCCCAGGACTCCTCGGAGATGCTGGTGAATGGCTGATACGCCGTCGTACCCGCGTTGTTGACGAGGATCCCGACGGGGCCGAGTTCCACGCGGGTCCGCTCGGCCGCGGCGGCCACGGCGGACGCCTCGGCGGCGTCCCCCGCCACGGCCAGGGCCGTGCCGCCCGCCTCCCGTATCGCGGCGGCGGTCCGCTCGGCGCCCGCGCCGTCCAGGTCCCACACCGCGACCGCGGCGCCCTTCGCCGCGAGGACGAGGGCGATGGCCTCCCCGATACCCCGGCCACCGCCGGTGACGACGGCGACCCTGCCCTTCAGTGACATAGCGCGCTCCTCGTTGTGCGTAACGGCCGCCCGCGTCAGGCGGACAGGACCTCGCGCACGACGGCACGGGCGGCCGTCGCGCGGGGGAAGCCGGCGTAGCCGCCGGCGTGGTAGAGGACCTCGGCGATCTCGTCCTCGGTCAGCCCGTTCGTCACCGCGATACGGACATGGGTCCTCAGCTCCGCCTCGGCCCCGAGCGCGATCAGAATCGCCAGGGTCACCAGGCTGCGGTCGCGCGGACCGAGCCCTTCCCGGGCCCAGAGCGAGCCCCAGACACTCGTCAGACCGATCTCGACGAGATCCTCCCCGAGACGCCCGTCCCGCAGATCGAGATCGCCCTCCGGAAACACTCCGGGCAGCGCCGCCCGCATGGCCGCGAGCCCCGCACTCCGCAGATCCACCGACGCTTCCACCGACGCTTTCGACGGGTTCTCTGCCGGCCCCTGCGCATCCTCAGCCGTCATGTGCGACTCCTTCGGCACGACATCACGTCAGTCGGTCATTCCCTGGAACCGAAAGTTAGACCCATCGGTCGGTACAATCAATCCCCGTGCACAGACATTGATCGGGCCACCCCTCTCCTCTACGCTCGCATTATTCAATCGACCGGTCGGTCGATTTAACTGATCGGGCCCCTGTCACCTGGAGGGCAGATGAGCGGAACACAACAACAACGGCAGTCGGACCAGCGGCCGGACCGGCAGCCGGATCAGGACGGACCACTCGACATCGTGGTCGTCGGAGCCGGGGTGACGGGCATCTACCAGCTCTACCGGGCCCGCGAGGCCGGGTTCTCGGCGCGGCTGCTGGAGGCGGGGAGCGGTGTCGGCGGTGTCTGGTACTGGAACCGCTACCCCGAGGCCCGCTTCGACTCCGAGAGCTACAGCTACGGCTATCTCTTCTCCAAGGAGCTGTGGGAGGAGTGGGAGTGGAGCGAGCAGTACGCGGGCCAGCCCGAGATCGAGCGCTACTTCAACCACGTGGTCGACCGCTTCGGTCTGCGCGACGACATCACCTTCGACGCGCGGGTGACCTCCGCCGTCTTCGACGAGGAGGCGGGCCTCTGGACCGTCACCGCCGACAACGGCACGACGCTGCGCACCCGTTACCTCGTCGCGGCGACGGGCAACCTCTCCGTGCCGTTCATCCCGGGCATCGAGGGCCGCGACGGCTTCCGGGGCGCACAGCACCACACCAGCCGCTGGCCGAAGACGCCCGTCGACTTCACCGGCAAGCACGTGGCGCTCATCGGCACCGGCTCCAGCGGTGTCCAGATCGTCCCGGCCATCGCCGACGAGGTGGCCTCACTGACCGTCTATCAGATGAAGGCGGACTGGGTCACCCCGCTCAACAACCGGCCCATCACCCCGGACGAACAAGCCTCCCTCAAGGGCGACTTCGAGCGTATCCGCGACACCCTCGCCACCTCTCCCAGCGGCTTCCTGCACACACTCAACCCCGTCAGCGGCAGCGATGTCCCGGCGGAGGAGCGCCAACGGTTCTACGAGAAGGTCTGGAACGGCCCCGGTTTCACCAAACTCACCGAGCACTACCGGGACATGACCACCGATCCCGTCATCAACGCGGAGTGGTGCGACTTCATGGCCGCCAAGATCCGCACCCTCGTCAAGGACCCCGGCACCGCCGAGAAGCTCATCCCCAAGGACGGCGGCTACGGCGCCCGGCGTCCCCCGTTCGGCACCGGCTACTACGAGGCGTACAACAAGCCGGCCGTCCGGCTCGTCTCGCTGCCCGAGGAGCCCATCCTCCGTATCACCGGTGACGCGATCGAGACCGGCGAGGGCCCGTACCCGACCGACATCATCATCTGGGGCACCGGGTACGACTTCGGTACGGGCGCGCTCAACCGCCTCGGCGTCCGGGGCCACGACGGCCGGCCGCTCAAGGAGTACTGGTCCGACGGCCCCCGCACCTACCTCGGTGTCGCGACCGCCGGCTTCCCCAACTTCTTCTTCCCCGGCGGCCCGCACGGCGCCACCGGCAACAACCCCCGCTATGCCGGGGACCAGGCGGACCTCGTCCACGACATCATCGTCCACGCGCGCGAGCACGGGCACACCGTCGTGGCGGTGAAGCCGGCCGCCGAGACCGAGTGGACCGGCCTCATGAACGCGGCCGACTCGTACTCCATGTTCCAGCGCAGCAGTTACTTCTACGGTGGCAACATCCCCGGCAAGGCCGTGAGCCAGCTCCTCAACCCCGCCGGACGCTGGAAGCTCCAGGAGCTGATCGGCGAACTCCGCCACAACGACTACGCGGCCTTCGACTTCAGGAAGCCCCGCGCCCCCGACGCCTGACCGACCGCCGGCGCCCGACCGCCGCCGGGCCGCTCCCCGCCCGGACCGCTCCCCGCCCGGGTCACTCCTCGCCGGTGCGGGGCAGCGGCCCGGGGGTCACCCGCTGGGCGAGATACGCGCGCATCCGGTCCTCGATGTCGTCGAACTGACGGCCGGGACCGGCGAAGCCGCGGAAGAGGGTCGCGCAGTAGGCGCGCGAGAGGTACTCGGCGTCCCACTCACCGTCGGTCCTGACCCACTGGTACGTGTGGTTGTGCAGGTTGAGGAACTGGAGCGTGGCCAGCCGCGGGTCGAGCTTGCGGAACGAACCGTCGTCCATCGCGGCGACCAGCAGCTCCTGGACGATGTTCTCGAACTCGCGGCGCTGGCGCAGCAGTCGGGCGCGGTTGTCCCCGTGCAGATTCCGGTAGTCGTGCTCGTAGACCCAGACATGGTCGAGCCGGGCCAGGATGTTCTCCAGCAGCGTCTGCGACAGCATGCGCAGCCGTAGCACCGGCTCCTCCTCCAGACCGGCGATCCGGTGGACGGAGGCCAGCATCGGGCGCATGACCCGGTCCTGGATCTCGACGAGGAGGTTCTCCTTGGAGCCGATGTAGTAGTACAGGGCGCCCCGGGCCAGCCCGGCCACGTCCCCCACCTCGGCGATGCCGGTGGCGGCGTAGCCCTTCTTCGCGAACAGCGCGGCTGCCTTGTCGATGATCTCCTGACGCTTGATCTCGTAGCCCGGCCCGTGCCCTGGTGGTCTTGGCATGGTCAGTATTTTAGGCCCTCGAAGGCCAGGTCCGGGCCGGGGCTCAGACCGCGGCGATACGGCGTACGGTGGCCGCGATCGTGTCGTGCGAGGGCAGCCAGGCCCGCTCCAGCGAGGGCGCGTACGGGGCGGGCACATGGGGCGGCGCCACCCGGGTGACCGGGGCGTCCAGGTGCCAGAAGCCCTCGTCGACGGCGAGGGCCGACAGTTCCGCGCCGACACCGAAGTCGCGTACGGCCTCGTGGGCGATGACCAGGCGGTTGGTCTTGGCGAGCGAGGCGAGGACGGTCTCGCGGTCGAGCGGCGCCACCGTACGCAGGTCGATGACCTCGACACTGATGCCCTCGGCGGCGAGTGTTTCGGCGGCGGAGAGACAGTCCTGGACCATGCGTGACCAGGAGACCAGGGTGATGTCGGTGCCCTCGCGGACCACCGCGGCCCGGCCCAGCGGAATCAGGTGCCCGGCCGGCGGGCGGGGCCCCTTCAGGCCGTACTGGAGCCGGTTCTCGACGAAGACCACCGGGTTCGGGTCCTGGATGGCGGCCCGGAGCAGACCGTAGGTGTCGGCCGGGGTGGACGGCATGACGACCGTCAGTCCGGGGATGTGCGCGAGGACGGCCTCCAGGCTCTGCGAGTGCTGGCTGCCGGAGGAGCGGCCCGCGCCGAACTGGGTGCGGACGACCAGGGGCAGGGAGGCCCGGCCGCCGGTCATGAAGCGGAGCTTGGCCGCCTGGTTGAGCAGCATGTCCAGACAGACCCCGATGAAGTCCATGTACATGATCTCCACGACGGGTCTCATCCCGGCCATGGCCGCCCCGACCGCCGTGCCGATGACGGCGCTCTCGCTGATCGGCGTGTCGCGGACCCGGCCGGGGAACGCCTGGGCGAGTCCGCGGGTGAGCCCGAAGACGTTGCCGCCCGCGCCGACGTCGATGCCGGCCACGAACACCGTGGGATCCGCGGTGAGTTCGTGCTCCAGGGCGAGCCGTACGGCGTCCATGGAGCGGAAGACCTCGGCGTCGGCCGCGGGCGGGGCCGGCTCGGGCACGGCGGGGCGCGGGGCGCTGACGTGGTCGTACAGGGTGGCGGGGTCCGGCTCGGGCAGGCTCCGCGCCCATGCGACGGCCGCCTCGATCTCCCGGTCGATCTCCTCGTCCACGGCGTCGGCCAGGGCCCCGGCCACCCCGGCCGCCGCGAGATGGCGCCGGGCCACGAGCAGGGGGTCGCGCTCCTTGGCCTCGGCGACCTCGGCCGCGTCGCGGTAGCGCTCGGGGTCCCCCTCGTAGTGGCCGTGCCAGCGGTACGTCTCGGCCTCCACCAGCACCGGGCCGCCGCCCCGGCGCAGCCGCTCCACCACGCCGGACATCAGACCGGCCACCGCGAGGACGTCGTTGCCGTCCACGTGCGCGTAGTCGACGCCGTATCCGGCGGCGCGGGCCGAGAGGGGTGCCCGGTGCTGGTCGGCGGCCGGGGAGAACTCGGAGTAGTGGTTGTTCTCGCAGAGGAAGACGACGGGCAGGTCCCATACGGCGGCGAGGTTGACCGCCTCGTGGAACATGCCCTGCGCGACCGCGCCGTCCCCGAAGAACGCCACCACCACATCGCCCTCGGCGCGCAGCCGGGCCGCCGTCGCCACCCCGTCCGCGATGGGCAGCCCGGCGCCGACGATCCCGTTGGCGCCGTAGATGCCGAGCCCCGGGTCCGCGATGTGCATCGAGCCGCCGCGGCCCCGGCAGGTACCGGCGTCCTTGCCCATCAGCTCGGCCATCATCGACGCGGTGTCCAGCCCCTTGGCCAGGACATGGCCGTGCCCGCGGTGGGTGGAGGTGATGCCGTCGCGCGCGGTCAGATGCCAGCAGGCGCCGACGGCACTGGCCTCCTGGCCGATCGACAGATGCAGGAAGCCGGGTATCTCGGTCGCCCTGTACAGCTCCGACGCCCGCTGCTCGAACCGGCGGATGCGCCGCATGCGCCGGTACATCTCAAGGAGTTGTTCCGTGTGGGGGGAGTCCACGCCGCTCATCTGCGATGCCACCGTCATCTGCGTCCTCGCTACGCTCGCGCATCTTTCATGCACCGACTGAAATGTACCGACTGATCTAATGCAATGGAAAAGGTACGGGAAAAGGAATCTCAGCCCTTGCCGGTCAGGGCCCTGGCGATGACATTGCGCTGGATCTCGTTGGTGCCCTCACCGATCTCCAGGATCTTGGCGTCGGCGTAGAAGCGGGAGATCGGCGACTCCCGGACATAGCCGTACCCGCCGTGGATCTGCACCGCCTGGGAGGCCGCGCGGTTGGCGGCCTCGGAGGCGTACAGCTTGGCCATGGCGGCCTCCGTGGCGTGCGGGCGCCCCTGGTCGGCGAGCCAGGCGGCGCGGTAGACCATCCACCGGGCGGCCTGCAACTCGGTGCCGATGTCGGCGATCTTGTGCGCGACCGCCTGGAACTCCGCCAGCGGACGGCCGAACTGGTGGCGTTCCGTGGCGTGCCGGACCGCCAGCGCCAGCGCCGCCCCGGCCAGCGACAGACCGAGCGCGGCGACGCTGATCCGGCCCTTGTCCAGTACGGACAGGAACTGCCGGAGGCCACCGCCCTCGTCCCCGATCAGATGGTCGTCGGGGATCCGGCAGTCGTCGAAGAACAGCTCACGGGTGTCCATCGCGTGCCAGCCCAGCTTCCGGAACTTGGGGCCGCGGGTGTAGCCGGGGGTGCCGGTCGGGACGTAGAAGGTCGCGAACCGCTTGCGGCCGTCCTCGTTCCGGCCGGTCACGGCGAGCAGGGTGACGCCCTGGCTGATGTCCGTACCGGCGTTGGTGATGAAGGTCTTGGCGCCGTTGATCACCCAGCCGCCGTCCGCCCGGCGGGCCGTGGTGGTGATGCCGCTCGCGTCGGATCCCGCCTCCGGCTCCGTCAGGCCGAAGGCGCCGATGGCCTCGCCGCGGGCCAGCGGGGCGAGCCAGCGGTGCTTCTGCTCCTCGGTGCCGTAGGCCAGCAGCGGCAGTGTGGCGATGGTGGAGTGCGCGTTCCAGGAAGAGGCCACCGACTGGTCGGCGGCGCCCAGTTCCTCCATCACGGCGACGTAGGAGACCAGGTCGGATCCCGCGCCGCCGTACTCCTCGGGCACGAGCATGCCCATCAGCCCCAGCTCGCCCAGCTTGGTGAAGATATGCGCCGGGAACTCCTCCTTCTCCGACCACTCGGCCGCGTACGGGGTGATCTCCGCAGCCGCGAAGTCACGGACCATGTCCTGTAGCGCCCGGGTCTCCTCGGGCAGGTCGAAATCCATGTCACAGTCCCTTCGGGGTCAGCAGAACCTTGAGGTGGCGGGCCCGGTCGGCGGCCAGGCCCTCGAAGACCCCGACGCCCCCGTCCAGCGGGAACCGGCCCGTGAGCAGCGCGGAGGCGTCCAGGCGCCCGGCGCTCATCAGACCGATGACGCGCGGGATGTCGAAGCGGTAGCCGAGCGTGCCGAGCACGGAGCGCTCGTAGAAGACGAGCTGGCCCATGTCGATCTCGGCCTTGCCGTGGCCGACACCGGCGAGGACGACCCGGCCGCCCCGCCGTACGGTCGCCACGGCCTGCCCGGCCAGGGCCGCCACGCCCGTGGCGTCGATGACCGCGTCCGGTCCGATACGGCCGGTACGCAGGAACACCTCCCGGCGTACGTCCGCCGTACGCGGGTCGAACGCCTCGGTGACACCGAGCGCGCCGAGCATCTCGCGGCGTCCGGCGAGCGGTTCGCTCACGTACAGCCCGGCCGCCCCGGCGACGCGCGCGGCGAGGACCACGGCGACACCGATCGGTCCACCGCCGACGACCAGGACGTTGTCACCCGGCCGCACACCCGCGCGGGTCACCGCGTGGAGGCCGACGGCCAGCGGTTCCGCGAGGGCGCCCATCTCGTCGCTGACGTTGTCGGGAAGGCGGGTCAGCCCGGCGAGCGGCACGGTGACCCGCTCGGCGAACGCCCCGGGCGACGCCAGTCCGACGGAGCCGCTGCGGGGGCAGATGTGGTACTCGCCGCGGGCGCACCAGTAGCAGACCCCGCACCGCCAGACGGGGTCGGCGGCCACCCGGTCACCGACGGCGATACCGGGCACCTCGCTCCCGAGCGCGAGGACGCTGCCGCTGAACTCGTGCCCCAGGGCGAGCGGCGGCGCGGCGCCGGTGAGCGGATGCGGACCGGTGCGGATCATGTGCGGGCCTTCGAGGTACTCGTGCAGATCGGTGCCGCACACCCCGCACCAGGAGACCTCCACCACGGCCTCGTGCGGCCTCGGCTCCGGCGGGTCGGGCACCTCGTCCAGTCGCAGGTCCCGTGCGCCGTGCCAGCGCAGTGCTTTCATGTCGTACGCCCCCTCATGTCGTACGCCGCCTTGTGTCGTCGCGCTCCTCGTCATGGCCGTCCGGTGCCGCGCCGCCCTCCGGTGCCGTGTCCCCGAACCGGGCCTTTCCCGGGCCGTGTTCGAGGAAGGAGCGCAGTCCGGTGGCGGCGTCCGCCGTCCCGAAGACCCCGGTGAACAGGGACCGTTCCAGCGCCAGACCGGTGGAGAGCGCGGCGTCCCCGCCGTGGTCCACCGCCTCCTTGACCGCCTCCAGGGCCGCCGCCGGCCCCTCGGCGAGCCCGCGCGCGTAGGCCAGCGCGGCTTCGTACACCGCACCGGCCGGGACGACCTCGTCCACCAGCCCGATCCGGAGGGCCTCCGCGGCGGCCACCGTGCGGCCGGTCATCAGCAGGTTCTTCGCCCGCGCCGGGCCGAGCAGCCGCGTCAGGCGCTGGGTGCCGCCGGAGCCGGGGATGATCCCGAGCCGCACCTCCGGCTGGCCGAGTACGGCGTCCTCGGCGGCCACCCGGTGGTCGGCGCAGAGCGCCAGCTCCAGACCGCCGCCGAGCGCGTAGCCGGTCACCGCGGCCACCACGGGCATCGGCAGCCGGGCGACCTCGTCGAAGGTCCGTTGCAGGGCCCGGTTCCAGCCCCGTACCTCCGCCGGCCCCATCGCGGCCAGCGCCTCGATGTCCGCCCCCGCCGCGAACAGCCGCTCGCCGCCGTAGAGCACCACGGCCCGTACGTCCCGCGCGTCCGCCAGCTCGCGCACGGCGGCGGCCAGCTCCTCGCGGAGTACGGAGTCGATCGCGTTCACCGGCGGAGCGGCCAGGCGGAGGGTGACAACCGGTCCGTCTGCCTCGACACGGATACGTGGCACCGCGGCCCTCCTTTTCCCGGAAATCCCGCCCCGCACAACGGTTGTCGCCGGCACCGGGGCGTCGTAAAGTGCGGCTACAGGTTTTATAGACCAATGGGTACACGAAAACTTTGCAGCGGGCAACCGACCGGTCGGAACATTGCTGGTCGCCGAACGAGAGAGTGGCCGTGCACAATTTCGCGAGCATCCTCGACTATCACGCGGCCCAACGGCCCGACGCCGTCGCCGTGGTGCAGGACGATCACCGCCTGACCGTGCGCGAGCTGCACGAACGGGTCAACCGGCTCGCGGCCGGCCTGTCCGCGCTGGGGGTGGGCCGCGGTGACATCGTCGGACTGCTGCTCTACAACCGGCCGGAATTCCTGGAGCTGGTGTACGCCGTCAACCGGGTCGGCGCGGTGTTCCTGCCGCTGAACTACCGGCTGTCCGAGGACGAATGGCAGTACATCCTCGGCCACGCCTCGGCCAAGGTCCTCGTCACGGAGCCGGATTTCGTCGCGGCGGCGGACCGTATCGCCTCCGGACTGCCCGGCCTGGCACACCGGATCCGGGTCGACGGTGAGACGGCGGGGGCGGCTGAGGCGTACGGAACGGCTGGGGCCGACGACTCCGATGCGCTCTGGACCGGTTACGAGGAGCTGCTGGCCCGCCACCCGGGTGCCGAGGTGGAGCCCGTGGACGTCGCGCCGGACGACCTCCAGCGGCTGATGTACACCTCCGGCACCACCTCACGGCCCAAGGGCGTGTGCATCACCTACGGCAATCTCCAGGCCAAGAACCTGGCCCATATCGTCCACTTCGGCCTGACCGCGGCCGACACTACACTCGTCTGCGGACCGCTCTACCACGTCGGCGGTCTGGACATGCCGGCCCTCGGAGTGCTGTACGCGGGCGGCAAGGTCGTCCTCCAGCGCAGGTTCGACGCCGCCGACACACTCCACGCGATCCAGGAGCACCGGGTAACCAACCTCTGGCTCGCGCCCGCCATGGTGAACGCGGTCCTGGAGGTGCCCGGCCGCGCGTCGTACGACACCACATCCGTCCGCTTCGTCCTCGGCGGCGGCGAGAAGACCCCGGAACCGGTGTTGCGGCGCGTCATGTCCGCGTTTCCGCACGCCTGGTTCGCCGATGCCTACGGACTGACCGAGACCGTCTCGGGCGACACCTTCCTCGACCGCGAACACAGCCTGTCGAAGCTCGGCTCGGTCGGCCGGCCCGTACCGCACACCAGGGTCCGGATCGTGGACGACACCGGCCGGGAGGTCCCGGCGGGCGAGCTGGGCGAGATCACCCTGCGCGGCCCGAAGGTCTTCGCCGGTTACTGGCGCGACGAGAAGGCCACGGCCGCCGCGCTCAAGGACGGCTGGTTCCACACCGGCGACATCGGACACACCGACGAGGACGGCTTCCTCTACATCGACGACCGCAAGAAGGACATGATCGTTTCCGGCGGCGAGAACATCGCCACACCCGAGGTCGAACGCGTCCTGTACGAGCATCCCGCCGTGCTGGAAGCCGCCGTGGTCGGCCTCGCCCACCCCCGGTGGGGCGAAGTCCCCCGGGCCTTCGTGGTGTTCCGCCCCGGCGGGAGCGCCGGGGCGGCGGAGCTGCGGGAGTTCTGCCGGGCCCGGCTGGCCAAGTTCAAGGTGCCGAGCCGCTTCGACATCGTGGACGAACTCCCCCGTACCCCCTCCGGGAAGGTCCTCAAGCGGAACCTCCGGGACCTGCCGACGGAGCGCCTCGTATGACCGACACGACGAATGCGACTGGTGCGCCCGGTGGTGCCGGTGGGTCCGGAGTGCCGCGCCTCGACGGCAAGACGGTCTGGGTGACGGGCGCGGGCAAGGGCCTCGGCCGCGCCATGGCCGTCGCCCTGTCCCGGGCCGGGGCCGACCTGGCCGTGACGGCGCGTACCGCGGACGACCTGGAGCGGCTCGCGTCCGAGCTGGCCGGCCACGGCGGCAAGGTGCTGGTGCTGCCCGCCTCGGTCGCCGACCCGGCCGCGGTGGGGGCGGCGGTCGGCCGGATCACGGAGTGGACGGGCCGGCTCGACGCCGTCGTCAACTGCGCCGGTGTCAGCCCCCACTTCACCCGGAGCGAGCAGGTCACCGACGAGGCGTGGCGGCAGGTCCTCGACGTCAACCTCCAGGGCACCTTCTCCTGCTGCCGGGAGGCCGGGAAGGTGATGCTGGCGCAGGGGTACGGCTCGATCGTCAACGTCTCCTCGGTGCACGCGAGCACCGGCTTCGAGCGGATCGCGGCCTACGCGGCCAGCAAGGGCGGTGTCGAAGCGCTCACCAGGTCCCTCGCGGTCGAGTGGGCGCCCCGGGGGGTCCGGGTCAACGCGCTCGCGCCCGGCTACTTCCGTACGGACCTCAGCTCGGGGCTCCTCGACAGCCAGTGGGGCGAGCGGATCGTCCGGGCCATTCCCCTGGGCCGGGTGGGCGAGGCCGACGAGCTGGGCGGCGCGGCGGTGTTCCTCGCCTCGGACGCCTCCCGCTTCGTCACGGGCACCACGCTCACGGTGGACGGGGGCTGGACCGCCCGGTGACACACCGACAGGGCTGTGCATCGTGCATATAACGTGCAGCACACACATGACATGCATGGTGCATGAAGCATGGCAGAATGGAGGTCGGCAGCCGGCGCGGGCGGACACGCGCCGCCGGCGCGGACCCGAGGCGGCAGACACCCATGAACCATCTTGCGGACGAGGTCGAGTTCGAGCAGATGCTGCTCCACCGCCACGCGTTGCTCAGCCAGTACGGCGGTCGCCGGAAGGGAAGTGTGCTCGACCGCAGCGCCTACATCCTGCTCAGCCGTCTCTGGGTCCAGGGGCCCATGTCCATCGGTGAGTTGAGCGACGCGTTCGGTCTTGACGCCTCCACACTGAACCGGCAGACCGCCGCCGCCCTCCGCGCCGGTCTGGTGGAACGGATGCCGGACCCGGCCGGCGGCACGGCGCGCAAGTTCGGCATCACCGAGAAGGGCACACGGCTGCTGGCGGTGGAGCGCGAGGGCATCGTGGGCTCGCTGAAGAAGATCATGGCGGGCTGGAGCGACGAGGACATCGCCTCATTCACAGTCTTCCTCCGGCGCTTCAACCACGGCATCGAACGCCTCACCCGCCGGCCCTGGCCCCGTCCCGGCAACCCCGAGGTGTAATCCGCTACACCCCCGGCCGGGTGCCCGCTCTCCTGTGCCGGGGCACGGCCGCGCCTAGCGTGAACGGTATGCCCCAGGTACGAACGACCCCGACACGCCCCGAACCGTCAGCCCCCGACCCGTCAGTCCCCGGACCGCTGCCGGCATCGGTAGAGCCCCGCCCCGCGACGACATCCACACCGTACGCAGCGCCGCGCACCGCGCCGGAAGCGGCGATCCGGCACGCCGCGGACCACTGCGTGGCCGGATCGATGCTGCTGCTCTCGCTTCCGGCCCTCCCGTTCATGCTCGCGTACGACGGGGTACGGCGCGGCCTGGGCCGGCCCGCGGTCGCGCTCCCGTCACTGCTCCGGGCGGTCCGGCCGGCGCCGCTTCCCGCGCCGGCCGCGACCCGTACCCCCACGGCACCCGACGGCCAACTCACCGCCGCCGTACGGGCCCTGGCCGACGCGTGCCCGTTGGAGGTGTCGCTCGACGTGGTCGGTGACATCGACGGCGATGACACGGCCCGGGACGGCGGCGAAGCGGCACACGTCATCCGCACCGCGGTCGAGGAGGCCCTGACCAACGCCGCCCAGCACAGCGGATCCGGCCACGTTTCGGTCTGCATCGAACACACCGGGGGCGGAGGGCTGCGGGCCATGGTGTGGGACGACGGCATCGGCGGCGCCGACCCGGACCGGGGCACCGGGCTACGGCGGATCGGGGTACTGGTCACCGCCCTGGGAGGCGTCATGGCCCTCACCAGCCCACCGGGCGGCCCCACCATGGTCGCCGTGGAACTGCCGCGCGCGTGGTGATCACCGCTGCGGTCCGCGTGGCCTACGAAGCCGCCGCACCGGGCTTCTCCTTGAACTGGTGCCCGAGGAAGGCGCCCGTCCACGCCATCAGGTCCGCGGGGACGTAGTAGCCCTTCTCGTCGTTGATGGCGTCCCAGTTGTTCACGACGTCCTCGACACCGGCCACACCGTCGCCCTCGTACACATAGCCCGGTGTGGACGCGAGGAAGATACGGGCGAAGCGGCCGGCGCCCGCCGCGTAGACCTCGCCGTTGACCGGGCAGCTCTCGTGCGCGAGGTAGGCGACGATCGGCGAGACCGCCTCCGAGGTCATGCCGGCCTGCTGGGCGGCCACCTCCGCCGCGGCCTCGTCCGCGATGCCGCCCATCCGTGTCAGCGCGGCCGGGGCGATCACATTCACCTTGATCCCGTGCGGTGCGCCGGCGAGCTTCGCACTGCGGGCCAGACCGATCACACCGCCCTTGGCCGCCGCGTACGACAGGTTGTTGTCGGTGCCGAACAGCCCGGCGGACGTGGTGAGCACCACCCGTCCGTAGCCCTGCTCCAGGAAGTGCGGCCACGCGGCCCGTGTGGTGTTGAACGAACCGAGCAGATGGACGGCGAGATGCCGTTCGAGGTTGTCCAGGCCGATCTCGGGCAGTCCGGCCCACTGGATGATGCCGGCGTTGTTGATGAGGATGTCCACACGGCCGAAGGCGTCGAGCGCGGTGTCGATGACGGCCTTGCCGCCCGCCTCGGTGGAGACGTCGTGGTGGTCGACGACGGCCTCTCCGCCGGCCGCCACGATCGCGTCGGCCACACTCCGCGCGGGTCCGGCGTCGACGCCCTCCCCCTCCATCGATCCGCCGAGATCGTTGACGACCACCCGCGCCCCCCGCTCGGCCAGCAGCCGGGCGTGGGCGCGGCCGATGCCCCGTCCCGCACCGGTGACAACGGCGACGCGTCCTTCGAAACTCAACTCGCTCATGGATGACTCCTGTCGTACGGCGCTGTACTGAGCCGGAATTCGGGCCGAAACCGGGGGTGGGTCACGGAAGGAACGTCGTCACCCTGCGCTGGAACCGCCACTCGCCGTCACGGCGCCGCAGGACATCGTCGTAGCGGCCGACCAGCTGGACGCCCCAGCCGGACTCGCCGCGCTGGAAGAAGGCCAGGTTGCTCACGGCCGTCGCCTCGTCCTCCGAGACCGCGGTGACAACGGTGTTGCCGACCAGGTGCAGCTGGGGCCGGGCCGGCGCGAATCCCGCGTAGCCGGCCCGGATCGCGTCATGGCCCTCGAAGGTGCCCACCCCGGCGATCTCGGCCACACCGTCGGGCCAGAACAGCCGGGCGACGTCATCGACCCGGTCGGCGTCCAGCGCCTGGGCGTACGCGGCGATCGCGGCCTCGACCTGGGCCGTGGCGGACGCGTCGGCGAATGTGCTCATCGTCAACTCCCTACAGGGGATGGGGAAATGGGGAGGGGACCGCGCCCGCGCCTCATGCCTGGAAGGCGGAGGACCTTCGGGTCAGCCGCCAGGCGCCGTCGTACCGGCGCAGTGTGTCCTCGTACCGGCCGACGATCCGCACCGTCCAGCCCGGCGCGCCCGGCTCTCCGTCGCCGCGGTGGAAGAACGTCACATCGCTGACCGCGGTGGCCTCGTCCACCCCCTGTACGGTGACGACGGTATTGCCGGTGAGGTGCAGTTGCGGCCGGGTCGGCTGCCAGCCCGCGAAGGCCGCGCGGAGCGCGTCGTGGCCCTTGACCGGTTCGGCGCCGGGAAGTTCGAGGACGCCGTCGGGCGCGTACAGCGCGACGACATCGTCGGTACGGCCGGCGTCCTGGGCCTGGGCGTGCGCGGCGATGACGGCGCGCACACCCGCCGCCACCGCCGCGTGCGTGGATTCGGTCATTCGACTCTCCCGGAACAGGAAGTGCTCTTCGAGATACTGGATCTATCTTTCGACCGCTGAGTCTATTACTCATTCCCGGAGTCCGGGAAGTGCTGTGCACAGTTCAATGGATCATTTTGTTGACCACTCGGTACAATCTCCCTAGCATGCGTACGACGGTCGACGGGGACCGTCAGCTACGCGAGGAGTTGTTGTCGTGACGAAGCGTTGGAAGCAGCGGCCGCCGGGCTCTACGTGGGGCGACTGGGGCGAGGACGACGAGCTGGGCCGCGTCAATCTGATCACCGCGGAGAAGGTGCTGGAGGGGGTGCGCGAGGTCGAGCACGGGATCACCTTCAGCCTGAGCCTGCCGCTGGACTACCCGGGCGGTTCCGCGCTCAACCAGCGCCGCTATCCGCCCGTCCTCCGGCCGACCGAGGACCTCCAGCACAACCAGGACGTCTTCTACAACGTCGTGGCCAGCAAGGAGATCGACCCGCAGCTCATCGACGTCTGGTCGGACGACGTGGTGACCCTGTGGCTCCAGTACTCCACGCAGTGGGACGCCCTCGCCCACCAGGGCGCCGAGTTCGACGCGGACGGCGACGGTGTCGCCGAGCCCGTCTACTACAACGGCTACCGCCCCGGCATCGACATCGTCGGCCCCCGGGAGGGCGTCAAGGGCGACGGCAGCGGAAGCCTCAGCCACGCCGCCCACCTCGGTCTGGAACACATGGCGGCGCACGGCGTGCAGGGCCGCGGCGTCCTCGTCGACATCGCCCACCATCTGGGCACGGGCCACCAGCCGGTGAACCTGAAGACGCTCCAGGACATCATGGCGGCCGACAACGTCGTCGTGGAGCCGGGCGACATGCTCCTGCTCCACACGGGCTTCGCCACCCAGATCCTCGCCTGGGAGAAGAACCCCGACCCCGTCGCGATCCACCAGACGGCGGCCTACCTCGACGCCGGTGACCCGGCGCTGCTCGACTGGATCGCCGAGTCGCGGATCTCCGGGCTGATCGCCGACAACTACGCCGTCGAGGGTGTCGGTGTGACCAAGGCCGAGGGCCCGCACACCCTGCTGCCCATCCACCACCTCTGCCTGTTCAAACTCGGCGTTCCGCTGGGCGAGTTGTGGTATCTCCACGATCTCGCGGCCTGGCTGCGCGAGCACGGCCGCAGCCGCTTCCTGCTCACCGCGCCCCCGCTGAACCTGCCCGGGACACAGGGCAGTCCGCTGACCCCGATCGCGACCGTCTGACCAAGGCCGTCGCGGCCGGACGGCCGGACGGCCAACCGGCCGCGACGGAGGACTCCGTGAGCGGGCGAGGGGGAAACACTCCCCCTCGCCCGCTCAGGGCATGGTCCGGCCGTCGCTCACGCCTTCGAGGCGGCCACCGCGGGGGCCGCGCCGGACGCGGCCCGCACACCCGGCCGGATGAGCAGCGCGAGGATGAGCGCCACCGCGCAGGAGATCCCGATGAGAACGAAGACCTGCATGTACGCGCCGCGGGTGCTGAAGTGCGTACCGGACACGAGGGACATGCTCAGCAGCAGCGTCGCCACCGAGGTGCCGACGCCCGAGAAGGTGGTACGGACCACCACGTTGAGGCCGGTGGCCTCACTGGTGTTCTCCACCGGGGCCGCCTCCATGATCAGGTTCGGCAGCGACGACAGGATGAAGGACGTCGCCACCGTCAGGAACACCGTGGAGATGATCAGGCCCATGAGGGTCGAGTGGAGCATCGCGAGGGTCGCCGCGTTGATCACACCGAAGACACTGCCGATGATCAGGGCCCGCCGGGAGCCGGCACGGGCGGAGATCCGGCCGCTGAGGGGCGACAGCAGGAAGCCGAAGATCGCGATGCAGAACGAGACCCATCCCGCGTCGGTCGCGCTCAGCCCGAGCCCCACGGGCGCGTCCGTCGGGGTCTGCATGATGATCTGGAGCAGAAAGCCCGTGGCGCCCACGGGGCCGATCGCGAGCACGGCGGTCGCGAGCATGGTCAGCGCGACCTTCCGGTCGGAGAACAGCCGGAGGTTGATCATGGGATGGTCGACGCGCAGCTCCCTCCACACCCAGAGCGCGAGCAGCAGCAGGCCGGTGACGATCGTGCCGAGGGTCCTTCCGTCGCTCCAGCCCCAGGACGACGACTTGTTGACGCCGAACAGGACCAGCCCGATGGCCGGCGCGAACAGCACACTGCCGAACCAGCTCACGCGCCGCGCGCCCGCGACCACGCGGGAACGGGGCAGCAGAAGGCAGCCGGCCGCGGCGATCACGGCCACCGCGGCGGCCACGACGAAGATGTAGTGCCAGTCCAGTGTGTCGATCAGCGCACCGGAGATGATGTTCCCCGCCGCCCCGGCGAGCATCGCCGCTCCCGCGATCATCGCCGCCGCCACCGGCGCGTGTTTCTTGGGCAGGATCTCCCGGGCGACACCGAAGCACAGCGGGAGGATGCCGCCGGACACGCCCTGGACGGCCCGCCCGGCGATGACTCCGGTGAGTGTGCCCGTCGAGACGCTGATGACGGATCCGACGGCCGAGATCAGCAGCAGGACGATGATGACGTTGCGCCGCCCGTAGAGATCCCCGAGCCGGCCGCACACGGCCGCGGACGCGGCGGCGACCAGCAGGAACGCCGTCAGGACCCAGCTGGCGTCGGCGGGCGTGGTGTGGAACGCGCCGATGATCCGGGGCAGGGCGTTGAACATCATCGTCGACTCGAAGGCGCTGACGATGTCCGCGAGGACAAGAACCGCGATCAGGACGGGGATGGGCCGGACAGGACGGGAAGGACGGGCCGTACCACTCGCTTCTTGAGTAGATGACATCTTTGTCTCTCTCGATCGGGCGTGGTGGAAGCGCACCGAATTCTCGGGCCGGTTTCGGATCGTGACAGCAGTAGACCGAACGGTCAATACATCGTTCGGCATCCTTCATCGAGGTGCCCGCTTCATACGGCCCCGATGTGTGTATCGCTCGGTCCAAACACGGCCCAAACGCGCTTTACACGTCTCCGGCCCGGTCCGCCGTCGCCGTCGCCGTCGCCGTCGCCGTCGCCGTCGCCGTCGCCAGATGTTCGAGCGCCTCCGGGCCGCGCATCAGCCCGCCGAGGATGAACAGGGCTCCCGCCCGGCCGAGTTCCTCGGCATCGCCACCGGGGTGCTCGGCCGCGTAATCTTCCGCTGTCAATGGTTCATCCGTGACCTTCCGCGCGCGGGCTGATCAGAGCGCCCGGCGGCAGGCCCAGCTCCGCCTCCGCGACGGTCCGGGGCATCGCGGCGATCGGCTCCGTACGGTGTTCGGCGCTGGTGTTGATGTAGGAGTTGACCCCGTCGATGGCGACGAGCAGCCGGGTGGCGGTGGCCCAGGGGTCCGGGCAGCTGAACTCCCCCGCCGCCGAACCGTCGGTGACGATCCGTTCGATACGGCGGCACCAGAGCAGCTCCTGCGCCACGACATGCTCGCGCAGCACCGGCCGGTAGCGGGAGAGATGGCGGGCGTTCAGCCACAGCCTGCTCAGATCGTCGAACTCGGCGCTGGAGATCAGCGCGAAGAAGCGGCGCAGCACACCGATGGGCGTGGATCCGTCGCCCTCGGCCGGTGACGGCGGCAGCAGACCGTCCAGCTCGGCCATCGTGGCGCTGGTGAACGCCTCGGCCACCAGGGTGTCGGCCGCCGGGAAGTAATGGCCGACCAGTCCCGGCTGGACACCCAGCTCATCGGCGACACGCCGCAGGGTGACGCACTCCAGCCCCTCACCGAGCCCTATCCGCGCGGCGGTGGCGACGATCTCGTGGCGGCGTTCGGCCGGAGCCTTGCGGACGCGTTTTCCCTGACCTCTTGACGTCATGCGACGGATGCTATTGAGTACGTGACCAATAAAGCTAATTGGCCACCCGCCCAATAAGCGGGACCGGCCGGAAACCACCCGCCCGGGCCACGGCGCCGACCGCTCCGTACGGCACCCGACCCGGTCACGGGCCAGGTCACAGGCCCGTCCCGGGCCCGGCCCGGCACCACGCGGCACCGCGCAGCACGTCAGGAGAACCAGGTGGACGACCCCCGCACCGACGCCGGAGAGCTGGCCGAATACGGCTATCAGCAGGAGCTGAAACGGACCCTGTCGGCCTGGGCCGTCTTCGCCATCGGCTTCGCCACCATCTCGCCCGTGGTCGGCATCTACGCCGTCGTCCAGCTGGGCTTCGTCTTCGCCGGGCCCGCCTGGATCTGGGCCGTCGTCGTCGCCTTCCTCGGCCAGCTCCTCGTGGCCGTGGTCTACGCCGAACTCTCCTCGCAGTTCCCGGTCACCGGCGGCGTCTACCAGTGGGTACGGCGGCTGGCCGGACCGCGTCTGGGCTGGCTGGTCGGCTGGATCTACCTCGCCTCCGCCGTCGCCTCGCTGACCACCGTCGCCTACCTGGGCGCGAGCTGGCTGCACATGCTGTTCGCCGACGGCGCCCCGTCCCCGGGACAGCATGTGGTCCTCGGCGTCGTCTTCGTCGCCGTCGCGCTCGGCATCAACCTCCTCGGGGTCGATCCCGTCAAGCACTTTCTCAACGCGGGCATCATCGCCGAGGGCGTCGCCTCCATCGCCGTCAGCCTGGTCCTCCTGCTCTTCGCCCACCACAACGGCTTCGGCCTGCTCTTCGAGACGCTGGGGGCCGAAGGCGCCTCGGGCGGCTCCGTCACCGCGGGCTTCCTGACCTGTCTCGCCGTGGCCGGCTGGGCCTTCCTCGGCTTCGACGCCACCACCCAGGTCGCCGAGGAGACCGAGCAGCCGCGCCGCAGTGTGCCGCGCGCCCTGCTGCGGGCCTACCTCTTCGTCGGCTTCACCGTGCTGCTCACCGGCCTCGCCGTCACCCTGGCCCTGCGCCGCCCCGAGGACGCCGTCGCCGGCACCGTCGTGGACCCCGTCTTCGAGGCCGTGACCCAGGGGCTCGGCGGCTGGAGCGAGAAGCCGTTCATCCTGGTCGTCCTGATCGCGTTCTTCGCGTGCGCCGTCTCCATCCAGACGTACATCGGCCGCGCCGTCTACGCCTTCGCCCGCGACCGCCAGCTGCCCTTCTCCCCAGTGCTCGCCACCGTCGGCCCCCGGCAGATCCCGTACGTCTCCCTCATCGCCACCGCTGTCCTCGCCGCCCTCGGCCTGCTGCTCGGGCTGAACGGCAACGCGGCGGCCACCCTGATCGCGTTCGGCTCCGGAGGCTTCTACTTCATCTTCCTCGCGGTCGCCGTCGTGGCGCTCGTCGCGCGGCTGACCGGCCGCTGGAACCCGGGCGCCGGACAGCTCAGACTCGGCCGCACCGGACTCGTCGTCAATGTCCTCGCCGTGCTGTGGCTGCTCTTCGAGGCGGTCAACATCGCCTGGCCGCGCACCGAACTCGCCCCGGCCGGCGGCAGCTGGATCCAGGTCTGGGCCGTGGTCCTGGTCTTCTCCGTCCTCTTCCTCCTCGGCCTCGGCTACGTCACCGCCGCCAAGCCCCACACCAAACTGACCCCCGGCCGCGCCACCACCGAAGAGATGAAGACGCTCTGATGCCCACACCGCTCTCCCCGGCCGTTGTCTTCTCGCCCGCCGACGGCCTGCGCACCCGGGAGGTGTCCGTACGGCCCGCCGGGCCCGGCGAGGTCGAGATCGAGGTCCGCGCCGCCGGCGTCTGCCACTCCGACCTGCACATCGTGTCCGGCGACTGGCCCACCGACCGCCCCCTCGTCCTCGGCCACGAAGCGGCGGGCGTGGTCACCGC
The DNA here is from genome assembly GCF_003344965.1 of Streptomyces paludis. Taxonomy (NCBI): domain Bacteria; kingdom Bacillati; phylum Actinomycetota; class Actinomycetes; order Kitasatosporales; family Streptomycetaceae; genus Streptomyces; species Streptomyces paludis. Next base: position 7,077,954 of record NZ_CP031194.1, on the reverse strand, counting down.
GACCGGCGCCGGCGTCACCTCCGTACGCCCCGGCGACCATGTCGTGCTCTCCTGGTTCGCACCGTGCCGGCGCTGCCGCAAGTGCGCCGCCGGCCAGGCATGGCTGTGCACCGGCACCAAGGCCGTCGACAACACCCTCCCCGACGGCGGCACCGCGTTCACCGGCGCCGACGGCGAGCGGATCTGGCCGTACCTGGGACTCGGTGCCTTCACCGGCCGCCTGGTCGTCCCCGAGACCGCCGCCGTGAAGGTCCCCGAGGAGCTTCCCTTCGGCATCGGCGCGCTCCTCGGCTGCTCCATCACCACGGGCGTCGGCGCGGTGGTCAACACCGCGGGCGTACGGGCGGGAGAGTCCGCCGTCGTCATCGGGACCGGCGGGGTCGGCCTCTCCGTGGTGATGGGCCTGCGGCTGGTCGGCGCCGATCCCGTGGTGGCCGTGGACCTCTCCGCCGAACGCCTCGCCGCCGCACGGCGCTTCGGCGCCACCCACACCCTCGACGGGGCCCGCGAGGACGTCGCCGCCTGGTGCCGGGAGCACCTCGGCGGCGCCGACTACGTCTTCGAGGCCATCGGCAGCCCGAAGGTCGTCGAGACCCTGCCCGGCCTGCTCACCTCCGGCGGCGCCGCCGTCCTGGTCGGTATGGCCGCCACCGACGCCACCGCCTCCTTCAACCTCTTCGACCTCGCCGACCAGGGCAAACGCATCCTCGGCTGCAACTACGGTTCCAGCGTGGGAGAGATCGACATCCCGAAGCTGGCCCGTCTGTATCTGGCCGGCCGGCTGCCCCTGGACGAACTGATCGGGAGGACACGCCCGATGAGCGAGGCCGCGGACGCCCTCGACGACCTCAGGACGAACACCGGAATGCGGACGATCCTGGAGCCCTGAGCCCTGAGCCCTGGGCCCTGAGCCCGCCCCGCACCCGCCCCACCCCTGCCTACGGAGAACCATGCACGCCAAGGACACCACGTACGCCGTCACCGACCCGACGACCGGCGCGGTCGCCGCGACCTACCCGACCGCCACGGACACCGAGATACAGCAGGCCCTCGACGCCGCCCACACCGCCGCCGCCCAGTACCGCGAGACCTCCGTCGCCGAGCGCGCCGCGCTGCTGCGCCGCCTGGGCGACCTGCACACACAGCACCGCGACGAGCTGGCAGCGAGCATCGTGCGGGAGATGGGCAAGCCCCTTCCGGAGGCCGAGGGCGAGATCGACTTCTGCGTCGACATCTACCACTACTACGCCGACCACGCCGAGCGGTTCCTCGCCGACGAGCCGCTTCCCGTCACCTCCGGCACCGGCACCGCCGTCGTCCGGCGCGATCCCCTCGGCGTGCTGCTCGGCATCATGCCGTGGAACTTCCCCGCCTATCAGGTCGCCCGGTTCGCCGCCCCCAACCTCGCCGCCGGCAACACCCTCGTCCTCAAGCACGCCCCCCAGTGCCCGGCCACGGCCGCGCTCCTCCAGCGGCTGTTCACCGAGGCGGGCTTCCCGGCCGGGGCCTATGTGAACGTGTACGCCACCAACGAGCAGATCGCCGGCATGATCGCGGACCCGAGGGTACGGGGCGTCTCGCTGACCGGATCCGAGCGGGCCGGTGCCGCCGTGGCCGAGATCGCCGGCCGGCATCTGAAGAAGGTCGTCCTCGAACTGGGCGGCTCCGACCCGTTCGTGGTGCTGTCCACCGACGACCTCGACGCCGTGGTGACGGCGGCCGTCGCCGCCCGCCTCGACAACACCGGCCAGGCGTGCAACGCCGCCAAGCGGTTCATCGTCGTACGGGAGCTGTACGACACGTTCGTGGAGAAGTTCACCGCGCGGCTGCTCGCCTCCGAGACCGGCGCCCCGCTCTCCTCCGCCGCCGCGGCCGGCACCCTGGCCCGCCAGGTCGACGCGGCCGTCGCGGAGGGCGCCACCCTGCACAGCGCGGGCGAGCGGCACGGCGCGTTCTTCCCGGCGGGCGTCCTCACCGGCCTCACCACCGGGCACACCGCCGCCCGGCAGGAACTCTTCGGCCCGGTCGCGATGGTCTTCCCGGCCGCCGACGAGGACGACGCCCTGCGTATCGCCAACGACACCCCGTACGGCCTCGGCTCGTACGTCTTCACCACCGACCCCGCCCAGGCCGCCCGCTTCGCCGACCGCGTCGAGGCCGGCATGGTCTTTGTGAACGGCGTGGCCGCGGAAGGCGCCGAACTCCCCTTCGGGGGCGTGAAGCGCTCGGGCTTCGGCCGCGAACTCGGTCCCCTCGGCATCGAGGAGTTCATCAACAAGAAGCTGATCCGCACCGTGGCATGACCGCGCGGACCGGGTGACGGCCGGCGGGCACCCACCGCCCGCCGGCGTCGCACCTCACGCGCCCCTCCACGAGACGCGCCGGGGCCCGGCGGCCCGCAGTACGATAAAGCGTGACGCGGTACCGGAACAGCTCGGCCTCGGTAGGGAGTGGTGCATCCGTGCAGCCCCGCTCGCGGACCGGTCGGCGCCCGGCCGGTCCCGGACGCAAGCGCCTCGACGACGACCGCAGGGACGAACTGCTCGGGCGCGTACAGGCGATCGTTCTGGCGGAAGGTTTCGCCAGACTGACCGTCGACACGCTCGCCGCACGTCTCCAGTGCTCGAAGTCCACCCTGTACGCGGTCTCCTCCAGCCGCCACCACCTAGTCGCGACCGCACTCAAGAACTTCTTCCGGGACGCCGCGGAGCAGGTGGAGCGGGAGGTCGCCACGGTCGCGGACCCCGCACAGCGGATCGCCGCCTATCTGGCGGCCGTGGGCACCCAGATGCGCCGTATGTCGGTAGCCTGCTACGCCGACATGCTGGACGACGACACGACCCGCGAGATCTACACGGTCAACTCGCTCGCCGCCACGAGCAGGGTCCGCGGGATGATCCACGCGGGCGTGGAGTCGGGCGACTTCCGCTCCGTGCACGCCGAGTTCGTCAGCCGGGCCGTCGGGCTGCTGATCGACGGCATCCACAGCCGCGAGCTGCTCGACTCCACGGGGCTGTCCTCCGGGGACGCATTCATCGAGCTGAGCGATCTCGTCCTGGCGGCGGTCTCCCAGCCGGCTCCCTGACATACGGAAAGGCGGTATCGGATTTCTCCGATACCGCCTGCGACCTGCGAAAACACAAGTCGGGACGACAGGATTTGAACCTGCGACCCCTTGACCCCCAGTCAAGTGCGCTACCAAGCTGCGCCACGTCCCGGTGCCCGGCTCGCCGGGGTTTCCCCGGTCCGACCGCGCAAGAGAACATTACCGCACTCCGCGCCGCGCTCGGGACGGTGTCCGGCGGCGCCGGGGGCGGGGACAATCGGGGTATGGGCGATGACGGGCGGGACCGGGACGAGGCGGGGCGGGCTCGGAACGCGCGGCCCCGGGACGGGCTGGGGCGGCCGCTGCCGTACGGGGCGGCCGGGGTGGAGCGGCAGCCCGAGGGTGTGGTGCGTACGCCCGGCGAGACCCTGCGGGAGGCGCAGCGGCTGCTGGACGCGGGCAAGCCGTTCCACGCCCACGAGGTGTTCGAGGACGCGTGGAAGTCCGGGCCCGAGGAGGAGCGGGCGCTGTGGCGGGGGATGGCCCAGCTCGCGGTCGGGCTGACGCACGCCGCCCGGGGGAACGCGGCCGGCGGGGCGCGGCTGCTGCGGCGGGGCGCGGGCGGGATCGCCGCGTACACCGAGGAGTACGGCGGCTCCGGCGCCGAGCCCCGGCACGCCGAGCCGCACGGCCTCGATGTCGCCGGGCTGGCCGCGTGGGCGCGGGCGCTGGCCGGGCGGGTGGAGCGGGGCGGGACGGCGGTGGACGCCGGCCGGGAGTCGCCGCGGCTCACCCGGCGCTGAACCCGCCCCCCGCGCGCCGCTCCCGCTGCCCGGTCACTCCGTGACCAGGATGACCTCCAGGGTGCGCGGTCCGTGGACGCCCTCCACCCGGTCGAGTTCGATGTCGCTGGTCGCGGACGGTCCCGAGATCCAGGTCAGCGCCCGGGTCGGCACGATCCTGGGCATCGCGCGCGGCACGGAGGCGACGACCTGGTCCGGCACCCGCACCACGCAGATGTGGTGGTCGGGGATGAGGGTGATCCGGCGCCGCCCCTGGTCGGGGGAGCCGTCGAGGACGAGGGTGCCGGTCTCGGCGATGGCCAGCGCGCAGCCGGTGACGACGCTGTCCACCGTGTCCAGCTCCCCCGCCGTGGCGCGCGGGTCGTCCTCGATCCGGGCGACGGCGTCGGGGACGGCGGCGAGCCAGGGCGCCGGCAGCCCCGGCGGCACCAGGACCGTACGGGCGCCGCGCTCGGTCAGCAGGCGTCCGACGAGCGCGGGCAGTCCGGCGCCGTCGGTGCGGTGGACGAGCGCGCGGTAGTCGGCCAGGTTCTCGGCGAGGAGATCGACGACCCCGCTGTCGGCGGTGTGTGTGTCGAGGTAGTCGCGGGCGGGCTCCGGCGCCTCGGGCGCGTCGGCGACGGCGGCGCGGATCCGGGCGAGCATCCGCTCGCGCGAGCCCGTGCCCGGGCCCGTGACCGTGACCTTTGCATCGCTCATGTTCCGCTGTCCTTACGGTCGTTGCCGCGGTTCTTCTTCCACCAGTCGCGGAACGGCTCCGGCGGCAGCTCCGGCAGTTCGCGCGCGTCCGTCCACGCCCCCGCGCCCGGCGGCTTCGACGGGTGGAGCGCGCGGGTCCGGGACGCGGCCCGCTCCCCCGCCGCCAGTACGCCCGGATGGTCGAGGACCCAGCCCGCCGCCTTCATCATCGCCTTCTCCAGCCGGTGCCCCTTGCCGCCCTGGTCCGCGACGCGTTCGCGCAGATGGACCAGGACCTCGGGGATGTCGATGGCGACGGGACACACCTCGTAGCAGGCCCCGCAGAGCGAGGACGCGTACGGCAGCGAGGCGTCGATCTCGCTCCGCGTGCCACGGAGCTGGGGGCTGAGGATGGCCCCGATCGGTCCCGGGTAGACCGATCCGTACGCGTGTCCGCCGGCCCGTTCGTAGACCGGGCAGACATTGAGACAGGCCGAGCAGCGGATACAGCGCAGCGCCTGCCGGCCGACCTCGTCGGCGAGGGTGTCGGTCCGGCCGTTGTCCAGCAGGACGAGGTGGAAGTTCCGGGGGCCGTCGCTGTCGTGGGTGCCGGTCCACATGCTGGTGTACGGGTTCATCCGCTCCGCCGTCGAGGAGCGCGGCAGCGTCTGGAGGAAGACCTCCAGGTCGCGCCAGCTCGGTACGACCTTCTCGATGCCCACCACGGAGATCAGGGTCTCGGGCAGGGTGAGGCACATCCGCCCGTTGCCCTCCGACTCTACGACGACCAGGGTGCCGGTCTCCGCGACCATGAAGTTGGCCCCGGACACACCGACCTTCGCGCGCAGGAACTTCTCGCGCAGATGAAGCCGGGCGGCCTCGGCGAGTTCGGCGGGGGTGTCGGAGAGACCGTCGGGGGCGGCCCGGCCCCACTCGCCCATCCGGTCGCGGAAGATCTCGCGGATCTCGCCCCGGTTGCGGTGGATCGCCGGGACGAGGATGTGCGAGGGCCGGTCCTCACCGAGCTGCACGATGAGTTCGGCGAGATCCGTCTCGTACGCCGCGATGCCCTCCGCCGCCAGCGCCTCGTTGAGGCCGATCTCCTGGGTGGCCATCGACTTGACCTTGACGACCTCGCGCTCGCCGGTGGCCTTCACCAGGTCCGCGACGATGCGGTTGGCCTCCTCGGCGTCGGCCGCCCAGTGGACCACCCCGCCCGCCGCCGTCACCGACTCCTCCAACTGGAGCAGATAGCGGTCCAGATGGCGCAGGGTCCGGTCCTTGATCTGTTTGCCCGCCTCGCGCAGCAGGTCCCAGTCGGCCAGCTCCGCCACCGCCCTGGCCCGCTTGTCGCGGATGGTGTGGGTGGCGTGCCGCAGATTGCCGCGCAGGGTCTCGTTGCCCACGGCCTCCTTCGCGGCCACCGGAAAGGCCGGCATGCCCAGATACGTACCGCTCATGACCAGGGCTCCTCTTCGGTCGACGCCAGGATCTCCGCGAGATGCACGGCGCGCGGTGCGGCGCCCTCGCGGCGCAGGATGCCGTCGATGTGCATGAGACAGGAGTTGTCGGCGCCGCAGAGCACCTCGGCACCGGTCGTGACGGCGTGGTGCACCTTGTCCTGGCCCATGGCGGCGGAGACATCGGAGTTCTTCAGCGCGAAGGTGCCACCGAAACCACAGCACTCGTCGGCGCCGGGCAGCTCGCGCAGCTCCAGTCCGCGGACCGACTCCAGCAGCTTCCTGGGCCGCTCGCCGAGCCCGAGCATCCGCAGTCCGTGGCAGGACGGATGGTAGGTGACGGTGTGCGGGAAGTACGCGCCGACATCGGTCACGCCCACCACGTCGACCAGGAACTCGGTCAGTTCGTACGTACGGGAGGCCAGGCCGGCGGCGTCCTCGCCGCCGATCCTCGGATAGTGGTGGCGGACCATCGCGGCGCAGGAGCCGGACGGGGTGACCACATAGTCGTAGCCGTCGAACACCCGGGTCATCCGGCGGACCAGCGGTTCGGTCCCGCGCCGGTAGCCGGTGTTGAACTGGGGCTGGCCGCAGCAGGTCTGGGCCGCCGGGAAGTCGACCTCGACGCCCAGCCGTTCGAGGAGCCGTACGGTCGCGATCCCGGTGGACGGGTACAGCGCGTCATTGACGCAGGTGACGAACAGGGCGGCGCGCACCGGTGGCGCGGCTGCCGCCGGTGCGGGAGCGGGTGAGCCGCTCATACGGTGTGACGGTGCGTCAGACATCCGAGGGATGGGACCTTTCCGGGGAACGTGCGGCAGACTCGGCGGTATGCGAAAGATCTCTGTCATCGGCATCGGCGCGGGCGACCCGGACCAGCTCACCGTGCAGGCGGTCGAGGCGCTCCGGCGGGTCGACGTGTTCTTCCTGCTCGACAAGGGCACGGAGAAGGCGGATCTGGCCGAGGCGCGTCACGCGCTCCTGCGCCGGCACCTCGGGGACGGGCGCTCCGGCGGCGGACGCCCGTACCGGCTGGTCACACTCGACGACCCGGAACGGGACCGCGCGGCCGACGGTGCCGGCTATCCCGGGACCGTCACCGACTGGCGTGCCCGGCGGGCCGACCGTATCGAGCGCGCGTTCCTGGACGAGCTGGGCGAGGACGCCACGGGCGCGTTCCTGGTCTGGGGCGATCCCTCGCTGTACGACTCGACGCTCGCCGTGCTCGACGAGGTGCTGGAGCGCGGCGCGGTGCGCTTCGACCACGAGGTGATCCCCGGCATCAGCAGTGTCTCGGCGCTGGCCGCCCGGCACCGGACCGGGCTGAACCGGGTGGGCGCGCCCGTGCAGATCACCACCGGCCGGCGGCTGGCCGACGAGGGCTGGCCGGAGGGGGTGGACGATCTGGTGGTGATGCTCGACGCCCATCAGTCCTTCCTCCGTCACACGGCGGACGATCCGCTCATCTTCTGGGGCGCCTATGTGGGGACGACGGACGAGATCCTCGTGTCGGGCCGGCTCTCCGAGGTCGCCGGCCGGATCGTGGAGCTGCGGGCCGAGGCGCGGGCCCGCAAGGGCTGGATCATGGACACGTATCTGCTGCGCCGGGAGCCGTAGCGGCGCGGGCCGACGGCACGTCCCGCCGCCCCTCACGCCCCGGTCCCTCGCACCCCGACCCCGCACGCCCTCACCCGCCCCTGCGCATTGAAACGTTTCATGACCTGGTGCGCATCGTAGAGCCCCCGCAGCGGTGCTACAAGGGGCCTGCGGGAAGCGGGAGTGTCAGGCCGTGATCCGGCGGCGCGCCAGGTCGAACACCGCCTGGACGCGCTTGCCGACCGGCACCCGTTCGGCGGTGAGCGCGTCCGCGACCGCGTACACGATCTCCATGCCGTGGCCACCGAGCCGGCCGGGGTCCCGTTCGTAACGGAGCGGCAGCACGGGGCTGCTGTCGTACACCGTCACGAGCACCTGCCGGTCCGTGCCCTCCAGCTCCAGCAGATACGGGCCGTGGCTGTGCCGCTCGGCGTTGGTCACCAGCTCGCTGACGACCAGCATCAGATCGCCGGTCGTCCGTTCGCCGAGGGCGGCGAGCCACTCGGCCTCCAGCTGCTGGAGGAACTGGGCGGCGAGCAGCCGGGCCTCGGCGATACACCCGGGAACGCCGCTGAACTCGCCGGCCCGGCGCAGCGGCCGTACGGAGTCCGCGAGGGCCGCGCACACCGTACCGCTGACGATCTGTTCGTTCATAGCTCCTGCCACACCGGAGGGCGGTCGGGGGGACCGCTTCCCGGATGCCCTTATGCCCTCGTACGCGCCCGGTATGCCCGCCGGTTCCGTGAAAGGTGTCACGCGGCGCCCGGGACCCCCCGGCCCCGGGCACCGGCCGTGTCACCAGCGCGGGATCGTGGCCCGGTAGGTGGGGTGGACGGTCCGCATGTAGCCGGTGTCGTCCCGGTTGCGCAGACCGCTGGAGAGGTACTGCTCGTGCAGGGTCCCGAGCGCGTCGCGGTCGAGCGTCACCCCGAGGCCGGGGGCGGTGGGCACGGCCACCGAGCCGTCCTTGAACGTCAGGACGCCGGGCTCGATCACGTCCTCGGTCTTCCACGGCCAGTGGGTGTCGCAGGCGTAGGTGAGGTTCGGGGTGGCCGCCGCGAGATGGGTCATCGCCGCGAGGCTGATGCCCAGATGCGAGTTGGAGTGCATGGACAGGCCCATGCCGAAGGTGTCGCAGATGCCGGAGAGAAGCTTGGAGCGGCGCAGTCCGCCCCAGTAGTGGTGGTCGGAGAGGATCACCTGTACGGCGTTCACGGCCACCGAGGGGTGGAGTTCGTCGAAGGCGACCACGCACATGTTGGTCGCCAGCGGCATCGGCACCTCGCGCGCGACGGCCGCCATGCCCTCGATGCCCGGGGTCGGGTCCTCCAGATACTCCAGGACACCGTCGAGCGCCCGGCCCACCTCGATGGAGGTGGGCACGGTCCAGGCGGCGTTGGGGTCGAGCCGGAGCGGATGGCCGGGGAACTCGGCGCGCAGCGCCCGTATCGCCTCGATCTCCTCCTCGGGCGGCAGCACGCCGCCCTTGAGCTTGATCGCGGTGAAGCCGTACGTGCCGACCATCCGCCGGGCCTGGGCCACGATGCCCTCGGGGTCCAGCGCCGCGCCCCACGCGTCGGGTTCGGCGCCGGGGTGGGCGGCCCATTTGTAGAAGAGGTACGCGCTGAACGGCACCGTGTCGCGGACGGCGCCGCCGAGGAGGTCGGAGACGGGCCGTCCGCACGCCTGGCCCTGGATGTCGAGCAGGGCGACCTCGAACGGGGAGTGGACCCGGTCGACCGTGCTGCTGCTGGTGACCATGCCGGTCAGCCCCGTGCCGCCGACGCCGCCGAGGCGGGCGATGACCTCGCCGACACGCCGGTGCAGTTCTTCGGTCGCGTACACGTCGAGCCCGGTGATCCGTTCCGCCACGGCGCGCAGCCGGTCGAGGTGGCGGGCGTCCGCGTAGGTCTCGCCGAGTCCGGTGAGCCCGCCGTCGGTGTGGACCTCGACGACGGTGCGCAGGGCGTACGGTTCGTGGACGCCGACCGAGTTGAGGAGCGGCGGGTCGCGGAAGGCGACCGGGGTGAGGGTGACGGCGGAGATCCGCAGCTGTCCGGTGTCCGTCGCGCTCATGGCACTTGTCCCGCTCGTCGCGCTCATGGTCAGACACCCTTCACCAGGTCGAGTCCGCGCTCCAGGAGCGCGGCGAGTTCGCGCAGATCGTCCGGCGCGGGCTCGGTCAGCGGCGGCCGGACCGGACCGACATCCAGTCCGCGCAGCCGTACGCCCGCCTTGACCAGGGAGACCGCGTACCCCGGGACCTTCTCGCGGAGCGCCACGAGCGGGTGGAAGAAGCCGGCCTGGAGGGCGTCGACGAGTGAGTCGTCGCCGGTGGTCACCGCGCGGTGGAACGCCAGGGAGATCTCCGGGGCGAAGCAGAAGACGGCCGACGAGTACAGCGGCACGCCGATGGCCCGGTAGGCGGGCACGGTCGCCTCGGCGGTGGGCAGTCCGTTGAAGAACTGGAACGACTTGACACCGCCGCCTGCACCGCCGCTGCCGCTCTCGCGCAGTGACCGCTTGATCGCGACGACCGTACGGGCCAGGGTCTCGATGTCGCCGACGCCGTCCTTGAAGCCGGTCACATTGGCGAGGCCGGCGACCTCGACGGCGGCGCGCGGGCCGAAGCGGGCGTTGGCGCGGTTGTAGACGATGACGGGCAGTCCGGTGGCCGCCGCGACCTGCCGTACGTACTCCACCAGTCCGTCCTGGTCGGCGTTGACCAGGTACGGCGGCAGCAGGAGCAGTCCGTCGGCGCCGTAGTCGCGGGCGGCCCGGGCGAGGGCGACGGCCGTCGGGAGGGCGCCGCCCACTCCTGCGTAGACGGGGACCGTACCGTTCGCCGCGCCCACCGCCGTGCGGACGACGTCGGTGTGTTCGCCCGCCGACAGGGCGTGGAACTCACCGGTGCCGCAGGCGGCGAAGACCGCGCCGGCGCCGGCGCTCACCCCGGCCCGGACATGGGCGTCGAGGGCCGCCGTGTGGAGGCCGCCGTCGGGGGCGAACGGGGTGACCGGAAAGAACAGCACTCCGTCAAGCATAGGACTCCGTTCATACATGTGAAAGCTATCCATATTTATGGAACTCTCCGCCAACCTAAAACCCCCTACGGAGCCCGTCAAGCACCCGACCCGCCCCCGGCCACCACGCTGTCCCGGCGGCACGGGGAGGCGTACGGAGCGCACGGAGGCGTATCGGTGCGTGAGATCACGTTGACCCGGCCCGGCGTTCCTCGGGAAAGTGGCTGCATGCTCCATCTATTCACCTCGCCGCCGACCGCCGCCCCTTCACCTGACGGGAACATGCCGTGCAGGGAGTTCTGACCGGATTCGCCGTGATCGCGGTGGTCATCGGGGTCGGCTATCTGATCGGCCGGCGGCAGTATCTCGGGGACAACGGCCGCGAGGTGCTCACCAAGCTCGCCTTCCATGTGGCCACGCCCGCCCTGCTGTTCACCACGCTGGCCCGGGCCGATCTGTCGGTGATCCTCTCCAGCAGGCTGCTGATCACCGCCATCAGCACCGCGGTGGCGGCCGGGGCGTTCCTCGCGGTCGCCCTGATCCGCCGCTGGGACGTGGGGCGCAGCACGATCGGCGCGCTGTGCTCCAGCTATGTGAACGCCGGCAATCTCGGTATCCCGATCGCGGTGTACGTGCTCGGCGATGCCTCGCTGGTGGCGCCCGTCCTGCTCTTCCAGCAGCTCGTGGCCACCCCGATCGCGCTGACGGTGCTCGATCTGTCCGGGGGCGCGGAGAAACGTTCGGTCTGGCAGCGGGTGACCACCCCGCTCCGTAATCCGGTGGGTGCCAGCTCACTGCTGGGCGTGGTGGTCGCGGCGGCCGGCTGGACGGTGCCCGGGCCCGTACTCGATCCGCTGGTGCTGATCGGCAATATGTCGGTGCCCGCCGTGCTGCTGGCCTTCGGGATCTCGCTGTGCGGCAGCACGCTGCCGGGCCGGGGCCCGGACCGGTTCGCCGTGCTGCTCTCCGCCGGGCTGAAGGCCGTGGGCATGCCGGCGGCGGCCTGGGCGCTGGGGGCGGGTGTCTTCGGGCTGCACGGCGCGGCGCTGCTCGATGTCGTCGTCACCTCGGCGCTGCCCGCCGCCCAGAACCTCTATACGTACGCCTCGCGCTACCGGGTCGGCGAGCGGCTCGCGCGCGAATCGATTCTGCTGTCGACGGTGGCGTCGGTCCCGGTCCTGGTGGTGATCGCGGCGCTGCTCGGCTGACGGGGCCCGCCCCGGGGACGTGTCCGGGGCTGGCTCCAGTGCCGTATCCGCGACTACGGACGGGCCGCCCACTCCAGGGCGGCCCGGGCGATCGTGTCCGCCTGCCGGAACATCTCGGCGTTCGCGCGCGCCTTCGCGCCGATCGGGGTGTTCCAGTGCACGCCCTCGACCGGGATGCCGACCGCGAAGAGATGCGGGTGGGCCCGCCCGTCGGCCGCGCGTACCCGCAGATCGCCGGCGCCCACGTCGAGCGCGCCCGTCGGCTCCGTACCGGCGCCGGTGCCCGCCGTGTGCGGGCGGGCCAGTCCGGCGGCGACCAGTCCGGCGAGCAGCGGCTCCGCGGTCTCCGCCAGGTCCTGGCCGGGCAGCCAGGCGTCCAGCAGGGCGCGGGCCGTGGCCGGGGAACCGCCGGTGGTCGGGGAGGTCATGACGTACCGTCCGGCCGTGTCGTCCACACTCACGACGGGCCGCGCCCCCAGGAACTCGACGACGCCCGCCTCGCCGAGGGCGATCAGTTCGGCGATCCGGCTCGCGGGCGGGCCGCTGGACAGATGGGCCCCGAAGGAGCGGAACCACTCCAGCTCACGGTACGAGCCGCCGGTCAGCACCCCGGCCGCGACCAGCCGCCGTACCTGTCCCTTCACCGCCGTGACCGCGCCGGCCGCGGCCTTGAGCGGGCTGTGTCCCGGCGCGCGGGCGGCGGCCATGTCGGCGCGCAGCCACTCCCGCAGCCAGCCGCCGAACTCCGCGCGGCCGGCGAACGTGCGGCCGGTCAGCGGCCGGTCGACCGCCGCCATGTCGAAGGAGCCCGCCGTACGAACGCCCGTACCGACGCCCGTACCAATGCCCGCGCCGACGCCCGTACGGTCCCACGCCTCCGCCGCCTCCCGCTCGATCAGCGGCAGGACCTCCTTCGCGAAGTCGACCGTCCCCGGCTCCCGCGCGGTCAGCCGGCCGAGCGCCGCCTCGTCGAAGTGGACCAGGGAGTGTCCGGCCGGCATCTCGCCCGGCACCTGGTTCCGGGCGAGATACGGCACCCCGCGCCCGGACCCCGCCAGGACCAGCGGCTCCCGCCCGGACGGTACGTAGCGCAGCCGGCCCCCGGGACCGGCCTCCTCGAAGCGTCCGCCGCGACCGGCGGTCAGCAGCGCCAGCTGGTCGAAGAAGTTGAGCGCGAGCCCGCGCACGAGCACGGGCTCGCCCGGCGGCAGCAGATCGAGCCTCGCCTCCCGGGGGTGTCCCGGCGGCAGATACAGCAGTCCGTGGCGGTCGGCGGCGTCGGCGAGCGCGCGCTGCTCGGGCGAGGGCAGCCGGTCGGTGTGGCCGGTGGCCAGGACCACCGCGTCGGCGAGCAGCTCCGTCCCGTCCGCGAGCCGCAGCCGCGACCGGCCGCCGGGGCCGTCCGGATCGAGACCGACGGCGCGCGTCGGATGGGCGACGATCCGGGTGCCGGGGGCGGCGGAGGCGGCGATGCGCGCGTGCGCCCAGGCGAGATAGCGGCCCATCAGCGCGCGGTTCGGATGCTCCCACGGCTCGATGCCGGGCGCGTGTTCGCGCGCCCACTCCATGAGGGTGGGACCGGTCGCCGGCGGGCCGGCCATCCGTACCGTGTCGTCGGGGAACGCGGTCGCGTGTCCGGCGACCGTGTTCATCAGCAGGTGCGCGGGCTGCGCCGGGTCCCAGACACGGCCGGCGCCGGGGGTGTGCGGCTCGACGACATGCAGCTCGGCCGGGGTGTCCGCCCAGGGCCCGGCCGGCCCGAGGTTGGCTATGAGGCGCTCCAGTACGGCCGTACCGCGCGGTCCCGCGCCCACGATCGCCACACTCACCGTACGACGCGCCACAGTCACTCTCCCGAAGCCGAATCCCAGATCTCCGCCAGGACCCGCTGGAGATTTCCGCCGAGCACCTTGCCGATGTCCTCGCCACTGTAACCGCGCCCGGCCAGCAGCTCGGTGATGAGGGGCAGGTCGGCGGGGGTGCCCAGGCCCTCGGGGTGGATCCGTTCGAGGTCCAGGTCCGCGCCGACGATGGGGATCTCCGGGTAGAGCCGGCGCACCCGCGCCATGCCCTCGCGGGAGTACTTGCGCTCGTCGCCGACGTCGGTGCCGACGATGACATGGTCGATGCCGGCCAGCTCGACCAGGTAGTCGATGTTGTCGGCGAAGACCTCGGCGCCCGGCCGCCGGGTCAGCCCGTCGGGGGTGAGGAAGCCGGACTTGGCCGCGAGGCCGAACACCCCGCCGCGCGCGGCGAGTTCCCTGACGACGAGATCGCTCTTGTTGCGCGGGCTGTCGACGAAGTGGGTCAGTCCGGCGTGGGTGACGAGCACCGGCTTCGTGGAGGTCTCGATGGTCTCCAGGGTGGAGCGCTCACCGGTGTGCGAGAGGTCCAGCGCGATCCCCAGCCGGTTGCACTCCGCGACGAGGGAGCGGCCGAAGCGGCTCAGCCCGCCGTTGGCGCTCTCGCCGCTGCCGTCGGCCGCGTAGTTCCGGTTCTGGTACGTGAGCCCCATGAAGCGCAGGCCCAGCTGGTGCAGGGCGGCCAGCCGCCACAGGTCCTCCCCCACCGGCTTGCTGTCCTCGAACCCGGCGAACCAGGCGACCGTCCCGGTCTCCTTGGCGCGCGTGACGTCGTCGAGTCCGTACGCCTGGAAGACCCGCCCGTCCGTCTCCGCCAGCCGGTGCTGCCAGCCGACGAGGGCGGCTGCCGCCGCGTCGTAGCCCTGGGAGACGGAGACCGCGTGGTTGATCGCGGTGACCCCGGAGGCGGCGAGCTTGCCGAGGTAGGTCTCGTCCGCCCAGGCGAGCGGGGTGCAGTCGAGGGCGTTGAAGACGACGCTGTCGCGGTGCAGGGCGACGGGATCGAGGGGCTGCGTCTGGGTGTCGGGCACGGGGAACTCCTTGGAACGGTAAGGACGGTGGGGGGGTACGGGGCGGTGTGCGAGGCGCGGTGTGTTCAGGAGCGCAGGGTGCGGCGCAGGCCGAGACCGCGCTCCACCAGCACGACCACGACCACGGAGAGCAGTACCAGCAGGACGGAGAGGGAGGCCACGGACGGATCGCTGCGGTACTCGACGTACTGGAGCACCGCGACCGGCAGCGGCACGGTGTGCTGGCCCGACACGAACAGCGAGATCACGGTCTCGTCGAACGACAGCAGGAACGCGATGACCCCGCCCGAGAGCAGCCCCGGCCTGATGGTCGGCAGGGTGATCCGCCAGAACGTCCGGAGCCCGTTCGCGCCGAGTGTGCGCGCCGCCTCCTCGGCCCGCGGGTCGGCCGAGACCAGGGCCGCCGAGACCGTCCGTACGACATAGGGCACGGTCACCCCGAGATGGGCCAGGATCAGCCCCCAGTAGGTGTCGGTCAGCGGGATCGGCGCCATGATCAGCAGCAGCGCGAGCCCGAGCACGATGTGCGGGACGAGCAGGGGCGACAGAAAGACCGCCTCGATCGCCGACCGCCCCCGGAACCGCAGCCGGCTCAGCGCGAGCGCCGCCGGTACGCCCGTCACCATCGCCAGCAGCGCGGTGACCGCGGCGGTGATCCCGCTGACCTTGAAGCCCTCGCGGAAGGCGTCGTTCGCGAAGACCTGCCGGTACGCGTCGAGGCTGAAGCCCTCGGGCGGGAAGCGCAGATAGGTCGAGGTGTCGAAGGACTCCACGAGCACGATCAGGATGGGCGCGAGCAGAAAGAGATAGAGGACGGTGAGGACGAGGGCCCACACGGCTCTCGTCAGCCGGCGCGTGATCATGAGCGGGCCTCCCGTCCGCCGGTGAAGCGCGCTTCGAGGGCCCGTTGTGCCCACAGATAGACCGCGATCACCACACCGAACACCGCGAGCAGCAGCATCGAGAGCACCGCCGCCACCGGCCAGTCGAGGCTGGTGATCGCCTCGTCGTAGATCTCGGTGGCCAGCACGAAGACCCGGCCGCCGCCGATCAGCCGGGGGGTGACATAGCCGCTGAGGCTGAGGACGAACACCAGCAGCCCGGCGGTGAGCACACCCGGCAGGGTCAGCGGCAGGACGATCCGGCGCAGCACGGTACGGCGCGGGGCGCCCAAGGAGGCGGCGGCCTGCTCCAGCGCCGGGTCGAGCCGGCCGAAGCCGCTGATCATGGCGAGGATCGCGAACGGCATGTAGATCTCGGTGGAGGCGATGACCACCCCGGTGAGGTTGTTGGCCAGCTGGAGCGGGCTGTCGATCAGCCCGAGCGCGTCCAGGGTCTTGTTGATGACTCCCTGGCGGCCGAGGATCGCCATCCAGCCGAAGGTGCGCGCCACCGACGAGATGAGCAGGGGCGCGATGGCGAGCGCCATCAGCAGACTGCGCCACCGGCTGGTGGTACGGGCCAGGAAGAGGGCGACGGGATAGGAGACGACGAGGGTGAAGAAGGTGACGAGGACGCCGAGTTCGACGGTTTGCCGGAGCACGTTCCAGTAGTGGGAGCTGCCGAGCACCTCGCCGAAGGTGGCGAGGGAGACGGTCTGGTGGATGAGGCCGCCCTCGCCGGACTCGTTGAGCGACATCCGCACCACCCAGACCAGCGGCAGCGCGTACGTCAGCAGCAGGGCGAGGAGGCCCGGTACGAGCAGGACGAGCGCCTGCCGGGCCGGACCGCGCCGACGCGAAGCCTTCGTCGTGACTGTCGGCGCTGTCGCCGGTGGCGTCGGGGGCGCCGGGGGCGTCGCCTCGGGGGCGGCGGTCACTCCGTACCCTCCCCGGCGGAGACCAGCCGGGGCGCGGCCGGGTCCCAGGACAGCTCCACCTCGGTGCCGGGACCGTATGACTCCCTTGTGCCGGTGGGCTGTTCGACGTCGAGTACGGGACCGGAGTCGCCGACGCGCACCCGGTAGGCGACGGTCTCGCCCGCGTATCCGGCCGACAGGACGGTGCCGCGCGCCCCACCGCTCCCCGTACCGCTGCCACTGCCCGCGCCGGGTGCGGCGGCGGCCAGGGCGATCCGGTGCGGGCGCAGCATGACGGTGGCGGTACGGCCGGTCGCGGTACGGGCGCCGGTGGCGCGGTCCCCGGCGGCGGCGACCGTACCGAGCCCCGGGAGCGCGACCTCGGTGGTGTCCCCGGTGTGGCCGGTGACGGTGCCGTCGAGCAGGTTGGCGCGGCCCACGAACCGGGCGACGAACGGGCGTTCCGGGCGTTCGTAGACGTCCTCGGGGGTGCCCACCTGCTCGATCCGGCCCTGGTTCATGACGGCGACGCTGTCGGCCATGGACAGCGCCTCCTGCTGGTCGTGCGTGACGAAGACGGTGGTGACACCGGTCTCGCGCTGGATCCGGACGATCTCGTCGCGCATCGCGGCGCGCAGTTGCGCGTCGAGGTTCGACAGCGGTTCGTCGAGGAGGAGTACGGCCGGTCCGACCACCAGCGCGCGGGCGAGCGCCACCCGCTGCTGCTGGCCGCCGGAGAGCTGGGCGATCCGGCGGCCGGCGAGCGGCCCGAGCCGTACGAGATCGAGCGCCTCGCCCACGCGCCGCTTCAGCTCCGCCTTCGGTGTCTTGCGCATCTCCAGGCCGAAGGCCACGTTGCGGGCGACGTCGAGATGCGGGAAGAGCGCGTACGACTGGAAGACCACGCCCATGTCCCGCCGGTGGACGGGGGTGTCGGTGAGGTCCCGGCCGTCGACGCTGATCCGCCCGGCGGTGGGCGGCACGAGTCCGGCGATCATGCGCAGCGTGGTCGACTTCCCGCACCCCGAGGGGCCGAGGAGGGCGAGCAGCCGGCCGCGCTCCACGGCGAGATCGACCCCGCGCACGGCGGCGCCGTCCTTGCCGGGGTAGGTCTTGACCAGCCCGTCGAGGACCAGATGCCCGGCGGGCGCGGGGTCGTGCCGTACCGGAGCGGTGTCGTGCCGTGGTGGAGCGGTGTCACCCACCGATGACCTCCTGCTTGATGCGGTCGACCCACGCGGTGTAGCGGGAGGTCATCCAGGACCAGTCGACGGGGATCTGGTTCTTCTGCTGCTCCTCGGACGCCTGGGTGCGCTCCTTGGTGGCGGCGGCGAGCTGGACGTCCTTGTTGACCGGCGCGTAGAACGCCTCGTCGTCGAACGCCTTCTGGGCCTCGGCGCCGATGGCGTAGTCGATGAACTTCTGCGCGGCGGCGGTGTGCTGGGAGTTGTTCACCAGGTTGATGGTGTTGACCTGGGTGACCGTGCCCTCCTTGGGGAGGACCGGCTGGACGACGCCCTTCGAGGAGTCCTTGTAGTACTGGCCGCGCGCGTTCCAGCCGACGGCCACATCGGCGTCGCCCGACTGGATGGCGGTGTAGACGTCGGGCGTGGGCTGCCAGGTCTCGACGGCCGGGGAGAGCGTCTTGAGCTTGTCGATCGCCGGGTCGATGTCCTTCTGGTAGTCGGCGCCGAGGATCTTCTCCAGGGCGACGATCAGCGCGACCCCGCGGGTGTCGGCGATGGGCATCGCCAGCTTGCCCTGGTACTCCGCGTCCCAGAGGTCGTTCCAGCTGGTGGGCGCCTTCTTGACGTTCTTGGAGTTGTAGAGGATGGAGAGGCTGTCGAAGGTGACGGCCGGGCCGTAGCCGTCCTTGCTCTTCGCGGAGTCCACGAGGTTCTCGACGTTGGGGACCTTCGCCGCGTCGATCGGCGCGAAGAGCTTCTCCTTGTTGGCCGTCGGCGCCACGGAGCTGTCCATGAGGGCGACATCGGCCACCGGGCGCTTGCTGCTCGCCCGCAGCTTGGCGAGCACCTCGGCGGAGTTCTGGATCGGTACGTACGTGACCTTGATGTCCGGGTTGGCCTTCTCGAAGGGCTTGATCACCGTCTTGGTGAAGGCGTCCTGGAAGGTGCCGTAGAACCCCATGAAGGTGACGGTCTGCCGGCCGCCCGCGTCGCCGGAGGAGCCGGCGGGCGAAGTGGCACTGGAGGAGCAGGCCGTCGCGAGCAGGGCGGTACTGGCGAGGACGGCGGTGGCGGTGAGGACGGGGCGCAGAGCGGGCATGACGGTCTCCGGTCGTACGGGATCGGAAGGATCGGGGGACGCGGGTCCGAAGCGGGTACGGGCGCGCGGCGAAGCGGCGGGGGCGACGACGCCGGGCCCGCGACCACGGGAGGGGGAGCGGCTACGCGCCGTCCGTCCGTGGGGCCGGGACCGACGTCCTGCTACAGGACTCCCGTGCGTCGGTGCGCGGAATGCCGGCGTCGAGCGTCCGGGCGGGGTGGGGCATGGGCGCGTCGCCCCGGTGCGCGTCTCCGTGGGCCTCGTCGCGCGTGTCGTTGCGAGCCTCGTCGTGGGCGTCGCCGAGGACGAGCATCAGGCGGTTCGCCCAGCCGAAGAGGGCGACGGCGTGGACGAGTCCGGTCAGCTCGGTGTCGTCGAGACCGGCCGCGCGCAGGGCCGCCACGTCCTGGCCGGTGGCCGCGGGCGGGGTACGGGTCTGGGCCTCCGCGAAGCGGGCGAGGGCCGCGCCCCGGACGTCCCCGGCGAGCGCCTCGCCGCCGCGGTCGAGGACACGGAGCGCCGCGGCCTCGTCCCGTACGAGCTGCGCGTACTTCCTGCCGTGCACGGAGGCGCAGTAGACGCAGCCGTTGGCGCGGGAGACCAGCAGGGTCGCCAGCTCGCGCTCGGCGCGGGGCAGCCCGCCGCGTCCGTACATGACCGCGTCGTAGACATACGTCCGGTGGTCGAGCGCGGCGGGGTCGTGCAGGAGGGTGCGGTAGTAGGGGGAGGCGGCCGAGAGCGTGGGGTGGGCGTCGATGACGGCGCGCTGCGCGCCGGTGAGCGCGTCGGCGTCGACGGCGGGGACGCGGGGCCGCCAGGTCAGCGGGCGCAGGGTGAAGCGCCCCGCCTCCGGCGCGTGCGGCGCGGCCGGAGGCGGAGCGGTCTCGTGCGCGGACCCGGCGGCGGGCTCCCGTACGGCATCGGGCTCGGGCCCGGGCTCGGCGGCCGGGCCGCCGGCCAGCAGGGCGAGCCCGGACTCGACGCGGGCCTCGTAGGCGACGAACGCGGCGATCTGCGCGAGGGCGACGACGGCCGGCGCGTCCAGTCCGTGGACGGCCAGGTCCCGCAGTGCGGTCGGGCCGGTTCCGGCGGGGTCGGCGGTGACGCGGTCGGTGAAGGCCAGGACGGCAGCGGTCAGCGCGGGTGCGGCCTCGGATACGGATGCGGTTACCGGTACGGCCTCGGGCGCCATGGCCCGGTAGCGGGCGGCGAGCCGGTGCTGTCCCGTACGTTCGGCGGCGCGGGCCGCCGCCATGATCCGCAGCTCGACGGGGAGGGCGCCGGGCTCGTCCGGGATGAGCAGGACACGGCGGGCGGCGGCGGTGTGCCCGTCCGGACCGGGGCGCTGAGCGGCGCCGTGCGCGGTGCTGTCGCCTTGGCTCATTCCCGGTCCTCCTCACCCGTCTCGGCTGTCCGTTTCCTGTCCGGCCGGTACGTCGTGTGCCGCCGGACAGGAGGTGAAAGTAGCCCTGTGCGGGGCGCGGGCGCAAAGGTCTCACCCCGGCGGAACAGGGGTGTTCGGGCAGGCGTCGGGGCGGTCCGGGAGGGGCCGGGGCCCCGGGGCCTGATGCAACAGGTGCGGGGGCCCGCGTGGCAGACTGCCCGGGATAGTGGATTTTCGGCCTCACCTGATGCATCAGGTGACCGGCGGCTCCCCCGTAGGATCCGTCCGTGAGCGCCGGGGACGGGTCCGATCCCCGGGAAAACTTCTCACATGCTGAAACGATGTCCGGAAGGTGAGACGCAATGGCGGCGGTCGCGGCCTATCGGGCGGTGGCGGAGGATCTCCGGCGCCGGATCGGCACGGGCGAGTTCGCCCCCGGCGATCCGCTGCCGTCCCGTGCCGCGCTCGCCCGGATGTACGGCGTCGGCTCGAACGTCGCCGCCGCCGCGGTCCGGGCCCTGACCGCCGAGGGCCTGGTCAAGGGCCGGGCCGGCCGGGGCGTGTTCGTACGGGAGCGGCCCTC
Organism: Streptomyces paludis; assembly: GCF_003344965.1. Taxonomy (NCBI): domain Bacteria; kingdom Bacillati; phylum Actinomycetota; class Actinomycetes; order Kitasatosporales; family Streptomycetaceae; genus Streptomyces; species Streptomyces paludis. The sequence continues at coordinate 7,057,196 of NZ_CP031194.1, read as the reverse complement.
CTCCGGGACGATGGCCCGGTCGTGGACGCACGAGCGCCTCCAGGGCCGGCTCGCCCTCCGGAGCGGCGGCCCGCCGGACAGCCCGCCGGACGGCATGGACGACGACGGCCGTACGGTCCGGGGCACGCCCCGCTCCACCACCGGGGAGGCCCCGGCGGAGATCGCCCAGCGTCTCGGCGTGCCGGCCGCCGCGCCCGTGATCCGCAGCGAGTACCTGCTCACCCGGGACGGCAGGCCGGCCATGCACTGCGTCAGCTGGGAGCCGCTCACCGTCACCGGCGGGACCCCCGTGTCGCTCCCGGGCGCGGGCCCCCTGGCGGGCAGCAGCGTGGTGGCCCGGATGTCCTACATCGGCCTCCGGATCACCCGCTCCACCGAGACCGTCACCGCCCGCACGGCCACCCGCGAGGAGGCCGACGCCCTCGATCTGGTCCCGGGCGCCCCCGTGGCCGCGATCGAACGCACCTATTACGCGGACGAACGCCCCCTGGAGACGGCCGATCTCGTGGTCCCGGGCGAGCGGTTCCGCCTCGCGTACGAGATTCCCGCCGAGCCCACGGACGGCTGACGGAACACCGGGCACCGACCTGTCCCCAGGCCCCCTTCCGGCGCCTCCGAAGACTCGTCCAAAGATCACGGACGAAGCGCTGAACGCACGGCGGGTGGCGGCCGTAATAGACAACAGGCTGATGGGTCCCCGGGGTTGGCGGGCCCTCCGAGGAGGTCTGTCACCGATGTTCCGCCATCGCACCGCCGCTCCAGGGCACGTCCCGAGGCGCGCCCGGGCCGTCTTCGCCGGCACCGCCCCCCTTCTCCTCGCGGGCGCCGCCGCGCTGACGGGAGTGACGGCGGGGCCGGCGTACGCGCACGGCGCGCCGACGGATCCCCTGAGCCGGGTCGCGGCCTGCGGTCCCGAGGGCGGCGCGGCGGCCGCCACGGACGCCTGCCGGGCGGCCGTGGCCGCCAACGACGGCCGGCCGTTCGACGAGTGGGACAATCTGCGGCTCGCGGGGGTGGACGGCCGGGACCGGCAGTCCGTCCCCGACGGCCGGCTGTGCAGCGGCGGGCTCGACGCGTACAAGGGCCTGGACATCGCCCGTACCGACTGGCCCGCCACCGAGCTGCGCCCCGGGGCCTCGTTCACGCTCACGTACAAGTCGACCATTCCGCACGAGGGCACGTTCAGTCTCTATCTCACCCGCGAGGGCTACTCCCCCGACTCGCCCCTGACCTGGGACGATCTGGCACCCCAGCCGTTCGCCTCGGCGACCGACCCGCAGCTGGAGGGCGGCGCGTACCGGATCTCGGGCACACTGCCGTCGAACCGCACCGGCCGGCATGTGCTCTACACGATCTGGCGGAACACCAGCACCCCCGACACCTACTACTCGTGCTCCGACGTCGTCTTCCCGGGTGACGGGGGTGCCGGCACCGGCTCCGCCGTCGCGGCGGACGGCGCGAACGACACGGACGGCGGTACGGGGCAGGCCGCGGGACAGCCCGTCCCGTCGGCGCCCCAGCAGGCCGCGACACTCCCCGTCCAGCAGCAGACGTCCGCGGCGCCGCCGCCCACCCCCTCCCTGGCTCTCCCGTCCCCCACGCAGAGCACCGCGGAGACCGCCGCGCAGTCCGCCACCGGGGCGCCGCTCCCCTCGGAGACCCCGGCCGACGCGACGTCCGACGCGCCGCTGACCGATGCCCAGCCCGTCGGCGCGCAGACCGACTACGCGCCGGTGGCCGCCGGTGGCCTGGCGATCGTCGCGGGCATCGCGGTGTTCCTGCTGCGCCGCAAGCACGCCGCCGGCTGATCCGAGCGGCCCCCGACCCGACCGCCCGCCGCCCTCTTCAACGCCGCCCCCTCGCCTCCCCCGGCCTCCCCCAGGGCCTCGTCCTCACCCGCCGCTCACGCACCGATCGCAAAAGGAGACCTCCTCCATGTCACCGTCCGCCGAAACGGGCCTCCTGCACACCACCGCGCACAGTCCGTCCTGGGCCATGCTGTCCCGGCTGTCACCGACGGACTCGGCCGAGGCATCCCCCGAGCAGAGCGGGCGCGTCACCCCGTACGGCAGGGCCGAACCGGTGCAGGAGCGGGTCGACTTCTGCATTCCGTGCAACCCGTACTTCCCCACGCCGGACATGTTCAACAGGATGCGGGGCTCCCTGGAGTCGATCCTCAAGTACTACCCGAGCGACGCCGACACGGTGACCTCCGAGCTGTGCACGGTGCTCGGGCTCAACCCGCAGACGGTGGCCATGGGCAACGGCTCCACCGAGCTGATCACCTGGATCGACCATCTGCTGGTGAAGGAGAGCCTGGCGATCCCGATCCCCACCTTCGGCCGGTGGACGGACCAGCCGCTGGAGACCGGCAAGCGCGTTGACATGTACCCGCTCCAGGAGGACCAGGACTTCACCCTCGATCTGCGGGAGTACGTGCGCTTCATCCGGCAGCGGGGATCCAAGGTCGCCGTCATCTGCAACCCGAACAACCCCGACGGCGGCTATCTCCGCCGCCACCAGGTGCTGTGGCTCCTCGACGAGCTGTCGGACCTCGACCTGGTGATCGTCGACGAGTCGTTCATCGACTTCGTCGACGCGGAGAAGTCGCCGTCGGTCGCCGACGAGGCCGCCATCCGGTCGAATGTGATCGTCCTGAAGAGCCTCGGCAAGAACTTCGGGCTGCACGGCATCAGATTCGGCTATCTCGTGGCCAACCCGGCGCTCGCGGCGAAGGTCCGCAAGCGGCTGCCGAAGTGGAACCTGAACTCCTTCGCGGAGAGCGTCGTCTTCATGATCAAGGAGTACGGCGTCGAGTACCACCAGAGCCTGGCGCTGCTGGCCCGTGACCGGGCCAACATGTCGCAGGCGCTGGCCGCCGTGCCCGATCTGATCGTCTTCCTCTCGCAGGGGAACTTCCTGCTGGTGAAGCTGCCCGACGGGGTGGACGGGGTGGCGCTGCGCGACCGGCTGCTCACCCAGTACGGGATCTTCATCCGCGAGTGCGGGAACAAGCTCGGCAGCAGCAGCCAGTTCGTCCGGCTGGTGGTCCGGCCGCACGACGACGTCCAGCGGCTGCTGACCGCGCTGAAGGCGTGCCTGCCGGCCGGTCCGACGGGTCTGGCCCGCGCCGACCAGACGTTCCAGACCGGCGGCCAGCACACCGGCCACCACACCATGTCGTCGCTGCCCGCGCTGACGGCGCGTTAGTCCGGCGAGAACGCCTGTGGGCCGCCGGGCGACCGGCGGCCCACAGGCGTATGTGGGCGCGGTCCGGTGCCTCCCGCGTCTCCCTGGCCGCCCGCGCCGCTCCTGTCAGGGCCGTGTGCTCCAGTACGCCTCGGGCTCGCGCGGGCCGTCGCAGCGCTCCAGCCCCAGCCGAGGATTCCGGGCGCCCGGCTCGCCCTTCCGGGGGAACGTCCGGTCGTGCTGGTAGAGGCACCGGCCGTCGTCCGCGACGATGCGCCACGCCTCGCGCCGCCACCGCGGGCTCTGCCACGGCAGGCGCCGCCACCGCTGTTCCCCGGCCGTCTCCCGGCACGCGCGGACAGCGAGGTCATCGCCCGAGCGGGTGAGACAGTGCCCCGCGCCCAGGCGCGTTCTGATCGTGCCGTCGCTCCTGATGTCCCACCGCTGGGCGGTGGTGCCGTTGCAGCCGAAGAGCTGGACCACCCCGGCGCCCAGCGCGGAGTCCTTGACGTCGAGACACCGCTCCGGCGCCCTTCCACCAAACTGTGTCGTGCGTCCGATGTCCCCCATGATCTCGCCGGACCGGGGACCCCGGTGCCGCTGCGGATACTGCCGGACGAGCCATTTCCGGTAATTGGCCGTCAGAATTCCCCGGTAGACGGGACGCTCCCCGCAGATTCTGGTGCGCGGGCATTTTCGCTGCGCGTCGTACCACCGGACCATTCGCTCCTTCTCGGCGGACTGCCGCGGTGTCAGATTCCGCTTCAGCGGTGTCATGGTGTACCCGAGATAGGACTTCACGGGAATTCCGGCGCGATACGCGGCTTTCCTCATGTACCGCGCCCCGATGCCGTGGTCGCTGTGGTCCACGCGCCCGTCGACCCCGAAGGCGAACGACGCGTTGTCGTGGTCCTGGGTGAGGACGCGCTCCGCCCCGCTCCGCTGGACCAGCGAGGTCAGCACCTCCATCAGGCGCGCCTCGCTGTAGCGGCCGGTTCCCTGGAACGGGGTGATCTCCTTCCTGTCTCCGTCGAAGAGGCGCAGCATGCTCTCCCGCTGCCGGCCCCGGGGTATTCCGTCGTGGAGCCGGAGAAAGGTCAGCCGCACCCCGACGCCCTTTCCGGCGAGCGTGAACGACCTGATGTCACGGTCTTTCACCCGGACCGGATCCCGGCTCCAGCGGTTTTCGGCGCGCGCCATTTTCGCGTACGCCTTGCGCACCCCGTTCTCACGGTTCTGGACATAGTTCCGCGCCCTTCGGGGATCGCGTTCCCCGCCGTCCCCGGCCGTGAGATAGACGGTGCTGACGGAGCATCCGGCGCGCAGGGTCCGTTCGATCTCGGGATTGACGAAGAACAGGTCGTCGTCCGGATGCGCCACACCCACCAGGGTCGGCCGGCAGTGGGCGCCCAGCCCCTCCGTCCCGCCCTCCGCCCCGCCCGCCGGCGCGATCGTCACCGCGACGAGCAGGGCCGTCAGCACGGCGGCCGGCAGCCGGCTCGCCCTGCGGAACCGGCCCGGGCTCCAGGAAGCACACGACGCTCGCACAGCTCCTGCTTACACCCGGTCAGCAGGACCCCGCCTCTCCACCGCCGGGCCCGCCCCCGTACCGGAAGCACACCGGAAGCGCACCGGAAAGGCACGGGAAAGGCACCGGAACAGGCCGAGGGCCCGCCCCGGCGCGTAGGGTCACGCACCGGGGCAGGCCCCTGCCTTCCGCTTGCCGGTTCTCCCGTCCGACGCGGTCAGCCCGTGGCCACGACCGCCCGGACGGTCTTGGCCGCGTCTGCCAGACCCGCGCCGCAGCCGCCCGAGCAGGTGCCGGGGATGGCGCGGGCGTTGGCCTTGATCGCGGTTTCGATCTGAGCCGGGGTGAGCGCGGGCTTCGCGGCCTTCATCAGGGCGGCGAGGCCCGCGATGTGCGGCGCCGCCATGCTGGTGCCCTGGTAGTACGCGTACGACTCGGTGCCCGGGGTGGTGGTGCCGGAGTTCAGTGTGGACAGGATGCCGTTGGCGGTGCCGGTGCTGGTCTGGCCACCGGGGGCCGCGATGTCCACGGCCGCGCCGTAGTTGGAGTACGTGGCCCGGGAGCCGGTACGGCTCAGCGCGGCGACACTGATCACGTTGTTGCAGCTGGCGGGCGAGTAATTGGCCGCGTTGGCATTGGAGTTGCCCGCCGCGACCACGACCGTGGTGCCCCGGTTCACGGCCGCGTTGATCGCGCTCTGCGTCGCGGTGGAGCACGAACCGGCGCCGCCGAGGCTCATGTTGATGACCTTCGCGACATTCGCGTTGGCCGGCACGCCCGAGACCGTACCGCCGGAGGCCCAGGTGATGGCGTCGATGATGTCGGAGTCGTAACCGCCGCACTTGCCGAGGACCCGCACCGGCGAGATCTTCGCCTGGTGCGCGACGCCCGCGATGCCCTTGCCGTTGTTGGCGACGGCGGCGATGGTGCCCGCCACATGGGTGCCGTGCCAGGAGGAGTTGGACGCCGGGCTACCCGCGTAGCACTCACCGGCGCGGGCCCAGTCGCCCGGGTCGGACGGGTCGCTGTCGCGCCCGTTGCCGTCCACCGCGACGGCGGGGTCGGAGATGAAGTCGTAGCCGGCGACGATGTTGGCGGCCAGGTCGGAGTGGGCGACATAGCCGGTGTCGAGGACCGCGACGGTCACACCGCTGCCCGCGGTGATGTCCCAGGCGCCGGGGACGTTCATCCCGGCGGTCGCCTCGAACAGGTCCCACTGCTTGGCGTATTCGGTGTCGTTGGGGTCCGCCTGCAGTGTGTTCAGCCGGTCCGGCACGACATAGGCGACCTGCGGGTCCGCCCGGTACCGGGAGATGACCTCGGCGGCCTCGCTCTTGCTGACCCCCGTTCCCAGGTCGACCAGCGCGGCACCGGTGCCCAGCCTGCGCTGGAAGCCCTGGTCGGCGTCGCTCCCGACGCCCTTGGCCTCGGCGTCGGCGGCGGCCGCGGCGTTCGACCTGGCCTCGGTGGCACCGGACCGGTAGCCGACGATCAGCCGCTCGGCGACGGGGGCGGCGGCCGGCGCGGGACTCTCGGCGGCCGGCTCGGCGGCGGCCGGGCCGGTCAGCGCCAGGGAGGCGACGACGGTGCCGGAGAGCAGCGTCGCGGACACCGCGGTGAGGGATATGAGCTTTCGTCTGACATCACGAGAAGTACGCAAGGAATGCCTTTCGTGCACCGCGTCCGGACATGGCGGAGCGGCGGTCTCTGCGCTTCGCCGTCGAAGCGGTGGGGGGGGGTGACGGTCCGGCATGGGGGGACAGCCGAACGCGAGCCGTCGCCGGGGTTACCGGCGAGTTGGCTCTGTTCGAACACTAACCACACCGCGGGCGATCTGGATATGGAAGATCGGCAATTCGACGACAAGAGACCTTGCGGGACAGGGGAATTGGGCAGGAAGGCACTTCCTTGCGCCAGTTGGCCACCGAATGACGGAGTCCCACCCGACGTCGACGTGTTCGTTCCCCCACGACACCCCCGGCCCGCGATGCCACACCCGCCGACGAACGCGAACACCGGACCGCCGCCGAGCGCCACCCCCGCCTTCGTCGGCGCCACCCGGCCGACGCCCGGAGCGCGGACCGGGGACAACACACGAAAAGGCGGTACCGGATTTCTCCGATACCGCCTGCGACCTGCGAAAACACAAGTCGGGACGACAGGATTTGAACCTGCGACCCCTTGACCCCCAGTCAAGTGCGCTACCAAGCTGCGCCACGTCCCGATGCCCGTCTGACCTGCGGTTTCCCCGGCCTGAACGCGCATGAGAACAATACCGCACTCCGGGTGGTGATCACGAACCGCTTTCCGGGCGGGGCGGGGTTTGACCTCAAGTCCGGTTGAGGTTGCACGGTGAAACACATGACACCGAAAGTGATGCCCTCCACGTCCGGCACGTCCGGCACGTCCTCCGTCCCGGCCGAGCCGGCCCGGCTGATGGCCCTGATGACGGGGGCCGAGAAGCACGGCCCCGCCGCGACCTCGACCCTGGACGCGCTCTGGGTGCTGTACGACCGGGTGCTGCGGGTCTCACCGGCCGAGGCCGACGCTCCGGGGCGGGACCGGTTTCTGCTGTCCAAGGGGCATGGGCCGATGGCGTACTACGCGGTCCTCGCCGCCAAGGGGTTCTTCGCCGAGGAGCTGCTGCCGGGGTTCGGCTCGTACGGTTCGCCGCTCGGCCACCATCCCGACCGCACCCTGGTGCCCGGTGTGGAGATCGGCAGCGGTTCGCTCGGGCACGGGCTGCCGCTCGCCGTGGGCAGTGTGCTGGGGCTACGGGCGCGAGGGCTCGCCGGGCCCCGGGTCTGGGTGCTGATCGGGGACGCCGAGCTGGACGAGGGCAGCAATCACGAGGCGATCGCCTACGCGGGCCCCGCCGGGCTCGAACAGCTGCACACCCTGGTGATCGACAACTCCTCCGCGACCCACGGCTGGCCCGGCGGTATCGCCTCCCGTTTCGAGGCGGCCGGCTGGTCGGCCGAGACCGTCGACGGCCGGGACCACGAGGCGATGTACGCGGCCTTCACCGCGCCCCACCCCGGCCGGCCCCGGGCCGTCGTCGCCCGGGTCGAGCCCAAGTCCCCGTCCTGAACGCCGTACCGCCGTCCACCCCACACCGTCCACACCCCCACACCGTCCGCGCCCACACCCGTCCGCGCCCACGACCGACCCGAAAGACACCGCCATGGACACCATGCGTGACCGCTTCATCGCCACCGCCACCCGACTGCTGGACGAGGACCCCCGGCTCGCCGTCGTCCTGGCCGAGATCAGCCGGGACGGCTTTGACGAGGCCGCTCGGCGCCATCCCGACCGGCTGATCAACGTCGGAATCCGCGAGCAGCTGCTGATCGGGGTCGGTGGCGGACTCGCGCTCGCCGGGGTGCGCCCGATCGTGCACACCTTCGCCGCCTTCCTGGTCGAGCGCCCCTTCGAGCAGGTGAAACTGGACTTCGGCCATCAGGGCGTGGGCGGTGTGCTGGTCAGCGCCGGTGGTTCGTACGACTGGCCGGCCGGCGGCTTCACCCATATGGCGCCGGGCGATGTCGCGCTCATGGACACACTCGACGGCTGGGCGGTGCATGTGCCGGGCCACCCGGACGAGGCCGAGGCGCTGCTGCGGCACGCCGCCGCCGGGGACGGCCGGGACTACGTACGGCTCTCGCTCCAGAGCAACTCGCGCGCCCGGCCGCTGATCCCGGCCGAAGGCAGGACTGGTACCGGCACCGGAACCGGATTCAGGGCCGGCTTCGCCACCGTCCGCGAGGGGCGCGGCGCGGTGGTGATCGCCGTCGGTCCGATGCTGGACAACGTGCTGGCCGCGACGGAGGGCCTGGACACCACCGTCCTGTACGCGACGACCGTACGGCCCTTCGACGGCGAGGCGCTGCGCCGGGCCGTCGCCGCGCTCACCGGGGACGCGGCGGATGTCGTCCTCGTGGAGCCGTATCTCGCCGGGACCTCCACGGCCGCCGCCAACGACGCCCTCCCCACCACACCGCACCGGGTGCTGGGGCTCGGGGTCGCCCGCCGTGAGCTGCGCGCGTACGGGGAACTGGCCGATCACCTCGCCGGGCACGGACTCGACCCGAGGTCGCTGCGGGAGCGGATCACGACGTTCCTCGCGCGCTGACCGCCTCGCCCCGCACGCCGCGCCCTCGCGGCCCCCGCGAGGGACCCTGAGAAGTGACCACGCAGGCAGAGTGACCACGCACGCAGAGAAAAAGTGACCCGGACCACGAGGGGAGCGCCCCATGACCGCGAGCACCGACCTGCTCATCGACGCCTTCGGCCGGATCCGCGAGATCGTCCATGACACGGTGGACGGTCTCTCCCCCGATGAGCTGGCGGTACGCGTCGACGACGGCGCCAACTCGATCGCGTGGCTCGTCTGGCATCTCACCCGGGTCCAGGACGACCATCTCGCCGACGCCACCGGTACGGAGCAGGTGTGGACGGCGGGGAAGTGGGCGGAGCGCTTCGCGCTGCCGTTCTCCCCGCGCGCCACGGGATACGCGCACTCCGCCGAGGACGTCGCCGCGCTCGGCGGTGCCGGGCTCACCGCCGAGTCGCTCCTCTCGTACCACGACGCCGTCCACGACCGTACGGTCGCCCATCTCGGCGCGCTGCGGGACACGGACCTCGGGCGGGTGGTCGACGAGGGGTGGAGCCCGCCGGTCACCCTCGGCGTGCGGCTGGTGAGTGTGGTCTCAGACGACCTCCAGCACGCGGGACAGGCCGCGTTCATCAGGGGCTGGCTGGAGCGCCCCTGACCTCGGTGCCGGAGACGGAGACGGTGGTGCCGGGGCGCGCCGTCGCCCCGACGTCCTTGTAGAAGAAGGTCGTCGCCCGGAGCGTCCCGCCCGGGTCCGCCGCGTGTCCCGGGACCACCCCGACCGCCGTCCAGCCCGCCGAGCGGTACAGCGTCTCGGCCGGGCTGCCGGTCTCGGTGTCGAGCAGCAGCAGCGTCACACCGGAGCGGGCCGCCGCCTCCTCCGCGGCGGCCAGCAGCGCTCGCCCGGTCCCGCGTCCCCGCGCGTCGCGGTGGACGAGCAGCTTGCCGATCTCGGCGCGGTGACGGCCGTTGGCCTTGTCCGCGTACGTCACCATGACGCACCCCACGATCCGCCCCGGGCCCCCGCCGGCGTCCCCCGCGCTCCCTCCCTCCGGCGGCGCCTCCCGGGCGACCCGCACGGACAGCCGTCCCTCCCGTACGGCCGGCACCCGGTCCCGCCACCACTGCGCCGCGGTCGCCCGGTCCAGCGGATCCAGGAATCCGACGGAGGCGCCGCCCGCGACCGCGTCGGTCAGCAGCTCACCGAGGGCGTCGGCGGCGGCGAGCAGTTCCTCGGCGGAGAGCCCGGCAACCTCGCGCCTCATGGCCGCACCACCACGATCGCGTACCGGACCGGGCCGGGCCCCGGACAGCGCAGCCGGGTCGGGCCCCAGAGCCTGGTGCGCAGGCAGTCGCCCGCGTGCAGCAGATGGGCCTCGCGCCCCACCGTGAATTCGAGCGTGCCGTCCAGGACCCACACATGCTGTTCCATGCCCGGCACCGGGGGCCGCTCGTACGGTACGTCCGCGCCGGCCCGCAGTGTGCCCTCGACCACTTCGGCCCGCAGCCCGGCCCCCGGCGGCGAGACCGAACGCCGTACGAAGCCGGAGGCCGCGTCGGTCCATACGGTCTGGTCCGCCGCCCTGACCAGCCGGTCCGGTTCCGCCTCGACCTCGCTGAGCAGCTGCGACATCGTGCGCCCGTACACCGCGCACAGCCGGCCGAGCAGCGACGCGGTCGGGCTGATCTCGCCGCGCTCGGCGCGCGACAGCGTGGAGCGGCTCACTCCACTGCGGCTCGCCAGCTCGTCCAGCGACCAGCGGTGCTCGCCGCGCAGCTCGGCGAGCCGGGTCGCCAGCAGTGCGTCGAGGGGATCGGACATGGGCTCGCCGGAGGACCCGTCGGGGCTTTCTCTCATATTCGACAGGCTATCCCATATTCGAGATGCATCGGATGCCCGATCGGCCGGCCGCCGGGGGCTCAGCCGAGACCGTCCTCCCGCCGCCGGATCTGCGCCATCAGCTCCGCCGCGAACGTCTTGATCGTGTCGAGTCCGGCCCGCCCCCACCGGCGCGGCTCGGTGTCGGCGACACAGACCGTGCCCAGCGCCAGACCGGTCCGGTCGATGAGCGGCGCGCCGAGGTACGAGCGGATGCCGACCTCGTCGACCAGCGCGTTCCCGGCGAACCGGGGGAAGTCCCGTACGTCCTCCAGGACCAGCGCCTTGCGCCGCACCACCACATAGGGGCAGAAGCCGTGGTCCCGGGCCATGAACCGGTCACTCCACCCGCCCTGCTCACCCCGCTCGTCCCACTCACCCCACTCGCCTCGTCCGTCCCAGCCGCTCCGCTCCCCCCGGCCACCGCCCGGCGGCGCGTGCAGCCCCGCGAAGAACTGCCGGTTCTCGTCAATGAAGTTGACCATCGCGTACGGAGCGCCCGTCCGCCGCGCCATCTCCCCGGCGAACGCGTCGAGGGCGGGCTCGGCGCGCTCCCCGAGGCCGAGTCCGCGCAGCCGGACGACGCGGTCCGGCGCCTCCTGGTCGACGGGCGTGAGCAGCAGCCGGCCGAGCGGGTCGTAGGTCATGCGCGGGCTCCGTCGGTCGGGGATATCCGGGTCATGGGGCGTGCTCCGGTGCGAGGAGGGGCGGGGGCGAGGCGGTGATCAGATGCTGGACGAGTGTGACCAGGGTCTGGATACCGGAGCTGGCGATCCGCGCGTCGCAGAGCACGATGGGCACCTCGGGATTGAGGTCTATCGCCGCCCTGACCTCCTCGGGCTCGTACCGGTACGAGCCGTCGAACTCATTGACCGCGACCACGAATCCGATACCGCGCTGTTCGAAGAAGTCGACGGCCGAGAAGGAGTATTCGAGCCGCCGGGTGTCGGCGAGCACGACCGCGCCGAGCGCTCCCCGGGACAGCTCGTCCCACATGAACCAGAACCGTTCCTGGCCGGGGGTGCCGAAGAGATAGAGCACATGGCGCTCGTCGAGCGTCAGCCGGCCGAAGTCCATGGCGACCGTGGTGGAGGTCTTGGCCTCGACCCCCGTCAGATCGTCGGTGGCCGCGCTGACCTGGGTCAGCAGCTCCTCCGTACTCAGCGGCGCGATCTCGCTGACCGCTCCGACGAAGGTGGTCTTGCCGACCCCGAAGCCGCCCGCGACCAGGACCTTCAGCGCGGTGGGGAAGGGCTCGGGGAGTGTGGTCGGCGCGAGGGACGGATCAGAGCTGTCGTCGTAGGCCATCGAGCACTGCCTCCAGCAGGAAACGGTCGGTGGGGTTGTCGAAGCTGTCCGGTGGCCGCGCGGCGATCGCTCCGCAGTCCACCAGATCGGAGAGCAGGACCTTGGTGACCGTCGCGGGCAGCCGCAGATGCGCGGCGATCTCCGCGACGGAGGTCGGTCCCTGGCAGAGCCCGACGGCCTGGGCGTGCTCGGGACCGAGATGTGTCGCGGGCACCGATCCCGTGGACATCACCAGGGTCAGCAGATCCAGCGCCGCCGTCGGCCGGGTCCGGCCCCCGCTCACGGCGTACGGCCGGATGAGCCGGCCGGCCGCGTCGTCGAGCCACGGCCCGTCCGTCGGGAGCGGCACGGTCAGCGGCCCGTGGCGCTCGGTGCGGCACCGGCGCCCTGTCGGAGCGGGGTGGCCAGATACGGCCGTACGCTCTTGACCAGCATCGCCATCTCGTAGCCGAGCACCGCCGCGTCCGCCTCGCGGCCCGCCAGCACGGCGAGACAGGTGCCCGATCCGGCGGTCGAGACGAAGAGCAGGGTGGAGTCCAGCTCGACCACGACCTGGCGGACCTCGCCGCCGTCGCCGAAACGCGCTCCGGCGCTGCGGCCCAGGGAGTAGAGGCCGGAGGCGAGGGCGGCCATGTGGTCGGCGCTGTCGGCGTCCATGCCGTGCAGGGATCTCACCAGGCCGTCGGAGGAGAGCAGCACGGCGCTGCGGGTGAAGGGGACGCGCTGGACCAGGCCGCTCAGCAGCCAGTCGAGGTCCGAGGCATGGCCGGTGGGAACGTCGCTCGCCATGGTGTGTCTACTCCTTTGTCGTGGGGGTGGTGTCGCGGCCCCGCGGTCCCGGAAGGGGGTCCGCGGGGCGTTCGTGGCGGGGGGCCGCGCGGTCCGCCCGGGGATCCGCGCGGGGCGCGGGCTGGGACTCGGCGAGGCCGATACCGCGCTGGAAGGCGGCCATCAGGCCGGGGTCGTGGAGGGCGGTCTCCCCGGCGGGCGGCGGCACCGGGGCGTCGCGCAGCTGCGGTACGAGGTGCTCCTGGCCGCGGCGGCGGGGCAGCCGGGGCCGGCTGCCGGCGCTCTCGATCGTGCCGTCCCCGGCGGGCTCACCGGGCACGGGCCGACGCGGAGGCTGGGGCTGGGGCTGCGGCGAGGACTGCGGCTGCGGGGGCGCGGGCGCCGGGGAGCGCCGAGGCGGTACGGGCGGGACCGGCGGCGCGGTCGGAGGCGTGGCCGGGGGTGCGGTCGTCGGCGGGGTGGCCGGCGGCACGGCGGGCGCGACCGGATAGCGCGCGCCCGGGACGGCCTGTGCGCCCCGTACGCCCTGATCGCCCTGCTCGGTGCGGTCGGAGCCGAGAAGCGACTGCGGCAGGACGAGTACGGCCTGGACGCCGCCGTAGATATTGGACTGGAGGCGCACCGCGATCCCGTGTCTGCGCGCCAGCGCCGACACGACGAAGAGCCCGATCCGCCCGTCCTGGAGCAGATGGGCCACATTGACCTGATCGGGGTCGGTGAGCAGGCTGTTCATCCGCTTCTGCTCGTCGGCCGGCATACCGAGGCCGCGGTCCTCCACCTCGATGGCGAGCCCCGCCGTCACATGCTGGGCCCGGAGCAGGACTTGGGTGTGGGGGGAGGAGAACAGCGTGGCGTTTTCGACGAGTTCGGCCAGCAGATGGATGACGTCCGCGACCGCGTGGCCGCGCAGGGTGCCGTCGATCGGCGGCACGAGCTTGATCCGCGGGTACTGCTCGACCTCGGCGATGGCCGAGCGCAGCACCTCCGTCATGGCGACCGGCCGGCTCCACTGCCGCCGGGAGACCGCGCCGCCGAGCACGGCGAGGTTCTCGGCGTGGCGGCGGATCCGGGTGGCGAGATGGTCGACGTGGAAGATGCCCTTGAGCAGCTCGGGGTCCTCGACCTGGTTCTCCAGCTCGTCGAGCAGCTGGATCTCGCGGTGGACGAGCGACTGGAGCCGGCGGGCCAGATTGACGAAGACCTCCACCTTCTGCTCGTTGCCGACGCTGCTGGACAGCCGGGACGCCTGCACCACCGCGCCGACGGCGACGGCCTGGGAGCGGGTCAGCTCCCGCGCGAGGAGGTCGAACTCGTCCTCCTCGCCCGCACCGGGCTCGGCCCCGGGGGGCGGGGGGCGGCGCGCGGCCACCGGCTCGCCGCGCCGGAGCAGCTCCAGTACGGCGCGCAGCTCGGCCTGTCCCCGCGCGTTGGAGCGGCGCAGCGCCTCGCAGCGTCCGAGGAGGGACTTGGCGGTACGTTCCGCGCCGAGCGCGGCGGCGGCGACGGCCGCGAGGGCGAGCAGCGCGGTGCCGAACAGCGCGGTCCAGATCTCGGCGGTGGGTTCCGCCGCGGTGGTGCGCAGGACGACGACCACGGCCGTCGCGCCGCTCAGCGCGGCGATTATCGCGGGGAGCACCGCGGTCCGCATGAGCTGAGGGCGTATGCGGGTGTCGGGCGGGGCCGTCGGCTCCGTCTTGACGAGGGACGACAGCGAGCGGGAGCCCGGCCGGCCGTGCCGCCCGCCCTCGCGGCGTTCCGGCCGCGCGACGGGTGCGCGAAGGTGAGACATGAGTGTCCTCGGTACTACGTGGGGCCCCAGAAAGCGGCGTCGTGCTGATGTCCGGAAATGGCGCAGCGGCGGGGTCCGCGCGTACCGCCTCAGCCCTCCGTTGATCACCGAGCACACACGGTAGTCGCCAAGCGTTCCCTCGCGGTGGGCAGTTGACGAACTTCCCCACAGAGCATCCCGCCCTGGTATGAGCCATCGCACATCAGCACGAAATACGGCATTCGGAGCGCAGCCCCGGCCCCGCTCCGCGTACCGGCGGCACGGACGCGGACATGCCCGTGGGGCCGGACATCCGCCCGGCCCCGCCGGCGGTCGTCCAAAGGGTGGAGGTGGCGCCCCTCCGCACTCCCCCTGGAGTCCACCTTTCGTTGACTCCCGTCCGTGCCGTTCTCAACGCAAGGCTGAGACGACCACACCTCTGAACTCGACCGTCCATGGAGGGGGGAAATCGACCGGCTGACCGATGACATGCGCCGGCAGTACTGAAATACTGCACCGCAGAAACGCCGGCCGCGCTTTCCCGACGGCGTGCGTTTTCACGCCTACCTCGCCATAACGCAGCACACAACGGGGGAAGAGCTTGCAGATCAATATTCTGGGCCCTGTGTCGATAAGTGCGAACGGCGAGCATCACACCATACGCGCCAACAAGGTACGGGCATTTCTCGCTCTTCTCGCGCTGGAGGCCGGCCGAGCCGTATCGAATGAGGACCTGACGGACGAACTGTGGTCCGGGCACATGGTGGGCAACACCCGAAACGCCCTGCAGGCGCATGCGACGCGGCTGCGCAAGGTGATCGTCGGCTCCGCTCACCAGAGTCAGGGAGCCTCCGTCCTGCGGGCCGTACACAACGGATACCTTCTCGAAGTGCCGCCCGAGCGCGTCGACAGCAATCGGTTTCTCGATCTGGCCGCGCGAGGGGCCGCCGAGTTGTCCGTCCGTCCGGAACGCGCGCTGGAGCTGCTGCAACAGGCGCTCGGACTCTGGCAGGGGCCCGCGTTGCTCGACGCCGGTGACGGGCTGCGCGCCCGCGGCGCGGCCGCCCTTCTCGACGAGCGCCGGCTCACGGCCTGGGAGAACCTGGTCAGCGCCTATCTGGCGGTGGGGGATGACGCGGGCGCGATCGCGGAGCTCCGTCAGCTCGTCGCCCGGTACCCGCTGCGCGAGCGGTTCTGTGAGCTGCTCATGCTGGCTCTGTACCGGACCGGTCGGCAGGGTGAGGCCCTGGTGCTGTTCCAGTGGGCCAGGAGGCGGCTGGACGAGGAGCTGGGTATCCGGCCGGGCGCGCTGCTCCAGCGCCGTCACACGGAGATCCTCGCCCAGGACCCGTCACTGACACTCCCGTCCGCGGTCATGCCAGGCCGGCGGGAGCCCGCGGCTGCCGGAAACTGACGCGCGGGACCGCACCTTCCTGGAATTTCCGACGTGTCAGCCGACGCCAACCAGCGGGAGTCTCCACCTGTTATGCGGTCCGATTCGGTATTGGGGCGAGGGGAGCACACCATTACTCAGGAGCCCGTGGCCATCGTGGGTATCGCCGCTCTGTACCCGGGTGTGCAAGGACCCGAAGAGTACTGGCAATTGGTGAATGACGAATTTCCCGTCACGGCGGCCTCCCGTGCCGCCCGGGGCCTCGATGACATAAAAGTGGACGTCGCGCGTTTTGGAATTCCCCCGGCCCAGGCACGTTCCATGGCCCGCATGCAGATCCTCATGCTTGAGGCCGCCCGGCAGTGTCTGGCGGACGCGGGGCACCCCGAGCGCGTTCTGCCCGTTGAGCGAACGGATGTCATCACCGGCACATGCTTCGGTCTGGACCGCCAGCACGCCAACGCGCTGCGCGTCGAGGCGAGTCGCTATGTCCGGGAGGTCGAGCGCGCGGCCCTCTCCGCGGGCGCCGGCTCCGACAGCGCGCGGCGGGCCGCCGAGGAACTGCGGCTGCTCCTGGCCCGGCGCCTCACCGGCTCCCCGCACGACCGGGTCGGTGAGATGGCGAGCACGATCCCGGCGCGTATCGCGACAGCCTTCAAGTTCCGCGGCAGGACCCTGGCGATGGAGTCCACGGACGCGACCTCGTACGCGGGTGTCGCCCAGGCCGTGCACCATCTCCGCGGCGGTCTGTCGGACGCGGTGCTTGTCGTCGCCGGCCAGCGCCGTGAGAGCCCGCTGTTCACCAGGGCCCTCGACGCCAAGGGGCTCATCTCCCCCGCGAGCCGTCCCTTCGCGGCGGACGGTTCCGGCTTCGTGCTCGGCGAGGGCGTCGGATCGCTGCTGCTGAAGCGCCTGTCCACCGCTGTACGCGACGGCGACCGGATCTACGCCACGATCCTCGACTGCTCGCTGCGTCACGACCCCCGTCCGGGCCCCTTCGCCTCTTCGCTCTCCGTGGGACTCCGCCACTCGACGGCCGCCGGCTCACTGAGTGCGGCGGCGGTGCGCGCGGAGACGATCCAGTACGTGGAGTGCGTCGGCTCCGGTGTCGCCCGGGAGGTCCGGGCGGAGCTGGCGGCGCTCGCCGCGCTCCACGAGGGCGCCGCCGCCGGATCGGTGGCCGTCGGAAGTGTGAAGGACCGGCTCGGACACACCTTCGCCAACGCGGGAGTCGCCGCTGTCAGCAAGGTCGCGCTCGCGCTGCGCCACCGCAGGATCCCGCCCCAGCGGGAACCGGACGGCGCGGCGGAGTTCGCCCGCTCCGGCACACCGCTGCGGCTGGCCGGCGCGGGCGAACCGTGGCCGCCGGGCGACGGGGGACAGCCGCGTCGTGCGACCGTGCACGGTGCCTCCCTCACCGGAACGCTCTGCCACCTCGTACTCGAAGAGCACGACGGGACGGCCCCGCGCCGCCGGGCGCCGGCCGCCGGGGCCGTACGGCTGACCCGGCTGCCGGGGGACGGACCGGCGCCGCGGTACGCGGTCGGGAACACGGCGCCGGACACCGAGCCGATCGCGGTGGTGGGACTGGCGGGGTGGTTCGCGGACTCGCCCGACGCGGAGAGCTTCTGGCAGGCCATCCGCTCGGGCGTCAGCCGGATCGGTCCGGTGCCGGAGACCGCCCTCGACCGGGACCTGTACTACGCCCCCGGCGCCCTGAGCCTCACCCACAGCTACACCGACCAGGGCGGTCATACGACGCCACCGACCGATCCGCCCCCCGGTCTGCGGATCGCTCCCTCGCGCCACGCCTCCATGGACGGCGCGCAGCGTCTGGCCCTCGCTGTCGCCGCCCAGCTCCTCGCCGGGCGCGGTCCGCAGCCGCACACGACCGGCACACGGACGTACGGCGGGGGCGCGACGAACGGTCGCGGACTGGTCGCCGTCGGCAGCAGCCTGGGCCTGACCCGCGAACGCCGTATGAACGCCGAGTCCTCCCTGCGGGATCTGGAGGACACGGTCACTCGTCTCGACGCCCTCGACGGCCTGTCCCCGCTCCAGAGGAAGTCGCTCCTCACCTCCCTGCGCGAGCACGTGGGCCCCGTGGACGGGCCCGTACCGCCGGATCTGCTCGACGGCTGCCTGGCCAGCGGGATCGCCGCTCTCCTCGCCAACGAGTACGGGCTCGACGCGGTCCCCCTCGCCGTGGAGGCGGCCTGCGCCTCCTCCCTCGCGGCGATCGACATGGCAGTCGGCGCGCTCCGCGCCAGGACCGTCGACTTCGCGATCGCCGGCGGCGTCGAGCTGGCGTGCAACGCCCGGGACATGGTCCTCTGCTCCGCCCTCGGCCTGCTGTCGCACAGCGGGAACGCACCGTTCGACGCGGGCGCCGACGGCTTCACTCCGGGCGACGGCTGCGGTCTGTTCCTGCTCAAGCGCTACGGTGACGCGCTGCGCGACGGCGACGACATCCTCGGTCTCGTGCGGGGCGTCGGAGCGTCCAACGACGCCAAGTCGCTGATCGCGCCCGATGCCGGAGGGCAGGCACGCGCGATGGAACGGGCCTTCGCCCAGGTCGACTTCGACCCCTCGGCGGTCGACTACCTGGAGGCGCACGGCACCGGCACCAAGGTGGGGGACCGGGTGGAGATCGCGGCGATCGCGAAGGTCTACGGCAGGGCGCCGCGGGCACGTCCGCTGGAGATCGGGTCGGCGAAGTCGTTCTACGGCCACACCTTCGCCGCCGCGGGCAGCGCCGGACTCCTGCGCACGCTGCTGGCGATGCGGGCGCGGACCCTGCCGCCCAACACCAACCTGCACACCCTCAATCCGGCGCTCGATCTGGCCGCCGTTCCCGCCGTGGTCCCGACCGAGCCCGCGCCATGGGTCGCGCGGTCCGGGCAGCCGAGGCGCGCCGCGGTCAGCTCGTTCGGCACGGGCGGCATCAACTATCACGTACTCGTCGAAGAACACGAGGAGCGCATGGGGCACATCGAGAACACCGAGCACACGGACGGATCACGATGAACTTCGAGTTCGACCCGGACGTGGAGGAGATGCGCGCCATGATCGTGGCGTTCGCCCGCCGCGAGCTGACCGGCCGGGGCGAGGAGACCGGCGCGGCCTTCGACGCCGACGAGTTCCGCAGGCGCTGGCTGCTCGCCGGCAAACAGGGCGTGGTCGGTGGCGTCGTCCCCGCGGCTTACGGGGGCAGTGGCCTGGACGCGGTCGCCGGGTCAGCGGTCATGGAGGCCCTCGGATACGGCTCCTCCGACACCGGCTTCGCCTTCTCCGTCGCCGCGCATCTGTTCGCGTCCCTCATGCCGATCGTGGAGTTCGGTACGGAGGAGCAGAAGCGGCGTCTGCTGCCGGCGCTCTGCTCGGGAGAGCGCATCGCGGCGCACGCCATCACCGAACCCGAGGCGGGTTCGGACGCGCTGAACCTGCGCACGCGCGCCGAGTTCCGGGGCGACCACTATGTGCTCCGCGGCAGCAAGTCCTTCACCACGAACGCGCCCGTCGCCGATGTCTTCGTCGTGCAGGCGGCGACCGAACCGGGCCGTGGCTTCTTCGGTCTGACGGCGTTCGTCGTCGAGGCGGATACCCCCGGGCTCAGCGTGGGACCGCCCTACACCAAGGTCGGCCTGCGAGGC
Organism: Streptomyces paludis; assembly: GCF_003344965.1. Lineage (NCBI taxonomy): Bacteria > Bacillati > Actinomycetota > Actinomycetes > Kitasatosporales > Streptomycetaceae > Streptomyces > Streptomyces paludis. Next base: position 7,037,575 of record NZ_CP031194.1, on the reverse strand, counting down.
TCTCCGACAGCCGATGTGCGCTTCGACGGGTGTGTGGTGCCTTCGGCCGATGTGCTCGGGGCCCGGGGCGCGGGGGCGAGTGTGTTCACCTCCTCCATGAAGTGGGAGCGCACCTGTCTCTTCGCGGCCTACCTCGGCGCCATGCAGCGTGTCCTGGAGTCGACGGTCAACTACGCCGGAGAACGTGAGCAGTTCGGCGCGCCCATCGGCAGTTTCCAGGCGGTGGGCCATCGCCTCGTCGATATGACCCTGCGGCTGGAGTCCGCCCGGCTCCTGCTGTACAAGGCCGCGTGGGGGCTTTCGCGAGGTGCCGAGGACGAGGTGGCACCCGCGCTGGCGAAGCTGGCCGTCAGCGAGGCCGCCGTGCAGTTGGGGCTCGACGCGATTCAGGTGCGCGGTGCGCTCGGCGTCCTCGAAGGGGAGGCCGAGACGCTGTTGCGTGACGCGCTTCCCGCACGGATCTTCTCCGGCACCAACGAGATCCAGAAGAACAACATCGTGCGGGCGCTGGGACTGAGCGGCAGCCGTCGCCGGGCCGGGCGGCGCTGACACACCGATTGCTCCGGCAACCACTCATCGGCCCGGTCACCGTGTCCGGGCCGGAACGGAGTACACCATGACGATCATTGTTCACCGTATCCGTCTACTCGACGGTGTGGCACCGGACCGCTTCGAGAGGTGGGTACGGGACGTCGACTACGCCGCGTGCCCCGAGCTGCCGAGTGTCCTGTCGTTCAGCGTCCAGCGCTCTCTCGGGCCGACGGTGGACGAACACGCCGGCACCGGGACCGTCTCGGACGCCGGCACCGGCGCCCCCGCCTACTTCGAAATCATCGAGGTGTCCAGCCTCGCGGACTTCGAGCACGACATGCTGAGCCCACCCTTTCGAAAGCTGGTCTCCGACTTCGACCAGATGGCCGAGGTCGTGTCCGATACGGTGGGCGACCGTATCGGAGACGGTTATCGCGCGCGAATAGCGAACGCGTCGTAGGAAGTCGAAAGGCGTTCAATTTCGGCCCGTCAGCTTCGGCCCGAGTCTTTTGAATTCCGTTCAATGGCTGCCATGAGTCCGGTCTCGTAGGCGACGGCCACAGCCTGGGCGCGACTTCCGACGCCCAGCTTCCTCAGTAAATGGTGAACGTGGGAGCGAACCGTCGCCGTGGAAATCGATAACTTCTCCGCTATCTCCGCGTTCGACTTTCCCTGGGTGAGGAGGACGATCACCTCGGTCTCCCGCGGGGTCAGCGAGGGGACGACGCTCGCGGCGAGTGCGGACGCCTGACGCCGCGGCAGATGGTCGAGGCTCCTGCGGGCCGCCTCGGGGATGACCATCGTGCTGCCCACGCTGACCGTCCGCAGGACATGGATCAATTCGTCGGCGGAGGTGTCGGGTGCGAGAACGGCACGGACCCCGAGACGCAGCACCTCGATCGAGCGGCTGACGCTCTCGGCCCTGGTGATGTGGATGACTTTGGTCAGCGCCGCGAGAGCGGCCAGCTCCCGCTCGTTCTCCATGGTCAGGGCGGGGGCCACCACCACGGTCACATCGGGCGTCGAGTCGGCGGCGGCGGCTTCGCTGTCCGTCCCGCTCGCATAACCGATGACAACGATGTCCGGCTGCTGATCCAACAGGGCCCGCATACCGGCCGCCACGATCGATCCCTCGCAGCAGAGCAGCACACGGATCCCGCGCCCGGCACCACCGCCCGGGGCGGCGCATGCCGGAGAGGCCGACCAGTCGTCCCGCACGGCCCGGTGTCCCGACCTCCGTCGGTGGACGCTCATCGCTCGGTGATCGGGTAGGTCGTCCGCGCGAAACGATGAGTGGCATCAAGGCCCGTTCGCCGAGAGCAGTGCAAGGTTCGTTCCTCCCCTGAGATTGACGCGACCCTGCGTGTTCCAGGAGACCTTCGCTGCTTATCGGTCTCGCAAGATCGAGGCCGCACAAAAAATGCAGGGTAACATAAAGGAGACACTCTCACGGCCCTTTGAGGTCCGAGAATTTTTACCCCCGAGTAACCTCACGCCTTATGTGTCCGGAATTGGTGGATGGGCCTGACAACACTCGGGAGAATTTCAAGAGAAGCTTGGACAACGTGTCAGATCGTGCGGACAGCACGGGCACCGGTCCGACGTGGTGACCGCGGGAAATCTGTGAGAGGGCGCCCCAATCTGCTCACGAAGAAGGTCCGGCCCGGCAGTCCCAGCCGGTCCTGCAACTCCGTTCGTACGTCGTCGTGCTGAAGTACCACGCTGACGGGGTGCAGCACAAGCCCCGCATCCGTGGCGCGCGACCAGTACTCAGCGAGGCGGGCTCCGCCGCGGACGGTGGCTTCGACGCCGGGTGCCGGGTCCGCGAAACCCATGGCGACGACGGCCGGCGTCTGCCTGACGACGCGGGCCAGTTGGCGGGCGAGCAGACGGTGGTAGCCCGCGTACCGGAGCACACTCATCGTGGTGGGGGCCAGCGCGACGCGCAGGGCGAGGCGACGGGGCGTCGGCATCGGCCCGAACAGTTGGCTGAGGGGAAAGCCGTCGCCACGCTCCTCGGCCTCGGCCGCGTCGCGGCGCACGAAGGAATACGTTTCGCGCCAAGCCTGTCGATGACTGAAGTCGCGTCCCCCGTGGCGGGCCACGAAGCCGGCGAAGACCTCCCGTTCGCTGTCGGCCACGAGATGCCGGACGGTGACGTCCGCGCCCTCGGCGGCACCTGCCGGCGGGGCGCAGAGGCCGTCCAGGACGGCTGGTTCGACCGCGTCGGGGCGGTAGGGAGCGCGGTTGGTCCGTCGGGCCAGGGCGGTGCGGCGGAGCCCGGCGAGAGAACCGGAAGCCTCGTCCGTGCGGCGCAGCCGGACGACACACAGGGGTGACCATGACACCGGCCAGGTGTCACCGAGCGAGCGGCACGCGTCACGGGTCCCGCTCCTCCGTTCGCCGGCGAGTGGTTCGACGAATCGGACGCGGTCCGTCGACCATCCCTGGGCGGCCAGGGCGCGCAACAGGATCTGGAGGTACGCGCCGCAGCTGATCAGCATCTCGACGGCGTGCGCGGGAAGGGAAGTCAGCTCACGCTCCCGGTCGAGGGCCAGGATCACATACTCGTCCGTTTCGTTTCCATCGGCGCTGGTCACACCGGAGATCCTGGCGGCAGCCTCGGCGCTGCCGCCGTGCGCTTCGTCGACGAGCCGTTCCGCCGCCCGGCGCGCGCCGCGACCGGTGGGCCATGCGACGCCCCAGGGCTGGCAGTTGTGCGACGACGGACCGAGCGCGGCGATGCCGGCCGCTTCGTACAGAGCGTGCTCGAAGGACGGTCGGTGTTCCGCGGCGGGCTGCCGAGGCGTCGAGGTGGGTGAACTGGTCACGGTCCGGTCTCCCTACTGCCACACGAGTGCCAGGGCGTATCCGTCGACTTCCCGGGCCCAGCTGTCGAAACGGGCACCGTCGGCCGCGGGTGCGTGACGGCGCAGTTCCGGCCCCGCTCGCCATGCGAACCGGCCGTCGGGCCACCACTGGGTGAGCCGCACCTCGCGGCTGTCGACGCGCAGGCCGAAGCCGAAGTGCTTGAGGACCGCCTCCTTGCAGGCCCACCGCAGGGGCAGCGGCATGGCGCCCACTCCCCCGAGCCGGGGATCCGCCGCGATCTCCGGAGGCCGCGTGAGCAGTTCCGCGAGCGGCGGTGGCACCTGGCTGCTGCGCTCGACGTCGATCCCGACGGTACGCGGCCCGCAGACGGCGACGGCGAAGTCCACCGAGTGGGACAGGCCGACCTCGACACGGGCGTCGACGGTGGGCTTCCCGGCGCGGAGCCCGTCCGCGACGGCGCCGACCGTGATGTCACGGGGGCGCACCGATACGCCGGCGTGCCGCTGCTGGTAGGCGCACACGCTGTGCTTGATGGCGAGGCGCCCTGCCAGCCATTCCAGGCGCCGTTTTTCCAGCCGCAGTTGTGCCGCCTGCTCCCTCTCGTCGTCGCTCAGATGGCGGGCTCCGATCGTCGCGCGGTCCGTGTCGTCGCGTCCGCGCAGCCAGGCGATCGACACCACGGCGACGGTCAGGGGGCCGCGGGCGTGGCTGATGGCGAGGGGACGCGAGGGATCGAGCGCCAGGCTGTCGTCGAGGCTGCGCGCGGCGACGCGGTGCGGCGAGGGGATCGTCATCGCCGGCCTTCAGCGCTCCACGCGCGGCGGCAGCAGGAACGGGTAGGTGCGGCGTCTGATCCTGTGGTGCCAGAAGCGGTCGGCCTGACGCAGACGCTGGATGAGTTCCCACATCCGGGCGTCGTCCCGGTAGTACGCGGCCACTTCCTCCGCGGTGATCGGCCGGGACAGGCGGGCGTTGGCCTGTTCCAGAAACACCGGGACGAGGTCGTGGAGCCGTTCCTTGTACAGGTTGCCGAGGAAGTCCAGCAGGACACCGCGGGTCTCGTAGAACTTGTCGAAGATCGACTTGCTCATCGAGACCCGGACGGCGTCGCGCAGGACCCAGGGCAGCGAACTGAAGAAGAGCCGGACATCCAGAAGTTCACGCCCACGGGCGTCACGCATGAGCGGGGTGGTGACATCGAGGTACACCAACTTGCCGCCGACATCGACCCAGTTGGCGGCCTGTGCGTCCAGGCCGAGGGTGGGCTCCACGGCACGGTCGACCTGGTCGAGGAACCGGGAGAAGAAGTCCTTGGCCCAGATGTCGTCCTCGGTGTGCAGAAGTCTGGAGCACAACCGGTGCGGCGGCAGCTCGCGTTGGACGCAGTAGGCCGTGACCCGCCCCGACGGCAGCGTGGTGTGCCACAACTCGGTGTCCGCGACGTCGAGGCCGCTGTCCGCGAGTCTTCGCAGATACGCGTCGAGGCCCGTCTCGTACCGCTCGAAGCGTTCGCGGTCGGGGAACACCGGCAGGCGCTTGCACGCGAACGTCCCGGCCGCGCTCCGGAGTCTCAGTACCAGGGTGACTTCGCCGTACCCGAGCACATCGAGGGCACTGCCGTCCGTGGTCCTGAGTGCTGTCCGAACCCGGTCTTCGAGCTGTGCGAGTTCGCTGTGCGGAACGGTGAAGGACATGGCGTGGCCCTTAGGTCTGGTGGTCCGTACCGGCAGGTGCGCCTGCCGTGGTGGACGGGGACGGTGTGCGCCGGTGCCGCACGAGGAGGTAAATGGCCGCGGCGAAGAACGCGGCGTCGAGCACGAGGATCTGCGGCACGCTGCTGACGAGGATGACCACCAGGCAGACCAGCATGAGCAGTTGGCCGTAGAGCGCGGCGACGACCAGGATCCGGTCGAGAATGAGGACGACACCGCTGACGGCCATCGCCGCGGCGACGAACACGGTGACGCCTGTGGGGTGTCCGGCGAGCCAGTCGGTGAAGGGACCGACGAGCGCGATGCCGTCGTTGCCGTCCGCGGCGCCGTTGAGGCGCTCTTCGACCGACTCGATCTCCGGGAAGAACTTGCCGATGCCGGCGATGACGTAGAGGACGCCTACTATGCGCTGGAGGATCAGGTCTCGTGTGGTCACCCGATGGAGTCTTCCGGTGTCGTGGCCTGGCGGCCGGGGCTTTTTCGGACGAGATCCGCGGCTGGTGCGTCCCAGTGCCGGCGCGTACGCCGGTTCAGGCGGCGGTGATGACCAGGACCGCGTTCTGACCGCCGAAGCCGAACGAGTTGCTGACCGCGACCTCCACCCTCCGTTCTCGGGGCAATCCGGCGACGATGTCCAACTCGACCTCGGGGTCCTGCCGTTCGAGGTTGGCGGTCGGCGGGATCAGGCTGTTCTCGACGGTCAGCACGGTCAGCGCGGCCTCGATCGCGCCGGCGGCTCCCAGGGTGTGGCCGGTCACCCCCTTGGTGGAGGTGACCGCGGGGCCTTCGCCGAGGAGCCTCCGCAGCACCTTGGCCTCCGCCGCGTCGTTGAGCGGTGTGGAGGTGCCGTGCGCGTTGACGTGGTCGACCTCCTGGGGTGTGATGTCCGCTCCCAACAGGGCCGTGCGCAGCGCTCGCAGAACCCCCGCGCCTTCGGGGTCCGGGGCGGTCATGTGGTAGGCGTCGGCGGAGGCCCCGTACCCGGCGATCCTGGCCCGGACCTTCGCCCGGCGGGCCCGCGCGTCCGCCTCGCGCTCAAGGACAAGCATGCCGCTGCCCTCTCCGATGACGAACCCGTCGCGGTCCGCGTCGAAGGGGCGGGACGCGGCGGAGGGCACGTCGAGTCTCCTGGAGAGCGCGCCCATCTGCGCGAATCCCGTCACCATCAGGGGGCTGACCCCGGCCTCGGCGCCGCCGGCGACGACCACGTCACAGCTTCCGTCGCGCAGCAGTTGCAGGGCCGTGCCGATCGCCGTGGCACCGGAGGCGCAGGCCGTCGCCGTGACGAGATTCGGCCCCTTGGCGCGCAGGTCCATCGCCACGTGTCCGGCGGCCATGTTGGGCACGAGCATCGGGATCAGCAGGGCGGAGACCGCTGCCGGGCCCTTCTCCAGCATCCGCCGGTGCTGGGTCTCCCAGGTCGCCACTCCCCCGAGGCCGCATCCGACGACGACCCCGACGCGGACGCCGTCCCAGGTCCGGGGGTCCAGTCCGGCGTCGGCGACCGCCTCACGTGCCGCGGTGATGCAGAGCTGGCTGAAGCGGTCGTGCGCGAGGGAGCTGCGCCGGCCCACATGTTCGCGGGCGGAGAAGCCGGGCACGGTGCAGGAGATGTCCACGGGAAGTCCGGCCAGCACCGGGTTCCTGGCCGCCGGGGACCGGCCGGCGCACACGCCCTTCCAGGTGTCGTCGGCGCCGATCCCGGCCGGGGTGACCAGACCGACACCCGTCACCGCGATGGGCCGCGAGGGCGGCCCGGACGGGGTCATGCCGGTGCCTCGGCGGTCGCGAGGCGTTCGATCAGGTCGGCGACCTCCGTGATCGTGTCCCCGGGGGACGCGGCGTCGTCGCTGACGTTCACACCGAAGTCGGAGTGGATGACGAGGAGCAGCTCGACGAGGAACAGGGAGTCCATGTCGAGGTCCTCGAACGTGGTGTCAGGGCCGATCTCCGCACGGTCCACCTCGAACCGGTCGACCAGCAGATCGACCAGCCTGCCGTACATCACACTCATGCGATGCGCCCTGCCCTTCGCGGCCCGCCCCGGACCCGGCAGCCGGGCCCACGGTCAAACGTGCGTACGCGTCCTGGCTCTTCGTCGTCGCTCTTCGTCATCACCGAGTGTGGGCGCCGGGGCTGACCGCTCGCTGACCGATGACTGACAGCGCGCTGACGGTCGCCCCGCGCCGGCGGACGGGGTGCCGCATGCCGGCGGACGGCGTGTGGTGTCAGTCATCGGTCAGTGCCTCGTCAGCCATCGGTCAGCCCCTCGGACCAGACTCGGCCCGGACACCATCCGTGGCATCACCCCTGGCCGTACGGAAGACGAGGAGCGCTCGTGGTTGCACGTCCGCGTGACCGACCGGCACCTCGGAACGTCACCGCCGACCGCCCCGGCCCTGGACGAGTCATTCCGAAGGACGGTGCCCGGTGAACCGGGCCGCCGTACTGACGGGAGTCGGCAGCTGTCTGCCGCCCAGGGCCGTCCCGAACGACGAACTGGCCGCCGGACTGGACAGTTCCGAGGAATGGATCCGCTCGCGCACCGGGATCGGGCAGCGGTACTTCGCCGAGCGGGGCACGGCGACCTCCGATCTGGCCGTCGGGGCGGGCGAGAGAGCCCTGAAGAGCGCGGGCGTCTCCACCGTGGACGCGGTACTCGTCGCGACGACCACCCCGGACCGCCCCTGTCCGGCGACCGCCCCCGTGGTGGCCGCCCGGCTCGGGATGAGGGGAACGGCCGCCTACGACGTGTCAGCCGTCTGCACCGGGTTCGTGTACGGGCTGGCCACCGCGGCGGGGCTCATCGCCGCGGGCGTCGCCGACCGTGTGCTGGTGATCGGCGCGGAGACGTTCTCCACCCTGCTCGATCCCGGGGACCGGTCCACGGCCGTGATCTTCGGGGACGGCGCCGGAGCCGTCGTACTGCGCTCGGGCGATCCGGCGGAGCCCGGTGCTCTCGGTCCGTTCGATCTGGGGAGCGACGGAGCGGGCGAGGACCTGATCACCGTGCCCGCCGGCGGCTCGCGCCAGCGCCTGTCGGGGGTGGAACCGGCCGCCGGAGAACGGTACTTCGCCATGTCGGGCAAGGAGGTCTTCCGGCACGCGGTACTGCGGATGGCCGGATCGGCCCGTACGGTCCTCGCCCGGGCGGGCTGGCGGGCGCGGGACGTCGACCATCTGGTGAGCCACCAGGCGAATCTCCGGATCACCAACCATGTCGCCGACGACCTCGGAATCCCCAGGGGCCGCTGTGTCAGCAACATCGCCGAGGTCGGCAACACCGCGGCCGCCTCCATCCCGCTCGCGCTCGACCAGGCCCACACCGAGGGCCTGTTGCGGCCGGGCGGGCGGATGCTGCTCACCGCGTTCGGCGGAGGGCTCACCTGGGGGTCGACCGTACTGACGTGGCCGGACCTGGACCCTGCCCGAGCATGAGCACGCACGAGCACGAGCACGAGGGAAGGAGCACACACCATGAGCGCGATGTACGGCAGGCTGGTCGATCTGCTGGTCGACCGGTTCGAGGTGGACCGTGCGGAGATCGGCCCTGACACCACGTTCGAGGACCTCGACATGGACTCCCTGTTCCTCGTCGAGCTGCTCCTCGTCATCCACTCCGACTTCGGTGTGAACGTCAGCGACGACGCCGCGTCCCCCGGGGACACGATCACGGAGGTCGCCGACCTGATCGAACGCCTCGCGACCGCCGAGGCACCGGCATGACCCCGTCCGCCGCCCGTACGGCCGCCGCGGTCCGCACCGGGCCGTAGCCAGGCCAGAGTCCGCCGGAAAACGAGCCGAGGACGACCATGAGCACCCAGCAGTCCATCATCAACTACATCGCCGGCGTGTGGCTCGACGGTGACGCCGAGGGCCTCGACGCGCAGGTCCCCATCGCCGAGCTCAACATCATCGACTCGGCCGGGATCTTCGACCTCGTGCACTACCTCCAGGACGACTTCCGTATCAGCATTCCGCTACAGGAGATCTCCCCCGCGAACTTCCGGACGGTCGACACGATGGCGGCGCTTGTCGAACGGCTGCGGCGAGAGGGAGAGACCGTCCGATGACGAACCTCACTGGGAACAGGCGGGACAGCGACGGCGTCCGACGTCAGGTGGTCGACATCATCGCCTCACGGACGCTGTACCACGAGTCCTACCTCCTGCCCGACAGCCACTTCGAGGCGGAACTCGGGATCGACTCGGTCATCCTCGAATCCATCCTGGCGTCGGTGCGGGAGAAGTTCTCGCTGGTGGCGCCGCTTCCGTCCGGCCTCACCACGATCGACGACCTCGTCCGCGCGGTCGAGCATGCCGCTGACCGCGACCTCGCGTCCGACGCCGCCACGCCGGCGGTATCAGCCCCACCGGTCCCCTCGGCCCCGTCGCCCTCCGAAAGGGACGCGGCGCTCCTGGAGACCGTCGTCACCACCACCATGCGGCATACCCAGTACCAGCGCGGTCAGCTGGCACCCGGCGCCGACTTCGAGAGCGAACTCGGCATCGACTCCGTGGTCCTGGCCTCGATCGTGGCCGACGCCGCCCGTGAACTCGGTCTTCCCCCCTCCTTGGCGGCCACCGTCACCGCGTCGACCCTGCACGAGCTGGTGGAGGCCCTGCGCCCGCACTACGAGGACACCCGGTACGAAAACACACCGTACGAGGACACGCACGACGACGGCACGCGCCCCGTGGACCAGGCGCCTGCCGGCCACCGGACGTCCCCGGCCGGGGCGGTCCCGGGCGAGCCCGGCGCGGAGGACATGAGCACGGCCTGGGACGGCCGGTCGATGAAGGACTTCGTGGAGGAACGCGACGGCGACCTCTTCGCCAAGACCCGCGGCTTCGGCCGCTACCTGCGGCGGCGTAAGGCCGAGCGGCTCTACTGGTACGGCATGCCCCTGCACTCCCGCTCCTCGAACCGGGCCGTCATCTTCGACGAACTGGAGGGCCGTGAACGCGAGTTCCTCATGTTCGCCTCCAACAACTACCTCGGCCTCGCCAACCACCCGAAGGTGATCGAGGCCATCTGTGACGCCACCCAGCGGTACGGGGCCACACACACCGGCTCCCGGTTCATAGGTGGCACCAACATGCTCCACAAGGAACTGGAGCGGCGCCTCGCGGCCTTCAAACAACGGCCGGCCTGCATCGTCTATCCCGGTGGCTACGCCGCGAACATCGGCGCGATCTCCGCGCTGGTCAAGAGCTACGACACCGTCGTCGTCGACAAGCTCAACCACATGAGCATCGTCGACGGCGCCCGGCTCTCCGGCGGCACCCGCAGAATCTACCAGCACAACGACATGGCCGACCTGGAGCGCATCCTGAAGCGTTCCGACGAGGGGCCCGGCGGCAAACTCATCGTCGCCGACGGCGTGTTCAGCATGCACGGCGACATCTGCGACCTCCCCGAGATCGTCCGCCTGGCCAAGGAGCACGGCGCCAGGGTCATGATCGACGACGCGCACTCCACCGGCGTGCTCGGCCGGCGCGGCTCGGGAACGGCCGAGCACTTCGGGCTGAAGGGCGAGGTCGACCTCGAACTCGGCACGATGAGCAAGACCCTCGCGGGCATGGGCGGGTTCGTCGTCGGCGAGGAGGAGGTCGTCGAGTACCTCCGCTTCTACTCAAACTCGTACGTGTTCGCCGCGAACATTCCCGCGGGCGTCGCCGCCGGCCTGATCGCGTCCATCGACGTCATCGAGTCGGAACCCGGGCGGATCACGAAGCTGTGGCGCAACATCCGGCTTCTCCACAGCCAGTTGACGGACGCCGGATTCGATCTGGAGAACACCGCCAGCGCGATCCTTCCCCTGGTCATCGGCGACGAGCGCAAGGCGCTGGAGATGGGCCGCGCGGTCCGCGCGAGGGGGCTCTACTGCCAGACGGTGGTGTTCCCGGGCGTGCCGCTCGGCGACGCGCGGCTACGGGTCAGCGTCACCTCGGAGCACACCCCGGAGGACCTGGAGACGGCGGCGGGCATCTTCGTGGAGGCCGGCCGCGAGGTCGGTCTCCTGCCGTCGGCGCGGTGAGGCGGCGATGACGGAAACAGCCATGACACGGATGCCGCCTGGCCGCGATTTCTCACTGACCGACTCCGGCACCTCACCGGGCGACTCCGACACCTCGCTGATCCGGCTGTCGCGATCGCTGTCCCGGGAGCAGGCGGCCCGGCCGGCCTTCGTCGGCGAACGGACCATCTCGTACGGCACGTTGGCGGCGGACGTCGCCGCCGTCACGTCCGGCCTGCTGGGGCTCGGCGTGGCGATCGGTGACCGGGTGGCGATCTGGATGGACAAGACACCGCGCTACGCCGAGGCGATTCTCGCGATCCTCCAGGCCGGCTGCGCCTATGTCCCCCTCGACGGAGGCCAGCCTCCCGCACGGGTCGAGCACATCCTCACGGACTGCGAACCCGTTGTGCTCTTCACCGACCGCCGCCACCTGGAACTGCTCGCCGACCGTGAACTTCCCGTCTGCGTACGGATGATCGTGGTGGCCGACCAGGAACCCGACCGTGCCGGGAGCGGTACCGGGATCGGGATCGGCACAGGGCCGACGACACCGATCCGTATGTGGGCCGGCTTCGCCGCGGAGGCGGCGGAGCGGGCCGCGCTCCCGCCCACGCCGGAACGGGACGGCCTCGCCGCGATCCTGTACACCTCGGGCTCGACCGGCACGCCGAAAGGGGTACGGATCTCCTACCGGAACCTGGCGAACTTCATCCGCTGGGCGCGCGCCGAACTGACGGTGGGGCCGGACGACGTGTTCGCCAACCACGCCTCCTTCAACTTCGACCTGTCGACCTTCGACCTCTTCACCGCGCTGTCGGTGGGCGCCTGCGTATGGATCGTCGCCGACGACCAGACACGCGACGTCGCGGCACTGGCCCGGGGAGTACGCGAGCACGGTGTCACGGTGTGGTATTCCGTGCCCTCCGTACTGAATCTCCTGACCCGGTCAGGAGCGCTCACCCCGGACACGGTACGCACTCTGCGGTACGTCCTCTTCGCCGGCGAGGTCTACCCCATCGGGCAGTTGCGTGCGCTGACCGCCCGGCTGCCCGAGGAGACGGAGCTGTACAACCTGTACGGGCCGACCGAGACCAACGTCTGCACCTACCACCGGGTCCGCCCGGAGGACCTCGCGCGGGACGAGCCCGTACCGATCGGCACACCGGTGCCCGGCGCCCGCGTATCCGTCGTGGACGAGGACGGACGCACACTGCACGGGCCCGAGGCGTTCGGCGAGTTGATCGTGGCGGGTGACTGTGTCACACCGGGCTACTGGCGACGGGAATCACACCCCGCCGCCGCCGGACACACGGTCGCCGGACACACTGCCCTCGGCCACGGAGAGGGCCGCCATGCCACCGGGGACCTGGTGAGCTACGAGGGAGACAGCCTCGTCTACCGCGGACGTCGGGACCGGATGGTCAAACTCTCCGGCTACCGAGTCGAGTTGGGGGAGATCGAGGCCACCGCGCTCAAGCATCCGGGCATCGCGTCCGCCGCCGTCGTGGTCGACACACAGGGCACGGAACCGCGGATCGCCCTCTACTACACCCTCGGCCCGGGCGCCCGCAGGCCGAACCTCATCCAGATCAAGCGGCACTGCGCGCGGCACCTGCCCCGGTACATGCTGCCCCACCTGGCCACCTGCCTCAAGGAACTGCCGCACAACGCCAACGGCAAGACCGACTACCACCGCCTGGGCAGCGGGACGGCCGGTCCTGTCCGGTACTCGCAGGCCGTGCCCGGCAAGTGACGGAGAGGCTCATGAACCAGGATCCCAACGAGACACCCTGGCAACCCTGGCGGGGGACAGAGCCGAAGACCGTCGCCGGGCTGCTGCGCCGCCATCTCGAAGACCGTCCGGACGCACTCGCCTACCGTTTCCTGGCCGGAACCGGAACCGGAACCGGGACCGGCAGTGGCGACGGCACCGGCGGCGGCGAGTCATGGAGCTACCGGGAGCTCGACCTTCGCACCCGGGCCGTGGCCGCACTTCTCCAGCGCGAAGGACTCACCGGCAAACCGGTCCTGCTGCTCCGTCCCCCGGGTCTCGACTACATCGCCGGGTTCCTCGGCTGCCTGTACGCCGGCGCCATCGCCGTGCCGGCCTACCCGCCGGACACCCGCCGCTTCGGCCAGACCATGCCCCGTCTCGCGGCCATCGCCCGGGACTCCGGGGCCACCCACGCCCTCACGACCGGGGCCCTGTCCCGCTTCGCGGCCACGAAACGACGCGAGATGGACTCGCTCGGGCTCGCCGGTCTGCGCTGGCTGGCGCTGTCCGGTCCGGGCACGGACGGAGCCGACGACTGGCGCGATCCCTCCGTCGGGAGCGATTCGACGGCGTTCCTCCAGTACACGTCCGGTTCGACCGCGTCCCCCAAGGGCGTCATGGTCAGCAACGGCAATCTGCTGCACAACCTTCGTTCGATCCAGCGCAGGCTGGAGCACGACGCCGCGTCAGGCATGGTGTCCTGGCTGCCCCCGTACCACGACATGGGTCTCATCGGCGGCATCCTCACACCCCTGTACGGCGGCTTTCCCGCGCACCTCATGTCCGCGATGTCCTTCGTACGGCAGCCCCTGCTGTGGCTGGAGACACTGTCGCGGACCCGGGCGTCCACGAGTGTGGCACCCAACTTCGGGTTCGAGCACTGTGTACGCCGGATCACGGACGAGCAGCGGGACGGCCTGGACCTGAGCCACTGGAGGCTGGCGCTGAACGGCGCCGAGCCGGTACGCGCCGACACCCTCGACCTGTTCGCCGAACGGTTCGCGCCCTGCGGCTTCGAACGCCGCGCCCTGCTGCCCTGCTACGGCCTCGCGGAGGCGACGCTGATGGTCACGGGAGTCGGCGCGCACGAACCGCCGCCGGTCGGCGCGTTCGCGTCCGCCGCCCTGGGCACGGGGATCGCCGCGTCCGCACCCGAGCCGTCCGAACACGGTCCGTCCGTACCTCCTGCGACGTCCGTACCCGAGTCCCGGAGCGAGCGGGCGATCCGCCTTGTCGGGTGCGGTCCCGCCGTCGACGGGGTGGACATCGCGATCGTCGACACCGGCACCCGACGGCGGATCGGCGCCGAGGGACACATCGGCGAGATCTGGATCGCGGGCGGGAGCGTGGCGCACGGATACTGGGGCCGCCCCGAGACCACCGAGGACACCTTCCGGGCCCGTATCGAGGGCGAAGGGCCGACGCCCTTCCTGCGCACCGGCGATCTCGGCTTCCTGAAGGGCGGCCACCTCCACGTCGTCGGCCGTATCAAGGACGTCGTCATCGTGCAGGGCCGCAACCACTACCCGCAGGATGTCGAACGCACCGTGGAGCGGGCCGACGAGGCGATCCGGCCGGGGTCGGGCGCGGCCTTCTCCATCGAGGTCGACGGCGCCGAGGAACTCGTCGTCGTCCACGAGGTCGAGGGCAGGCGCCTCGACGGCGCGCCGGCGCTCCTGGCGAGGCTGCGCACGGCGATCGCCGAGGAGCACGATGTGGCGCCGCACGCCGTCGTCCTCCTCAAGAGGTCGACGGTCCACAAGACGACCAGCGGCAAGATCCAGCGGCAGGCGTGCAAGCGGGACTTCCTCGCGCTCGGGCTCACCGTGGTGGCGGCCGGTGTCACGAGGAACGACGCCGAGGTGCCCCTGTCCGCCGGGAATCTCACCGGTCTGCCCGCCGCCGCGCGGCGGCAGCGGGTGGCCGACGCGGTCACCGAGGTGCTGACGGGTGTCCCGGCGACGGCCGACGCGCCGGACATCACCGGCCGGGCGTTCGTCGAACTCGGCCTGGACTACCCGGCGCTCCTCACCGCCGTACGTCTCCTGGAGGAACGGCTCGGCACCAGGATCCCCGTGGGCGCGCTGCTGGCACGTCCGAGGGTCGACACCCTGATCGGCCTGTTTCTCGGTACGGAACCCGGGGACGCGCCGGCCTCCCGCAACAGGGCGGCCGACCTGCGGAAGCAGGATGCCGCCGAGGCGTGGCTGGTGGAGCAGGTGGCGACGCGCCTCGGGCTGCCGGCCGCCTCGGTCGATGTCACCAGGCCCCTGGCCTCGTTGGGTCTGGACTCGAAGCAGTCCGTGGCGATCCTCGCGGAACTCGGCGCGAGGACAGGGCGCGAGATGAGTACGGGTGCCGCTTTCGAGCACCCGACCATCCGAGCCGTCGCGGCCCACGTCGGCGCTGCCGGGCGCGCGGCGGACGCGGCGGGCACGGCAGTCTCAGCGGGCGCGGCGGCGACACCGTCACGGCAGCCGTCACCCCAGCCGTCATGGCGGCGGGACACCCGGCAGGAGCCGATCGCGATCATCGGGATGGGGTGCCGCTTCCCGGGAGCACCCGACCCGGACAGCTACTGGCGGCTCCTGGTGGACGGACGTGACGCGATCACCGGGGTTCCGGGCGACCGTTGGGCCTCCGAGCAGGTGGACGCACCCGCTTTTGGCGGTTTCCTCGATCGCGTGGACGAGTTCGACGCCCGTTTCTTCGGCCTGTCCGCCAGGGAGGCGCTGCGGATGGATCCCCAGCAGCGGCTGCTGCTGGAGACCGCCTGGCAGACCGTGGAGGACGCGGGCCTCGACCCGACCGGGCTCGCGGGCAGCGCGACCGGGGTGTTCGTCGGCATCAGCAGCCACGACTACTCCGCGTTGCAGATGAGCCGGCTGGAGACGATCGACGTCCACGCGGCGACCGGCAACGCGCACTCCATCGCGGCGAACAGGCTGTCGTACACACTCGACCTGCGCGGACCGAGTCTCGCGGTGGACACCGCGTGCTCGTCGTCGCTGCTGGCGGTTCACCTGGCCTGCGAGGCCATTCGGCGCGGGGAGTGCGACACGGCCCTGGCCGGCGGGGTCAACCTGCTGCTCTCGCCGGGGCTTTCGGTGGCGTTCGCCCAGGGCAACATGCTCTCCCCCGACGGCCGGTGCCGTACGTTCGACGACTCGGCGAACGGCTATGTACGCGGTGAGGGGGTGGGCCTGGTCCTCCTCAAGCCGCTCGCCGCGGCGCTCGCCGACGGCGACCCGGTCCACGCCGTGGTCCGCGGGTCGGCCACCGCGCACGGCGGCAGGAGCAACGGCCTGACGGCGCCGAAGGGTTCGGCCCAGCGGGCCGTGATCGAACGGGCCCTGGACCGGGCGGGTCTGAGCGGCTCGGACATCGACTACGTCGAGGCGCACGGCACCGGCACCTCGCTCGGCGACCCCGTCGAGTGGGAGGGCCTCACGGCCGCCTACGGAAGCGGCCGGCCCGAGGGCGGCCGCTGCCTGGTGGGGTCGGTCAAGACCAACATCGGCCACCTGGAGTCGGCCGCGGGCATCGCCGGGCTCATCAAGGCGGCCCTCGTCGTCCGGCACCGCCAGGTTCCGCCGACGCTCCATCTGCGTACTCCGAACCGCCACCTCGCGTGGGACAGCGCGGGGCTCGACGTGCCGACCCGGCTCACCGGCCTGCCGGACACCGGCAGCGTACGGGCGGGTGTCAGTTCGTTCGGGTTCGGCGGGGCGAACGCGCACGTGGTGCTCGAATCGGCCCCCGAGCCCGGCCCCCTCGACGCGGTGGCTCCGAAGCGGCCCACGCACGCCCTGTGCCTGTCGGCGCACACACCGACCGCCCTCACCACGCTGGCCCAGCGCTGGCGCACGCACCTGGCCGCCCATCCCGACGCGGAACTCGCGGATCTCTGCCGCACGGCCGGCACCGGCCGCGCCCAGCTCGCCTTCCGGGCCGTCGTCACCGGTGGTTCCCAGGAGACGTTCGACCACGCGCTCGACGCCCTGGCCCGTGGCGGACCGTCGGCCGCCGTGGTGCGCGGCCGGACCCGGCCGGGACCGGCGCCGAAGGTCGCGTTCCTCTTCAGCGGCCAGGGCACGCAGTACACGGGAATGGGCAAGGGCCTGTACGGCACGCACAGCGGGTTCGCCCGCACCCTGGAGCGCGCCGACCGCGTCCTGCGCCCGCACCTCGGCGTCCCGCTGACGGAACTGCTGTTCGGGGAGGGGTACGCCGACCGGCTGGCGAGCACCCGGTACTGCCAGGCCGCGCTGGTGGCGCTGGAGGTCGCGCTCGCCGAGCTGTGGATCTCGCTGGGGGTCCGGCCCACCGCTCTGCTCGGGCACAGCGTCGGGGCGTACGGTGCCGCCTGTGTCGCCGGGGTGATGTCGCTGGAGGACGCTCTGACGCTGGCCGTGGTGCGGGGCGGGCACATGGCCGGGCAGCCCGGCGACGGCGCGATGATCGCCTGTGCCGGGGACGAGGAGACCATCCGCGCGGCGGTCGCGGACGGCGGCGCGGTTGAGGGCGGCGGCGCGGTCGCGGTCGCCGCCGTCAACGCTCCCGGGCATCTGGTGCTGTCCGGAGACCGTACGGAGATCGACCGGGTACGAGCGCGGCTGGAGGACCGGTCGGTCGTCGTCAGGCCCCTCGCGGTGTCGCACGCCTTCCACTCGCCGCTGATGGCCGGTGCGGCTCAGCCGCTGCGGGCCGCGGCCCAGGGCGTCGCGTTCCGGCCGCCGGAGATCCCCTGGGTCTCCGACACCACGGGAGAGCTGGTCACCGGGCCGGTCGGGGCCGACGACTGGGCACGGCACATGCTGGGTCCGGTGCGCTTCGCCGACGGCTTCGCGACGCTCCGCCGCCTCGGCTGCGATGCCTTCGTGGAGATCGGCCCGCATCCGGCCCTGCTCAGCGTGTCGCGCACCATGACGGCCCCGGACGACGAGGAGTCGGTGCTGTGGCTGCCCTCCCTGCGCCGCGCGCGCGGCGGCCCCGCGGGCGACGGTGACTGGCAGACGCTGCTCCAGTCGCTCGGCCGTCTGCACTGCGCGGGCGGATCGGTGGACTGGGCCGCGCTGGACGAGGGGGCCCGCAGGCCGCGCGTCCCGGTACCGCACGCGGTCCTCGAAGGCCGGCCGTACTGGTTCTCGCCACCGTCAGAAACGGACACCGCCGCCGCCGGTGGACTGCCGGACCCCGTAGCCGTACGGACGCCTGCGGCGCCGCCCTCGACGCCGAGCGGTGCCGCGCCGGACGGCCGCGCGGAGCCCGGTCCGGCGCGGTCCGCCCCGGCCGCCGGCGGGGGCCGGGTCCGCGGTGAGGTGGTCGACCATGTGGCGCGGGCCTGTGCCTTCCCTCCCGAGCAGATCCCCCTGGACGCGCGGCTGGGCGCGGACCTCGGATTCGACTCCCTGATGCGGACCGAACTCGAACGCTCCCTCGCCCGGCGATTCCCCGGGCGACTGGACCGCTACCGGAAGTCGCTGCCCGAGGACCCGACCGTCGGCCAGCTGGTGGCCCTGCTCGACACCGGTGACCGGCCGCCGCTCCCCGGGGACGGCACTCCCCCGGCTGCCGTCCGCCGTCCCAGGCCCGTGGCGCCGGCGGGCCCCGTGCTTCCCGGGGACGGTGCCGGTCCGCCGGTGAAGCAGGAGCGTGCGTTCGAGGAGTGGGCCGAGTACGCGGAACTGCGGGGCCGGCTCCGCCAGACGACGGCGAGCGGCTCGAACCCGTACGGCCGGGTCCACGAGGGCCACAACTCCGGCCGGGTCACCCTCGGCGGTCGCCCGGTCATCAACTTCGCCTCCTTCAACTACCTCGCGCTGTCGCACCACCCGAGGGTGCGCGGGGCCGCGCGGGAGGCCATCGACCGCTACGGCACCTCCAGTTCGGCGACACCCCTGCTGTTCGGTGAGACACCGCTGCACCACGAACTGGACGCCGAGATCGCCTCGTTCCTCGGTACCGAGGCCGCGATCGTCTTCGCCGGCGGCCACGCGACGAACGTGGCGACCATCGGGCACCTCTTCGGGCCCGAGGACCTGGTGCTGCACGACGAGTGGATCCACGACAGCGCGCTGCGCGGCTGCATGCTCTCGGGTGCGCGGCGCCGGCCCTTCCCGCACAACGACTGGCGGGCACTGGACTCGATGCTGGACACACTGCGCTCGCGGCACCGGCGGGCCCTGGTCCTCATCGAGGGCGCGTACAGCCAGGACGGTGACCTTCCCGATCTGCGCAGGTTCATCGAGGTGAAGGCGCGCCACGGCGCGATGCTGATGGTCGACGAGGCTCACTCGATCGGTGTGCTCGGGCGCACGGGCCGGGGCATCGGCGAGTACTTCGGGGTCGAGCGCCGGGACGTCGATCTGTGGATGGGCACGCTCAGCAAGGCGCTCGGCAGCCTCGGCGGCTACGTCGCGGCCCGCGAACCGATCATCGAGTACCTCCGGTTCACCGCTCCGCTGCACATCTTCAGCACCGGTATCTCACCGGCGAACACGGCCGCCGCCCTGGAGGCGATCCGGGTCGTCAGGGACGAGCCGCAGCGCGTGGCCCGGGTGCGGCGACTCGCCGAGCACTTCCGCGACTCGGCCCGCGCGCGCGGCTTCGACATCGGTGTGTCCCGTGCCTCCGCGGTGATCCCGGTCGTCATCGGCGACTGGGAGAAGACCATGGCGCTCTCCAACACCCTGCTGGAGCGGGGCGTGAACGTGATGCCGATCGGCTACCCGGCCGTCGCGCGCGACGAGTGCCGTCTGCGCTTCTTCATCAACGCGGACCACAGCGAAGAAGACCTGGAACACTCCCTCGACCTCCTGGGACGAGCCATGTCGGAACACACGCACACGCCCCCTTCCCCCGGCCCCGCGGCCCGGCCCGGCACCGCGGAGGCGGAGCGCCCGGCCGCGAGGGAGCCCGCGATCGCTCCCGCGCTGCTTCACCGGCACTCCGCCGGCACCGCCGCGGATGTCCTGGTCGCCGGGGCGAGCGGCTTCATCGGCGGCCACCTGACGCGTCGGCTGACCGAACACGGCCACCGTGTACGGGTGCTGGTCCGCGAGGGCAGCGACCGTACCGCCTTCGCGGGCGCCGACGTCGAGGTGGCGACCGGTGACCTGAGCGACCCGGAAAGCCTGCGCCGCGCCACCGCCGGTGTGCGGCACGTCTACAACTGTGCGGGCCTGTCAGCCGACTGGGGCCCGTGGGAGGAGTTCCGGCGGATCAACGTCGACGGCAGCCGCCATCTCGTCGAGGCCGCCCACCACGCGGGGACCGTGGAGCGTCTCCTCCACCTCAGCACCACCGACGTGTACGGCTATCCGGTCACGCCCTGCGACGAGAGCGCGGAGCCCAGGGACATCGGGCTCCCGTACAACCGCAGCAAGGTACTGGGGGAACTCGCCGTGCGGCAGGCCGCCGAGCGGACCGGGCTGCCGGTCACCGTCGTACGGCCGGTCTCGGTCTACGGGCCGCGCAGCAAGGACTTCGTGATCGAGATCGCGACGCTGCTGCTGGGCCGGCAGATGGTCTACGTCCGCGGGGGCGCCGTACCGGCGGGTCTCGTCTACGTGGGCAATCTCGTCGACGGGCTGATCGCCGCCTGCGCGTCGGAGGCCACGGTCGGCAAGGCGTACAACATGCGGGATCCCGATCCGACGACCTGGCGGGAGTACGTGGAGGCACTGGCGCGCGGTCTGGGCGTGAAGCCCCCCGCGTTCAGTCTGCCGACTCCGGTGGCGCGCGGTGTGGCCACGGTGTCGGAGAAGCTCTACGGCGCCCTGGGAATCACGTCCCGTCCGGTGCTCACCCGCCATGCCGTCCACCTGTTCGACCGTGATCAGTCCTACGCCATCGACCGGGCGCGCGACGACTTCGGGTTCAAGAGCGAGGTGGGCTTCGAGGAGGGCATCGAGCTGACGCTGGCCTGGCTGGACTCACCGGAGGGCCGCGCGCTCGTCACCCGCTGACCCCGACCGAGAGGATCCACATGCACACCATCGAGCGGCCGGCGTGGGAGCCCTCGGCTCCGCGGCCACCAACCGCCGGGTGGTTCCACGGTTTCGGCCCGGGCGCGGATACGGGGAGACATGCCGCCCCGCTGCGTCTTGTCTGCCTCCCGTACGCGGGCGGCACGCCGTCCGTCTACCGGAACTGGGCGGCGGACCTGGGCGACGGTGTGCGTGTCGTCCCCGTCCTCCTGCCCGGCCGGGGACCGCGCGCCCGAGAAGCGCCGTACACCGCCATGGCTCCGCTGGCCGCGGATCTCGCGGACGCGTTGGCCGAGCACGAACTCGCCCATGACTACGCGCTGTTCGGCCACAGCATGGGAGCGCTGCTGGCCTACGAGGTCGCCCACGAGCTGCGGGACCGCGGCCTGCCCGAGCCGGCACACCTCTTCGTCTCCGGCAGCAAGGCGCCGCATCTGTACGGCGACCGGGCCGACCACACACTCTCAGACGCGGATCTGCGGCAGCGGGTACGCGACCTCGGAGGTCTGGGCGCCGACGACACCATCGGCAGCTCGTACCTGGAGCGGCGTCTCCCGGTGCTCCGCGCCGACCTCACCGTCTGCGAGACCTACCGGTGGGCCCCTCGCACCCCCCTGAACTGCCCGATGACCGCGTTCTCCGCCACCCGTGATCCGCTCGCGCCCGCGCACCGGATGGAGGCATGGCGCGTCCACACCCGGGGGTCGCTCCTGCGCCACCACCTGGAGGGCGACCACTTCTTCCTCAACGGCCCTTCGAGGCCGCGCCTTCTGCGTCATATCCGTGCCGAACTCGCCCGCCACCTCGACGAGTCGGGTGTTCCGGGCACGGCGGCGCGCGACCCACTGCCCCCTGCGAAGAGGTAACCCTCATGGATCTACTGAGCCTGGCCAGGACCGTCAAGGACCGGGTGGAGGCACCGATCACGGATGCGCTGGCCGTGGCGAAGGTCGTCACGGACCCGCGGACTCCGCTGCTGCTGGCGCTCTCCACCGTGGTGGTCACACCCCTGTACCGGGCGGCCTTCCTGGCGTCCGCCTCGGGCTCGGGTGTGCTCCAGTGTCTGGCCGTCCGGCCCTGCGACCTGGACAGCCTCGTCGAGTACCTGGAGGTGCCCGAGGACCGGGAGCGGCTGCGCGGCTGGCTCGACACCGGTGTCCGGCTCGGTGAACTCGACGTGCGCGAGGGGTGTTACCGCCTCAGGAGCACCCCGGCCAGGATCCTGGCCAAGACGGAGAACGACGCGGTGGCCGCCGCCCTCGAAGAGATCATGCGCTTCCATCTGCCGGCGCTCCTGGACGCGCCCCGGATGCTCAAGGAGGGCCGCCGTTTCTCCCTCGACGACCAGGACGGCACGGTCATCGCCCGCTCCTCCCTGGCACTCCAGGGCATGGTGCGCGAGGCGATCGACCGGCACCTGGAGCGCTCCGCTCCGCTCCGGCTGCTGGAGATCGGCTGCGGGACGGGGGCGTACGTCCGCCACGCCGCACGGCTCAACCCCCGCCTGACCGCCCTTGCGGTCGACCTTCAGCCGGAGGTCGCCCTGCGGGCCGCCGCCAACATGGCCGAATGGGGGCTCAGCGACCGTGTGGAGACCTGCCAGGGTGATCTGCGCACCCTCGAACTCCAGCCCCAGTTCGATCTCGTCACCCTGCACAACAACATCTACTACTTCCCCGAGGCCGAGCGGGTCGAGGCGCTGGCGCGGGCCCGCTCCTTCCTGGCGCCCGGCGGCCGGCTGCTCCTCACCTCGTCGTGCCAGGGCGGCGGCAACGCCGGGCTCGACGTGCTCAACCTCTGGTTCGAGTACGCCGACTTCGGTGGGCCGCTGCCCCGGGAGGACGAGCTGGTCGCCCAGCTGGAGAAGGCGGGGTTCACGGACGTACGGGCCGCCCGGATCGTCCCCACACAGCCGTTCCGCGTGTTCGTCGCGACCAACGGAACCAACGTTCAGCCCTGACGGGCCGGGAGAACTCATCATGGACACACGAACGGCACACACTCCGGCCCCCGCCGGCTCTCCCTCCTCACTCGTCGTCGTGCTCGGCCGCACATCCGGCACCGGCACCGGAACGCTGGGCGGCAAGGCAGCCCGGCTGAGCGAGCTGATCGAGGCGGGACTGCCCGTCCCGCCCGCGTTCTGCCTCACCACCGGACTGTTCGACCTGTTCCTGCGCGAGACGGGCCTCGGCGCGGAGATCCGGGCCGCCGAAGCGCGCGACGCGGACCCCGGGACCATCCGTGAGCTGATCACCGCCGGGGAGCTGCCCGAGCCCCTCGCCCGTACGATCCTCGCCGCCTACGCGGACCTGGGCCGGCCGAGGGTCGCGGTCCGTTCGTCGGCCTGCCGGGAGGACTCCGCCGCCCAGTCCTTCGCAGGACAGCACGACACCGTCCTGGACGTCTCGGGCGATCAGGACCTGCTCGCCGCGGTGAAGGTGTGCTGGGCCTCCCTGTGGTCCGACCGTGCGGCCGCCTACCGCGACGGGACGGGCCCCGCCGGCTCCATCGCCGTGGTGGTGCAGGAGATGATCCAGGCCGATGTCAGCGGTGTGCTGTTCACCGTCGACCCGGTCGGCGCACGGCCCAACCGCCTTGTCGTGGAGGCTTGTTGCGGTCTCGGCGAGGGGCTGGTCTCCGGGCGGGTGTCCAGCGACTTCTTCGTCGTCGACGACCGCACGCTGGAGGTGATCGAGGAACATGTGCGGTACAAGGTGACCAAGTGCGCGCCCCTCGCACCCGGCCGGATCGGTATGACCAAGGTGGACGCCGCCGACCGCGACGCGCCCTGCCTGACCCGGGAGCAGCTCGGTGTGCTCGCCGGGCTCGCGGTCGAAGTCCGCGAGCACTACGGCACGGAGCAGGACATCGAGTGGGCCATGCGCGACGGAACGCTCCATCTCCTTCAGGCCAGGCCGGTCACCACGCGTCCCCCGGACCCCGCGGCGACGGACGGGGAGCGCAGCCCGTACCTCACCCGGCAGAGCGACGCCGTGCGGCATGGCACGCTCTGGTCGCGGATGGACATCGGGGAGATCTTCGTCGGACTGATGTCACCCCTCGGTCTGAGCTTCGCGCAGTACTACCAGCGGAATGTGCACGGAGACTGCGCCGCCGCGCTCGGGGTGCGGGACACCGGTGATGTCGGCCTTCAGATGGGCTTCTTCCAGGGCCATGTGTACCTGAACATCTCCTACACGGCCTATCTGCTCGGGCAGTGTCTGCCCACCCGCGACCAGCGCCACTTCACCAAGCGCTTCGTCAGCGAGGAGGTCGACCTCGCCGCGTACCGGAACCCCTTCGGCACCTTCCCCGGGGGTATGGAGGACCTGCTCTCCACGGTGCACTGGGTGCGGGCCACGGCCACCGAGATGGTGAGCATGAAGCACCGCGCCGGGGAGATGGCCGGCTCGCGGCTCTACGAGTTCGACCGCGCCCGGCGGCTGGACCTGACGCGGATGAGCCGTCGGGAACTCGACGCCGAGCTGGGCCGCTACCTCGGCTTCTTCCATGACGCGCACGTCGGCTACATGCCGTACTACATCAACGCGTTCGGGTTCTACGGCGTTCTCACGGAGCTGTGCGCCAAGTGGCTCGGTGCCGACGGCGAGAATCTGCAGAACCGTATCAAGACCGACATGTCGAGTCTGCGGACCGTCGCGTCGGCGCAGGAGGTCTGGGGTGTGGCCCGGGCCGCCAAGGCCAGGCCCCGTGTGCTGGAGATCATCAACGAGTCGCCTCTCGACGAGATCGAGGAGCGGCTGCGCCGCGATCCCGAGGGCCGGGCCTTCTGGGACGCGCAGGTGGAGCCGTTCCTGCGGGCCAACGGCACCCGGGGACGCCAGGAGATGGAACTCACCCATCCGCGCTGGATCGACGACCCGTCGTACATCTTCCAGATGATCCGCCGCTACGCCGCCGACGGAATCTCCGTCGACGACATCATGGGACGCAGCCGTGCCCGCGCGGAGGGCGACGGCCGGGCGGTGCTGGAGAAGCTGCCGCCGCACCAGCGGAAGGTCCTGGAGACCGTCATCTCGATGTACAGCCTGTGCAGCGAGCTTCGCGAGACCACCCGTATGTCGATGATCACCTCGATCTGGCTGGTCAGGAACGTCGTGTACGAGGTGGGCCGGCGGCTTGTCGCGGAAGGAGTCCTGCACTCGCTGGACGAGGTCGCCTTCCTGGAGTTCGAGGACGTACGGTCCTATCTGGCCGGCGGCGCCACGGAACGCGAGGCGTTCTCCCGCGCCGAGCTGGACGAACGGCGGCGGCTGCACGAGTACCACAACCGGCTGCCCGAACCGCCGCTCACGTTCGTCGGCGAGCACGACATCACCCTGGCGGTGCGGCCGGCGGCCGACGGAACGCGTCTCGAAGGGCTGGGTTCCAGCCCGGGGCGGATCGTCGGCCGCGCGCGCATCGTGGAGGACCTGGTCTGGCAGGCCGACGAGTTCCAGCCCGGCGAGGTACTGGTCACCCGCTACACCGACGCGTCCTGGACACCGCTCTTCGCCATCGCCGGCGCGGTGGTCACCGACATCGGTTCGATGCTCTCCCACAGCTCGATCGTGTCGCGGGAGTTCAACGTGCCGTCCGTGGTCAACACCAAGCACGCCACGCAGCGCATCAACACGGGCGACATGGTCGTCGTCGACGGCGACACCGGTGTCGTGGAGGTCGTCGAAGGCTGAGCGCGTGGCCCCCGTCCGTCAGCGAACCGCGCCGCGCCCCCGTGGAGCGGTTCACCCGAGGAAGGCAGCGAGATGATCCCCGACCAGTGGTACCCGATCCTCCGGACCGACGACATCAAACGCGACAGGCCCACCGGTGTACGGCGCATGGGCGAGGAGCTGGTGCTCTGGCGCGACCTCGGCGGCACCCTCGTCTGCCAGAGCGCGCGATGCCCGCACAAGGGCGCCAACATCGCCGAGGGCCGGCTCAAGGGCAACACGGTCGAGTGCCCGTACCACGGCTTCCGTTACGACGCGGAGGGCACCTGCAAGGTGGTCCCCGCCCTCGGCGCGAACGCCAGGATCCCCCAGTCGCTCCAGCTGAAGACCTACCCGGTGCGTGAGCGGCACGGGCTGGTGTGGCTCTGGTGGGGCGAGGCGCGCGCACAGCTCCCGGAGATCGAGCTGCCCCACGAACTCGTGGGCAACCCGCGGCCCCACGAGACGATCTCCTGGACCCGGCCGGTCCACTACACCCGGTACATCGAGAGCCTTCTCGAGTTCTACCACGTGACGTTCGTGCACCGGGATCACTGGACGAACAACATCGACTACACCTTCATGTACGGCACCGCGCGCAATCTGTGGATGGACGGCCGGGAGCGCTATCTCGCCGCGAACAAGATCGTCAACCATGAGGTCGAGGTCGACGGCACCACGATCCGTTCCTCCTTCGACCAGTGCGAGGAGGCGAATCCCGCCAACAGCGCGCACTTCAACCTCATCTACCAGGCGCCGGGCCTGACCCATGTCAAGACCGGTCTGCTGGAGATCACGACATGGCTCACTCCGATCGACGAGGAGAACACGCTGGCGATCATGCGCCTGTACGAGTATCCGCAGCTGCGGACCATGGTGCCCGTCAAGCCGCTCAGGCCCTGGGTCCTGCGTGCCTCGCTCCTCATGGAGAAACTCGTTCAGGACCCGCAGGACGTGGGCATCATGCTCCGTCAGGAGCCCAAGGTCAGCGAGCGCGGCGTGAACAAGTTCATCGCCGTCGACGAGATGAACGCCAAGTTCCTACAGATGCGGGACAGGCTGAAGGCGGAGGCGGAGGCCAGGGCGGCGGCCGCGGCGGAGGCAGCCCGCCCGGAGACGCCCGTCCCACCGGCCGCCGGGACACCGCCCGCGGTCAACGACAAACACGGCACCCGCCGGAATCGGACCCGGTCGACCGAACGGGAGGACGGTCTGACGAAGGCCCGTTCCTGAAACGCCCCACACAACCGAGTCCGGAAAGTGAGCGTGAAAGATGTACGGCGGGTACGACTCCTCGACCGGCGCCAAGATCCTGGTGACCACGTGCAACACGCTGGCCGTGGCGGCCGCGGGGTGGTTCCTCTTCGGGGGCACCGGCCTGGACCACGCCGAACTGCTGCGCCGGGGCTTGCTGTTCGCCCTTTCGGTGATCTACCTGCTGCGTTTCGTCGCCACGACGTTCGTCATGCTGAAGAGGAGCATGGAGTGGTCCGAGGCCGCGACCGTGGGCGTCTGGGTCGTGGTCATCCACAGCACGATGGCGTATCTGGGGGGCATCAACACCGCTTCGGTGGGCGCGCTCACCTGGCTCGGAGTGGTGCTCTACCTCGTGGGTTCGTATCTCAACACGGGTTCGGAGTACCAGCGCAAGCTGTGGAAGCGCGTACCGGAACACCGGGGCAAGCTCTACACCCAGGGCCTCTTCAAGTACTCCATGCACATCAACTACTTCGGTGACGTCGTGCTCTTCACCGGATTCGCCCTGGTGACGGGCAGCCCATGGGCCCTGCTCATCCCGGTGATCATGGCGTTCATGTTCTCGTTCATGAATATCCCCATGCTCGACAAGTACCTGGCCGAGCGGTACGGATCGGCGTTCGACGAGTACGAGAAGAACACCGCCAAGCTGGTCCCCTTCGTCTACTGAACGGGACCGGACCCACCGCACTGGCAGAACACCGCGCGGACGGCACGAGAGGAAGCGAAGAGCGCATGGTCGAGGCGGGCGACGAACGGTCCCGGGCGGCACAGGAGCGGGTGAGCCCCGGCGAGTTGTGCACGGAAGTGATCGCCCAGGCTCTGCTGACCATCGCGCGGAGCCGCGACCTCCTCGACCGGTGCCTCACGGACGAGCAGAGCGTCGACGACTTCGGCTTCGACCCCGAGCTGACCGACGAGATGATCCTCGCTCCCTTCCGCCCCCTGTACAAGAAATACTTCCGGGTGACGGTGGAGGGACTGGCGAACGTGCCGGGCGAGGGCGGTGCCCTGGTGGTGGCCAACCACTCGGGCACGCTCCCGCTGGACGCGCTGATGCTCCAGGTCGCGTTGCGCGACCATCATCCGGCCCACCGCGCGCTGCGCCTGCTGGCCGCGGACCTGGTGTTCGACCTGCCCGTGCTGCGCACGCTGGCCCGCCGGGCGGGGCACACCCAGGCCCGTATGGACAACGCGCTGAAGCTGCTGGAGCGCGGTGAGCTGGTCGGCGTGATGCCGGAGGGCTACAAGGGCCTGGGCAAGCCCTTCTCCGAGCGGTACCGGCTGCGCCGCTTCGGCCGGGGCGGCTTCGCGGCCGCCGCGCTGCGCACGGGGAGACCGATCGTGCCCTGCGCGGTCATGGGCGCGGAGGAGATCTACCCGATGGTCGCGGACGCCCGTCCCGTGGCCAGAAGCCTCGGCCTGCCGTACTTTCCGATCACCCCCACGTTTCCCCTGCTCGGGCCGCTCGGCGCCATCCCGTTGCCGACGAAGTGGACGATCCGCTTCGGTACGCCCCTGCCGACCGACCACTACACGCGGGACGCGCTGGACGACCCGATGTTCGTCCACAAGCTCTCCGACGAGGTTCGGGACACCGTCCAGGACATGCTCGACGAGATGGTCCGCGAGCGCCGCTCGGTGTTCGGGTAGCTCCGCACCCGTCCCTGATCGATGTCAGCGCTCACCCGCGAGGTCGAGATCCTCACTGCGCGACTCGGCGACGACCTCAGCGGGCCGGGGACGGCGCCAAGGACGGGCGATCGGACCGGACACCGCCCGCCACCACGCCTCCACCGGCACCTTCCCCGCAGGCTCGAACGGCTCCCCCGGCCGCGGGAACGCCGCCGTCTGACCGGCCTCCTCCCCCTCGTACCGCGTCCACTCCCCCGGCTCCGCCCACGCGTGCGGGGCGAGATTGAAGGTGCCCCAGTGGATGGGGATCATGACGCCGGAGGGGTGGCCGCCCTGGAGGTCGAGGTGGGCGCGCATGCCCTCGGCCGGGGTCATGTGGATGTCGGGCCAGTACTCGCTGTACGCGCCGATCTGGATCATGGTGGCGTCGAACGGGCCGTGCTCGGCGCCGATGTCCAGGAAGCCGGGGAAGTAGCCGGTGTCACCGCTGTGGTAGATCCGGTGCTCGGGCCCGGCCACCGCCCAGGACGCCCAGAGGGTGTGCTGCTGGTTGCGCAGTCCGCGCCCGCAGAAGTGCCGGGCGGGGGTGGCGGTGAGACGGATGCCGGCCACCTCGGTGGACTCGTTCCAGTCCAGCTCGCGCAGCCGGGACGGGTGCACGCCCCAGCTCTCCAGATGGGCGCCCACGCCGAGCGGCACGGCGAAGAGGGTGTCGGTGGCGACCAGGGCCTTGATGGTGGGCAGGTCCAGATGGTCGTAGTGATCGTGGGAGATCACGACGACATCGACCGGACCGAGCGAGGCGAGCGGTACGGGCACGGGGTGCAGCCGCTTCGGTCCCGCGAAGGCGAACGGCGAACAGCGGTCGCCCCAGACCGGGTCGAAGAGCACCCGCCGCCCGTCGATCTCGGCGAGCACGGTGGAATGCCCCATCCAGGTGAGCCGCAGGCCCGAGGCCGGCGGCGCGGCGAGGTCCGCGAGGGTGGTGGGGTGGACGGGGATGGTGCCGGACGGCGCGCGGCGCTCCCGCGCGTCCTTGCTGAAGTAGACCTTCGCCAGCTCCAGGCCGGAGGCACCGGACGGTCTGGTCCGGGAACCCACCGGGTTCTGGAACACCCCGTCGGCGAAGTTGGGCGAGGCGTGGATGCGCTCCAGCCTCTTCCCCGCCGAGTCGGCCCCGAAGGCCGCGGGGCGCAGCGAGCGCAGCCGGGAGCGGAGTGGAAGGGGGGAACCAGCGCCTGTCACAGCACCTCCTGGAGGTTCGGTGTCGTCCCATTATGGCCGGGTACGTACCACAGCGCGGGTCGAGTCGATCACATCCGATCGGAAGACGACCCGCGGCCGCGTACGCCGGTCCAACGTTGTCCGTGCCCCGAGGATTCCCGGATACGCCCCCGAAATCGTCTGGCCGTCCGGGGCGGCGGCCATACTGGGGCGGTCGGACAACCAGGCACCGGAGAGGGAGACCGTGACTCAGCAGCGGACCGTTCAGGCCGATCAGCCGCCGCACGATGTACTGGTGGTCGGTGGCAGCGGGGTGGACACCGTGGTCAGGGTCGACTCACTGCCCGTCCCGCTCGCCGACTCGGTCTCCGTGGGGCCGATCCGGGAGTGGCCCGGGCACACCGGAGGCAATGTGGCGATCGGCTGCCGGGCCCTGGGCCTGGATGTGAAGTTCCTCGACTACATGGGCGACGACTGGAGAGGGGAGCAGGTCCGTGAACGGCTCACGGCGGGCGGTGTGGACTTCGAGGCGCTGATCTCCCCCACCGGCACCCGGCGCGCCGTCAATCTCGTCGACCGGACGGGCCGCCGGATGTCCTTCCACGACGCCCGGGACCCGGAGGACCTGCGGATGCCGCGCGCGTTCTATCTGCCGCATCTGCGCCGCACCCGGCATGTCCATCTCTCCCTCACCAACTTCGCCCGCCATCTCTTCGACGACATCGAGGCGCTGGGGGTGCCGGTCTCCACGGACCTGCACGACTGGGACGGGCTGACCGACTACCACCGGGATTTCGCCTTCCGCGCCGATCTGGTGTTCCTCAGCGCGGCCGGCGCCAAGGAGCGGATCGCCTCGGTGATGCGGGAGATCCTGCGCGAGGGCCGGGCCGAGGCGGTGATAGCGACGGCCGGCGCGGGCGGCTCGTATCTGATGACCCGGGAGGGCGGCCGGTCCCCGCGCCCGGTGCCGGCCACCCCGCCGCCCGGTCCGGTGGTGGACTCCAACGGCGCGGGGGACGCGTATGTCTGCGGCTTCCTGCACGGCAGGCTGGCCGGCCGGAAGCTGGAGGAGTGCGCCCGGCTGGGCGCGCTGGCGGGCGCCCACGCCTGTACGGGGGAGGGCAGCGCGGCGCTGATCGGGCCCGACGACCTGCTGGTGGACAGCGTCTGAACGATCCGTGCGGGTCGGGGCGACGGACGGGCGTTGTCAGTGGCTCTTGGTAGAACTGCCCCATCAGTCGTTCCTCTCTCACGGCGTCTGGAGCATTCCGCCATGACCATCTCCGCCCACCTTCAGGAGTTGCACGGCCTGCCCGTGTACGTGTTCCCCGACGCCGGCGCCACCGCGGAGGCGGCGCCGGAGCTGCCGGACGCCGCCTCGGTGGCCTGGCGCATCACGGTCGGCGCGTATGACGCGAAGGAGACGTGGGAGGAGGCGTTCGCCCGCTTCCTCGGCGCCGTCGACAGCACGCGGGTGCGGGCGCTGATCGTCGGCGCCTGGCCCGATGCCTACGAGTCGGGCCCGGAGGCGGCGATCCACGCGATCATCGCCGCCCGGGACCGGCTGCCGGAGCTGCGCGCCCTGTTCGTCGGGGACATCGTCGGGGAGGAGTGCGAGATCTCCTGGATCATCCAGGGGCCGGTCGCCCCGCTGCTCGAAGCCTTCCCCGAGCTGCTGGAGTTCGGTGTCCGGGGCAGTCAGCAGCTGGTCCTGCCCGCCGTCCGGCACGAGCGGCTGCGCTCGCTCACGGTCGAGTCCGGGGGGCTGCGCGCCGAGGTGGTGCGGGCCGTCGCGGCCAGCGACCTCCCGGCGCTGGAGCGCCTCGATCTCTGGCTCGGCGTCGACGAGTACGGCGGGGACGCGACGGTGGCCGATCTGGCGCCGATCCTGGCGGGGACACGGCTGCCCGCGCTGCGCCGGCTGGCCCTGCGCAACAGCGAGAGGCAGGACGAGATCGCCGCGGCGGTGGCGGACGCCCCGGTGGTGGCGCGGCTGGAGACCCTCGACCTCTCGATGGGCACGCTCGGGGACGAGGGCGCGCGGGCCCTTCTCGCCGGCCGGCCGCTCACCCATCTGAAGAAGCTCGATCTGCACCACCACTTCATCGGGGAGGAGCTGCGGGAGCGGCTGCGCACCACGCTCGGCGCGGCCGGAGTGGAGGTCGACCTCTCCGAAGTCTCGGAGCCGGACGACTGGGACGACGACGAGCCGCACTACTACGTCGCGGTGGCCGAGTAACCGATGGCGGCCTTCCCCGGCGGCGTGGACCGGGAGCGACGGCTGACCGTCGTCGGGATCCCCGGCAACCGCCGCACGACGCTGTTCCAGGACGCCGTCCTGGCCGCCGGGCTGCCGCCCGCCCGGGTGGTGTCCTGGCTCGATGTGCTGCGCGGCCGGGCCGCGTTCGGGCCCGGCGAGACCGTACGGCTCGACTCGCCGGGCGAGGACCGCGAGGTGGACCGGCTGCTGCGCGGTGCCGAGGATCCCGCCAGGGTCGAGGGCACCGCTCTCTGGTACGCGCGGTTCACGGCCGCCGCCCGGGGGCTGGGCGAGCGCGCCCGCGCCGCCGGGGCGGAGCTGCTCGACGACCCCGCCGAGCTGGCGGTGCTCTTCGACAAGCGGCTCTGCCACGGCGCGCTGGACGCGGCGGGGGTACGGGTCCCCGCGTCGCCCACCTCGGGCCCGGCCGCGCCGACGGTCGCCGGCTGGGACGACGTACGGACCCTGATGGCCGCCGCCGGGCTGCGCCGGGCGTTCGTCAAGCCGGCCCACGGCTCCTCGGCCTCCGGGGTGCTGGCCCTGGAGACGGCGGGCCCCGGCCGGGTGCGGGCCACCACCTCCGTCGAGCGCGACGGGACGGGCCGGCTCTTCAACTCGCTGCGGGTGCGGACGTACGGGACGGAGCGCGAGGTGGCGGCGATCGTGGACGCCCTGGCGCCCGACGGGCTGCATATCGAGCAGTGGGTGCCCAAGTCCGCCCAGGCGGGCCGGACGGCCGATCTGCGGGTGGTGGTGGCCGGTGGCCGGGCCACCCACGCGGTGGTGCGGACCAGCCGCTCCCCCCTGACCAATCTCCATCTCGGCGGGGTCCGCGGCGATCTCGACGCGGCCCGCGCCGCCATCGAAGCGGCCGGGGGCAGCTGGGCCGGGGCGCTCGCGCTCTGCGAGCGCGCGGCGGCGTGTTTCCCGGACACCCACTGCGTGGGCGTAGATCTGCTGCCCGCCCTGGGCTGGCGCCGGTTCGCCGTCTGCGAGGTCAACGCCTTCGGTGATCTGCTGCCCCGGCTCACCGGGCTGCCCGGCACGGCGGCCGAGGGGATGGACACCTACGCGGCGCAGCTCGCCGCACTCCCCGCCCGGACAGCACGGACAGCACGGACGCATCCACAGACGCATACGCAGACACCTGCACGGATGCGACGAGCGACGGAGGACCGCCGTGCCCGCACCTGACATGAACGAGGTCGTCGGGCGGGACGATCTGCTGCTCGTCACCCTCGACACCCTGCGCTTCGACGTCGCCCAGGAGCTGGCCGGCGCGGGCCGGCTCCCGCATCTCGCCCGCCGTCTGCCGGGCGGACGCTGGGAGGAGCGGCACGCGCCCGGCAGCTTCACCTACGCCTCGCACCAGGCGATCTTCGCCGGATTCCTGCCCACGCCCGCCGCGCCCGGACCGCATCCGAGGCTGTTCGCCGCGCGCTTCGGCGGCAGCGAGTCCACGGCGGAGCGCACCTATGTCTTCGACACCCCCGATCTGGTCTCCGGCCTCGCGGCGGCCGGGTACCGCACGGTGTGCGTCGGCGGGGTCGGCTTCTTCAACAAGCGGGGGCCGCTGGGCTCCGTGCTGCCCGGGATGTTCCAGGAGAGCCACTGGGAGCCGGAGTTCGGGGTGACCTCACCGACCTCCTTCGAGTCCCAGATCGACCGCGCGGAGCAGGTGATCGCCGCGCTCGACCCCGGGCGGCGGCTGTTCCTCTTCGTCAACGTCCCCGCGCTGCACCAGCCCAACTGGTTCCATCTGCCCGGCGCCACCAGGGAGGCCGGCGACTCGCGCGCCACCCACGCCGCCGCGCTCGAATACGTCGACCGGCACATCGGCCGGCTCTTCGCGGCCATGAGCGGCCGGCGCCGCTGCTTCGCGATCGTCTGCTCCGACCACGGCACCGCCTACGGCGACGACGGCTGGACCGGCCACCGGCTGGGCCACGCGTCCGTCTGGACCGTGCCGTACGCCCACTTCTTCCTGGACCCCGGGACCACTCCATGAGCACCGCCCCCGTGACCGCGCCCGCCGCGGTCCGCCCGTACGAGAGCTATGTCTACGCCTATCCGCACAAGACGGCCTACCGTCCGCTGCCGGACCGGCCCGCGCTGCGCGCGCTGTGGGCCGGGCAGCGCACGGACGCCCTCTCGCTCTATCTGCACATCCCGTTCTGCGAAGTCCGCTGCGGCTTCTGCAATCTCTTCACCCGGATCGGCGCGCCCGGCGAGCTGACGACGCGCTATCTCGACGCCCTCGCCCGGCAGGCGACCGCCGTCCGGGAGGCGCTGGGGGACGACGGTCCCGTACGGTTCGCCGCCGCGGCCTTCGGCGGCGGCACCCCGACCTTCCTCACCGCCGGGGAGCTGGACCGGCTGTGCGACATCGCGGAGACCGGCGCCGGCGCCGATCTGCGGGCCGTGCCGCTCTCCGTCGAGACCTCCCCCGCCACGGCCACCGCCGACCGGCTCGCCGTCCTCGCCGACCGCGGCGCCACCCGGCTGAGCATCGGCGTCCAGAGCTTCGTCGAGGAGGAGGCGCGGGCGGCCGTACGTCCGCAGCGGCGCGCCGAGGTCGAGGCGGCGCTCGGCCGGATCCGCGACGCGCGCTTCCCCGTCCTCAACATCGATCTGATCTACGGCATCGACGGCCAGACCCCGGCGAGCTGGCGCCGCTCGCTGGACGCCGCGCTGGCCTGGCGGCCCGAGGAGCTGTATCTCTATCCGCTGTACGTCCGTCCGCTCACCGGCCTCGGCAGGCTCGGCGCGAGCGGCGACGCGGCCTGGGACGAGCAGCGGCTGCGGCTCTACCGGCAGGGCCGGGACCATCTCCTCGCCCAGGGGTACGAGCAGCGGTCCATGCGGATGTTCCGGCGGCCCGACGCGCCGTCCGAAGGCGCCGACGACTACGCGTGCCAGACCGACGGCATGATCGGCCTGGGCTGCGGGGCCCGTTCGTACACCGCCACGCTCCACTACTCCTTCGACTACGCCGTCGACATGCGCGAGATACGGTCGATCATCGACGCGTACACGACGACGGAGGACTTCTCGCGCGCGGAGGTCGGCCGCCGGGTCGACGGGGACGAGGCGCGCCGCCGCCATCTGCTCCAGTCGCTGCTCCAGGCCGCGGGGATGGAGGTGGCCGACTACCGCGAGCGGTTCGGCGGCGGGCCCGCCGAGGACTTCCCGGCCGAGCTGGCCCGGTTCGCGGCGCTCGGCTGGCTGGACCCGGCGGCGGGCCCCGGGCTGCTGCGGCTCTCCCCCGAGGGGCTGGCGCACTCGGACGCGCTGGGCCCGGCGCTCTTCTCCCCCGCCGTACGGGCCGCCATGGCCGCGTATCTGCCGAAGTGAGGCCGCTGTGGACCTGACGATCCTCTACCGCGGGCCGCTCGCCTCCTGCGACTACGACTGCCCGTACTGCCCGTTCGCGAAGCGGCGGGACAGCGGCGATCAGCTGCGCGCCGACCGGGCCGCGCTGGAGCGGTTCGCCGGCTGGGCCGCGCGGCCCGGGGAGGACCGGCTGTCGGTGCTGTTCACGCCCTGGGGCGAGGGCCTGACGCGGTCCTGGTACCGGCGGACGCTGGTGGAGCTGTCGCGGCTGCCGCATCTGCGCCGGGTGGCGATCCAGACGAATCTGAGCTGCCGCACCGGCTGGCTGGCGGACGCGGACCCGGCGAAGCTCGCGCTGTGGTGCACGTATCACCCCGGACAGACGCCGTACGACCGCTTTCTGACGAAGGCGCACGAGCTGACGGCGCTCGGTATCCGCTTCAGCGTGGGCGTCGTCGGTCTCGGAGACCATCTGGAGCAGGCCCGCCGGCTGCGCGCCGAGCTGCCCGCGCACGTCTATCTCTGGGTCAACGCGGCGGACGGGCACCGCTACACGGACGAGGAGGCCGCGCGCTGGACGGAGCTGGACCCGCTCTTCCCGTACAGCCGCGATCCGCACCGTTCGGCCGGACTGCCCTGCCGGACGGGCGAGTCGGTGATCTCCGTGGACGGCGAGGGCACCGTACGGCGCTGCCACTTCGTCCCCGCCGAGCTGGGCAATCTGTACGACGGCTCCTACCGGCGCGCGCTCGCGCCCCGGGCCTGCCCGCTCGCGGTCTGCGACTGCCACATCGGCTATGTGCACCTGGAGACGCTGCCGCTGTACGACGTCTTCGCCGGGGGCGTCCTGGAGCGGATCCCTGCCGGACCGCTCCCGCCCCGGGCCCCGGCGGCGCTCCCCGCGGTGGTCCCGGCGCGCCCGTAGCGCCGGGACCGGATGCTCAGGGCAGCGGCAGCAGGTCGGGCCGCTTCGCCTGGACGTGGTCGCCCGAGGACTCGCCGCGCAGCCTGCGCCCGATCCACGGCACCAGGTACTCGCGCGCCCAGTGGATGTCGTCGCGCCGTTCCTCCAGGGTGCCGCGCGGCGGCAGCGGCGGCCACGGCTGGTCCGGGTCCGCGGGCACCTCGACGCCGAGCACCTGGGCGGCGCGCAGCGCGACCCGGGTGTGCCCCTCGGGCGACAGATGCAGCCGGTCGCCGTCCCAGGCCCGCCGGTCCTGGACGGTCCGGAGGGACCAGAGGTCGAGTACGGGACAGCCGTAGCGGTCCGCGATGGCCCGGGTGTGTTCGTTGAACGTGGCGATCTTGCCGCGCAGATGGCGCAGTACGGGCACGCCACGGGTGTCGAAGCCGGTGGTCAGCAGGACGGTGCCGACGGAGCCGGTCAGATCGGCGACGGCGCGCTCAAGGCGCTCCGCGACATCGTCGGGGTCGCCGCCGGGCCGCAGGATGTCGTTCCCGCCCGCGCAGAAGGTCACCAGGTCCGGGGCGAGTTCCCGCGCCCGGGGGAGCTGCTCCTCGACGACCTGGTCCAGGAGCCGGCCGCGTACGGCGAGATTGGCGTAGCGGAAGTCCCCGTGCGCGGTGTCGGCCGTCGCGCCGGAGTCCGGGAGCCGGTCCGCGAGCAGGACCGCCAGCCGGTCCGCCCAGCCGACGAACCGCCCGTCGGGTCCTGGGTCCCCCACACCTTCCGTGAAGCTGTCGCCGATCGCCGCGTACGACTCGATTCCGCTGTTTCCTCTTGTTGTTCTCGAATCGTCTGCCACAGCGGACCATCTTCCTCCCGGCCATGTGACTTACGCGACCGTAAGGAGGGGTTGACCGTGGGTGAGAAACACCATCCGTCAAGTTTCGCCCAACCGGGAATAGCCGGGGAAAGGCGACCGCCCGGCACCGCGGTGCCGGGCGGTCGCCGCGCGTGCGGCGCGGTCGGGAGCGGGTTCAGACCGTGACGCCCTGCGAGCGGAGGTAGGCCACCGGGTCGATGTCCGAGCCGTAGTCCGGGCCGGTGCGGATCTCGAAGTGCAGGTGGGGGCCCGTGACATTGCCGGTGGCGCCGGAGACGCCTATCTGCTGCCCGGCGTTCACGCTCTGCCCGGCGGAGACGGACAGCGCGGAGAGGTGGGCGTACTGGGAGTACTTGCCGTCGCTGTGCTGGACGACGACCTGGTTGCCGTACGAGCCGCCCCAGCCGGCCGCGACGACGGTGCCCGTGCCGACCGCCCGGACGGTGGAGCCGGCGGAGGCGAGGAAGTCCACACCGGTGTGGTAGCCGCTGGACCAGCTGCCGCCCGACGCGCGGTACGACGTGCCGATCGGCGCGTCCACGGGCTTGAGGAAGCCGGAACCGGTGGTCTGCGTGGCCGTGTTGGACGACGCCGTGCCGGAGGAGGTACCGGCGGAGGTGCCGGAGTCCGAGGACGTACGGCCGGACGACGCGGACTCGGACGCCTTCGCCGGGGCCTCGCTCCGGGGAGCGGACGCGGCCGGCGCGGAGGACGTACGGGTGGGGGCGGCCGAGGTACGGGCGGGGGCGGCCGACGCCGCCTTCGCGCCGAGCGTCAGCTTCAGCCCGGGGTGGATCAGACCGGGGTCGGCGCCGATGGCCTGGCGGTTGTCCTCGTACAGCCGCTGCCAGCCGCCCTTGACCCGCTGCTCGACGGCGATCTTCGACAGATAGTCGCCGGAGACCACGGAGTAGGTACGGGCCGTCGTCCTGGTGCCGATTTGCGTGGCGGCGGTCCCCTGCGCGGCGGTCGCGGTCGACGCCGTGGCCGTGCTCGTGGTGGACGCGCTCCGCGCCGTCGCCGTGTCCGTCGTCGCCGGGGCCGCCTTCGGGGCGACGGCGGGGGCGGTCTGGCCGGCGGCGTGCGCGCCGGTGGCGCCGATGAGCGGCAGCGCGATGGCGGCGCCGCCCGTACTCGCGGCGATGAAGCGGCGCGACAGCGGATTGTTCTTCGGTCGGCGGTGCTTACCCTTCGCGGGCATGTGCGTTCCTCTCCGGCGCCATACGAGGTGAGCTGTCGGGTTCGGGCTGGAGCTGCCCGGCCGCGCGTGGTGCGCGGCTTCACCCCGAGCCGGTCCGGAACACCCGGATCGGCGTACTGCCTGGGTCCCCCGCTCCTGCCACACGTGAAGGGTTCGGGTGTGGGTCCCCGGGCAGTGGCAGGATTCGGCGTTCCGCCCGGATTGAGGGTGAACGTAGGCGAGTCGGACGTCCGGTACAAGCAGTTGTTTTCAGCCGCAGGAGTTGACCGGAATATCATCACGCACCACCCGTCACCCTGCGTCGATGACCGATCTTCGAATCCCCCATGGGGTTGGCTTTACCTTCGAGGGCGCCGCCACGGAACGTCACCGTTATGATTCCGCTCACGGACCGCACCCCATCTCCCCTATTAACAGGGCAGTTTGGGTTCAATGAGTCATTACGGACAGATGCCTCGCGGTCACCTCCTCGGCTCCGAACCCATGTCGTATCGTCAGGACACGACCTCGTCGGCGAGCCGCGCCGACGGCAGACACGGAGGAGCCGCCGTGACGCAGCAGCTGCCGCAAGTCCCGTCGACAGAGCCCGAACTGTCCGGTGTGCGCAACTTCCGTGACGTGGGCGGCCTGCCGACCACGGACGGCCGGCGGGTGCGCGGCGGCACGCTCTTCCGCAGCGGCCATCTCGCCCACGCCACCGACGCCGACGCGGCGTTCCTCACCGGCCTGGGGCTGCACACGGTCTTCGACTTCCGCAACTCCGCCGATATGAAGCTGGACGGCGAGGATGTGGCACTGCCCGGCGTCCGGCATGTGAACATCCCGCTCTCCGACCCGGCCGACGGCGCCGAGTTCTGGCGGATGGTGCGGGACGGCGATCTCGGCCAACTGCGCTCGCTCCTCTCGGAGGACAGGGCGGCGGCCCGGATGATCGGCTCGTACCGGACGATCATCACGGACCGCACCGCCGAGCACAGCCGGGTGCTGCACGCGCTCGCCGAGGACAGCGTCCCGGCGCTGATGCACTGCGCGGCGGGCAAGGACCGCGCCGGGCTCTCCGTCGCGATCGCCCTGCTCGCGGTCGGGGTCGAGCCCGACGCGATCGAGGCCGACTACCTCAAGTCGAACGACCCGCACCGCCGCTACCGGGTCCGCCGCGGCGACGGCTCCCCGGCCGACGAGTCCGCCGAGGTGATGGAGCTGCTCAGCCCGCTCTTCGACGCCCGCGCCGAGTACCTCGCGGCGGCCTTCGAGAGCATCACCACCACCTGGGGCAGCACCGACCGCTATCTCTCCGAGGGGCTCGGACTCACCCCCGCGACCCGCGACCGGCTGCGCGCCCGGCTCCTCGACGACGGCGACAGCAACGGCGACGGCAACGGCTGACGCGGTCTACCCCCTGCCGCCCATCTCGAAGAGCAGGTAGAGGAACGCGGCGAAGAGATGGCCCGCCACCAGATAGGCGAAGAGCCGGATGACCAGCCCCCGGGGGAACTTCTTCTCCTCGTCCATGATCCGTTCCGGCCGGGGCTCCGGCCCGGCCGGATCCGCGGGACCGGTGGCGGGCACGGGCTTCTCTGTCTCCGACATGGCGGCGGGCCTCTCTCGGCGGGTCAGCTGCGACGGGCCCCGCCGCCGAGGCACAGCTCGGTGGCGGGACTCTGCAACAGGGTGTGGACGAAGAGCAGCTCGGTCCCCCCGGGACCGGCCGCGGCGATCCGGTGCGGGGTGAGCGAGTCGAAGTGCGCGCTGTCCCCGGGCGCGAGCACATGCGCGGTGTCGCCGAGGTAGAGCCGCAGCGGCCCGGTAAGGACATAGAGCCACTCCTCCCCCGGGTGGACCCGGACGAGGTCCCCCTGTGCCCCGTACGGCACCTGGAGGCGCAGCGGCTGCATCGCCCGGCCGGGGCTGCCGGCCTGGTGGTACGTCCAGCCGTCGGCCTCCGCGGGCACCGGCCGGCCGGCCCGGACGATGGGGTCGCGCTCGGGCGTCACCTCCCCGAGCAGTTCGGAGACGGTCGTACCGTAGATACGGGCCAGACCGAGCAGCATGGGCAGCGACGGCTGCCGGCGCCCCGTCTCCAGCCGGGAGAGGTGCGCGGGCGACAGCCCGGCCCGGCGGGCCGCGGCCTCCAGGGTGAGGCGGCGGCCCCGGCGCAGCTCGCGCAGGCGGGGCGCGACGTCGGGGAGCTGTTCGGGCAGTTCGCCGGCCGCCTCTCCGGCGGGAGGTGTGCTCATGCCCCCATTGCGCCAGTATCTTTCCTCAGAGGCAAATTTCTTGCCCCAGAGGCAACCCGCCCGCTTCGAAGAGGATCTACCGGTTGGCGACGGCCTGTTTCACCAGGGTCCGTCCGAAGTCCCACATGAGGCCGCCACCGCTGTGGGCGTCGTCCATGACGGCCGTGAAGGCGGTCACGAAGCGGTCAACCTCCCGTTCACCGATGGTCAGCGGCGGAATCAGCTTGATCACTTCCAGCCGGTCGCCGGAGACCTGGGTGAGGATACGGTGCTTCTGGAGCAGCGGTACGACCACCATCTGTGCGAAGAGCCCCTTGCGGGCGGCCTGGAGCATCGTCCAGCGGCCGCGCAGCCGCACCGATCGGGGCCGGCCGAACTCGATACCGATCATCAGGCCCCGGCCGCGTACCTCCGACAGCAGCTCGTAGCGGTCGACGAGCGCCGCCAGCCGGGTCCTGAGCAGATCGCCGGTGGCCCGCGCGTTGGCGACGATCTCCTCGTCCGCCATCACCGAGAGGACGGCCAGACCGGCCGCCATGGCCTGGGCGTTCGAGCCGAAGCTCGCCGAGTGGACCAGGACGCGGTCCATCGAGGAGTAGACCTTCTGGAAGATCCAGTCCTTGCCGAGCGTCGCGCCGACGGGCACATAGCCGCCGGAGAGCGCCTTGGCCACACAGACCAGGTCCGGTTCGACGCCGTCCTCGTGCTGGTACGCGTAAAAGTCGCCGGTCCTGCCGAGTCCGGTCTGCACCTCGTCGGCGATGAGCAGCGCCTTGTGGCGGTGCAGCAGCTCCTGCGCGGCCCGCAGAAAGCCGGGCGGCGCCGCGTGGACGCCCTTGCCCTGGATCGGCTCGACCACGAAGGCGGCCACATCGCCGCGGCGCAGCTCCCGTTCGAGCGCGTCGAGATCGCCGAGCGGGATCGCGGTGTCGGGCAGCAGGGGGGCGAATCCGTCGCGGAAGCCGTCCTCTCCGTTGACGGAGAGGGAGCCGGTGGTCAGCCCGTGGAAGGCGTGCGGGCAGTAGAGGATCCGCGGCTTTCCGGTGGCGTAACGGGCGAACTTGAGCGCGGTCTCGACCGCTTCCGTACCGCTGTTGCCGAAGAACACCCGGTCGAGGTGGGGGCTGTGGGCGAGGAGCCGCTCGGCGAGCAGTCCGGGCAGCGGCTGGCAGTCGAAGCGGGTGAGGTCGGCGAGGGAGGCGTCGAGGACGTCGTGGAGCGCCTTGCGGACGACGGGGTGGTGCCGGCCGAGGCCCATCACCCCGAAGCCGGCGAGCATGTCGAGGTAGTCGTCGCCCCGGTCGTCCCAGAAGTAGGCGCCCTCGGCCCGTTCGTAGACGCGGTCGAAGCCGATGGTGCGCAGCATGCGCGGGAGTTGGTGGTTGAGATACCGGGTGTGCAGCTCGTAGCGCTCCGCGCTCCGCTCGGCGAGGAGCTTTCCCAGGTCGAAGCCCTCGGGTTCGGTGGTCATGCCATGGCCTCCTTGGGACCGGTTACGGAACCGAGCACGGAACCGGCCGGTGGCGCCCAGCTCTCCGGCGCCACCGGCTCAGAGCCTGTCGCCCGTGGTGGTGCCGGTCGTCACCGCGTGCCGACGACCGTCTCGCGGGCCGCCCGCAGGGACTCCTTCAGCGAGCCCATGGTGGCGAGGACGGCGGTCGGTTCGTAGCCGCAGTGCGCCATGCAGTTGGCGCAGCGCGGGTCCTTGCCGCGGCCGTACTTGCTCCAGTCGGTCTCCTCGACCAGCTGACGGTACGTCGGCACATACCCGTCGCTCATCAGATAGCAGGGCCGCTGCCAGCCGAAGAGCGAGTAGTTGGGGATGGCCCAGGCCGTGCACGGGAAGTCGGCCTTGCCTTCGAGGAAGTCCAGGAAGAGCGGCGAGTGGTTCAGCCGCCAGCGCGCCCGGTTGCCGCCGGCGAACGCCTTCCGGAAGAGTTCCCGGGTCTGCTCGACCCCCAGGAAGTGCTCCTGGTCGGGGGCCTTCTCGTAGGCGTAGGCGGGCGAGATCATCATCTCGTCCACCTTCAGCTCGTCGTTGAGGTAGTTGAGCACCTCGATGATCGTCTGCGGGGTGTCGGTGTTGAAGAAGGTGGAGTTGGTGGTGACCCGGAAGCCGCGGCGCTTGGCCTCCTTGATCGCCGCCACCGCCTCGTCGAACACGCCTTCCTTGGCGACGGACTCGTCGTGCCGCTCGCGCAGGCCGTCGATGTGCACGGCGAAGGCGAAGTACGGCGAGGGGGTGAACTTGTCGAGCTTCTTGCGCATGAGCATCGCGTTGGTGCAGAGGAAGACGTACTTCCTTCTGGCCACCAGCTGGCGGACGATCTCGTCGATCTGCGGGTGCATCAGCGGTTCGCCGCCGGCGATGGAGACCATCGGCGCGCCGGACTCCAGCACCGCGCCGACGGCCTGGGCGACGGGCATGCGCTGCTTCAGCACCCCGGCGGGGTGCTGGATCTTCCCGCATCCCTCACAGGCGAGATTGCAGGCGAAGAGGGGTTCCAGCTCGACGATGAGCGGAAACTTCTCCCGCTTGCGCAGCTTCTGTTCGAAGAGGTACGTCCCGACCCTGATGGTCTGACGGAGTGGCATGGCCATCTAGCTCACCTCCTGGGGAGCAGCAAAGAACGGTGCCATTCATGGAAAGCGGGGAGGACGGCACGGAGAACACGAAAGGCTGATATTCCACCGCGTACCGTGCCGATACGGACCAGCTCATGCTCGGGAGCGTCCACGATCACCCGGACGGCGGCAACCGGGCGGGGGCCGGCCAGCAGGGCGGTCCGGAGCGTGGCGGCGGACTCCATGTCCACCGCGAGGGCCCCGGTGGTCCGCAGCGCGGCCCGTTCCCGGCCGCGCACCACATGGTCGGAGCCGGTCAGCGGGCCGGTGTGGACCGTATGCCCGGGTACGGCTCTGACCAGGGCGTCGACCAGCGCCCCGACCCCGGTGCAGGGGGTGGTGGCGTCCGGGCCGCGGGTCTCCTCGGCGACGATCAGGTCGCCCGGGTTCATTCCGGGGGCGAGCCCGGCGCAGAACCCGGAGGCGAGGACGGCCGCGTCCCGGTGCCGGGGCTCCGCGAGCGCGCGTGCCACGGCGCGCTCGGCGTTCCCGGGGCCCATGCCGGTACGGAGCAGGGTCACCGGCCCGGCCGCCCCGGCCCCGCCGCCGCGCGGGGCGGCGCGCAGGGCGAGGCGTTCGATACCGAGCGCGCAGGCGAGGAGCAGCGGCACGCCCGGACCGGCGCCGCCCGGCGTACCGGAGTCACCGGTGGTACCGGGGCGCGAGGACGGCCCCGGGGACCGTGTCATCAGCCGGCCTTGCGCGTGCCGGCGAGGGCGGTGAGGGCCTTGGGCTCTCCGTGGACGTACCGGCCGAGCGCGGTGAGCGGGAAGACCTGCCGGTACAGGTGGTAGTTGATGGAGAAGTCCCAGGGGAAGCCGGTGCCGGTGAAGTACGGCTCGTCCCAGGAGCCGTCCTCCCGCTGGGTCCCGGCGAGCCAGGCGATGCCCCGCTCGACGGACTTGCTCTCCCGTTCCCCGGCGGCCAGCAGCGCGAGCAGCGCCCAGGCGGTCTGTGAGGCGGTGGTGGCGCCGTGCCCGATCCAGCCCTCCTCGCGGTACGAGCGCAGGTCCTCGCCCCAGCCGCCGTCCTCGTTCTGGACGGATTCGAGCCAGGA
This sequence comes from Streptomyces paludis, assembly GCF_003344965.1. Classification (NCBI taxonomy): domain Bacteria; kingdom Bacillati; phylum Actinomycetota; class Actinomycetes; order Kitasatosporales; family Streptomycetaceae; genus Streptomyces; species Streptomyces paludis. Next base: position 6,993,385 of record NZ_CP031194.1, on the reverse strand, counting down.
GACGGCGCGTCGGATCGCGGGGTGGGCGGGCGGCAGTCCGGCGGCGGTGAGCGCGGGCACCACCGCCCCCGTCCCGTACACGTAGTTGACGCCCCAGCGGCCGAACCAGCCGCCGAAGGTCTCCTGTTCGGCGAGGAGCCACTCGACCCCGCGCCGGGTGACCGGGTGGTGGGCCCTGCCCTCGTAGGCGAGCATCTCGACGACATGCGCGGTGACATCGGCGGAGGGCGGGTCGATGACCTCGCCGAAGTCGCAGAACGGCAGCCGGTTGGGGAAGGGACTGGTGTTGTCGGCGTCGAAGGCGCCCCAGGCCCCGTTCCGCGACTGCATGCCCAGGTTCCACCGGGCGCCGCGCTCGATGGCCGCGTCGAGCCGCTCGGGGTCGGGGTGGCCGACCCGGCGGAGCGCGAGAATCACCTCGGCGGTGTCGTCGATGTCGGGGTAGTTGTCGTTGTGGAACTCGAACGCCCAGCCGCCGGGGGTGAGTCCGGGGCGGCGCACGGCCCAGTCGCCGGGGCGGACGATCTGCTCGCCGATCATCCAGTCGGCGGCCTTGACCAGCGCCGGATGGTCGGGGCTCAGTCCGGCGTCGGCGAGGGCGATGGTCGCGAGGCAGGTGTCCCAGACCGGGGACTGGCACGCCTCGATCATCCGGGCGCCGTCCTCGCGCCAGACGGCGAACCGGTCGAGCGATTCGAGTCCGGCGCGCATGATCGGGTGGTCGAGGTCGTAGCCGAGCAGATGCAGGGCCATCACGGAGTAGACGGCGGGCGGCTGGATCCCGCCCCAGCAGCCGTCGTTCTCCTGGCGCTCGATGATCCACCGGGCGGCGGCGTTCATGGCGCCGCGGCGGAGTCTGCGCGGGGCGACCCGGTGGTAGAGGTGCAGGGCCTTGTCCAGGCGCTGGAAGACCCCGTCCCAGCTGGCCACGGGCGCGAGCGCGGGTCCGGCGGTCCCGGCGGTGGGGGCCGCGTGGAGTTCGTCCAGGGGGAAGGGCGCGGGCCGTACGGGCCGTTTCGCCGAGACGATGGTGAGCGGCACGATGGTCTGGCGGGCCCAGCAGCCGAAGTCGTAGATGTTGAGCGGGAACCACTTGGGCAGGAAGACCAGTTCGGGCGGGAGTTCGGGCAGGTCGTCCCACTTCCACCAGCCGAAGAGCGCCAGCCAGACCCGGGTGAAGACCCGGCTCGCGGCGATGCCGCCCCGGTCGCGTACCCACTGGGCGGCGCGCGCCATGTGCGGGTCGTCGGGCCGGTCCCCGGCCAGCCGCAGCGCCACATACGCCTCGACGGTGGCGGAGAGGTCGGGGGGGCCGCCGTAGAAGGTGGCCCAGGTGCCGTCGGAGCGCTGTTCGCCCCGGATGAAGAGGCCGGCGGCGTGGGTGACGCGGGGGTCCTGGAGGCCGAGGAACTGACGGAGCAGCAGATCCTCGGCGTCCATCGTCACATTGGTGGCGAGGTCGCCCTTCCACCAGCCCTGGGCGTCCTGTCGGCCGAGCAGATGTTCGACGGAGCGTGCGGTGGCCCGCTCGGCGGCGACCCGGAGGTCACCGCCCGGGTCGGGCCGCGCGGTGTCGGTCGTTCCGTTGCCCGAGGGTGCGCGGGGTCCCACGGCCCCGGTGCTTCCGTCGGTCGTCGCTGTCATGGCTTCCCCTTCGTGCAGTGGTGTGCTTCTGCTGTGCTGGGGTCTCCGTCGTCCGACGCACGGTCAAGGGCGGCGGACGGCGACTGCTCGGGATATGGGGGTCATCACCCAGAAGGAAGGCATAAGGGAATCGTGATCATCTCTTCCGTACGACGACGAAGTCGGCGAGCGCGACGAGCTGCGCCCGGACCTTTTCCGGCATGTCCACACCATCCAGAGCCTCGATGGCGACCGCGTGCTGTCTGCGGGCCTCCTGAGAGGTCCACTCACGGCCACCAGCTTCCTCGATCAACGCCGCGCGGGTGGCGAACTCTTCCTCGGAAAAGGTCTCGAAATCATTGCTTTTCGCATCGGCGGCCAGCAGTTCACCGAGCCGTCGCGACGCCGGGCCGCCCGCGGCGAGCGCGGCGACGACCGGCAGGGACTTCTTGCGCTGGCGCAGATCGCTCCAGGTCTGCTTGCCGGTGGCCTCGGGATCGCCCCAGATGCCGAGGAGATCGTCGACGGCCTGGAAGGCCAGCCCGAGGTGGTGCCCGTACGCCTCCAGCGTGTCGGCCGTCCGGTCGTCGGCGCCGCCGAGGACCGCGCCGATGGAGACCGCGCAGGCCAGCAGGGCGCCGGTCTTGTTGCCCTCCATCTCCAGGCACTCCTCGACCGTGACCCGCTCGCGGTGCTCGTAGGAGATGTCCTGGGCCTGACCGTCGATCAGCTTGCGGGTGGCGGTGGTCAGCCGGCGGGTGGCCCGGCCCGCCTCGACGGTGCCGATCTCCAGCAGCAGTTCGTTGGCGAGGGCGAAGAGCGCGTCACCGACGAGGATGGCCTGGGCGGGCCCGTGCACCTTCCAGACGGTGTCGCGGTGGCGGCGCTGCTCGTCACCGTCCATCAGATCGTCGTGCAGCAGCGAGAAGTTGTGGACCAGCTCCACGGCGACGGCGCCGGGGATGCCCGTCTCCGGGGGCGCTCCGGCCGCTTCGGCGGAGAGCAGCGCGAGCGCCGGGCGCACCGCCTTGCCGCCGTCGCCGTCGGCGGGCCGGCCGTCGGCGTCGATCCAGCCGAAGTGGTAGGCGGCGACGGTGTCCATGGGCGGGGCGAGCCGGTCGACGGCGGCGCGCAGCACCGGTGTGGACAGGGCTCGGCCGCGTTCCAGCAGCGCGTAGACGTCCGCGGTGTCGACAGCCGGATGGGCCGGGGGCACGGTCGGCACGGTCTCTCCTCTTGTTCCAGTACTCGTTGGTGCGGTACTCGGGCTCATGCCGCCTCCTCCAAGGGGTGTTCATGGCGGCGGCCGAGGGCGGAGAGGGCCGCGCCGGCGGCGCTGAAGCCGCTGCGCACAGCGCCCTCCATGGTCGCGGGCCAGCCGGTGGCGGTCCATGCGCCGGCCAGGAAGAGGCCGGGGGCGCGGGTACGGGCGGCGGGCCGCAGCCGGTCCACGCCGGGGGCGGGAGCGAACGTGGCCGTCCGTTCCCGGGTGACGAAGAAGTCCCGTACCTCCGCGTCCCGGGTGGGCGGCAGCAGGCGTTCGAGTTCGGGAAGGTAGCGGGCGCGCAGCTCCGCGACGGGGGCGTCGATCTCGTCGGCGGCGTCCGACTGGGAGAGCGCCAGATACTGGCCGTCCTTCAGTCCGGACGCGTCGGTACGGTCGAAGACCCACTGGACGGGGGTGCCGAGCGCGGCGAAGAAGGGGCGGCGCAGGACCGGGCGGTCGTAGACCACGTGGATGTTGAGGATCGGCGCGGTGCCGATCTCCCGCAGCCGCTCCGGGTGGTCCAGCGCGCCGTCGGGCAGCAGGTCGTGGGTCTCGCGCTGGGGTACGGCGAGGACGACGGCGTCGGCTTCGAGGCGCTCGCCGTCCGTGTCCACGTGCCAGCCGGCGCCCTCGGGGGCGCGGGTGACGGAGTGGACGCGGGTGCGCAGCTCGGTCCGTACACCGGCGGAGTCCAGCGCCTTGCGGGCCAGGGTGTCGTGCAGGTCGCCGAGCGGGACGCGGGCCCAGCCGATGTCGGCGGCGCCGGGCTCGGAGAGCAGTCCGGTGCGGAAGACCATCGCGGCGAGCGCGAGGGAGGTGTGCGGGGCGGTGGCGTTGAGGGTGGCCACGCCGACGAGGTCCCAGAGGGCCTCGATGGTCCGGTCGGACTGTCCGTGCCGGCGCAGCCAGGTGGCGAAGTCGGTGTCGCCCAGGGCGGGGTCACCGAGGTCGAGCCGCTGGAGCGCGAGCGCGGCGCGGCCGACGGAGGCGCGTTCCGCGAGGGAGAGATGCGGGTACGTGGCGAGCCCGGGGGCCAGGTGGAGCGGTACGGGCAGCCCGGTGCGGCGGATCCGGCCGAGCCGGCGTCCGGCGGGCGCGTCGAGGTCGACCACGGGGACGTCCAGCCGGTCCTGGAGGGGCGCGAGCGCGGCGCCGTCCACCCGGTCGAGGAACCACCGGTAGGCGGTGCAGCAGCGCAGATAGACATGCTGGCCGTTGTCGACGACGAGGTCCCCGCGCCGGAAGGAGAACGCGAGTCCGCCGAGCCTGGGCCGTCCTTCCACGAGCGTCACCCGCACCCCCGCGTCGGCGAGCTGAAGGGCGGCGGTGATCCCGGCGAGCCCAGCGCCGACCACGACCGCGTGGTGGGCCCGTGTGCCGTCCTCGGTCGACCTCATACGTTCCCTCCTACGGCCGTCGTAGTCAGGGACGCGTCATTCGAACGGGAGGTTGAGCGAATTAGAGGCCGCGCGGATAGGTGGGGCGGAGGAAGGAGCGGGGCGAGGGGCAAGCATGGCAAGGCGGAGGAGAGAGGCGACGCGGAGGGGGCACCTCCCACGCCCTTAAGACAGTGGGGGAGTCGTGGACCGACGACAACGCCGCCAGGCGCCGCCCATCGCCCCGCGACGCCGCCCCACCTATCCGCGCGGCCTCCAAGATGGGCGCATACGTTCGAAAGGGGGCGGGAGGGGCGTCCGGTGACGGACGGGACCTCCGCGCCCCGCGCGCGGAGGCGCATCAGCCGCGCCTCCTGACGCTCTGCCGCGAGATGTGCCGGGCGTCGAGTCCGGACAGCCCGCGCACCGCGACATACGCCTTCTCGTGCCCCGGCAGCGAGACCCGGCCGCGCAGCACGGCCTCCGGGTCGCGCTCGATACGGTCCAGCAGCCGCCGGTAGATCCCCGCCATGGCGGCCGTACAGGCACCGCTGCGCCGGTCCAGCAGGGGCAGCAGCCGCAGCCCCTCGGCGAACAGCGCGCGGGCGCGGCGCACCTCGAAGTGCACCAGCCCGGCGAAGTCGGCGCCGGGCGGCGGGGTGGCGTCGCGGAAGCCGGCGGAGCAGCCGAACTTGGCGAGGTCGTCGGCGGGCAGATACGTACGCCCGTTGCCCGCGTCCTCGCGGACGTCCCGCAGGATGTTGGTCAGCTGGAGGGCGAGCCCCAGCGTGTCGGCGTACTCGGCGGCGCGCTCGGCGCCCGGCGCGCCCTCCACCGTGCCGAACACACCGAGCGACACCCGGCCCACGGCGCCCGCGACGCACCGGCAGTAGACCTTCAGGTCGTCCCAGGTCTCGTAGGTGTCGCCGCGCACGTCCATCAGGACGCCGTCGATCAGCTCGTCGAGTCCGCCGAGCGGGATCGGGAAGCGCCGGACGGCGTCCGCGAGCGCGACCGCGACCGGGTCGGTGTCGTACTCGTCGACCTCGTCCGCGCGGACCCGGTCCAGCAGCGCGCGGGTGTCGTCGAGCCGCGCCTGCTTGGTCTCCGGCGCGAGCGTGCCGTCGCCGATGTCGTCCACCCGGCGGGCGAGCGCGTACATCGCGGACAATGCCTGCCGCTTCTCGGTCGGCAGCAGTCTGATCCCGTAGGCGAAATTACGGGCCTGCTGTCCGGTGACGGCCTCGCAGTAGCTGTAGGCCGCCAGTACCGGCGCGGACATGGGCGTCTGTCCCTCCACGTTCCGGCTCACCCCTCTCTGTGCGCACTTCGCAGGACAGCTCCCACTTCGCGCAGCAGACGCGGCTTGGTGGGTCTGGGCGGCCCGGGCAGCACATCGTGCCCGGCGGCCGCGATCGAGACGAGGGCGGCGCGCCCTCCGGCGACGAATCCGGCGAGCAGCAGCCGGAGCCGGCCGTGGACGCTGCCCACCAGGGGCGCTCCCTCGGCGAGCAGCAGGCGGGCCCGTTCGGCCTCGTAAGCGATGAGGGAGCGTACGGACGCGTTCCCGGTGGGGGCGGTCAGGTCCGCCTCGGTGACACGGAAGCGCTTCATGTCCTCGGCGGGCAGATAGACCCGGTCGCGGCCGAGGTCCTCGGTCACGTCCTGGAGGTGCTCGACGATCTGGAGCGCGGTGCAGACGGCGTCGGAGCGGCGGATCCGCTCGGGGGTCGCGGTGCCGGTGATGCCGAGGACCAGCCGGCCGACCGGGTTGGCGGACAGCTCGCAGTAGGCGAGCAGGTCGTCGTACGTCTCGTACCGCCGGACCAGCTGGTCCTGGCGGTTGGCCGCGACCAGTCCGAGGAACGGTCCGGGGGTGAGCGCGCGGCGCCGCACGGTCGGGATCAGGCCGCGCAGCAGCGGGTGCCGGGGCGCCGGTCCGTCCGGGGCGAAGACGCGCCGCAGATCGGCCTCGAAGGCGTCGAGCATCGCCACCCGGTCGTCGGCGCGCGCGGGCTCGACGCCGAGGTGGCGGGCGTCGGCGCCGCCGGGGGCCAGATCGCCGTCGCCGATGTCGTCGACGAGCCGGGCGAAGCCGTACACGGCCATCAGGTCGTCGCGCCAGGCGCGCGGCAGGAAGAAGGGGGCCACCGGGAAGTTCTCGTCGGCGGCCTTGTCCAGGGTGGTGCGCGAGGAGGAGTCGGGGTGTACCCGAGGGGTGCCGGTCACCGCGGACGGCCCGGTACGGGGACGGCGGAACCCTCGCGGAGCTGGAGATCTTCCGTCATTGCCGTCACGTCTCCCGTTCTACACTGCCGACTCAATACATCCCATTTCGGACACGCCGCCCGTCACACCGAGTACCGGAGGCCGCTCGGCGGGCCGGTCGGCCCTGCGGGTATTGGCCCCACTTGCCGCGAATCGGCCCGGCCCAGCTTACGTTGTACGGCCAAGGGGAACACGCCGGGGTGCGGGGCGTATGACGAGAACGTCGCAGGGGCCCCCAACCGTCCCCCGGGGCAGCGGACTTGACCCAAAGATGACCTTCGGGGCCGGTGGTCAGGACCCCCGGTACGGCCCGGCCCCCGCCGGAGCCGCTCCGACGGGGGCCGTACGTCCGCTTCCGGGACCGGCTACTTGCCGGTCTCCTTCTCGTACGCCTTGATGACCTCGTCGGTCGGGCCGTCCATCAGCAGCTCGCCCTTCTCCAGCCAGAGCACCCGGTCGCAGGTGTCCCTGATCGACTTGTTGCTGTGGCTGACCAGGAAGACCGTGCCGGCCTCCTTGCGCAGCTCGCGGATCCGCTGCTCGGAGCGGATCTGGAACCGGCGGTCGCCGGTGGCCAGCGCCTCGTCGATCATCAGCACGTCGTGGTCCTTGGCGGCGGCGATGGAGAACCGGAGCCGGGCGGCCATGCCGGAGGAGTACGTCCGCATCGGGAGGGTGATGAAGTCGCCCTTCTCGTTGATGCCGGAGAAGTCGACGATCGACTGGTACCGGTCGCGGATCTGTTCGCGCGTCATGCCCATGGCGAGACCGCCGAGGATGACATTGCGCTCACCGGTCAGGTCGTTCATCAGGGCCGCGTTGACACCCAGCAGCGAGGGCTGGCCGTCGGTGTAGACCTTGCCGCTCTCCGCGGGCAGCAGCCCCGCGATGGCGCGCAGCAGGGTCGACTTGCCCGAGCCGTTGGTGCCGATCAGTCCGATCGCCTCGCCCCGGTACGCGGTGAAGGTGACCCCCCGTACGGCGTGCACCTTGCGGACGCCGCGCGCCGACTCGGTCTTCTCCCGGCGGAGTATGCGGCTCAGGGCCGCGGTCGCGCTGCCCCGGGCGCTGCCGCCGGTGTTGACGCGGTACACGATGTGCACGTCGTCGGCGATGACGGTGGGGATCCGCCCCTGCGTCTGCTGCTCAGCCACGGCCGTACCGCTCCTCAGCCTTCCAGAAGTACACGAAACCGGCCACGCCCAGCAGTACGGACCACAGCAGCGCGACCGCCCAGACGTGCGCGGGCAGGTTCTGCGAGCCGTAGCCGTCGATCAGCGCGTACCGGACGAGATCCATATAGATGGCGGCCGGGTTGTACTGGAGGATGTCCGCGATCCAGGACGGCTTGCCCTCCAGCATGACCGGGATGGAGAACATCACGCCGGACGAGTACATCCACGTCCGCATGATGAAGGGCATCAGCTGGGCGAGGTCCGGGGTCTTGCTGCCCAGCCGCGCCATGATCAGCGCGAGCCCGGTGTTGAAGAGGAACTGGAGCGCCAGCGCGGGCACCACCAGCACCCAGGCGAGCCGGGGGTAGCTGCCGAAGGAGACGGCCACCACGATCAGCACGATCATCGAGAACATCAGCTGCTGGAGCTGCTGGAGCGCGAACGAGACCGGCAGCGAGGCCCGGGGGAAGTGCAGCGCCCGGACCAGGCCCAGGTTCCCGGAGATCGCGCGGACCCCCGCCATCACCGAGTTCTGGGTGAAGGTAAAGACAAAGACCCCGGTGACCAGGAAGGGGATGAAGACTTCCTGCGAGAAGCCCTTCCGGGTACCGAGGATCAGTCCGAAGATCAGGTAGTAGACAAGGGCGTTCAGCAGCGGTGTCGCCACCTGCCAGAGCTGCCCGAGCTTCGCCTGGCTGTACTGGGCCGTGAGCTTCGCCTGGGAGAACGCCAGAATGAAGTGGCGTCTGCCCCACAGCTGGCGGACGTAGTCCCGCAGTCCGGGCCGGGCACCGCTCACCGCCAGCCCGTACTTGGCGGCGAGATCCGCCGGGGACAGACCGTCGTCGGGCGAAGGGGGGGCGCTCACAGCGATCGCTCCCTCTTGGGTTGTGTCACTCACAAGTTGAAACTTTCGTGTTCAAGATGCGCAGCCGGGTCGGGCACGGGACACGGAAACCGTGCCCCTGGGGGGAATGAACCGTGTCCCTGGGGGGATTAGGCCCGATGCTCTCAGAGCGAGGCGAGCTTGTCAGATGACGGGGGGTCGCCCCAACCGGGTCAGCCGCCACACCGTACGCCACTTCATGGGACGGCGCGGTCCGCACGGAGTCGCCCAGCCCTCCCGGAACCCGCCGAACCACGCCTTCAGCGCCGGTACGGAGGGCCGCCTGACCAGGGTGAGCAGCAGCCACACCCCGAGGTAGACGGGGACGAGGGGCGCCGGGAGGTTGCGGCGGGCCAGCCAGACCCGGTTCCTGGCGACCATGCGGTGGTAGACGGCGTGCCGGGACGGCGGCATCGTCGGGTGCAGCAGCACCATGTCGGCGCGGTAGTCGATCATCCACCCGGCGTCCAGCGCGCGCCAGGCGAGGTCGGTCTCCTCGTGCGCGTAGAAGAAGTCGCCGGGCAGCGGCCCGACCTCGGCGAGGACCTTCGTCCGTACCGCGTTGGCGCCGCCGAGGAACGTCGTCACCCGGGACGACCGCAGCGGGTCCGCGGCACGCAGCCGGGGCACATGGCGGCGCTGGGTGAGTCCGGTCTCCGGGTCCGCGATCCGGAAGCCGACGATTCCGAGGGCGGGATCGCCGGCGAACGCGGCGCGGACCAGCTCGGCGGTGTCCGTCCGCTCCAGCAGCCCGTCGTCGTCGAGGAAGAGCAGCACATCGACCTCGCTGCCGGCCGCGCCGAACGCCTCGATCCCGACGTTGCGGCCGCCGGGGATGCCCAGGTTCTCGGGCAGCTCGACGGTCCGCACCCCGGCCGGGACGGCGCCCACGGGGGCGCCGTTCCCGACCACGACGGTCTCGATCGGGTCGCCGTCCTGCCGGGCGACCGAGTCGAGCAGCGCCCGCAGTTCGCCGGGGCGCTCCCCCATGGTGATGATCACCGCGCCCAGCGTCGGCCCGGACCGCGGGTCGCTCACTTCAGCCTGCTGGACGCCAGGATGGAGACCAGGTGCAGCAGCGTCTGGAGCAGCGCGATCCCGGCGAGGACCGCGATGCCGAGACGGGTGAAGTACAGATCGCCCCGGACCGAGTCCACGATCGCCAGCAGCAGGATCAGCAGGGACGCCTCGATACCGAGGATGAGCCGGTGGAACTTGAGCGCCCCGGCGGCCCTGCGGGCCAGCGCCATCCCGGACGAACGCGGCTCGGAGGCCGACTCCTTGACCGGGGCGAGCCCCTGCTGATGCCGGGCGACACCGACCAGGTCGGTCTCGGCCTTGACCAGGATGGCGCCGAGGGCGGCGAGCGTACCGAGGAAGGCCCACAGCCAGTCGATCCGGCCGGTGCCCCACAGATCGGCGCCCCGCAGCCCGAAGCCGACCAGGACGGCCGCGTCGCACAGATAGGCGGCGACCCGGTCCAGATACACCCCGGTCATCGAGTACTGCTTCTTCCAGCGGGCGATCTCCCCGTCGACGCAGTCCAGCAGCAGATAGAGCTGGACCGCCAGCACGGCGAGCAGCGGGCCCGTGATGCCCGGCACCAGAAGGGCGGGCGCGGCGAGGGCACCGGCGACGGTCATCACGTATGTCAGCTGGTTGGGCGTGACCCGCGTGTTCACCAGGTACCGGTCGACGCGGAGCGAGACCTCCCGCATGTACAGGCGCCCGGCCCAGTGCTCACCGCTGCGCCGGTCCTTCACTCCCACCGGGTGTACGACCGGGCGGAGTTCAGCTACTGATGGTCTTGGCATAGTCGGCGTACGCGTCCCTGATCTGGTCGGTGGACAGGTCGAGGTGTTCCAGGATGGTGAAGCGGCCCGGACGGGTCTGCGGCGCGTAGGCGACGGCCCGGACGAACTCGTCCGCGGTGAAGCCGATCTCCTGGGGCAGCACCGGCAGTCCGTGCCGGCGCAGCACCTCGGTGAACAGCTGTGACTCCTCGCGGGCGCCGCGCAGATGCATGGCGAAGGCGGCGCCGAGGCCGACCTGTTCGCCGTGGGGCGCCGAACGCTTGGGATAGAGGAGGTCGAAGGCGTGGCTGATCTCGTGGCAGGCGCCGGACGAGGGGCGGGTGTCCCCGCTGATCGACATGGCGATGCCGGAGAGGACGAGCGCCTCGGCGAGGACGATGAGGAACGCGTCGTCCCCGACGCCGCCGGGGTGGCGCAGTACGGCCTCACCGGCGGTACGGGCCATGGCGGCGGCGAGCCCGTCGACGGACTCGCCGCTGATCCGGTGCGACAGCTCCCAGTCCGCGATGGCCGAGATGTTGGAGACGGCGTCCCCGATCCCGGAGCGGACGAAGCGCGGCGGGGCGTCGCGGATCACGTCCAGGTCGACGACCATCGCGATGGGGGTCGGAACGCCGTACGAGCCGCGGCCGTTGTCGTTGTCGAGGATGGAGACCGGCGAACAGATGCCGTCGTGCGAGAGGTTGGTGGCGACGGCCACCATCGGCAGCCCGACCCGGGCGGCGGCGTACTTGGCCACGTCGATGATCTTGCCGCCGCCGAGGCCGACCACCGCGTCGTACCGCTTGCCCTTGATGTCGTCGGCGAGCTTGACCGCCGAGTCGATCGTGCCGTCGGTGACGCCGTACCAGTCGGCGTCGGGGAGCACCGGCCCCAGCCGGTCGCGCAGCGCCCGGCCCGAGCCGTCGCTGATGGCGATCGCGAGCCGGCCGGAGTTGGAGATCCGCTGGTCCGCGAGGAGCCCGGCGAGACCGTCCATGGCGCCGGTCCGGATGTCGACGACGACCGGCGAGGGGATCAGCCGGGTCAGTACTGGCACGCGATCTCCCGGCCCTTCGCGAGGTCGGCGTGGTTGTCGATCTCGACCCAGGGGATGTCACCGACGGGCATCACGTCGAGGGTGAGGCCGCGGTTGACCAGCTCCTGGTAGCCGTCCTCGTAGTAGAGGTCGGGGTCGCGCTCGAAGGTGGTCCGCAGCGCGTCGGCGAGGTCGGCGGCGGCCTCGGGCTCGATCAGGGTGACCCCGATGTACTCGCCGGTGGCGGTGGCCGGGTCCATCAGCTTGGTGATCCGGGTGACACCCTTGGCGCCGTCGGTGATGACCTTCATCTCCTCGTCGGCGAGCTGCTTCACCGTGTCGAGGGCGAGGATGATCCGGCGGCCCTCGCCGCGCGCGGCGAGCAGGTCCTTCTCGACGGAGACGGGGTGCACGGTGTCGCCGTTGGCGAGGATCACGCCCCGGGCGAGGACCTCGCGGGCGCACCAGAGGGAGTAGGCGTTGTTCCACTCCTCGGCCTTGTCGTTGTCGATCAGGGTGAGCTTGAGCCCGTACGTCTCCTCCAGGGCGGCCTTGCGCGCGTACACGGCCTCCTTGCGGTAACCGACGACGATGGCGGCCTCGGTGAGGCCGACGGCGGCGAAGTTGCCCAGCGTCAGGTCGAGGACGGTGGTGGTGCCCTCCCCGGCGGGGTCGACGGGCACGAGGGCCTTGGGCAGCGTGTCGGTGTAGGGGCGCAGACGCCGTCCGGCACCGGCGGCGAGTACGAGGCCGATCATGCGGGTTCTCCTTCGTCATGTACGGCGGGGGCTCCGGAGGAGACCCAGAACCGGATGGACTCCACGAGCGCGATCAGCGCCACGGCGGCGGCGAGGACCGTCAGGGCCGGCGGGAGGCCGGGTCCGCGGGGGGCGAGGGCGGCGGCCAGGACGACCAGGAACGTACGGCCCTCGTGCCCGCCGAGCGCCAGGACGAGCCGGCGGGGCGGGGCTCCGGCGCCGCCGCGGATGCGGTACACCGTGTCGTAGTGATGGTAGGCGACGGCCGCCACCAGCCCGAACGCCGCGGGCAGGGCGCCGGGGACATCGGCGCGGGCGCCGACGACCAGGATCGTGCTGTACTCGGCCGCCCGGAAGACCGGCGGGACCAGCCAGTCGAGCGCGCCGCCCATCCGGCGGGCGACGGCGAGGCCGGAGGTCAGCACGTACACCAGGGCGCCGAGGAGGGGGAGGGGGCCGTCGAGGGGCGCGAGGGCCGCCGCGCCGACGACCGCGGCGCCGCCCACCAGGGCGATCAGGAAGGGCAGCGCGCCGGGGAGCGCGCGGGCCGGGCGGCGCAGCACCCGGCCGACGCCCTCGGCGAGCGGGCCCGAGTCCGCGAGGTCGGCGAGCGCGCGGGCTGCCCGGTCGGTCCGTACGGCCTTGCGGGTCACCGAGCGCAGCACCCGGCCGGCGGTGGTGTAGCAGGCGGCGAAGGCGCAGCCGGCGAGCAGGGCGTAGAAGACGATCCGGGGCGTGGTCAGGGCCGTGAGCACGGCGATCATGGCCCAGCGCTCACCGATCGGCAGGACGATCATGCGGCGTACCCAGACCGTCCAGCCGACGCTGTCGAGCCGGCTGGAGAGGGCGGAGGTGGGGGTGCCGACCACGGCCTTGCCGTCGGCCGCCGCGGTGGCGGCGTCGGCGTTGGCCTCGTTGAACGAGAAGTCGATGAAGTGCCGGCAGCTCTGGAGGACCATCGCGGCGAGCGCGAGCGCCCAGACGTCGTCGCCGCCGCGGGCCGCGCCGAGCGCGAGGCCCGCGTAGTACGCGTACTCCTTGGCGCGGTCGAACGTGGCGTCCAGCCAGGCGCCCAGGGTGGAGTACTGGAGCGAGTAGCGGGCGAGCTGTCCGTCGGTGCAGTCCAGGACGAAGGAGAAGATCAGCAGCGCCCCGGCGGCGACATAGCCGCCACGGGTGCCGGTGGCCGCGCAGGCCGCCGCGATCAGGGCGGTGACCAGCGAGGCGGTGGTGACCTGGTTGGGGGTCAGTCCGCGCCGGGCGCACCAGCGGGCGAGATAGCGGGAGTACGGGCTGATGCAGAAGGTGGTGAAGAACCCGTCGCGGGCCTTCACGGCGGAGCGCAGCCGTACGGCCTCGTCGTCCACGGCGGCGACGGCCTCGGCAGCGCGCGTCCGGGCCTCCGCGTCGTCCGGTACGGCGGCGACGAGCGACCCCAGCTCCGGCCGGGTGACCGCGGTGCCGTCGGCGTCGAGCGCGGCGGCGAGGCGGTCGGGCAGGGCGGCGGCCGGGGAGCCGGTGAGCGGCGCGTGGGCGGCGACGGCGGTGGCCGCGCCGCGGCCGGACCCGTCCGCGCCTGTCCCCTCGGCACCGGGAGCGTCCGTGCCGGGGACGTCCGTGCCGGCCGGCGGCCGGTCGCCCGGGTCCGTCGCCGGGACGAGGGCGCGCAGCAGCGCGGGCCTGGCCTCGGGCTGGACGGTGAGCGCGCCGGGGACGGCGGCGGCGGGGAACCGGGGGTCGGTGAGCCCCAGGCGCAGCGCGTGGACATGGCCGACGAAGCGGGGGTCGACGAGGGCGACCCGCTCACCGGGGGCGGCGGAGGCGATCAGCCGCCGGGCGCCGTCGGCGTCCGGCGCGGTGTGCACGTCGAAACCCAGGGCCCGGAGATCGCCTTCGAGCGGCGATCCGGGTACCGGAGGACCGGCGAGGATGGCGGTCGACAGACGAACTCACTCCTTGGCGCTGATCAGGGCTGGGGGCGTGGCGGGGGCACCCGGAAATCCGGGAAATCCGGCGATGTCCGGGCGGCGGCACGTCGGCAGAGGCTATCGGATGGCGGCAAGAGCGAGTTCACCGCCCGTTCGGGGCCCGTTGTCCCGCCGGACGTCCCGCGCCGTACGCGTTGTCCGCGCCGGAACGCTCCCGTCCGGTGATCATCATCATCGATCGCCCCCGCCCCCACAAACCCCGCCTTTACGCCGCCGCTACCGCCAGGCCCCCTCCCGGCCAAGCCCTAGGCTGGCCCCATGACGTGGCTGATCACAGGCGGAGCGGGTTATATCGGGGCACATGTGGCGCGGTCGATGGCCGACGCGGGTGAGCGGGTGGTCGTACTCGACGATCTGTCGAGCGGCTTCGCCGAGCGGCTGCCCGCGGAGATCCCGCTGGTGGAGGGCTCGGTGCTGGACCGGGAGCTGCTCGACCGCACCCTGGCCGCGCACCGGGTCACCGGCGTGGTGCACCTGGCGGGGAAGAAGCGGGTGGGCGAGTCCGTCGAACGGCCGCTGGCGTACTACCGGGAGAATCTGCACGGGCTGACGGTGCTGCTGGAGGCCGTGGTGGCGGCCGGGGTCCGGCGCTTCCTCTTCTCGTCGTCCGCCGCCGTGTACGGCGTGCCCGATGTGGAGTTGATCACGGAGACGACCCCGGCGGCGCCGATCAATCCGTACGGCGAGACCAAGCTCGCGAGCGAGTGGCTGGTCCGGGCGACCGGGCAGGCGCACTCGGTGGCCACCGGCTGTCTGCGCTACTTCAACGTGGCGGGCGCGGCCCTGCCCGAGCTGTCGGACACCGGGGTGTTCAACATCGTCCCGATGTTCTTCGACCGGATCACCCGGGGCGAGGCCCCGACGATCTTCGGCGCCGACTACCCGACCCCGGACGGCACCTGTGTCCGCGACTACATCCATGTCGCGGACATCGCGGAGGCGCATCTCGCCGCCGCGCGCCGGCTGGCCGAGCGGGACCTGTCCGGGGAGTACGGGGACCTGACGGTCAACATCGGCCGCGGCGAGGGCGTCTCGGTCCGTGAGCTGGCCGATCTGGTGGCGGACGTGACCGGTGACCGTACGCCGCCGGTGGTCGGCGCGCGGCGGCCCGGGGACGCCGCGCGGGCGGTCGCCGCGGTCGGGCTGATCACCGAGGAGCTGGGCTGGACGGCGCGGCGCGGGATGCGCGAGATGGTCGAGTCGGCCTGGGAGGGCTGGCGGCTGCGCCATCCGGTGGCCCCGGTCGGCTGACCGGCCGGGCCGGCCGCCCCCGTACCGGCACCCCCTGCCCCGAAGCTCTGACCTGCGAACATTTCCGCAGGTCAGAGCATATGACAACGGTGTTCAGTGCCGTGTTGCCGGATACCCCCCACCCGTGTTCATCTGGCGTGGTCGAGGCATCGTCGGGACGACCGGAGGGACCGGGTCATGGGGGCAGGGCACAGCCACGGACACACACACGCGGGACCGCCGGGGGGCACCGCCACGGCGGCCTACCGCGGCCGGCTGCGGATCGCGCTGTCGATCACGCTGTCCGTGATGGTGATCGAGATCGTCGGCGGGATCCTCTCCGACTCGCTCGCCCTGCTCGCCGACGCGGCGCACATGGCGACGGACGCGGTGGGGCTGGCGATGGCGCTGCTGGCGATCCACTTCGCGGGCCGGCCTGCCGACACGAAGCGCACTTTCGGCTTCGCGCGGGCCGAGATCCTCGCCGCGCTGGCCAACTGTCTGCTGCTGCTCGGTGTGGGCGGTTTTCTGCTGTACGAGGCGATCGACCGCTTTGTCTCGCCGCCGGAGACCAAGAGCGGACTGACCATCGTCTTCGCCCTCATCGGCATGCTGGCCAATCTGATCTCCCTCTCGCTGCTGATGCGCGGGCAGCGCGAGAGTCTCAATGTGCGCGGCGCGTATCTGGAGGTCCTCGCGGACACGCTCGGCTCGTTCGCCGTGCTGGTCTCGGCCGGGATCATCATGACGACCGGATGGCAGACCGCCGACCCGATCGCGGGCCTGGTGATCGGCCTCATGATCGTTCCGCGTACGCTCAAGCTGCTCCGGGAGACGCTGGACGTGCTGCTGGAGGCGGCTCCGAAGAACGTGGACATGGGCGAGGTACGGGCGCACATGCTGGCCCTGCCCGGGGTGGCGGACGTACACGATCTCCATGTCTGGACGATCACCTCGGGGATGCCGGTGCTCTCGGCGCATGTGGTGGTCGACCAGAGCGCGCTGGACGCGGCCGGCCATGAGCAGATGCTCCACGATCTCCAGGGGTGCCTCGGTCATCACTTCGACGTAGAGCACTGCACGTTCCAGCTGGAGCCCAGGGGGCACGCGGAGCACGAGGCGGGCCTCTGCCACTGACCCCGCCCGGGCCGCCGGACATGCCCGCGCCTCCGAAGTGCGGACACGGGGCTTTTGTACGGCAGACTTGGCAGCTGAGGCCCGAAGCGAAGGATGGTTATGCCGACCACACCAGTCACTACGGCGAACAGCTCGTCGAACGGCACACAAGAAACGATCATGCTGGAGCTGGTCGACGAGAACGGCAACACCATCGGCACCGCCGAGAAGCTCAGCGCCCATCAGCCACCGGGCCGGCTGCACCGGGCGTTCTCGGTCTTCCTCTTCGACCAGCGGGGACGGCTGCTGATCCAGCGCCGCGCGCTCGGCAAGTACCACTCCCCCGGTGTCTGGTCGAACACCTGCTGCGGGCATCCGTACCCCGGCGAGGCGCCGTTCGCCGCGGCGGCCCGCCGGACCCACGAAGAGCTGGGCATCTCGCCCTCGCTGCTCGCCGAGGCGGGCACGGTGCGCTACAACCACCCCGACCCCGGGTCCGGACTGGTGGAGCAGGAGTACAACCACCTCTTCGTCGGGCTGGCGCGGTCCCCGCTCGCCCCGGACCCGGACGAGGTCGGCGAGACCGCGTTCGTGACCCCCGCGGAGCTGGCCGCGCGCCATGCCGAGGGGCCGTTCTCCGCGTGGTTCATGACCGTGCTGGACGCCGCCCGCCCGGCGGTCAGGGAGCTGACCGGAGCGGCCGGGGGCTGGTGACGCTCCCGCCCGGCGGCTCCGCGGCCACCGGGCACATGAGGGGCAGCACGGCCCAGACGATCTTTCCCCCGCCGGCGGTGTGCTCGACTCCGCAGCCTCCGCCGGCCTCGCGGGCGGTCTCCCGTACGAGCAGCAGCCCGCGCCCGCCGGTCCGTGTGTGGTCCGTCTCCAGGGCCGTGGGCCGGTAGGGATGGCCGTCCTCGACGGAGACCCGGATCCACTCCGCGCCGACGGCGATCTCCACGGCCAGTTCCGGCGAGAGCACCGCCGCGTGCCGCACGGCGTTGGTGACCAGCTCGGAGACGATGAGCAGCACGCTCGCGACGACGCCGTCCCTGACCGGCACGCGCCGTCGTCTCAGCAGATCCCGCACGGTGTGCCGGGCGCGCGGTACGGAGACCTCGACGGCGGGCGCGGTGAAGCGCCAGACCCCCTCGTACGGCAGCGGCCGGACCGCGACCGGGACGCTTGTGCGGCTCTCCATGCTGGGGTACCCACCTTCGGTTCGGCCGTACGCGCTCTCCTCCGAGTGTGCGGACGGGACGGACGCGCCCCGAGGTATTGAACACAAGTCAGTTGTCATTGGCGTCCCATGGGCACGGCGGGATCGCATGTGACCGAAAGTGCCTCGGTCCATATGGATATGGACCGCCCGCCGACCGGTCGAAGGCCGTCTTCCGCACCCGGGGCGCTGTCCGCGCCGGGGATACGATCCGGCGTATGGAGTCCGGACTGCTGCACACCGTCGCCGACGGCATCGCCACGGTGGTCATCCACCACCCCGCCAAGCGCAACGCCATGACCGTGCCGATGTGGCGCGAGCTGCCGGTGCTGCTCGGGCGGCTGGCGGCCGATCCCGCCGTACGGACGCTCGTCCTGACCGGGTCGGGCGACACCTTCTGCGCGGGCGCGGACATCGCGTCGCTGCGGGAGCCGGAGTGCCGGGAGGACCCGCCGGCGCTGGCGGTACGGGCCGAGGAGGCGCTGGCGGCCTTTCCCCGGCCGACGATCGCCGCCGTACGGGGGTACTGCGTGGGCGGCGGCTGCCAGTTGGCGGCGGCCTGCGATCTGCGGTTCACGGAGGAGGGCGCCCGCTTCGGGGTCACCCCGGCGCGGCTCGGGATCGTCTACCCGGAGGTGTCGACCCGGCGGCTGGCCGCGCTCGTGGGGCCCGCGACCGCCAAGTACCTGCTGTTCTCGGCCGAGTTGATCGACGCGGAGCGGGCGCTGCGCACCGGGCTGGTGGACGAGGTGCTGCCGGCCGGGGAACTGGACAAGCGGGTCACGGAGTTCGCCCGGGTGCTCGGCACGCGCTCGGCGCTGACCCAGGAGGCTGCCAAGGAGTTCCTCTCGGGCCGCACCGACCGGGGCGCGTACTGGGCGGAGCGGGCGCGGGCCGGTGGTGACACGGCGGAGGGGGTCGCCGCCTTCCTGGAGGGGCGCGCGCCGGTGTTCGACCGGCCCGTACCCCGCGCTCCCTCGGACGCCGGGCGCCGTCCGTGACCGGCCGCGGCCCGGGCGCCCCCGGGGTTGCCACGGGTGCGGGGCACCGGGGCGGCGGTCCGCCCGTACCAACCAGTCGGTAACGTGGCGCTATGACCACTCTGCCCGAGCGTGCCGGCCGACACTGTCAGGCCGTCGTCAATCCGCTCCACTCGGCCGTCTACTTCTCCCCCGACCTCACCCGCGAGTTCGCGTTCCTCGGGGTCGACGACGCGCGGTCCGCCTACTTCGCGGCCCGGGCGGCGCCGCTCGGCCGCGTCGGCACGGGGGCCGTCACCGCGGCCTTCTACAACTTCAAGCACGACCATGTCGCCCGGCACGTACCGGGCGTGTGGGACACCGTCTCCCCCGAGGAGGCGCTCGCCGCGCGGCTGCGCGCCGCCGACACGCTGCTGCGCCGGCTGCTCGGCGAGGAGGCCATCGCCTCGGCGGAGCTGGCCGAGGCGGCCGGACTGGCCCTGCGCGCCGCCGGGGCGGGCAGCCGCCCCGGCCGCCCGCTCTACGCGGCCAACGCGGACCTGCCGGTGCCCGAAGCGCCCCATCTGGCCTTCTGGCACGCCGCGACGCTGCTGCGCGAACACCGCGGCGACGGGCATCTCGCCCTGCTGCTGACCGCCGGGCTCGACCCGCTGGAGGCACTGGTCAGCCACACCGCGAGCGGCCACGGCATGTCGCCCCGGTGGATCCTGGACAGCCGGGGCTGGAGCACGGCGGAGTGGGAGGCCGCCGAGGAGCGGCTGCGCGAGCGCGGGCTGCTGAACACCGACGGCGGGCTGACCGAGGCGGGCACCCGGCTGCGCAAGGACCTGGAGAGCGACACCGACCGGCTCGACCGGGCCCCGTACGAGCAGCTGGGCGCGGCGGGGGTCGCCCGGCTCACCGAGCTGGCGAAGGGCTTCACCGCGACGGCGCTGGCGGCCGGGGCGTTCCCCGCCGAACTCTTCCACTGAGACGGCGGCGCGGCCGGGCACCTTCCACCGACCGCCCGCCGGTCGCGCCCGCCACTGTCACAGCCACCTGCCACAATGCAGACGGCGGACGACAGAACAGCGGAGCGTGATCGTGACGACATCCATCGAAGGCAAGATCGCCGGGGAACTCGGCGTACGCGAGCGGCAGGTGAGGGCCGCCGTCGAGCTGCTCGACGGCGGGTCGACCGTGCCGTTCATCGCGCGCTACCGCAAGGAAGCGACCGAGATGCTCGACGACGCCCAGCTGCGCACCCTGGAGGAGCGGCTGCGCTATCTGCGGGAGCTGGAGGACCGGCGGACCGCGATCCTGGAGTCGGTGCGGGAGCAGGGCAAGCTCGACGACGCGCTGGAGGCGGCCATCCGGTCCGCCGACACGAAGGCGCGCTTGGAGGACATCTATCTGCCGTTCAAGCCCAAGCGGCGCACCAAGGCGCAGATCGCCCGGGAGGCCGGTCTGGAGCCGCTCGCCGACGGGCTGTTGGGCGACCCGTCTGTGGAACCGCTCGCCGCCGCCTCGGCGTTCGTCGACGCGGACCGGGGTGTCGCGGACCCGGCCGCCGCGCTGGAGGGCGCCCGCGCCATCCTCACCGAGCGGTTCTCCGAGGACGCCGACCTCATCGGCGAGCTGCGCGAGCGGATGTGGACCCGGGGCCGGCTCGTCGCGAAGGTGCGCGCGGGCAAGGAGGAGGCCGGGGCCAAGTTCGCGGACTACTTCGACTTCGCCGAGGCGTTCCCGAAGCTGCCCTCGCACCGGGTCCTCGCCATGTTCCGGGGCGAGAAGGAGGACGCCCTCGATCTGGTCATGGAGCCCGAGGAGCCGTCCGAGCAGCCCGGTCCGAGTACGTACGAGACGATGGTCGCCCGGCGCTTCGGCGTCGCCGACCGGGGCCGCCCCGGCGACAAGTGGCTCGGGGACACGGTCCGGTGGGCCTGGCGGACCAGGATCCTGACGCACCTCGGGCTCGATCTGCGGCTGCGGCTGCGGACCGCCGCCGAGGACGAGGCCGTCCGGGTCTTCGCCTCCAACCTGCGGGACCTGCTGCTGGCAGCGCCGGCCGGGACGCGCGCCACGCTCGGGCTCGACCCCGGGTTCCGTACCGGCGTGAAGGTCGCCGTGGTCGACGCCACCGGCAAGGTCGTCGCGACGGACACGATCCATCCGCACGTCCCGGCCAATCGCTGGGACGAGTCGCTGAACAGGCTGGCCCGGCTGGCGAAGGAGCACGCGGTCGACCTCATCGCCATCGGCAACGGCACGGCGTCCCGGGAGACCGACAAGCTCGCCGGTGAGCTGTGCGCCCGGCACCCGGAGCTGAAGCTCACGAAGGTGATGGTCTCCGAGGCCGGTGCCTCGGTCTACTCCGCCTCGGCGTTCGCCTCGCAGGAGCTGCCGGAGCTGGATGTGTCGATCCGCGGCGCGGTCTCCATCGCGCGCCGGCTCCAGGACCCGCTGGCCGAACTGGTGAAGATCGATCCCAAGTCCATCGGCGTCGGCCAGTACCAGCACGACCTGTCCGAGGTGAAGCTCTCCCGCTCGCTCGACACCGTCGTCGAGGACTGTGTCAACGGCGTCGGCGTCGATGTCAACACGGCGTCCGCGCCGCTGCTCTCGCGGGTCTCGGGGATCAGCGCGGGGCTCGCCGAGAACATCGTCGCCCACCGCGACACGAACGGGCCCTTCCGCTCCCGCCGCGCGCTCAAGGACGTGGCGCGGCTGGGCCCCAAGGCGTACGAGCAGTGCGCGGGCTTCCTGCGTATCCGGGACGGGGACGATCCGCTGGACGCCTCGTCGGTGCACCCCGAGGCGTATCCGGTGGTGCGGTCGATGGTGAAGACCACCGGGGGCGAGGTCGCCTCGCTCATCGGGAACACCTCGGTGCTCCGGTCGCTGCGGCCCGCCGACTTCGTCAACGACTCCTTCGGGCTGCCGACCGTCACGGACATCCTGCGCGAGCTGGAGAAGCCCGGCCGGGACCCCCGGCCCGCGTTCCGGACGGCCACGTTCAAGGACGGCGTCGAGAAGCTCGGCGACCTGGAGTCCGGGATGGTGCTGGAGGGCGTCGTGACGAATGTCGCGGCGTTCGGGGCGTTCGTGGACATCGGGGTGCACCAGGACGGGCTGGTCCATGTCTCGGCCATGTCCCGGACCTTCGTGAAGGACCCGCGCGAGGTCGTGAAGCCGGGCGATGTGGTCCGGGTCAAGGTCATGGACATCGACATCCCGCGCAAGCGGATCTCGCTGACGCTGCGGCTGGACGACGAGTCGCCCACGGGTGACCGGGCGAAGCAGGAACGGTCGGGGGGCGGGGCCGGTGGCCGCGCGCCGCAGCAGCGGCAGAGCGGCGGGGGTGGTGGCGGCCGGCGGCAGGGTGCGCCGGCGCCGAAGTCCGGGGCGGCAAGGTCCGCGCCGGCCCCGGCGAACAGCGCGATGGCCGACGCGCTGCGCCGGGCCGGGCTCACGGACCCGGGACGCGGCGGCAAGCGGTAGAGAGAGCGGGGACTGTCCCGGACGGTGGGCAGGGGACGGCCGTCGCCCCCGCCCACCGGTCCTGGGGTGTGACGGCCGCCGGGCCTACGCCTCCGTCACCCGGCCCGCCTCCAGCCGGAAGCGCCGTGTCGTGCGGACGGCGTTCAGCATGCGGCGGTCGTGGGTGACCAGGAGGAGCGTGCCGTCGTAGGAGTCGAGCGCCGACTCCAGCTGTTCGATGGCCGGCAGGTCCAGATGGTTGGTGGGCTCGTCCAGGACCAGCAGGTTGACGCCCCGGCCCTGGAGCAGCGCCAGGGCCGCGCGGGTGCGCTCGCCCGGGGAGAGCGTCGTCGCCGGGCGGCCCAGATGGTCCGACTTGAGGCCGAACTTGGCGAGGAGCGTACGGATCTCGGCCGGTTCGGTGTCGGGGACGGCCGGGCGGAACGCGTCGAGGAGCGTCTCCGGGCCGTGGAAGAGCGCGCGGGCCTGGTCGACCTCGCCCACCACCACCCCGGAGCCCAGCGACGCGTGGCCCGCGTCCAGCGGGAGACGGCCGAGAAGGGCCGCCAGCAGGGTGGACTTGCCGCTGCCGTTGGCGCCGGTGATGGCGACCCGGTCCGTCCGGTCGATCTGGAGCGTCACCGGGCCGAGACGGAAGCCGCCCCGCGCCACCTCCGCGCCGTTGAGCACGGCGACGACCGCGCCCGAGCGGTCGGCCGAGGCGATCTCCATCCGCAGCTCCCACTCCTTGCGGGGCTCCTCGACGACATCCAGGCGTTCGATCAGACGCTGGGTCTGGCGCGCCTTGGCGGCCTGCTTCTCGGTGGACTCCGTACGGAGGTTGCGGCCGATCTTGTCGTTGTCGGTCGCCTTGCGGCGGGCGTTCTTGACGCCCTTCTCCATCCAGGCGCGCTGGGTGCGGGCGCGGGACTCCAGCGACGACTTCCGGTCCGCGTACTCCTCGAACTCCTCACGGGCGTGGCGGCGGGCCGTCTCGCGCTCTTCGAGATACGCCTCGTAGCCGCCGCCGAAGAGGGTGATCTTCTGCTGGGCCAGGTCGAGTTCGAGGATCTTGGTCACGGTGCGGACGAGGAACTCCCGGTCGTGGCTGACGACGACCGTGCCGGCGCGCAGACCGGTGACGAAGTTCTCCAGGCGTTCGAGGCCGTCCAGATCGAGATCGTTGGTGGGCTCGTCCAGCAGGAAGACGTCGTACCGCGAGAGCAGCAGCGAGGCGAGGCCCGCGCGGGCGGCCTGGCCGCCGGAGAGGGTCGTCATGGGCTGGTCGAGCCCGACGGTCAGACCCAGCGACGCGGCGGTCTCCTCGGCCCGTTCGTCCAGATCGGCGCCGCCGAGGCTCAGCCAGCGCTCCAGTCCGGCGGCGTAGGCGTCGTCGGCGCCGGGCGCGCCGTCCACGAGCGCCTGGGTGGCCTCGTCCAGCGCGGTCTGCGCGGCGGTGACTCCCGTACGGCGGCCGAGGAAGTCCCGTACCGTCTCGCCCGCGCGGCGTTCCGGTTCCTGGGGCAGATGGCCCACGGCGGCGGTCGGCGGGGAGAGCCGGAGCTGCCCCTGCTCGGCGGTGTCGAGTCCGGCGAGCAGCCGGAGCAGGGTGGACTTGCCGGCGCCGTTGGCGCCCACGAGTCCGATCACGTCTCCGGGCGCGACGACGAGGTCGAGTCCCGAGAAGAGCGAGCGGTCCCCGTGGACTGCGGCGAGATCCTTGGCTACGAGCGTGGCTGTCATCAGACCGCCGATCCTAACGGGGGGCCACGGTACGGGGCACGCCGTTATGCGCGGGCACGCCGCTGTGCGGCGGAGCGGTGACCATGGTCACGATTGTGTACGGGAGCCACCCTGATTCGGCCCCGGTCCTCCCCGCCGAATGGGCCTGGCAGCCGGATTCCGCTACGGTCCGGGGCATGAGCGGCAGCAGGAGCGATGTGATCGTGGTCGGCGGCGGAGTCATCGGGCTGACCACCGCGTTGGTGCTCGCGGAGAGCGGCCGCCGTGTCGGGCTGTGGACACGCGATCCGGTCGCCCGGACCACCTCGGCGGTCGCGGGCGCGCTGTTCTGGCCGTACCGCATCGAGCCCGCCCACCGGGTCGGCGGCTGGCTGGAGGAGTCGCTGCGCCACTACGAGGAGCTGGCGCTTACACCGGAGCTGACCGGGGTGCGGATGGTGACCGGGCTGATGGCCAACACCCCGCTCGACGGTCTTGGCAGCTGGGCCACGAAGGTGCGCGGGCTGCGCGAGGCGCGCGTGGACGAGCTGCCGGAGGGGTTCGGCCAGGGGCTGCGGGCGACCGTGCCGCTGATCGACATGCCGGTCCATCTGCGGTATCTCAAGACGCGGTTGCGGGCGGCGGGCGCGCTGGTGGAGCGGCGTACGGTGACGGGCTTCGACGAGCCGGCCCGGGAGACGGACGTGGTGGTCGACTGCACCGGGCTCGGCGCCCGGGAGCTGGCCTCGGACCCGTCGGTGCATCCGGTGCGCGGGCAGGTCGTCATCGTGGAGAACCCGGGGATCGACGAGTGGTTCGTGGGGATCGTGCCCGGGACGGTCGAGATGACCCATGTCTTTCCGCAGCCGTACGGGGTGCTGCTCGGCGGGACCTCGACCGATCACTCCTGGGATCTGGGGCCCGACGCGGCCGAGGCCGGGGCGATCGTCGCGCGCTGCGCCAGGATCCGGCCCGAGCTGGCCGGGGCGCGGGTGCTGGAGCACCGGGTGGGGCTGCGGCCCGCGCGCCCGAGGGTACGGCTGGAGGCCGTACCCCTGCCGGGCGGCGGGCGGCTGGTGCACAACTACGGGCACGGCGGCGCGGGGGTCACCGTGGCCTGGGGGTGCGCGGCGGAGGCCGCGCGGCTGGCGGTGGGGTGAGACGGCGCTGCCCGACTCCCGCCGGACAGCGGCGTCCCACCCGTCTCACCTGTCTCCCCCGTCTCATCCGTCTCAGCAGGCCACGGGGGTGCCCTTCGTGAGGTGGTATTCGGCCCGTTCGTCGAGGAGCAGCGCGGCGAGGGCGCGCTGCGACTGGCGCAGCGGTACGAAGGCGCCCGTCCTGCCCACGGGTACGGCGAACACGCCGTGCAGGGCGAGCCGTTCCTTGACGTCCGTGTACTGGGCGGCGTCGAGCCGGTAGCCGCAGGGCGGGTGCTGGATCGTCTGCTCGGGGGTGGCGGGTTCGTTGTCCGCGCCGCCGAGGTAGATCGGTCCGCGGTCGGCGAGGCCGGCCAGCCGGGCGGCGGCCGTGGCGGCCGCGATCCGGCCGCGACGCTCGTCGGTGAAGGTGAACAGGCCCTTCAGCGCGTCGAGTTGGCTGGTCACCCGGCGCCGGTTGTTGAGCGCGGGGTCGGCCTTCTCGGCGTCGGTGAGCGGGTTGACGCGGCTCTCGATGAGCAGTCCGAGGGAGTGCTTGACGCCGGACGCGTTGCGCAGGATGCGTTCCTGTCCGTCGCCGGCGGTCTGCCGGATGGGGTCGCCGGAGACCGGGTCGGTCCAGATGCCGTAGGTGCCGGTGGAGTGGCCGGCGGCGGTCGCGGCGGGGCGGACGTACCCCTCGGACAGGGTCCGTGACTCGTCGTGCACATGGGCGGCGGTGTTGAGGTTGCGCGGCCAGAGGTCGAAGAGGTCCTTGTCGTAGTAGGGCGGGGTGG
The DNA here is from genome assembly GCF_003344965.1 of Streptomyces paludis. Classification (NCBI taxonomy): domain Bacteria; kingdom Bacillati; phylum Actinomycetota; class Actinomycetes; order Kitasatosporales; family Streptomycetaceae; genus Streptomyces; species Streptomyces paludis. The sequence goes on along the minus strand of NZ_CP031194.1, from coordinate 6,967,553 downwards.
CGCCGTACTCGTGCAGGTCGTAGATGATGTCGGGCCGCCGGTCGCGGATGACGGCGGCCATGGCGCGGGCCTCGGCGGTGGCGAGTTCGATGTGGTCGCGGTTGATGTCGACACCCTCGGAGTTGCCGCGGGTGTTGGCCGCGCGGCCGTCCGGGTTGGCGGTGGGCAGGACGAGGACGCTCGTCCGGGCGAGGAAGCGCTTGGTGGCGCCGTCCTTCGCGTAGGCGAGATCGCGGACCGTGGTCAGACACGCCTCGCGGCCGGAGGGTTCGTTGCCGTGCTGGCTGCACACGAGCAGGACGGTGGCGGGCGCGTGCCGGGCGCCCAGCTCCACGAGCTGGAGCGGGCGGCCCCGCAGGGTGGTGCCGATGGTGGTGAGGGAGGCGGCGCCGTCCCGGGCGACCTCGGCGAGGAACTCCTGTTCCTGAGGCTGACTGGTCCAGGCCGTACCGCCGTTGGCCTCGAAGCCGGTGCGCGGCCCGGCGGAGACGCTGATGGCCGGGGCGGTGGTGGCACGGGCGGTCGCGGTCTGGGCTGTGACCGCCTGCGCGGGGAGCACGGTGGTGGGGACGACGAGCGCCGCGGTGGCCATCGCCAGGGCGAGAGAGTGTCGGGGGCGGAGTGTCATCAACTGCGGTCTCCCGGTATCGGCTGGGTCGGACGGTGGGGGGACACACCGCTGGGGCCCGCTGTGCGCGGTGTGCTGTACGACGGGGCGGTTCCGGTGGTGGCGCGGTCGAACGCGGCGGCGCCGCCGACGAGCGGCAGCCGCGCGGCCGTCCTGGCCAGATCGAGGGTGAGGGTGGGGGTGGTGGAGGGCGGGTCGACAAGACCGCGGTCGGTGCCCGCCACGATCAGCGCGAGCCGGTGGCCGGCCGGCACGATGTGGTCGCTCGCGGCGAGTTCGAGGGTGACGGTGTACGGGGTCCCGGGGACGAGGGGGCCGTCCGGGGCCGGGTGTCCGAGGTCGGCCCAGCCCCGGCTGAAGACGGTGTGGCCCACGGTGGTGGTGCGGGTGGCGGTCTCCCGGTAGCAGGAGCTGTCGGCGGTGGTGCTCGGTCCCCAGCAGGTGCGTTCGGCGAGGGTGGTGATGCCCTCGCCGGCGGCGGCGTAGTCCCGGATGGTGTCGGGGCCGAGGTCCACGAGGACGGCGGAGAGATGGGCGCTGGTGGTGGACGGGGTCGCGGTGACGGTGACCTTCGAGGAGCCGGAGAGCCGCAGCGGCCGGCTGAGCGGGGCGGTGACGAAGCCCGCCTTGGCGGCGGTGGTGCGGTCGACGGCGGCGGCCCAGTCCTGCTCGCCCAGGCGCCGGTCGTCGGTGAACGTCTCGGTGGCGCCGGGCTTCGCGGCCGTACGGGTCAGGGTGCCGACGCCGGGCAGCTCGCCCGTACCGGGGCGCAGGGTGGTGGCGGCGGTGGTGCGCGGCGGCCAGACGCGGTCGGTGGACCACTGGTCGGGGGCGTGCTCGATATCTGCCATGGGCTCGCGCTCGATACCGTTCGCGTAGCCGAGGAGATAGTGGTCGAACCAGCGGTGCAGGGTGTCGACCCAGGCGGCGCGGCGGAAGTCGAACGGGTCGACATGACCGGTCTGGGAGAGCCAGATCTTGCGCTCGACGCCCGCGTCGGCGAGGGCGTCCCACCACTGTCCGAGGTGCTTGGTGCGGACGTTGAGGTCCTGCATGCCGTGGACGGCGAAGACACTGGCCTTCACCTTGCGGGCGTCGCGTACGTAGTCGCGCTCCTGCCACAGCGGTGTCCAGTCGCCGCCGCGCGGCGCTCCGGCGACCAGCTCGCGCTGGACGGCCTGGCAGCGGGCGCGGGCGGCGGGGCTCTCGACGTAGTTGGAGAGCCAGTCCGGTCCGGAGCCGTAGAGGGGCGCGCCCTGCTGGAAGTAGTAGTCGTACCAGGAGCTGATGGCGCCGATGGGGACGATCGTCTTCAGGCCCTTGACTCCGGTGGCGGCGACGCCGTTGGCGACGGTGCCGTCGTAGCTCTTGCCGATCATGCCGGTGGCGCCGGTGCTCCAGTCGGCGCGTACGGCGGTGGTGCCGGTGAGGGTGGCGTAGCCGCGGGCGCGGCCGTTCAGCCAGTCGACGACGGCCTTGGCGGACTGGATGTCGGAGCGTCCGCCGACATCGACGCAGCCGTCGGAGCGGTTGGTGCCGGCGAGGTCGACGGCGACGAAGGCGTAGCCGCGCGGGACAAAGTAATTGTCGTAGTAGAGCGGGAAGTTCAGCGGATTGCCGTCCGCGTCGTATGTCTTGCGCTGGCTCTCGTTGCCCCGGCCGCAGCAGGAGTAGTAGGGGCTGGCGTCCATGATGACGGGGACCTTGCGGCCCTGGCGGGCGAGTTCGGCGGGGCGGACGATGTCGACGGCGACGCGGTCGGTGCGGCCGTCGCCGTCCGCGTCGAGCCCGGTGTCCACCCAGACGGACTCGCGGATGGCGTTCTCGTAGGAGTGGACCGGCCGGCTCACCTTCAACGGCGGTACGGACGGGGCCGGCCGGCCGGCGGACGCCGGGCCCGGTGGCGCGGCCTGGGCCGCTCCGGCGGGGGCGACGAGCACCCCGCAGAGGGCGGCGGACGCCACCGCGACCAGGGTTCTGTACGACCAGCGGGCTCCTCGCTCACGGATCTCCATGGGGCGGAAGCTACCCCGGTCAACTCCCGTTCAAAAGAGCGCCTTAACGGCACGGCGGGCGCGACCGGGACCGGAGCCGTACGGTCAACGGCGCAGTGGAGGCGGCGCGCGGTGCGCGGTGAAGGCCGCGTCCGGCGGCGGGTGAGAGCGCTCTCGGCGGGGTGGGGGGAGCGGTTACGCTGTGGCCGGTCCCGCTTTGTCCCCCGCCGAGGAGCACACCCCGTGCCGTCCGAGCCGTCCGCGCCCTCCGAGCCGTTTCCGGGCTCCCGCCCGACGCTCGAAGCCGTCGCGGCGCGGGCCGGGGTCTCCCGGGCCACGGCCTCCCGGGTGGTGCGCGGGGGCGCCGGGGTGCGTGAGGCGCTGGCCGAGAAGGTGCGCGGGGCCGTCGCGGAGCTGGGGTACGTACCGAACCACGCGGCCCGGACGCTGGTGACCCGGCGTACCGGCGCGGTCGCCGTGATCATCGCGGAACCGGAGGTACGGATCTTCTCCGATCCGTTCTTCTCCCGGCAGATCCGCGGTATCAGCAGGGAACTGTCCGCGCACGACACGCAGTTGGTGCTGCTGCTGCTCGACGGGCCGGGCGACCACGACCGGCTCGCGCGCTATCTGGCGGGCGGTCACGCCGATGGCGCGCTCGCCTTCTCGCTGCACACCGACGACCCGATCCCGGCGATCATCCGGCGGGCCGGGATGCCGACGGTGTACGGCGGCCGGCCGGCCGCGGACCCGGCGGCCGTGCGGTACGTGGACGCCGACAACCGGGGCGGCGCCCGCGCGGCGGTGCGGTATCTGCGCGGTCTGGGCCGGCGGCGGATCGCGCATATCGCCGGGCCGCTCGACCAGACCTCGGCGCTCGACCGGCTCGACGGCTACCGGGAGGAGCAGGCGCCCGGCGCGGATCCGGCGCTGATCGCCGAGGGGGCGTTCACCGTGGAGAGCGGGGCGCTGGCCATGGCGGAGCTGCTGGCGCGGTGCCCCGGTCTGGACGCGGTCTTCGCCGCGAACGATCTGATGGCCTCGGGCGCCCTGCGGGTCCTCAAGGAGCACGGCCGGACGGTGCCCGGAGACGTGGCGCTGGTCGGTTTCGACGACATGGACGCGGTCGCCGAGGTCACCGACCCGCCGCTGACCACCGTCCGGCAGGACGTCGAGGGGATGGGCCGGCTGATGGCGCGGCTGCTGCTGCGCGACCTCGGCCGGGCGCGCCCGGAACAGGGCGGCGTACGGCCCGAAGGCGACGTACGGCCCGAGGACGGCATACGGCCCGAGGACGGTTCGGCGCCCGCCTCGGTGATCACCCCGACGACGCTGATCCGGCGCGCCTCGGCCTGATCCGGGTCCGAAGACCGCCCACCGACCGCCCACCGCCCACGGCTCACCGCTCACCGCTTCCGAAGCGGTTTCCGCGCGATGTCTTGACAGTTTCCGGTGCCCGTCCCAGGATCCCCCTCAGCGTAATTAACTACCTAGTGCGTTAATTAGCGCCCTCACCGCTCTCTCTTCCCCCCCACCTCCCCGTCCCCCCTTCCGAGGAGCCCGCGTGTCCGCACACCCGCTCGACGCCTCTCCCCCGCAGGGCAAGCCGCGCAAGGCCGCCGTCGCCGCCTGGATCGGTAGCGCCCTGGAGTACTACGACTTCTTCATCTACGGCAGCGCCTCGGCCCTGATCTTCCCCAAGGTCTTCTTCAACCCCGACGACCCGGCGACCGCCACGCTGATCTCGCTCGCCACCTTCGGAGTCGCGTACGCGGCCCGTCCGGTCGGCGCGCTGTTCCTCGGCCATATCGGGGACCGGCTCGGCCGGCGGCAGGTCATGGTCTTCACCCTGATGCTGATGGGCGTGTCGACGTTCCTCATCGGCTGTCTGCCCACCTACGCGCAGATCGGGGCCGCCGCACCGGTCCTGCTCGTCCTGATGCGGCTGCTCCAGGGGCTCTCGGCCGCCGGTGAGCAGGCGAGCGCCAACTCCATGACGCTGGAGCACGCCCCGGAGCACCGGCGCGGCTTCTACACGAGCTTCACCCTGAACGGCACCCAGGCGGGCCAGATCATCGCCACCCTGGTCTTCATCCCGGTCGCCGCGCTGCCCGACGCGCAGCTCTACTCCTGGGGCTGGCGCATCCCGTTCCTGCTCAGCGTGGTCGTCGCGGTCGTCGGCTATCTGATCCGGCGCAATCTGGAGGAGACGCCCGCCTTCCAGCAGAACGCGGCGGCGGTGGCCGGTCCGGCGGCCGAACTCCCGCTCGTCCATCTGCTGCGCCACTACTGGCGCGATGTGCTGCGCGTCGTCGCGGCGGCCACCATCGCCACCGTCAGCACCATCTTCACCGTCTGGTCGCTGGCGTTCGCCACCAGCGACAGCGTCGGCCTCGACAAGTCCGTCATGCTCTGGGTCGGGGTCACCGCGAACCTCGTGGCGCTCGGCGCCATTCCGCTCTGGGCCAGGCTCTCCGACCGGATCGGCCGCCGGCCGGTCTTCCTCATCGGGGCGCTCGGCTCGGCGGTCATGATCTTCGTCTATCTGTGGGCCGTCTCCAGCGGCTCCTACCCGCTGGTGTTCCTCGCCGGCATCGCGTTCTTCGGTGTCGTCTACAGCGCGGCCAACGGGGTGTGGCCCTCGCTGTACGGGGAGATGTTCCCCACCCGGGTCCGGCTCTCCGGCATGGCCATCGGCACCCAGATCGGCTTCGCCGTCGCCGGGTTCGCTGTGACCTTCGCCGCCGAGATCGCCGGTCCTGACGGGGACAACTGGATCGGTGTCGGCATCTTCACCGCGGCCTTCTGCGTGGTCAGTTCACTCGCGGTGCTGACCGGCCGGGAGACCCACCGGGTGCCCACCGCCGAACTCGGCGCGAAGCCCGGACCCGCGGATACGAACGCGTCCGACGCGTCGCGGTCCGTCCCCGCCTGAGCCGCGCTCGCGCGCTCCGCTCCCCCCTCCTACCCCGCTCCGCTCCCCCACCGATCCAGCGAAAAGGGCATGATGACCGACGTTTCGTATCTCACCGGCCTGATCGGCGCGGGCATCGGCCCGTCGCTGAGCCCCGCGCTGCACCAGCGCGAGGCCGACCGGCACGGGCTGCGGCTGCTCTACCGCACCATCGACATCACGGAGCTGGGCGTGGCGCCCGAGGCGGTCGGCGAACTGGTGCGGGCGGCGCGCGCGCTGGGCTTCGACGGGCTCAACATCACCCATCCGTGCAAGCAGTTGGTGATCCGGCACCTGGACGAGCTGTCGCCGGGCGCCGAGGCGCTCGGCGCGGTCAACACCGTCGTCCTCCGGGACGGCCGCGCCATCGGCCACAACACCGATGTCACCGGCTTCGCGGAGTCCTTCGCCCGCGGTCTGCTCGGGGTGCCGACCGGCCGGGTGGTCCAGCTCGGCGCGGGCGGGGCCGGCGCCGCCGTCGCACACGCGCTGCTCACGCTCGGTACGGACCGGCTCGCCGTCTCCGACACCGACCCCGGCCGGGCGGCGGCGCTCGCCGCCGCGCTCCGTACGCGCTTCGGCGCGGACCGGGCGACGGCCCTCGCGCCGGACGAGCTGGCCGACGCGATGAGCCGCGCCGACGGGCTCGTGCACGCCACCCCCACCGGCATGGCCGACCACCCGGGGCTGCCGCTGCCGGCCGCGCTGCTGCGGCCGGAGCTGTGGGTGGCCGAGGTGGTCTACCGGCCGCTGGACACCGCGCTGCTGCGCCTGGCTCGGCGGACGGGCTGCGCCACCCTCGACGGCGGCGCGATGGCGGTCTTCCAGGCCGCCGACGCCTTCCGGCTCTTCACCGGCCTCGAACCCCATCCGGAGCGGATGCTCGAAGACTTCGCCGATCTGGTCGGCGCCCCCACCCCCTTGAGGAAAGCCCCGTGAGGAACGTCCCGCAAGGAGCCGCCCTGTGAGGAATCACCTGTGAGGAACCCCGCCATGCGCAAGTCCATCGCCACGGTGTCGCTGAGCGGCTCCCTCTCCGAGAAGCTCACGGCCGCCGCCGCGGCCGGGTTCGACGGGGTCGAGATCTTCGAGAACGACCTGATCGCGAGCGCCCTGAGCCCCGAGGAGGTCCGTACCCGCGCCGCCGATCTCGGGCTGGCCATCGATCTCTACCAGCCGTTCCGGGACGCCGAGGCCGTGCCCGAGGCCGTCCTCGTCCGCAATCTGCGGCGCGCGGAACGGAAGTTCGCCGTGATGGAGCGGCTCGGCGCGGACACCCTGCTGGTCTGCTCCAGCGTCTCGCCCGACGCCCTGGACGACGACGCCCTCGCCGCCGAGAGCCTCCACCGGCTCGCCGCACGCGCCGCCGAGCACGGTGTGCGGCTCGCCTACGAGGCGCTGGCCTGGGGGCGGCACGTCCGTACGTACGACCATGCCTGGCGCATCGTCGAGGCGGCGGACCACCCGGCGCTCGGCGTCTGCCTGGACAGCTTCCACATCCTGTCGCGCGGCTCCGACCCCCGGGGCATCGAGGACATCCCCGGCGAGAAGATCTTCTTCCTCCAGCTGGCCGACGCGCCGCGTATCGCGATGGACGTGCTCCAGTGGAGCCGGCACTACCGCTGCTTCCCCGGGCAGGGCGACTTCGATGTCACGGGCCTGGTGGCGCACACCGTACGGGCCGGATACGCGGGACCCCTGTCGCTGGAGGTGTTCAACGACGTCTTCCGGCAGGGCGACGCGGCGCGCACGGCGGTCGACGCGATGCGCTCGCTGCTCACGCTGGAGGAGGCGGCGGGGATCGGTACGCCGCCCGTTCCCGTCGTGCCGCCGACCGGCTTCGCCTTCGCCGAGCTGGTGACCGCCGACACCGAACAGCCGCGCGCGCTGCTGCGGGCGCTCGGCTTCACCCGGACCGGCCGGCACGCCACCAAACCGGTCGACCTGTGGCAGCAGGGCGCCGCGCGTGTCCTGCTGAGCAGCGCGGGCGGCGACCGGCGCGACGGGGCGACCCTGGCCGCGCTCGGGCTGGAGACCCCGGACCAGTCCGCCGCCGTACGACGGGCCGAGGCGCTGCTGGCGCCGGTGGTGCCGCGCCGGCGGGCGGCCGGGGACGCGCCGCTGGACGCGGTGGCCGCGCCGGACGGCACGGAGCTGTTCTTCTGCCGTACGGACGCGGCTCCGGGGGCCGTCGACTGGACGCACGACTTCCCGGCGGTGCCCGGGAACACCGAGGACGGCGAGGGCGGCGGGGCGGCCGGGATCACCCGGATCGACCATGTGGCGCTTCCCCAGCCCTGGCACCAGTTCGACGAGGCGTCCCTCTTCTACCGGGGCGTGCTCGGTCTCGTACCAGACGAGAGCCTGGATCTCGCCGACCCCTTCGGCCTGCTGCGCAGCCGCGCCGTGTCCACGGCGGACGGCTCCCTGCGGATCGCCCTGAACGTCGCCCCGGGCCCCGGTGAACGGGAGGCACGGCCGCAGCACATCGCGTTCGCCACGGACGACATCGTCGCCGCGGCGCGGCTGCTGCACGGGCGCGGCGCCGGGCTGCTGGCGATCCCCGGCAACTACTACGACGATCTCGCCGCCCGCTACGAACTGCCCCCGGAGCGGCTCGCCGAGCTGGCCGCGTGGGGAATCCTGTACGACCGCGACGCGTACGGGGAGTTCCACCACTGCTACACGGCCACCGTGGGCCGCGTCTTCTTCGAGATCGTCCAGCGCACCGGCGGCTACCGGGGGTACGGGGCCCAGAACGCCGCCGTACGCCTGGCGGCCCAGCACGCGGCGGACGGGGGCAGGCCGGTGCGCTAGATCCGCCGGGGCCTGGCGTTATTAGACTCGGGGATCATCGTGTCCTTCGCCGCGAGGAGCCCCATGGGAGCCGCCGTCCCCCCGTCGACACCGCCCGTCCCGCGTACCCGGGACAAGGCCCGGACGCGGGAGGAGATCCTCGATGTCGCGACCCGGGAGTTCGCCCGGGCCGGTTTCGCGGGCGCCCGGGTGGACGAGATCGCCGCGCTGACCCGGACCACCAAGCGGATGATCTACTACTACTTCGGCAGCAAGGAGCAGTTGTTCACCACGGTGCTGGAGCGCGCGTACGGGGTGATCCGGGCCGCCGAGCAGGAGATCGACGTCGCGCATCTGGACCCGGTGTCCGCGATCCGGCGGCTGGCCGAGGTGACGTTCGACCACCACGAGGCGCATCCGGACTTCATCCGGCTCGTCTCGATCGAGAACATCCATGAGGCCGAGCACATCGCGGCCTCGTCCCGGCTCGGTTCGCTCAGCTCCCCCGCGCTCGATGTGACCGGGCGGATCCTGGCCGAGGGCCAGGCGCAGGGCGTGTTCACGGCCGAGGTCGACGCGATCGACCTGCATGTGATGATCAGTTCGTTCTGCTTCTTCCGGGTGGCCAACCGGCATACGTTCCAGAGCCTGTTCGGCCGGGACCTGACCGCGCCCGACCGCCGCGAGCACTACCGCGCGCTGCTGGGCGACATGGTCATCGCCTATCTGACGGCGGAGCACGGCTGATACGGCGGCGGGCGGCCGGGCGGGTCCCGGTAACGGCCAGGACCCGCCGGCGGCCGGGCGTCAGGCGTCCGTGAACGTGTCGCCCTTCTCCGCCTTGGCCACCAGCAGCGCCGGCGGTTCGAAGCGCTCGCCGTACAGCTCCGCCAGCTCGCGGGCGCGCGCGACATAGCCGGGCAGGCCGCCCTCGTACCCGTTGATGTACTGGAGCACGCCGCCCGTCCACGCCGGGAACCCGATGCCCAGGAGTGAGCCGATGTTGGCGTCCGCGACCGAGGTCAGCACGGACTCCTCCAGACAGCGCACGGCGTCCAGCGACTCGGCGAAGAGCATCCGCTCCTTCATGTCGCGGAACGGCACATCGGTGGCGTCCGTACAGAAGTGCTCGCGCAGCCCCGGCCAGAGCCGGACCCGGGCGCCGTTCTCGTCGTACTCGTAGAAGCCCGCGCCGGCGGCCCGGCCCGTGCGGCCGAACTCGTCCACCATCCGGTCAATCACCCACTCGGCGGGGTGGCCGGTCCAGACGCGGCCTGCCTCCTCCTCCGCCCGCTTGGCCTCGTCGCGGATACGGCGCGGCAGGGTGAGCGTCAGCTCGTCCAGCAGGGCGAGCACCTTGCCGGGGTAGCCGGCCTGCGCGGCGGCCTGTTCGACGGAGGCCGGTTCGATGCCCTCGCCGAGCAGGGCGACGCCCTCGTTGAGGAACTGGCCGATCACCCGTGAGGTGAAGAAACCACGCGCGTCGTTGACGACGATCGGGGTCTTGCCGAGGGCGCGTACGAGGTCGAAGGCGCGGGCCGTCGCCTCGTCGCCGGTCTCCGCGCCCCGGATGATCTCCACGAGCGGCATCCGGTCGGCCGGGGAGAAGAAGTGCAGTCCGATGAAGTCGGCGGGCCGGGAGAGGCCTTCGGCGAGGGTGCCGATGGGCAGGGTGGAGGTGTTGGAGCAGAGCAGCGCGTCGGGGGCCACGATGTCCTGGATCTCCTGGAACACCCGCTGCTTGAGCGCGGTGTCCTCGAAGACCGCCTCGATCACCGCGTCGCAGCCGGCGAGCGCGGCGGGGTCGGCGGTGGGGGTGATCCGGGCGAGCAGCGCGTCACGGTCGGCCTCGGTCGTACGGCCCCGGGCGAGCGCCTTGGCGAGCTGCTTCTCCGCGTACGCCCTGCCCCGGTCGGCGGCCTCCTGGGAGACGTCCTTGAGGACGACGTCGAGACCGGCGCGCGCGCAGGCGTACGCGATGCCCGCGCCCATCATCCCGGCGCCGAGGACGGCCACCCGGCGGACCTCGCGCGGCGGGACGCCCTCGGGGCGGCTCGCGCCGGAGTTGACGGCCTGGAGGTCGAAGAAGAACGCCTGGGTCATGTTCTTGGCGGTCTGCCCGGTGACCAGACCGGTGAAGTAGCGGGCCTCGATGGTCTGCGCGGTCTCGAAGTCGACCTGCGAGCCCTCGACGGCCGCCGCGAGGACGGCACGCGGCGCGGGGAACGGGGCGCCGCCCAGCTGCTTGGTCAAGTTGGCCGGGAAGGCCGGGAGTTGGGCGGCCAGCCGCGGGCTCGACGGTGTGCCGCCGGGGATCCGGTAGCCCTTGGTGTCCCAGGGCTGCCGCGATTCCGGGTGGGCGTCGATGAAGGCGCGGGCCCGGTCGAGCATCTCCTCGGGGGTGGCGGCGACTTCGTGGACCAGCCCGTTCTCCAGGGCGCGCGCCGGGGTGTACCGGGTCCCCTGGAGCAGCACCTTGAGCAGCGCGTCGGCGATGCCCAGGAGCCGTACGGTACGGGTGACCCCGCCGCCGGCGGGCAGCAGGCCGAGGGTGACCTCGGGCAGCCCGATCCGGGAGCCGGGGGCGTCGAGGGCGATGCGGTGGTGGCAGGCGAGGGCGATCTCGTAACCGCCGCCCAGGGCCGCGCCGTTGATCGCGGCGACGACGGGCTTGCCGAGGGTCTCGATACGCCGCAGGGCGCGCTTGACGGCCATGCCGCCCTCGAAGATCCGCCGGGCGTCCCCGGGGCTGTAGGTGATCATCTCCTTGAGGTCGCCGCCCGCGAAGAAGGTCTTCTTGGCGGAGGTGACGACGATGCCCCGGATGGAGTCGCGCTCGGCCTCGGCGCGGGCGGCGACGGCCTCGATGGAGTCCCGGAACGCCTGGTTCATGGTGTTGGCGGACTGGTCCGGGGCGTCGAGGACCAGGGTGACGACGCCGGTGTCGTCCCGCTCCCAGCGGATGGCCGGGGAGATGGGCTCGCTCATGCTGCTTCTCCGTAGGGGGAGTTCCGGATCGGTGGTCGGGTGCGGGCCGGGCGGGCCGGACCGGTCAGACGCGTTCCACGACGGTGGCGACGCCCATGCCGCCGCCGACGCAGAGCGTGACGAGCCCGTACCGCTTGTCCTGGCGTTCCAGTTCGTCCACGAGGGTGCCCAGGAGCATGGCGCCGGTGGCCCCGAGCGGATGGCCGAGCGCGATGGCGCCGCCGTTGACGTTGACCTTGTCGAGGGTGAGGTCCATGTCGTCCACGAAGCGCAGCACGACGGCGGCGAACGCCTCGTTCATCTCGACCAGGTCGATGTCGTCAATGGTCAGCCCGGCCTTGGCGAGGGCCTTGCGGCTGGCGGGGGCCGGGCCGGTGAGCATGATCGTGGGCTCGGAGCCGCAGACGGCGGCCGAGACGATCCGGGCGCGCGGTGTCATCCCGTACCGCTCGCCGGTCTCCCGGGAGCCGAGGGTGACGAGCGCCGCGCCGTCCACGATGCCGGAGGAGTTGCCCGCGTGGTGGACATGGTCGATCGCCTCGACCCAGTGGTACTTCCGGAGCGCGACGGCGTCGAAGCCGCCCGCCTCGCCGATGGCCGCGAAGGACGGCTTCAGCGCGGCGAGGGAGTCGGCGGTGGTGCCGGGGCGCGGGTGTTCGTCGTGGTCGAGGACGGTGAGGCCGTTGCGGTCCAGGACGGGCACCACCGAGCGGGCGAAGCGGCCCTCCTTCCACGCGGTGGCGGCCCGTTCCTGCGAGAGCGCGGCGTACTCGTCCACATCGCGCCTGCTGTAGCCGCCGAGGGTGGCGATCAGGTCGGCGCCGATGCCCTGGGGGGCGAAGCCGACCTCGAAGCTGGTCATCGGGTCCATCGCCCAGGCGCCGCCGTCGGAGCCCATCGGCACGCGCGACATCGACTCGACGCCGCCCGCGAGGACGAGGTCCTCCCAGCCGGAACGGATCTTGGCGGCGGCCAGGTTGACGGCTTCGAGGCCGGAGGCACAGAAGCGGTTCTCCTGTACCCCGGCGACGGAGTCGGGCAGTCCGGCGGCGACGGCCGCGATCCGGGCGATGTCCGAGCCCTGGTCACCGAGCGGGCTGACCACACCGAGGACGATGTCGTCGATGGCCGCCGGGTCGAGCCCGGGGAACCGGGCGCGGGTCTCGTGGATCAGGCCGACGACGAGATCGATGGGTTTGGTGCCGTGCAGGGCGCCGTTGGCCTTGCCCCGGCCGCGCGGGGTGCGGATCGCGTCGTACACGAACGCTTCGGTGCTCATGGCGACTGCCTTTCGTTTCGGTCGGATCCATCGGCCGCGTCCGGGGCCGCTCCTGACGCCGGGGCCGGTGCTGACGCCGCGTCTGCGTCCGGGAGCCCCCAGTCGCGGGCCACTTCGGCGCCGTCCGCGCCCGGCCGGGCGGGCGGCCGGCGCAGGGATCCCGGGGTGGCGGAGAAGCGGGGCGCGGGGGCGGGCTGGACGGTGCCCGCGTGGTCGGTGAAGGTGCCGCGGGCGACGAGATGCGGGTGCGCGGGCGCCTCACGGAGGGTGAGTACGGGGGCCACGCAGGCGTCCGAGCCCTCGAAGACCGCCGTCCACTCGGCGCGGGTCCGCGTACGGAAGCGGGCGGCGACGGCCTCCCGCAGCTCGTCCCAGCGCGCGAAGTCCGTACGGGCGGGCAACTCGTCGGCGATGCCCAGCAGTTCGGTGAACTCGCGGTAGAAGCGCTGCTCCAGCGCGCCGACCGCCATATAGGCGCCGTCGGAGGTCTCGTACGAACCGTAGAAGGGGCTGCCGCCGTCGAGCAGATTGGCGCCGCGCCGGTCCTGCCAGCCGCCCGCGGCCATCATCGCGTGGATCATGGTGGTGAGATGGGCGGAGCCGTCCACGACCGCCGCGTCCACCACCTGTCCGGCGCCGTCCGGGGTACGGGCGTGCTGGAGCGCCGCGAGCACCCCGATGACCAGGTAGAGCGCGCCGCCCGCGTAGTCCCCGAGCAGATTGGCGGGCAGCGCGGGCGGCTCCCCGGCCGTACCGATCATGGAGAGCGCGCCGCTGACGGCGATGTAGCCGATGTCGTGCCCGGCCCGTTCCGCGAGCGGCCCGTCCTGGCCCCAGCCGGTCATCCGCCCGTACACGAGCCGGGGATTACGGGCCAGGCATACGTCGGGGCCGATGCCGAGCCGCTCGGCGACGCCCGGCCGGTACCCCTCGATGAGGATGTCGGCACGCCCGGCGAGTTCGAGCACGCGAGCGGCGCCCTGGGGAGTCTTCAGGTCGATGAGCACGGAGCGCTTGTTGCGGTTGGTGAGGTCGTGCGCCGGGTCGATACCGAGCCCGGGGCCGCCGGGCCGGTCGACGCGGACGACATCGGCGCCGAGGTCCGCGAGCGTCATCGCGGCGAAGGGCCCCGGTCCGATCCCGGCCAGCTCGACCACGCGTACGCCGGTCAGCGGACCGCTTCCTGTCGCTGCCATCTTGCTCCCCGCGCTGTCCGAGCCGATTTCCGACCCTGTTTCCGACCCGATTCCCGACTCGGTCTCCGGCTCACCTGGTGTCACACCGTGATGCTAGTGCCCCACCCGGCCACCCGAGCAAGCGCTTGGTCGACGCCGAAGCCGCGCCGGGCCCGCGCCGACAACGCCGCGGATGTGCGTGCATGGCGCTTCCCCGCAGACGCGACTTCGGACTTACTCGTCTAGCCTTCGGCTCGGCAGCGTCTGCGGACCGATGGGGGAGGGCCCGATGGCCGACAGGAACAGGGCGGAACGCCCGTACGACATTGTGCTCTTCGGAGCGACGGGCTTCACCGGAGCGCTCACCGCGGAGTATCTCGCGGCCCACGCGCCCGAGGGCTGCCGGTGGGCCGTGGCGGGGCGCGACCACGCCCGGCTGGAGCTGCTGCGCGAGCGGCTCACCGCGATCGATCCGCGCTGCGCCGTGCTGCCCCTGCTGCGCGCCGATGTGCGCGACCCGGACTCGCTGCGGGCGCTCGCGGAGTCGGCGCGGGTGGTCGCGTCCACCGTCGGCCCGTATCTCTGGTACGGCGAAGGTCTGGTCGCGGCCTGCGCGGAGGCGGGGACGGACTACGCCGATCTGTGCGGCGAGGCCGAGTTCGCGGACCGGATGTATCTGCGCCACGACGTACGCGCCCGGGAGACGGGTGCGCGGCTGGTGCACGGCTGCGGCTTCGACTCCGTACCGGCCGATCTGGGCACGCAGTTCACCGTGGAGCGGCTGCCCGAGGGCGTTCCCCTCCGGGTGGACGGATTCGTCCGGACCAACGCCTTCTTCTCCGGCGGGACCCTGGCCGCGACCGTGACCGCCATGAGCCGCGGCCGGCAGCTGATGGCGGCGGCGCGGGAGCGGCGGCTGTACGAGCCGAGACCGGTCGGCCGGCGGGCCGGGGCCTCGTTCGGCGCGCCGCGCTTCAGCCGGGAGACGGGGACCTGGGCCCTGCCGCTGCCCGCCCCCGACCCGTGGGTCGTGGCGCGCTCCGCCGCCGCGCTGCCCCGGTACGGCCCGGACTTCGGCTACCGGCACTACGCGTCGGTACGGACCCTGCCGGTCGCGCTGTCCGCCCCGCTGATCGCCGGCGGGCTGCTGGTCGCCGCCCAACTGCCCCCGGCGAGACGTGCCTTGCTGGGGCGGTACGCGCCGGGCACGGGTCCGGACGCCACCCGGCGTGAGGCGAGCCGGTTCTCGTTGCGCTTCGTCGGCACGGGCGGCGGGCGGCGGGTCCTCACCGAGGTCTCGGGCGGTGATCCCGGCTACGACGAATCGTCGAAGTCGCTGGCCGAGTCGGCGCTCTGTCTCGCCTTCGACGCGCTGCCGGAGACCTCGGGGCAGGTCACCACGGCGATGGCGATGGGGGGCGCGCTGCGGGAGCGGCTGCGGGCGGCGGGGACGGTGTTCCGGGTGGCCGACAGCAGGGCCGTCGGCTGAGCATCTGCCGGGCGGCGCGGCCCGGTGCGAAGTACGCGGGCGGCGCGCCGTGTCTCCGTACCCTTTCGGCGTCACGCACCGCGACGCTAGGGTGACCGCGGGGATCGAGCCGAGCGGTCCCCACGGCCGAACCGCCCCTTCGCCGGGCGGCATTGACGGTTCATCAATCATGCGTTTATCCCGGCCGGGCACTCTTCCGCTATGCCGATGAACATCACCACCAGCACCACGACCGACCGCGCGAGGAAAGAACTCTCCTGGCAGGAGAGTGCGTTGTGCGCCCAGACCGGGCCCGAGTTCTTCTTCCCCGAGCCCGGCTCCTCCACCCGCGAGGCCAAGCGCCTCTGCGGTGCCTGCGAGGGCCGGATCGCCTGCCTTCAGTACGCCCTCACCCATGACGAGCGCTTCGGCGTGTGGGGCGGCCTCTCGGAGAAGGAGCGGCACCGCCTCCGGCGCGCGGGCGGCTGATCCGCCGCAGGACGCCGTACGACGTCGCAGGACGCGTATGACACCGCACGCCGCCGGACCCGGGCGACCTGGCGCCATGACGCCGAGAGAGGCCCGCGCCCTCCTCAGCGGGCGGGGATCCGGAAGGTCTCCCCGTACATCTGCCAGGTCAGCGGGGGTTCCAGCGCCGTGTTGCCGTCCCGCAGGAAGATCCGCTGAGCGGTGTCGATCCGCGACGAGTCCCGCTGGGACACGACGGACTTCGTCTTCATCACCTGCCGGGCGCCGTCCAGGAAGGCGTTCAGATACGTCTTCTCGTCACCGCCGTCGGCCGCGGTCGCCGCCCGCTCCCGCGCCGTCTTCCGGATGCCGTAGAAGCCCCTGGCGTCGGTGCCGGGCCCGTGCAGGACCATCGCGTCGTAGTAGATGAACTGCCCCAGGGTGCCCAGCCCGTCGAGCTTGGCGAGCCGTACGGCCGGTTCGAAGTAGAGCCGGTCCCGGGTCCGGTCCTGCGCCGCGCGGAAGTCCGGGGATTCGGCGGCCTTCGCCCAGGCCGCCGGGAAGTCCGGGTCGAGTCCCTCGTGCGAGTCGGTGCCGTTGACCTCGCGCAGGGCCGGCAGGTAGCGCGCGAGCGGATTGTCCGGATGGTCGCTGGTGTACGACTCGACGAGGTGGAGCATGTCGGCGGTGCCGGAGCAGAAGCCGATGATCCCGGCCGTGTAGCCGTTGCCGTCGCCGAGGTCCTCGATGACACCGTACTGTCCGCGCCATTCGAGTGTGGAGTGGTCGGCGCTCGCCATGATCTTCGCGGCGATCTCCTTCATCCCCGGGTCGGCCAGCCCGGGCGGCAGCGCGGCGAGCCGGCGCTCCGTCTCCTCGGACTCCTCCGCCTTCTCCTTGTCCCCCTTGCCGTCCTTGCCGCCCGACGCCCCGGACCCGAGCGGATCGGGGGCGTCGCTGCGGTCGGGGCGCTCCGGCGGATGGTCGGCGAGGACCTCCGAACCGCCACCGCCGCCGAAGAGTACGGCGGCGACGACGAGCACGGGGGCACCGATGAGGAAGAGACGGGTGACGGGCTTCATCCGGCCCAGCGTAGGGGGACGCCCCGGGCAGCCGACAGCCCCGTCCCCCGTACCGCCGGAGAGCGGTCCGGCGCGGGGAACGGGGCTGGGGCCGGTATGCCCGGGATGCGAATTCCGTTACGCGGAACGGTAGTTGACGTATCGTCAGTCCTGCCGCACGGGGAGGGCGGCGGGCGGGCCGGGCGCGGCGGTCAGCCGGCCGCGCGGGCCGCCATCCGCGCCTTGCGGGCGGCGAGCTTCTCGTCGAACTTGCTCGCCTCGCTGTTCAGGCCGCCCATGTAGAGGCCCAGTTCCTCCTGCGCCTTGAGTCCCTCGGGGCCGAGTCCGCTTATGTCCATGACCTTCAGGTAGCGCAGCACCGGCTGGATCACATCGTCGTGGTGGATCCGCAGGTTGTAGATCTCGCCGATGGCCATCTGCGCGGCGGCCCGCTCGAAGCCCGGCATGCCGTGACCGGGCATCCGGAAGTCCACGACCACATCGCGGACGGACTGCATGGTCAGGTCCGGGGCCAGCTCGAAGGCGGCGGCCAGCAGATTCCGGTAGAAGACCATGTGCAGGTTCTCGTCGGTGGAGATCCGCGCCAGCATCCGGTCGCAGACCGGGTCGCCCGACTGGTGTCCGGTGTTGCGGTGCGAGACGCGGGTCGCCAGCTCCTGGAAGGCGACGTACGCGACGGAGTGCAGCATCGAGTGCGCGTTGTCCGACTCGTACCCCTCCGCCATGTGCGCCATCCGGAAGCGCTCCAGCTGGTCCGGGTCGACCGCGCGCGAGGTGAGCAGGTAGTCGCGCATCACGATGCCGTGCCGGCCCTCCTCGGCCGTCCAGCGGTGCACCCAGGTGCCCCAGGCGCCGTTCCGGCCGAAGAGCGTGGCGATCTCGTGGTGGTAGCTGGGGAGGTTGTCCTCGGTGAGCAGATTGACCACGAGCGCGATCCTGCCGACCTCCGTGACCTTCGACTGCCCGCGCTCCCACTCCTCGCCGTCCTCGAAGAAGCCGGGGAAGTTCCGGCCGTCGGTCCAGGGGACGTACTCGTGCGGCATCCAGTCCTTGGCCACCTTGAGGTGGCGGTTCAGCTCCTTTTCCACCACCTCTTCCAGGGCGAACAGCAGCCGGGCGTCTGTCCATGCGTCCGACGAACTGCCGAGGTGGGGAGAGGTGATCGACACGAGGGCTCCAGGGGACGGGAGGTGTACCTACGGGTTCGTAGGTTACGACACCGTAGGTTAAGGCCGCAGTAAGCCGGAGGCCAAGCCGGGAGGCCGGACCGGTCGTTGCGCTCCGTTATGTACGCAGGTCGCGTACGCGTACGGAGAGGCAGGTCACGCAGCCTTCGAGCTTCTCGAACTCGCTGATGTCGACCGGAACCGGGGCGTATCCGAGATCCGAGAGCAGCTCCGCCGTGCGCGGCGCGCTCGCCGCGAGCAGCAGTTTCCCGTCCCCCAGCAGCACCACATGGCCGCCGGACTCCTCCGGCACGGACAGAAAGCGCGGGAAGAGCGACGCGGCGTCCACCAGCGGCTCGTACCCGATGACCGTGGCGTCGGGCAGCGCCGTCACGGCGGACTTGAGGTGCAGCACCCGCTGTACGGGTACGGCCACCACACGCGCGCCGAGCGGCTCGAACGCGGCGCGCAGCTGGCGCACCCCCTCGGCGTTCGTCCGGCCGCCCCGGCCGACGTACACCGTGTCGCCGACCTTGAGCACATCGCCGCCGTCCAGGGTGCCGGGCTCGCGCACCCGGTTCACCGAGCAGCCGAGGGCGACGAGTTCCGCCTCGACGGCGGCCGTCTCCGGGCGCCGGGAGGGGGCACCGGGCCGGGAGATCAGGGCGACGTTCCGGAACATCACGACGGTGTCCTCCACGAACACCGCGTCCGGACAGTCGTCGGCCGCCGGTACCTCGACGGTCTCCCAGCCGTGGGCGCGCAGTGTCCGCGCGTACTCCTCCCACTGCCGCAGCGCGAGACCGGTGTCGACGGCGGTGCGGGAGATATGCGTGACCAGCCCTTCGGCGAGTCGCGGGCCGGGGCGGCGGATCAGGGCTTTCACACGGGACACGGGCGGAACTCCAGGTGTGCGGATCGTGAGGGGGCGCGCCGGGGCGGGCCCGGCCGGGGGTCGGACCGGCGGGCCCATCATGACCCGCCGGCCCGCGGCGCCCCGCACCCGGCCGCTCCGTGCCCGGTTCTCCGCCTCCGCCGGCCCTACATGGTCTCCCGTACCTCCTCGGCGGTGGTGTCGCGCAGCTCGCCGTCCAGGAGCAGCCAGCGGGTCGGGCCGAGGGACTCCAGGAACGGCACATCGTGGCTCGCCACGACCAGCGCGCCCTCGTACGACTCCAGCGCGGCCGTGAGCCGGCGCACGCTGGCCAGGTCGAGGCTGTTGGTCGGCTCGTCGAGCAGCAGCAGCCGGGGTGCCGGTTCGGCGAGCAGCAGGGCCGCCAGCGAGGCCCGGAAGCGTTCGCCGCCCGAGAGGGTGCCGACCGGCTGATCGGCCCGCGCGCCCCGGAAGAGGAAGCGGGCGAGCTGGGCCCGGACGGTGCGGTGGGTGGCCGAGGGAGCGAAGCGCGCCATGTTCGCCACGACGCTCAGCCCGTCGTCGAGGACATCGAGCCGCTGCGGCAGGAAGCGCAGCGGCACATGGGCCAGCGCCTCGCCGCCGACCGGGGACAGCTCGCCCGCGATCGTGCGCAGCAGGGTGGTCTTGCCCGCGCCGTTGCGCCCGACGAGCGCGATCCGCTCCGGGCCGTGGATCGCGTACTCACCGCGCACCTCGGCCCCGTACCGCAGCCGCAGTTCGCGCAGGGTCAGCACGCTCCGGCCCGGGTGGACCTTGGTGTGCGGCAGCTCGATACGTACCTCGTCGTCGTCGCGTACGGCCTCCACCGCCTCGTCCAGGCGTTCCTTCGCCCGGTCGAGCCGCTCGACGTGGGTGGCGCGGTGCTTCCCGGCGGACTCCTGGGCGGCCCGTTTGCGCCCGTTCATGACGATCCTCGGCTCGCGCTTGGTGTCGTGCATCTTCTGGCCGTAGCGCTTGCGGCGGGCCAGCAGCATCTGGGCATCGGCCAGTTCACGCTTCTGGCGCTGGACATCGGCCTCCGCGGCGCGTACGGCGCGTTCGGCCGCCGCCTGCTCCCGGTCGACGGCCTCCTCGTACGCGGAGTGGTTCCCGCCGTACCAGCGCACCTCGCCGTCCCGCAGTTCCGCGATGCGGTCGACGCGCTCCAGCAGCTCCCGGTCGTGGCTGACCACGACCAGCACGCCGGGCCAGGAGTCGACGGCGCGGTGGAGGCGCCGCCGGGCGGGCAGATCGAGGTTGTTGGTCGGCTCGTCGAGCAGGAGGATGTCGGGGCGGGCCAGCAGCAGCGCGGCCAGTCGGAGCAAAACGCACTCGCCGCCCGACAGCTCGCCGACGGTCCGGTCGAGTCCGATCCGGCCCAGTCCGAGCTGGTCGAGGGTGGCGACGGCGCGTTCCTCGACGTCCCAGTCGTCCCCGACGGCCGCGAAGTGCTCCTCCCGTACGTCTCCGGCCTCGATGGCGTGCAGGGCGGTCCGGGTCGCGGCGATCCCGAGGGCCTCGTCCACCCGGAGCGCGGTGTCGAGCACCACGGTCTGCGGGAGATAGCCGATCTCGCCGACGGCGTCGACGCGGCCGGCGGCCGGGGCGAGTTCACCGGCGAACAGCTTCAACAGGGTTGATTTACCGCATCCGTTGAGTCCGATCAGCCCGGTCCTGCCGGGGCCGACGGCCAGTTGGAAGCCGTCGAGGACCGGGGTCCCGTCGGGCCAGGCGAAGGACAGGTCGGCGCAGGTGAGCCGGGCGGGGGTGGTGGCCATGGAAGGGATGTCTCTCCGGTCGTTGCGGGGTGTGGTGGGCAACGTGTGGAGACACCGCGAAGGGGAGGAATCCCGGTCGAGGAGGGAGCGGCTGGGCAGCCGAGGTCACACCCGGAACACACAGCGCGGCCGGAGTACGGCGGGCATGGCTGTGCGACACGGTGTCTCAGGACCTCAGATGCGCAACGTACTGCTCCGATCGACGACAACAGGACATCACCCACCGTAGGAAGGGCGACGGCGGGCGTCAACGCGTTTTCCGGCGCGGCGGGGCCGGTGTGCGAGTCGGGGCTTACGGATCGGGCTCGGGCTCGGGCTCGGAATTGGGCTCGGTTCAGGCTCGGGGCCGGTGAATCAGCGGGCGTCGCGCAGGAGTTCGGTCAGATCGTGGTCGAGATTGAGATAGAGGTACTCGTGGCCGGCCGGGACGAGCCCGTGCACCCGGTCCAGGAAGCGCCGCAGCTCCGAGGTGCGCAGATGCACCATCGCGGTCCCCTCGGGGGCGTGGAACTCCAGGACCGTACGCCCGTAACCGAACGGCCGTACCCGCACATCGCCCACCCCGGCGGCCTCGGTGACACCGGTGGCCAGCAGCTCGCGGGAGAACTCCCAGGTCACCTCCGTGCCCTCCAGGGTCGCGGGCGGCGGGAAGGCCATCCGGACGGCGAAGGGGTCGTCCTGGTCGTAGTGGAGTGTCGCGGGCACGATTTCCATCCGAGGCGCGGACGAAACGAGTCTGGCGTGCACAGCCTGCTCGATGACGGGTGACATGTCCTGCTCCCCTTCGTCGCACGAGGGCCCGACGCCGTCGGACCGGGTTGTCGCGGTCTCCCACAGGGAAAGACGGCGGACGGGCCCAATACGTGCGCGAAAAGGAAGTGAGGTGTGTCACCGTCTTACGGCTGTCGCGGCGCCTCGCGGTAGGGAGCCAGCGCGGGGGCGGTCTTCGTCGCGGCGAACTCGGTGATCCGGTACACGCACACACCGCCGGTCACGAACGGATCGGCCGCCGCCAGCCGCTCCACCTCGGCGCGGTCGTCGCCGACGGCCAGGATCACGCCGCCGTCACGGGGGTTCTTCCGGCCGGAGGCGAGAAAGACACCGTCCGCGAATCCGGCGTCCAGCCAGGCCACATGGTCCTCGATGAGCGCTTCGACGCGCTCGATGGGCTCGGTATAGGTCAATTCCAGTACGAACATGATCACCAGCCTAGGCTTCGCGTCCGCGGCCCGCGTGAATGGATGCCCGGGGGATCCCCGCGTGGATCGCGCGGGCCCGCGCGCCTACGCTGTGGCCACCATGACAGAGATCGCGACACCCGCCGACGAGGCCGAGGCCCACGCCGTCCAGGACGAGCTGCGGGGTCTGGTCGTCCACGACGAGCCGGGGCCGCCGCCCGGTACGGGCCTGGTGACCGGCGTCGATGTGGCGTACGACGACGAGCGGGACATGGTCGCGGCGGCGGCGGTCGTGCTGGACGCGGCGACCCTCGCGGTGGTCGAGGAGGCCACCGCCGTGGGGCGGGTGGCCTTCCCGTACATCCCGGGTCTGCTGGCCTTCCGGGAGCTGCCGACGGTCCTGGCCGCGCTCGCGGCGCTGAGGTCGGATCCCGGTCTGGTGGTCTGCGACGGCTACGGGCTGGCCCATCCGCGCCGCTTCGGGCTCGCCGCGCACCTCGGCGTGGTCACGGGGCTGCCGGCGCTGGGCGTGGCGAAGAACCCGTTCACCTTCTCGTACGAGCCGCCGGGCGCGCGGCGTGGCGACTCCTCGCCGCTGCTGGCCGAGAACGGCGAGGAGGTGGGGCGGGCGCTGCGTACGCGGGAGGGCGTGAAGCCGGTCTTCGTCTCGGTCGGCCACCGGGTCGATCTGGCGACCGCCTGCGCGCACACGCTGCGCCTCGCCCGTGACTACCGGCTTCCGGAGTCCACCCGGCGCGCGGACGCGCTCTGCCGCCGGGCGCTGCGGGAGGCGACGGCGTAGTAGTCCTGAGCCCCGGCCATCCGGCTTTCAGGCGCCGGCCGGTTTCGCGTACGTCCCGTAGCCGACCCAGTCGATCACCACGCACGGCGTGTCGCCGAGCACCCAGGCGTCATGGCCGGGTGCCACGGAGACGAAGTCGCCGGGGCCCGCCTCCAGCGCGTCGCCGTCGTCCATGACGATCTTGATCCGGCCGCTGATGACATAGCCGGTGTGGGCGGCTTCGCAGCTGTCCGTTCCGGCGATGGGCTTCACATGCTGGGACCAGCGCCAGCCCGGCTCGAAGACCGCGCGGCCGACCGGCCCGTTGTCCGTGTCGATGACGTCCAGCCGGCCCATGCCGCCCTCGAACGGACGGGTCTCGTCGGGTTCGTCGAAGTTCACGCACATCATTTTCCTGGACATGAGGCGCGTCATCCTGATCAGCCTCCTGGCTGGGTGCGACCCACCCCCGGGCCCGCTTTCCAGCGTACGCCGCACGTCGTACGGCGCGCGGGGGCGCCGGCTCAGCCCTGGTGATCCGCGTGGCCGGCCGGCGCGTCCGCCGTACCCGTATCGGCCGAGCCGCCCGCCGCCCTGTGGTGGGGCTCGTAGCCCGGGATCGTGCCGTCCGGCCGGGCGACCAGGAAAAGGCCGGCCATGCCCATGTCGGAGTGGCTCTGGACATGACAGTGGTACATCCAGGCGCCGGCGCCGCCGCGCTCGCCCGCGATGATCTGGAAGCCGAAGGAGTCGGCCGGTCCTGTGATCTTGTTGTCGATCACCCGGCTGGGGTCGTCGGGGCCGGTGAGCAGGCCCGTCCGGTTGTCGGCCCAGCGGTGACCGTGCATATGGAACGTGTGGTAGAACTCGCCGTGCGTGATCATGATGATCTCCACCCGGTCCCCCACCGTCGCCTCGAAGTCGGGGCTCTCCGCGGCGGGTTTGTTGTTGATCGTCATGTCGTTGAAGACGATGGTGAACTGCTTGTCCGGCAGGATGTCGCCCTTCCTGCGCACGACGAGTCCGCCGTAGAGGCCCCTGCGGATGCCGCCCGTGCCGTGGTCCGTGCCGACGACATGGTCGTGGTAGTGCCAGTAACCGGCGCTGCCCGGCTGCCAGGTGCCGTCGGCGCGGGGGCCCGGGGCGTGGGTGCGCCAGGTGTAGGTACGGGTGGCGCCGGGCTCGACATGGCTGCCGCTCATCCGGGTGCCGTCGTTGGCGATGTCGTAGTCGACGCCGTGGACATGGAGGCTGACGGGGATGGTCGTGGTGTTCTCGAACTCGATGTGGACGGTGTCGCCCTCGTTCAGCTCGATCAGCGGCCCGGGGATGGACGCCTTGCCGCGTTCGAAGCCGTAGCCCAGCTGCCCGTTCGGCAGGGTCTCGGCGAACATTCTGAGCCGTCGGACCTGGCCGCCCGCCGGGGCGGTCCTCGGCGGGGTGTCCGCCGCCGTCGCCACGTTCGCCCCGGGGGTCGCGGCCGAGGCGAGTGACAACGATGTCGCCCCGGCACCGGCCGCCGCCACCGCGCCTCCCGCCAGTAGTCGCCGGTTGAAGCTCCGCCTGTCCATCGCCATGCCGAACTCCCCGGTTTCGTGCGGAGGTTGACGGGGTGCGGCTGACCCCGGTGACGGCGACACCGTAGTCCAGGGATCCCCGTTTTTCCACACTCAGGACAAAGTTCAGAGGATTCCGGTCGTATCTATTGGCGAGTTGGCGAAAGAGGTCTAGCTTCAGGCGCTGTTGCTCCGAACCAACCGAACCAATCGTTTCTTTGGCCAGAGAAGGGGTGGGTGAACACATGCAGCGCACACCACATCACCGGTCGGGATCGCCTCGGTCCAGACGGGCGACAGCCGCGGCCCTGGTGGCCGGCACCATGGCGGCGTCCCTGCTCGGCGGCACGGCCGCCACCGCCGATCCGTCCCCGAGAACAGCCTCGACAACGTTGTCCATCGCCTCGCCGCCCGGCGGCGAGAACGTCAAGGTCCTTGTCTTCCACGCCTCCGCCTCCGAGGAGTCGCCGGTCGTCGACGCGGGGATCGAGGCCATCGAGTCGATCGGGCTGACGGGTCCGCTCGCCGGCCGGTTCACGACGGAGGCCACGGCCAACCCCGCGGTCTTCACCAACGCGAGCAGGCTCAGCGGCTACAACGCGATCGTCTTCCTCACCGGCGGCGGCGATGTGCTCGACCCGGCGCAGGAAGCGGGGCTGGAGTCGTATGTGAAGGCCGGCGGCGGCTTCCTCGGTCTCCACGAGGCGGCCAGGACCGAGCCGTACTCCGACTGGTTCACCGGGCTGATCGGCGCCCGGCCGACCGGCGCCCCCAGCACCGTCCAGCGCGCGACGGTCGAGGTCGGTGACCGCGTCCACCCGGCCACCAAGAGCCTCCCGCAGGAGTGGAAGCGCTCCGACAAGTGGTTCAACTGGTCGCAGAACCCGTCCGGTTCGGTGCACACCGTCGCCCGGGTCAGGGAGACCACCTACAAACCCGGCACCGGGGCCAACGGGGTCGACCACCCCGTCTCCTGGTGCCGTGACTACGACGGCGGCCGGTCCTTCTACACCGCCATGGGCGGTACGGCCGACTCGTACGCGGAGACCGACTTCCGCGCCCATCTGCGCGGCGCCCTCCAGTGGACCACCCGGGTCTCCGCCGCCGACTGCAAGGCCACCATCGACGCCAACTACCGGGCGGAGCGCGTCACTCAGCCCAACCAGCCGGGGCAGCAGGACCAGATCGGCGAACCGCACGGACTGGTCACCGCGCCCGACGGCCGGGTGCTCTACATCGGCCGCGGCGGCGGCGCCGGCGGCGCCCCGGTGATCACCGACTGGGACGACCCGGACATCGGCAAGGGGCTCGGCCAGATCCATGTCTACGACCCGCGGACCAAGGCGGTGACGCTCGCCGGCGCCCTGACGGTCTTCGGCAACAAGGGCGGCGGCGGCGAACTGGTCAAGGTCGAGGAGGGGTTGCTCGGTATCGAGCTGGACCCCGCCTTCACCTCCAACGGCTGGGTCTATCTCCACTACACCCCGCACACCGGGCTCGACCGCGACAAGCGGATCGCCGAACGGCGCGTCTCCCGCTTCACCCTGAACCGTACGACCAACCGGCTGGACCTCACCTCCGAGAAGGTCCTGCTGAAGTGGCCCGTACAGGTGCACAGTTGCTGCCACTCCGGCGGCGGTATGGCCTTCGACTCGAAGGGCAACCTGTACATCGCGACCGGTGACAACAACTCGTCTCAATTCAGCGACGGTTACTCCGGCAACAACCCGGTGCCGGCCTACAAGGGCGTCTCGTTCGCCGACGCCCGCCGCACCTCGGGCAACACCAACAACCTCAACGGGAAGATCCTGCGCATCCACCCGGAGCAGGACGGCACCGCCACCCTGCCCGAGGGCAACCTCTTCACGGGCAAGGAGCAGGCCGAGGGCGGTGGCAAGACCCGCGGCGAGATCTATGTGATGGGCGTACGCAACCCGTCCCGGATCTCGATCGACAAGCAGACCGACACCCTGTACGCGGGCTGGGTCGGCCCCGACGCGGGCTCCCCGTCCACCACCTGGGGCCCGGCGAAGTACGAGTCGTTCGCGGCGATCACCAAGCCGGGCAACTTCGGCTGGCCGTTCTGCATGGGCAACAACCAGCCCTACCGGGACCGTAATCTGCCCGATCCGACCCGGCCGCTCGGCTGGTACGACTGCGCCGCGCCGAAGAACGAGTCCCCCAACAACAACGGCCTGGTGAATCTGCCGCCGGTCACCCCCACCAATATCTGGTACTCGCCGCAGGGCGGCGGTCCGGACTTCCCGCGCGACGCCAACGGTGTCCCCAGCTACCGCGCCGACCAGGGCACCTTCCTGCTGCCGTGGCTCAAGGGCGGCGGCCAGGCGGCCATGGACGGCCCGCTCTACCGCTACGACCCGAACAGCAACAGCGCCGACAAGTGGCCCGAGTACTGGGACGGCAAGTGGTTCATCGGTGACTTCTACGACGCGGACAATCCGCGCCACGCGGTGCTGATGGACCCGAAGACCCTGGCGAAGGGCGGGCTGCCCACCTCCGCCGACACACTGAAGAGGATCATCCCGGTCGGCCAGGGCGGGATCCGCAATCTGATGGACTGGAAGTTCGCCCCGGACGGCTCGCTCTACGTCCTCGACTACGGGCGCGGCTTCTTCAACTCCGACTCGCAGTCCGCGCTGTGGCGTGTGACGTTCAAGGGCGGCGCGCCGACCCCGGCGGCCAAGGACCTGGTCAGAAAGGCGGCACAGTGAGACAGCGCGTGAGGGATCCGTACCGGCTCCGGGCGGTGCGCCTGTGGACGGCGCTGGTGGGCACACTGGTGCTGCTGCTCGGGCTGACCTCGACGGCGGCGTACGGCCGTACCGGCGACGGTACGGGCGGGACCGCGAGCGGCGCCGAGGACCGGGCGACGGCCGCCGCGCAGGTGCTCACCTGGACCGCCGGTGACTCCATCGACCACTATCTCACCTTCCCCACCACGGCCGAGGCCGGTCCCGCGACAATCGTCTTCGAGAACAGCGTGGCCACCGGCAACACCCTCGGGATGCCGCACACACTGACCTTCGATGTGTCCGATCCGCGGTACAACAACGACGTCCAGCTGAACATCCTGGCCAACCCCGGTGACAGCAACGGCGGCAAGTACACCACCGAGGTCACCCTGACCCCGGGCACCTACCGCTACCACTGCGTCATCCCGGGCCACGGCCTGATGACGGGCACGCTCACCGTGACCGAGGCGGGCGGCGGGGACGACACCGAGGCGCCGGAGACCTCGGCCGCGGTCACCGGCCAGCGGAACGCCGACGGCGCGTACGTGGGCTCCGCGACGGTGACCGTGTCGGCGTCCGACGCCGGTTCCGGTGTGGCGACCACCGAGTACGCGCTCGGGGCCGACGGGCCGTGGCAGCCCTACATCAACCCCGTGGTGGTCGACCAGGTCGGCGAGCACACCGTCCGCTACCGCGCGACCGACCGGGCGGGCAACACGGCGGCGGAGAAGTCCGTCTCCTTCACCGTGGTCGCCCCGCCCACCGACGACACCGCGCCGCCGGAGACCTCGGCGACGGTGAGCGGCGAGCGGGACGGCGCGGGGAACTATCTGTCGATGGCCACGGTCACCGTCACCGCGTCGGACACCGGCTCGGGCGTCAACACCATCGAGTACGCGCTCGGCGCCTCCGGTGCCTGGCAGCCGTACACCGCGCCGGTGATGGTCCACGCGCTCGGCGCACACACCGTCCGCTACCGCGCCACCGACCGCGCGGGCAACATGGCCGCCGAGAAGTCCGTCTCCTTCACCGTGGTCGCCCCGCCGGTGAAGGACACCACACCGCCGGTCACCGGCGCGGTGGTGACGGGCGACAAGAACGCCAACGGCGCGTATCTCACCAGCGCCCGGGTGACCCTCACGGCAACCGACACCGAGTCGGGCGTGGACCGGATCGAGTACTCCCTCGACGCCGGCCCGTATCTCGCCTACACCGCGCCGGTCATCGTCGACCGGGTCGGCTTCCACACCCTCTCCTACCGGGCGACGGACAAGGCGGGCAACACCTCGCCGGCCCAGCAGGTGTCGTTCACGATCGCCCAGAGCGGCGGCGTCCCGGCCCCCAACTGCCCTGAGTTCGACGAGCGGTTGACGGTCTTCGTCGGTACGGTCGACACGGGCGTGCCCAACCGGCTGACCCGTAACCGGTGCACGATAAACGAGCTGATCGAGGACGAGCGCGAGTGGACCTCACAGGCCCTCTTCCTCAAGCACGTCGACGCGGTGCTCGACAAGCTCCTCACCGACAACGTCATCGACGAGCGCGAGCACGCGAGGATCGCCGAGGCCGCCCGGGACTCCCGGATCGGCACCCCGGGCCAGACCGAGGGCTACCGCGATCTCTTCGACGGCTCGGCCGCCTCCCTCGGCAAGTGGGCACAGGTCGGCGGCGGCAGCTTCGCCCTCTCCGGCGACGGCGCGATCACCAGTAGCAGTACGGTCGCCGGCATGGGCATGCTCTGGTTCCCGCAGCGCAAGTACGGGGACTTCTCGCTGAAGCTCCAGTTCCGCGACGACGCCCCGGGCAACGGCAACGCCAACGCCGGTGTCTTCGTCCGCTTCCCGTACGTCCACAACCACCCGGAGGAGTCCCGGCCCGAGTGGGTCGCCATCAACTACGGCCATGAGATCCAGATCCTCGACCGGCCGGACGGCGACCTGTACAAGACCGGCTCCATCTACGGCTTCGACCGCGTCGGCCTCGGCGGCGCCGGAGTCACCCCGAAGGGCACCTGGAACGACTACGAGATCCGCGTGGTCGACCAGCACTACGAGATCCTGCGCAACGGCGTCCTGATCAACGAGTTCGACAACTTCGGCGGCCAGGACTTCTACCCCGCCCGAGCCGGCGACCCAGGCACCGACGGCCGCCGCTACGCCACCGGCTACATCGGCCTCCAGGTCCACGGCACAACGGACGTCATCTCCTACCGCAACATCCGCATCAAGGAGCTGTAACCGCCTTCCCCGGACGGCCGGTTACCCGGCCCAAGGGATGAACTCCGCCCCGCCGGCTCCCGTCCGGCGGGGCGGAGTGCCGTCTCCCGTACCGCGGTTACTTCTCGTGCCGGGCCCGGCTCGGTTGGACGCGTTTGGGTTCGCCGGGCATTTTGGGGTAGTCCGGGGGGTACGGCATGTCGCTCGGGCCGTGGTCGTGGTCGTGGCGGTCGGCCAGTTCGAGCAGGCCGTTCAGGGTGTGGCGGTGCTGGTCCATGTCCGCGTGTACGTCGCCGAGTTCGGCGTAGCGTACGGGCATGGTGGCCAGGTCGAAGTCGCGTGGGGTCACCTCGTCCAGTTCGTCCCAGCGCAGGGGGGCGGAGACCGGGGCGTGCGGGTGGGGGCGGATGGAGTAGGCGCTGGCGATGGTGCGGTCGCGGGCGGTCTGGTTGTAGTCGACGAAGATGCGTTCGCCGCGTTCCTCCTTCCACCACGCGGTGGTGACCCGGCCCGGCATACGGCGCTCCAGTTCGCGGCCGACGGTGATGGCGCAGCGGCGTACCTCGGTGAAGGTCCAGCGCGGTTCGATGGGGACGAAGACGTGCAGGCCCCGGCCGCCGGAGGTTTTGGGCCAGCCGGTCAGGCCCAGTTCGTCCAGGAAGGCGTGGAGTTCGTGGGCGGCCCTGACGGCGTCGGCGAAGTCGGTGCCGGGCTGGGGGTCGAGGTCGATGCGCAGTTCGTCGGGGTGGTCGGTGCGGTCGCCGCGGACCGGCCAGGGGTGGAAGGTGAGGCAGCCGAGGTTCGCGGCCCAGAGGACGGCGGCGGGCTCGGTGGGGCAGATCTCGTCGGCGGACCGGCCGCTGGGGAAGTCGATACGGGCGGTGGGGATCCAGTCGGGCAGGTTCTTGGGCGCGCGTTTCTGGAAGAAGGACTCGCCCTCGACACCGTCCGGGAAGCGTTCGAGGGTGGTGGGCCGGTCGCGCAGGGCGCGGGTGATGCCGGGCGCGACGGCGAGGTAGTAGCGCGCGACATCCAGCTTGGTGAAGCCGCGCGCCGGAAAGTAGACCTTGTCGGGGCTGGACAGCCGTACGGTCCGGCCGTCCGCCTCCAGCTCCACCGCCTGACCCGCTCCCGATCCCATGGGGGCCACGCTAGGCCGGGTGGGCGCGGTGCGCATATCGGGCGCGCGGCGGCGGTCCCGGGGACAATCGGGGGCATGGATCTTCCGGTCATGCCTCCCGTGAAACCCATGCTCGCCAAGTCCGTGGCCGGTATCCCGCCGGGGATGCAGTACGAGGCCAAGTGGGACGGTTTCCGGGCGATCGTGTTCCGGGACGGCGACGAGGTGGTGATCGGCAGCAGGACGGGGAAGTCGCTCGCCCGCTACTTCCCCGAGCTGGTCACGGCCCTGCGCGCCGAGCTGCCCGAGCGGTGTGTGGTGGACGGCGAGATCGTGGTCGTCCACGGCGACCGGCTGGACTTCGACCGGCTGAGCGAGCGGATCCATCCGGCGAAGTCCCGGGTGGAGCTGCTGGCCGTCAGCACGCCGGCCAGCTTCGTCGCGTTCGATCTGCTCGCCCTCGGGGACGCCTCGCTGCTCGATCTCCCGCAGGTACGGCGCCGGGAGGCGCTGGAGGCGGCGCTGACGGGCGTCCGGCCGCCGGTCCATCTCGCGCCCGCCACCACGGACCCGGCGCTGGCGGCGGTGTGGTTCGAGCGGTACGAGGGCGCCGGGCTCGACGGGGTGGTCGCCAAGCCGCTGGATCTGCCGTACCGCCCGGACACCCGGTCGATGTACAAGATCAAGCACGAGCGGACGGCGGACGCGGTCGTCGCCGGGTACCGCCCGCACAAGAGCGGTCCCGTGGTGGGGTCTCTGCTGCTGGGGCTGTACGACTCCGCCGGTGTCCTCCAGCATGTCGGGGTGTGCGCGGCCTTCTCCCTGCGCCGCCGGGCCGAGCTGGCCGAGGAGCTGGCCCCGCTGCGGATGGAGACGGCGGCGGGCCACCCCTGGGCGGCCTGGTCGGAGGAGTCCGCGCACGAGAGCGCCCGGCTGCCGGGCGCGCCGAGCCGCTGGTCGGGCACGAAGGACCTGTCCTGGCTCGCGCTGCGGCCGGAGCGGGTGTGCGAGGTGGCGTACGACCATATGGAGGGCGACCGGTTCCGGCACACCACGCAGTTCCGCCGGTGGCGTCCGGACCGTACGCCGGAGAGCTGTACGTACGCGCAGTTGGCGGAGCCGGTGGGGTACGACCTGGCGGAGGTGCTCGCGCGCCGGAGCGTTTGACGACGGTCCGCCGGGGCGTGTGACGGCGGCCCGGCCGGCGTGTGACGGTCCGGCGGGGCGTTTGACGACGGTCCGGCCGGCGTGTGAAAGGTCCGGCGCGTGGTTCAAACCCGGTGGAGTCCCCTCTCACCAGTACGGACTCCCCCACATGCGCCCGGCAGTGCCGAATGTGACCGTGCAAGGGTGACAACAGCCAGCGACACCACCGCCGCCCCGGTGCCGGTCTCCGCGTCCGCCCCGGCGCCGCCCGTGCTCGACAAGCGGCAGCGGAACATCGTCTTCGCCACGATCATGCTCGGGATGCTGCTCGCCGCGCTCGACCAGACCATCGTCGGCACGGCCCTGCCGACGATCGTCTCGGACCTGGGCGGCGCGACACACATGTCGTGGGTGGTCACCGCGTATCTGCTCGCGGAGACCGTCGCGACCGTACTGGTGGGCAAGTTCGGCGATCTCTTCGGCCGGAAGCTGATCTTCCAGATCTCGGCGGTCGTCTTCATCACCGGTTCGTTCCTCTGTGGCCTCTCCACCAGCATGACCCTGCTGATCGGCTGGCGCGCCGTCCAGGGCATCGGCGCCGGCGGGCTGATGGTGACGGCCATGGCGCTGATCGCGGATGTCATCCCGCTGCGCGAGCGGGGCAAGTACCAGGGCGCGATCGGCGCGGTCTTCGGGGTGGCCACGGTGGTGGGGCCGCTGCTCGGCGGGGTGTTCACGGACAATCTGAGCTGGCGCTGGTGCTTCTACGTCAATGTGCCGATCGCCATCGCCGTGGTCATCGCGGCGGCCCGTACCATCCCGGCCGTCAAGGCGGTGCGGCGGCCCGTCATCGACTATCCGGGTATCGCGCTGGTGGCCGTCGGGGCGAGCGCCCTTATTCTGGCGACGAGTTGGGGCGGCAACGAGTACGCGTGGGGATCACCGGTCATCCTCGGGCTCTTCGCCGGCGGGGTCGTCGCGCTCGTGCTCTTCTGTGTGGTGGAGACGCGCGCCGCCGAACCGATGCTGCCGATGCGGCTGTTCGGCAATCCGGTGTTCGGGGTCTGCTCGGTGCTGAGCTTTATCGTCGGGTTCGCGATGCTCGGCGCGCTGACGTATCTGCCGACGTATCTCCAGTACGTGGACGGCGACTCGGCGGTGGTCTCCGGGGTACGGACGCTGCCGATGGTCATCGGGCTGCTGGCGGCGTCGGTGTTCAGCGGCAATGTGGTCAGCCGTACGGGGCACTACCGGATGTTCCCCGTAGTCGGCTCGCTGGTGATGGGCGCCGGGCTCTTCCTGCTGTCGCGGATGGGGCCGGGGTCGGGGGTGTGGCGGGAGTCGGGGTCCATGCTCGTCCTGGGGCTGGGGATCGGGCTCTCCATGCAGGTGCTGACGATCGCCGTGCAGAACACGGTGGCGTACGCGGACCTGGGCACGGCGACCTCGGGGGTCACCTTCTTCCGTACGCTGGGCAGCGCCTTCGGGACGGCCGTCTTCGGCACGATCTACGCCAACTCCCTGACGCCCCGGCTGCGGACGGGGGTGGCGGAGGCGGTGCGGGCGGGCGGCCCGGGCACCGACGCGTCGGCGGTGGCCAAGGCCGCGCAGAGCCCGCAGGGGGTGCACGGGCTGCCGGCGGCGCAGTCCGGACCGATCGTCCAGGCGTACGCGGACACGCTGCACACGGTGTTCCTGTGGACGGTGCCGGTGGCGCTCGTGGGGTTCGTGGTGGCGCTCTTCCTGAAGCAGGTGAAGCTGCACGACTCGGCGCGGGCCGGTTCCACGGACATGGGCGAGGGGTTCGCCCAGCCCGGTTCGGGCGACTCGGCCCGGCTGCTGGAGCTGTCCGTGGCGAAGATCCTGCGGTCGGCGCGCGGGAAGGAGGCGCGCGCGATCATGGCGTCGGCCGATACGCGGCTCGACATGGCCGGGGCGTGGGCCGTGATGCAGGTCGAACTGTTCACCCGGATGGTCGGCCACGCGACCCTGGGGCTGATCGCGGGCCGCCACCGGGTGCCGCCCGAGGTGCTGCTGCCGGTCTTCGACCGGATGGTCGACGAGGGCTATCTGAGCCGGACGGGGAACATGCTCGCGCACACGGAGGCGGGCGGCCGGGAGGCCGCGGTGATCACGGCGGCCTGGGGGCACTGGCTGAGCGAACGCCTGGAGGCCGACCGGGGCCGCCCCAGCAGTACGGAGCTGCGCGGCGCCGTGGACGCGATCGCGAAGCGGCTGCTCGCGGAGGACCTGGCCCATGACCTGCCGGGCGACCGGGGCCTCAGCACGTCGGGCGCGACGCTCTCGACGACGCGCTGAGCGGACGGGGCGGCGGAGTCGTACGTGGTCCTCGGCCCTGTCTCCGCCCCCGGCCGTTCACTCCGGGAAAGTGCCGTCCACGTACACCCACGCGCCCCCGTACCGCTCGAAGCGGCTCCGCTCCAGCAGTTCGCCGTCCCGGCCCCCTTCGCGGAAGCGCGCGCGGAAGGTGACCGTACCGGCCGGGTGGAAGGCGCTGCCGCCGGTGGTCTCCAGGATCTCCAGGCCCGTCCAGCGCGTCCCGGGGTCCAGGTCCAGCCGGGCGGGCCGGGTGGCGGGGGCCCAGGTGCGCAGCAGATACGGCGCGTCCAGGAGCGCGAAGGCGCTGTAGCGGGAGCGCATCAGCAGCTCGGGCGTGGGCGCGGCGGCGGCTCCGGTGTGGAACCGGCCGCAGCACGCGCCGTACGGCTCGCCCCGGCCGCAGGGGCAGGGCCCGGCGGGCGCGGTGGGCGGGGTGGGCGTAAGGGCGGCCGTACCGGGAGCGCTGCGGGCGCTGGTGCGGGTACGGGCGGTACGAGACGTGCGGCGGGCCATGGCGCCATTCTCCCCCGCGGCGGACCCCGCGGCGGACCCCGTGCCGAACCCCGCTCCGGACCCCACGCCGGACCCCGCGCGGCCCCCCGGTTTCGCGGTCAGTGCTGCGCGCGGTGGCCCAGCCGCGCGGACAGCGCGCCCGCTCCCTTGACCGCGAGCTGGGCCAGCTCCTCCTCGCGGGCGTCGCTCCAGCGAATCATCGGTACGGAGATGGAGAGGGCGGCGACGACCCGGCCCACCCGGTCGCGTACCGGCGCGGCCACACAGCTGACGTCAGGGTTGGACTCGCGGTGCTCGACGGCGAAGCCGCGCTCGCGGATACCGGCCAGCTCGGCGCGGAGGGCCTCGGGATCGGTCAGGCTCGCGGGGGTCATCGCGATGAACTCGTGGCCGGCGATCCGGGCTTCGAGGTCGGCGGGCGGCAGCGAGGCCAGCAGCATCTTCCCCACCGACGTGCAGTGGGCGGGCAGCCGGCGCCCGGCGGCGGAGACCATCCGGACCGCGTGGGTGGAGTCCACCTTCGCGATGTAGATGACGTCCGTGTCCTCCAGGATCGCGACATGGACGGTCTCGTCACAGGTCTCGGCCGTCTCCCGGGCGACCTGCCGGCCCTCGGCGGCGAGGTCGAGCTGCTCGGCGTACCGGCTGCCGAGCTGGTACGAGCGCACACCGAGCCGGTAGCGGCCCGGCTGGCCGGGCACGGGCGCGAGATAGGAGCGGGCCGCCAGCGTGGTGAGCAGCTCGTGCACCGTGGTGCGCGGAAGCTGGAGTTTGCGAATGACATCGGGCGCGGAGAGCGTGCCGTCGCCCTCCAGGAACAGTTCGAGTATGTCCAGGGCCCGCGTCACCGCGGGGACCAGCCGGCCCACGAGCGACCACCCACCCCTCTTGTTCGGTACTTCGGCCATCGGCCGACATGACGAACACAGGCTAACCGGTGCACTACCCATTGACACCCCTCCGGCAGCCTGAATACCGTCACGCCACGATTTCGAACGTGTGACGAAATACCGAACGACCCGAACACCGAACCGAACACAGCCCCATCGCACCCTAGGGACACCGCCTTGCGCATTACGGGAATCAGCACGCATGTCGTCGGTACGCCGTGGCGTAACCTCACCTACGTCCTGGTCCACACCGACGAGGGCCTCACCGGAGTCGGCGAGACCCGGATGCTCGGCAGGACCGACGCGCTCGTCGGGTATCTGCGCGAGGCGGAGGCCAACCACCTCCGGGGCTCCGACCCCTTCGCGGTCGAGGACCTCGTCCGCCGGATGAAGTACGGCGACTACGGGCGGGCCGGCGAGATCGTGATGTCGGGCATCGCGGTCGTCGAAATGGCCTGCTGGGACATCAAGGGCAAGGCGCTGGGCGTGCCGGTCTGGCAGCTGCTCGGCGGCAAGGTCACCGACCGCGTCAAGGCGTACGCCAACGGCTGGTACACCACCGAGCGGACCCCCGAGGCGTACCACAAGGCCGCCGAGGCGGTCGTGGCGCGCGGTTACCGGGCGCTGAAGATCGACCCGTTCGGGACCGGCCACTTCGAGCTGGACCGGCAGTCGAGCAATGAGGCCGTGGCGCTGATCGAGGCGGTACGGGACGCGATCGGCCCGGACGCCGAGCTGATGCTGGAGATGCACGGGCGGTTCAGCCCGGCCACCGCGATCCGGCTGGCCCGCGAGATGGCGCCGTTCTCCCCGGCCTGGCTGGAGGAGCCGGTGCCGCCGGAGAACCTCAAGGCGCTCGCGAAGGTCGCCGGGAAGGTCGATCTGCCGATCGCGACCGGTGAGCGCATCCACGACCGGATCGAGTTCCGCGAGCTGTTCGAGTCGCAGGCCGCCGACATCATCCAGCCGGACGTGGGCCACATCGGCGGCATCCTGGAGACACGGAAGCTGGCCGCCACCGCCGAGACCCACTACACACTGATCGCGCCGCACAACGTGGGCGGCTCGGTGCTGACCGCGGCGAGCCTCCAAGTCGCCGCCTGCACGCCGAACTTCAAGATTCTTGAGCACTTCAACGACTTCGCGGACGCGGAGATCAAGAAGGTGGTCAAGGGCGCGCCGCAGGTGGACCCGGAGACCGGCTGCTTCGAGATCTCGCACGCCCCCGGGCTCGGTGTCGAGTTCGACGTGGAGGCGGCGGCCGAATTCCCGCAGCAGCGCGCGCGGTTCGACCTGTGGGCCGAGGGCTGGGAGAAGCGCGACCCGAAGGCGGACCGGTGAGCGACGGACCCGCGAGCGGCGGACCGGTGGGTGACGGGCCGGTGAGCGGCGGACCCGCGAGCAGTCGCTCCATCGTCGTCGAACGGCCGGGCGCGCACCGGCTCGTGACGGCCGCCGTGCCGGAGCCGGGACCCGGCGAGGTACGGGTACGGGTCTTCGCGGCCGGTGTCTGTATGAGCGACCGCGAGGTGTACGACGGCCGCCGCGACGCGGCCTATGTGCGCTACCCGGTCACCCCGGGGCACGAGTGGGCGGGCACCGTGGACGCGGTCGGCGCGGGCGTCGACCCGGCCCTGGTCGGCCGCCGTACGGTCGCGGAGGGCTTCCGGGCCTGCGGTTCCTGCGCCCGCTGCCGGGAGGGCGAGACCTCGCTGTGCGAGGGCGGTTACGAGGAGACGGGCTTCACCGTGCCCGGCGCCTTCGCCGACCATCTCGTCGTCCCGGCCCGGCTGCTGCACCCGCTCGCCGATGACGCAGATCTGCGCGCCGCCGCCCTGCTGGAGCCGGCCGCGGTGGTGGCCGCCGCCGTCCGGGCCGGCCGTCCGGAGCCGGGCGAGCGGATCGCGGTGGTCGGCGCGGGCACCCTCGGGCTGCTCGCCGTACAGCTGCTCGCGGCCTCCTCGCCCGGCGAGCTGACGGTGATCGATCCGAGAACTCAACGAACCCTCCAGGCACAGGAGTTCGGGGCGACCGGAGTGGGTACACCGGAGGAGTCCAAGGAGCTGCACGGGCGGTACGACCTGGTCGTGGAGACGGCCGGGGCGCCCGCCACGGCGGCCTCCTCGTGCCTGCTGGCGCGGCGCGGCGGCCGGGTCGTGCTCACCGGGATGTTCACCCCGGGGGCGGCCGGGATCGACCCGGTCCACCTGTCGTTCCAGCAGCTGACGGTACGGAGTGTCTTCGGCGCGCCGTCCAGCGCCTGGGACTTCGCGGTACGGGCCTTCACGGCGGGGATCCTCACCCCGGGGCCGCTCGTCACGCACGAGTTCCCGCTGGAGCGGTACGGCGAGGCCGTGGCGCTGGTCGGCGGGGGCGATCCGGGCACGGGGAAGGTGCTGCTGCGCCCCTGACCGTACGGCGGGCTCCCGTCCGTCGCCCGTCGTCGCCGTACCCCGCACCACTCACGCACCGCCCGTTCCGCCCGAGCACCGCCCGCCTCACCACGCACCACCGGCACCACGCACCACCCGTACAACGCACCGCGCGCGCCCCGTACTTCACCACCCCGCACCACGCGCTCCCACTGAACCGAAGGACTCGTCCGTGACCGAAGCATCAGCCCCCGCCCCCCGGCGTCCCGGCGAGCAGGCGCTCGCCTCGCTCGGCCTGGCCGCGCCCGCCCCCGACCCCGCCGACGCCTCCCCGCACTCCTTCCCCGACGGTGGCACCTGGCGTACCGAAGTCCCGTCCGTGGAGGGCCCGGAGAGCCTCGGGGTGGTCCTCAAGGAGTCCGCCCGGCTCGATGTGCCCGTCCACCGCATCAGCCAGGGCAGCGGTGTCTGGATGCTCTCCGACGCCGACATCACCGAGATGGTCGACGGCTGCGCCTCCCGCGACATCGAGCTGTGCCTGTTCACCGGGCCGCGCGGCACCTGGGACACCGGCGCCTCCACCCGTACGGACTCGGGCGGCGCGGGGCTGCGCGCCCGGGGCCACGACGCGCTGGCCGGCTGTGTCGAAGACGCCGTGCGCGCCACCGAGTTGGGCGTGAAGTGCCTGCTCGTGGCCGACGAGGGCGTGCTGTGGACGCTGCACCGGCTGCGCGAGAGCGGGGTGCTGCCCGCGGACACCACGTTCAAGGTGTCGGCGCTGATCGGCCCGGTCAACCCGGCGTCGTACGCGGTGTTCGAAGGGCTCGGCGCCGACTCCGTCAACATCCCCTCGGATCTCGCGCTCGACCACTTCACCGAGATCCGCCGGGTCAGCCGCGCGCCCATGGACCTCTACATCGAGGCGCCCGACGACCTCGGCGGCTATGTCCGGATGTACGAGGCGGCGGAGCTGATCCGCCGCGGCGCCCCGCTCTATCTGAAGTTCGGCCTGTCAAAGTCCCCCGGGATCTATCCCTTTGGTGCCCAGCTTCGCGAGACTGCGCTCAGCAGTGCCCGTGAGCGGGTCCGCCGCGGCAGGCTCGTGCTCGATCTGCTCGCCCGGCACGGGGCCGACGGCGGTATGTCGCCGCTCGGTTCCCGGCTGCCGGGTGTTCTCCGCCGTTTCCCCCTGACCCACGACAAGGACTGATGCCGCCCATGCGTACTCGTCGAGCCGCACTCGCCGTCACCGCCGTCTCCCTGGTTCTCTCCCTCGCCGCCTGCGGGCAGAGCAGTGAGGGCGGAAGCAAGGACGACGGAAAGAAGGGCGGGGACTCCACCGTCGGCATCGCGATGCCGACCAAGTCGTCGGAGCGCTGGATCGCCGACGGAGCCAATATCGAGGCCCAGTTCAAGAAGCTCGGCTACAAGACGAACCTCCAGTTCGGCGAGAACGTCGTCGCCCAGCAGGTCAACCAGATCGAGAACATGATCACCAAGGGTGTGGACGTCCTGGTGATCGCGGCCATCGACGGCCGGGCGCTCAGCGATGTGCTCCAGCAGGCCGCTGACAAGAACATCAAGGTCATCGCCTACGACCGGCTGATCCTCGGCACGAAGAACGTCGACTACTACGCGTCGTTCGACAACGAGAAGGTGGGTGTTCTCCAGGCCACCTACCTCGTCGAGAAGCTCGGGCTGGCGGACGGCAAGAAGGGCCCGTTCAACATCGAGCTGTTCGCGGGCTCCCCGGACGACAACAACACGCGCTACTTCTTCGACGGCGCGATGAAGACGCTCCAGCCGTACATCGACAAGAAGCAGCTCGTCGTCCAGAGCGGCCAGACGAAGCTGGAGCAGGTCACCACCCAGGGCTGGGACGGCGGCACGGCGCAGAAGCGCATGGACAACCTGATCACCGGGTCGTACAGCTCGAAGAACGTGGACGCCGTCCTCTCGCCGTACGACGGGATCTCGATCGGCATCCTGTCGGCGCTCAAGTCGGGCGGCTACGGTACGGCCTCGAAGCCGTACCCGCTGGTCACCGGACAGGACGCGGAGGTCGCCTCGGTCAAGTCGATCATCGCGGGCCGGCAGACGATGACGGTCTACAAGGACACCCGGGCGCTGGCCCAGCAGGCCGTGCAGATGGCGGACGCGGTGCTGAAGGACAAGAAGCCCGAGGTGAACGACGAGAAGACCTACGACAACGAGATCAAGGTCGTCCCGGCGTATCTGCTGAACCCGGTCAGCGTCGACAAGACCAACTACGAGAAGGAGCTGGTGGACTCCGGCTACCTCAAGGCGAGTGACCTGAAGTGAGCGAACCGTCCGCTCCAGCCGCACCGGCCGCCGCGCCCTCGGCTCCGGTCCTGGAGATGCGTTCCATCGTCAAGACCTTCCCGGGCGTCAAGGCGCTCTCGGACGTGAGCCTCACGGTCGGCCGCGGCGAGGTCCACGCGATCTGCGGGGAGAACGGCGCGGGCAAGTCCACGCTGATGAAGGTCCTCAGCGGCGTTCACCCGCACGGGAGTTACGAGGGGGAGATCCTCTTCGAGGGCTCCCCCTGCGCCTTCAAGGACATCCGGGCCAGTGAGTCCGAAGGCATTGTGATCATCCATCAGGAACTGGCCCTGGTGCCCTACTTGTCCATCGCGGAGAACATCTTTCTCGGCAACGAGCATGCCAGCAGGGGGTTCATCAGCTGGAACGAGACGCTCCGGCACGCCGCCGAGCTGCTGAAGCGGGTCGGTCTCGACGAGCAACCCGGGACCCGGGTGGCGGACATCGGGGTCGGCAAGCAGCAGCTCGTGGAGATCGCCAAGGCGCTCGCCAAGAAGGTGAAGCTGCTGATCCTGGATGAGCCGACAGCCGCCCTCAACGACAGTGACAGCGCGCAACTGCTGCGTCTGATACTTGAGTTGAAGGAGCAGGGCATCACCTCGATCATCATCTCGCACAAGCTCAACGAGATCGCCGAGGTGGCGGACTCGGTGACGATCCTGCGGGACGGCCGGACCATCGAGACCCTCGATGTGAAGGCCGGCTCGACCACCGAGGACCGGATCATCCGGGGCATGGTGGGCCGCGACCTCGACCACCGCTTCCCCGAACGCACCCCGTTCGAGGGCGAGCCGGGCGACCATCCGGTGCTGGAGGTGCGCGACTGGACCGTGCACCACCCCATCGACCAGCAGCGCAAGGTGGTGGACGGGGTCTCGGTCGAGGTGCGCCGGGGCGAGATCGTCGGGATCGCGGGGCTGATGGGCGCGGGCCGCACCGAGCTGGCGATGAGCGTCTTCGGGCGCAGTTACGGCCGCAACATCAGCGGGACGGTGGTCAAGGACGGCCGGGAGATCCGGACGAGGACGGTGCCCGAGGCGGTCGGACACGGCATCGCGTATGTCACCGAGGACCGCAAGCACTTCGGGCTCAACCTCATCGATACGATCAGCCGCAACATCAGTCTGGGAGCGCTCCCCAAGGTGTCCAGGCGGGGGATCGTCGACGAGCACGAGGAGCGCCGGGTCGCCGAGTCGTACCGCACCAGCATGAACATCAAGGCACCGACGGTGTTCGAGCAGGTCGGCCGGCTCTCCGGCGGCAATCAGCAGAAGGTCGTGCTCAGCAAATGGATCTTCGCGGGTCCCGATGTGCTGATCCTCGACGAGCCCACCCGCGGGATCGATGTCGGTGCGAAGTACGAGATCTACACCGTCATCGACCGGCTCGCCGCGGAGGGCAAGGCCGTCATCTTCATCTCCTCCGAACTCCCCGAGCTGCTGGGCATGTGCGACCGCATCTACACGATGGCGGCCGGACGGCTCACCGGTGAGATTCCACGCGCAGAGGCGACCCAGGAAGTCCTGATGCGTCATATGACCAAGAACACGAGGTAGTCGACATGGGTCCGGTCACCACCGACATATCGAAGGGCGAGCCACCGAAGGACGCCCCGCCGAAGCCGCCCGCCAAGCGCTCGGCCACCGGGGAACTGCTGCTGGAGGCCGCCCGCCGCAATATGCGGCAGTACGGCATGCTGATCG
This sequence comes from Streptomyces paludis, assembly GCF_003344965.1. NCBI lineage: Bacteria > Bacillati > Actinomycetota > Actinomycetes > Kitasatosporales > Streptomycetaceae > Streptomyces > Streptomyces paludis. The sequence goes on along the minus strand of NZ_CP031194.1, from coordinate 6,925,972 downwards.
CGCTCGGCCTGATCGTCGTCCTGTTCGAGATCTGGACGGACGGGGTGCTCCTCAAGCCGAACAACGTCACCAACCTGGTCCTCCAGAACAGTTACATCCTGGTCCTCGCGATCGGCATGATGATCGTCATCGTCGCGGGCCATATCGATCTCTCGGTCGGTTCACTGGCCGCGTTCGTCTCCGCGGCCTGTGCGGTGATGATGGTCGAGCACGACATGCCGTGGGTCCTGGCGCTGATCCTGGGGCTGGCCATCGGCGCGGTCGCGGGGGCCTGGCAGGGCTTCTGGATCGCGTATGTGGGCATCCCGTCGTTCATCGTCACCCTCGCCGGAATGCTGCTCTTCCGCGGCGGTACGCAGATCTTCCTGGGGTCGCGTTCGCTCGGCCCGTTCCCCGAGGGCTTCCAGAAGATCTCCACCGGCTATCTGCCGGAGGTCGGTCCGAACACCAACTACCACAATCTGACGGTGGTGCTGGGGGTCGTACTGCTGGTCTTCGCCCTGCTCCAGGAGTTCCGGGACCGGCGCCGGCAGCAGGCGTACGACCTGGAGGTGCTGCCGCTCAACCTCTTCGTGCTGAAGTGTGTGGCGCTGGCCGCGGCCGTCCTCGCCTTCACGATGACACTGGCCAGCTACCGCGGGGTGCCGCTGGTCCTGCTGCTGCTGGCGGCGCTGCTCATCGGCTTCGGCTATGTCATGCGCAACGCGGTGATCGGCCGTCATGTGTACGCGCTGGGCGGCAACCAGGCCGCCGCGAAGCTGTCCGGGGTGAAGGACAAGCGGGTCACGTTCCTGGTCTTCGTCAACATGGGTGTGCTCGCGGCCCTGGCCGGGGTGGTGTACGCGGCCCGGCTCAACGCGGGTGTGCCGCAGGCCGGTATCAACTTCGAACTGGAGGCCATCGCGGCGGCGTTCATCGGCGGTGCGTCGATGAGCGGCGGGGTCGGCACGGTGTTCGGCGCGATCATCGGCGGGCTGGTGCTCGGTGTGCTGAACAACGGTATGTCGCTGGTCGGCATCGGCACCGACTACCAGCAGGTCATCAAGGGGCTGGTGCTGCTGGCGGCGGTCGGCTTCGACGTGTGGAACAAGCGCAGGGTGGGTGCCTGACACACCCTTGCCGCAGGATCCGGTCCCCGGTCCGTCCCGAGCGGGACGGACCGGGGACCGCTGGTGCCGGACAGGACGCCCTGTCCGGGCCGGACCGCGCCGCGACGCCGCAGCGCACCTGAAAGTGCTGCGACGACGCGGCCCCCGTTGTCCGGTGAACGTCGTTGGGCCGGCCGGCCGGAGCGCCGGCGGCCGGTGTGTGCTGCGAAGCGTGTGCTTCGGAGCGTGTGTTTCAGGGCTGTGCTTACGGGTCTGTGCTTACGGGTCCGCGCTTCAGAGTGTGCGTGCCACGCCCACGTACCCCGGTACGGGCCCACCGCCCGGTACCGGCACCGGCTCCCCCAGCTCGGGGTGCCAGTCGGCGGCCAACGAGACGCCCGGCTCGGTGAGTTCGAGCCCCCGGAAGAAGCCGGTGACCTCCTCGCGGGACCGCGGCGCGAGGGTGAGCCCACGCGCCCGGTACATGTCCGTGGCCGTGTCGGCGCTCTGCCGGTCGTAGTCGCCCGTGGCGTGGGAGAGGACCAGATAGCTGCCCTTGGGCAGCGGGGCGAGCAGCCGGCGGACCAGGTCGTACGCGCCGTCCTCGTCGGAGACGAAGTGCAGCAGCGCGACGAGCGAGACGGCCACCGGGCGGGTCAGGTCCAGGACCTTGCCCGCCGCCTCGATGATGGCCTCGGGCTCCCGCACATCGCCCTGCACGTACTCCGTCACCCCCTCCGGTGTGGAGCGCAGCAGTGCCTCCGCGTGCCGCAGCACGATCGGGTCGTTGTCGGTGTAGACGATCCGGGACTCGGGGGCGGCCCGCTGCGCCGTCTGGTGCAGATTGGGCTCGGTGGGGATGCCCGTACCGATGTCCAGGAACTGGCGCACCCCGCCGGTGGTGACCAGCCACCGCACCGCGCGGTGCATGAACGCCCGGTTGACCTTGGCCATGTCGGGTGCGCGGGCGTCCAGGGCGACGAGCCCGCGTGCCATCTCCTCGTCGACCGGATAATTGTCCTTTCCCCCGAGTAACCAGTCGTAGACCCGGGCAGGATGGGGCGTGGTGGTGTCGATCGCGTCGTGACCGGTCATGTGCGCTCCATGAGTCTCGGATCGGGAGGGGCGGTCGGGGTGGTCGGGTGGTCGGTGGGAGAGAAGACGGCTGCGCGGCCGGGATCAGGTGAGCAGGAAGTCCGCCTGACCCGACTTGGCTCCCCGGATGAACGCGGCGATCTCACTCGTGGAGTAGATCAGCGCCGGCCCGTCGGGGTCGGTCGACTGGCGCATGGCGATTCTGCCGTCCGCCAGCTTCATGGCCTCGACGCAGTTGCCCCCGTTGCCGCCGCTCCACGGCTTGTGCCAGCCTTCGGTACCGAGGGCGGCGGCGGGCATGCCGTTGTATATGGGATCCATTCACAGCTCCTTGCGGACATCCTTGAGGATCTCCTTCGTGCGTTGTGCAGTCGCGGCCTGAGCCGCCATCCGGTCCATGACCTCCAGATGGGTGGCCACTTCGGGACGGGCATCTAGATATACGGCGCCGGTCAGATATTCACTGAAGATCATGTCCGGCAGTTCCGGTACGGCGAAACGGAAGATCACGAACGGCCCGTAGGTGCCCGGGTGGTGTCCGCTGGAGAACTCCGCGATTTGCAGGGTCACATGGGGCAGCTCGGCGGCTTCGAGGAGCCGGTCGATCTGCCCCCGCATGATGTCCGGGTCGTCGCCCACCGGGCGGCGCAGCACGGTCTCGTCCATGACGACCCAGAATCTGGGCGCGTCCTCACGGGTCAGCAGCGACTGACGGGCCATCCGGAGCGCCACATGGCGCTCGATGTCGTCCGGCCGTGCCTGTCCCACGGCCCCGGCGACCATCACGGAGCGTGCGTACGCCTCGGTCTGGAGCAGCCCGGGGACGAAGTGCGGTTCGTACGCGCGGAGCAGCGACGCGGCGCCCTCCAGGCTGACGTACATGCTGAACCAGTCCGGCAGGATGTCGTGGAACCGCTGCCACCAGCCCGGCTTGTTGGCCTCCTCGGTGAGGTCGACGAAGGCGTCGATCTCGGGCTCGGCCACGCCGTAGGCCCTGAGCAGCAGCTGTACGTAGGGAATCTTGAGGGCGACCTCGGCCGTCTCCATCCGCCGGATCGTCGCCGGGGCCACCCGCAGCAGTCTGGCGGCCTCCTCGCGTTTCAGGCCGCGGCGCTCGCGCAGGTCTTGCAGACGTCTGCCGAGCACGACCTGACCCACGGTCGGGGCGGACCGCGGTTCACTCACTTCCGACCTCCTCACGCACAGTTGGCAGCAGTCTGCCATGCCCGTGGAACGAAGGACACGGCACTCTGGATTTTTCAGAGTGCCTCTTGCCAAGTGTCCTCGGCGGGTGGAGAGTGGATCGGTGAACCAGTACACGCGGTTGTCGCGCTCAGCCATGGGAGAGGCCCGCGCTCATCCGTCGCTCCCCCACTGTGAGGATTCGGTCGTGGCACCTGGTAACGCGCTCACCCCCCAGCTCATCGCCGCCCTGTGTCCTGGCAACGTTGTCCGCCGCTACGGATTCCGGTTGCCCGCCCACGCGGAGTCGGCCGGCCGGGCCAGACAGCTGACGCGGGACCGGCTGGGCCGCTGGGAGCTGGACGAGGAGACCTGTGACACGGCGGTCCTCGTGGTGTCCGAACTGGTGACGAACGCGATCGTGCACGCGGCCGGCCACCGGGTGATGTGCGAACTCCGCGAGGACGGGGGGACGTTGCGGATCGCCGTGGAGGACCAGGGCTTCGGCCCGACGGGCCCTCAACTGCACCGCACCGGCAAGGGAGTCGGCGCCGTCGGCGGCGAGAGCGACGGGGAGAGCGAGGGGGAGCACGGCCGCGGGCTCTTCCTCGTCGACTCCCTGTGCAGCGGCTGGGGCGCCCACGACACGTCGGGGTACGGTCCCGGGCGCGTCGTCTGGGCGGAGCTGGCGCACGGCGGCCGTCCTGGCCGAACCGGCCTGGCCCCGGCGCTTTCTGACGGTCTGTCGGGCGCGCTGCCGGCCACACTGCCGCCCACGGTCCCGGCCGCGCGGCAGGCCACTGTCCCGGCCGCGCGGTCGGGCGCGCTCTCCGACGGTCTGCCGGGCGCCCTGCTGAACGGTGTGCCCCGCGGATCGGGGCAGCCGTGCTGAGGGCCGCGCTGCTCCGGCTGACCCGCGGCTCGCGGCACACCTCCGAGCGCCGGGTCCAGCTGCCGCTGCCGCCCACCCTGCCGGCCGCGCTGGGCTGCGACGCGGTCGGTGTCCCGGCGGAGCACGGCTTCCGGCTGATGGCCCGGCTGCCGAGGACCGGCTGCGTGTTCGCCGACACGGACTGGTGGTGGTGGATCGTCCCGGCGGGCTCGGACCTCGATCTGGCGTGGCCGTCCCCGGCGCGCTATGTGACGGGTACGGCCGTACCGGCGCGGGAGCCCCGGCTGATCCACTGGCCGGAGGCCCAGACCCCGTACACCCCGCCCATCCCCTTCTACCTCATGGTCTGCCAGCTGACGGGCGCGTCGCCCGCGTGGGCGCCGGACGGGGCGCCGGAGGCGCTGACACCGGCGGGTGAGTGACCGCGCGGGGCCGGCCCGGCCCCGCCCGTACCACCACCCCGTCTCACTGGCCCTTCAGCACGCTCCAGCCGCCGTCCACGACCAGGCTCGCCCCGGTGATGAACGACGCCTCGTCGGCCGCCAGGAAGGCGATCGCGGCGGCCACCTCCTCCGGCTTCCCGGCGCGGCCGACCGCGGTCCCGGCGGCGCCGCGCTCGCGCTCCTCGCGCGGGGCCTCCTCCCAGGAGGCGGTACGGACCGGCCCCGGCAGGACGGCGTTGACCCGTATCTCCGGTGCGTACTCCACGGCGAGCTGCGAGCAGAGGGAGAGCAGCGCGCCCTTGGCGGCGGAGTGGGCGGAGTGGCCCGGGACGCCCGTGTGCGCGTGGACGGACGAGGTCAGGACGACCGCGCCGCGCCGCTCGCGCAGATCGGGCAGTACGGCCCGGAAGCCGAGGAAGCCGCCGGTGAGACCGACGGCGAGCTGGCGTTCCCAGGAGGCGAGGGACAGCTCGTGCGCGGGGGCGACCTCCACGGCGCCGGCGTTGCTGACGAGTACGCCGACCGGCCCGAAGGTGTGCGCCGCCGCCACGATCCGCTCCCAGCCGTCCGGGTCCGCGACATCGGCGTCCACGAAGGCGGCACGGCCGCCGTAGGCGCGTATCCGCGCGGCGAGGGGCACGCCCCGCTCCCCGTCGATGTCGGCGAGTACGACAGAGGCGCCCTCGGCGGCGAGCCGTACGGCGGTGGCGGCGCCGATGCCGGAGGCGGCGCCGGTGACGACGGCGACACGGTCGGAGAAACGGGCGGCTGCGTTCATGTCTGTGGCCTCTGTGGATCCGGGGGCTCTGTGGGCCCTGTGGACTTTAGTGGCCGCCGGTGGGCAGCGGCGATCGCCTGGATCACTCGTCTAGGCTCGGGCGCGAGATGAACACCACACATACGTCCCTCGGTCCGAAGGCCGGCAAGGAGACCGTGCGCCGGCACAATCTGAGCCTTGTGCTGCGCGCGGTACGGGACGAGGGTGAGGCGACCCGGGCCGGGGTGGCCGCGCGGGTGGGGCTGACCAGGGCGGCGGTGTCCTCGCTGGTGGAACAGCTGCTGGAGAGCGGGTTCCTGTCGGAGTCCGGCAAGACCTTCAGCGGGCAGGCCGGGCGGCCCGGCACCGTGCTGAAGGTCACCCGCTCGGGGCCCGCGGGCATCGGTGTCGAGATCAACATCGACTATGTGTCGGTGTGTGTGGTCGACCTCGCGGGCACCGACCGGGTCCGGCTGACCGAACACCTCGACAATCGCGGCGCCCTGCCGGCCGAGGTGCTGGCGCGCGGCGCCCGGATCGCCGCACGCACCCTGGAGTCCGCCGCCGAGCAGGAGTTGTATCCGGTGGGCGCCCAACTCGCCCTGCCGGGGCTGGTGTCGGGCGGTACGGTCCGCCAGGCGCCGAACCTCGGCTGGAACGGTGTCCCGGCCGAGGAGCTGTTCGGCCGGGCGCTCGCCGGGCTGCGGCCGGCCGCGCCCGCGCTGCCGGTGCGCGCGGAGAACGAGGCCAATCTGGCGGCGCTGGCGGAGCTGTGGTTCGGCGGGCTGGGTCCGGTCCGTACGTTCCTCTATCTGACCGGCGAGGTCGGGGTGGGCGGCGCGCTGGTGCTCGACGGCGAACTGCTGCGCGGCGCGCACGGCTTCGCCGGCGAGATCGGCCATGTGGTCGCCGACGCGGCGGGACCGCGCTGCCGGTGCGGCTCCCGGGGCTGTCTGGAGCAGTACGCGGGCCAGTCCGCGCTGCTGCGGGCGGCCGGTATCGACGAGAACGCGGGCGCGCCGGGGCTGGCCGAGCTGGCCCGCCGGGCGGGCGCCCGGGACCCGCGGGCGGTGGCGGCGGTCGAGGGGGCCGGGACGATGCTCGGCCGGGTGCTGTCCGGCGCGGTGAACCTGCTCGACCCGGACGCGGTGGTGCTGGGCGGGATCTACCGGGAGCTGATGGACCGGCTCTCCCCCGCCGTGGACCGGGAGCTGACGGCCCGGGTGGTGTCGGGGCTCTGGCCGCCCGGCAGCGGCCGGCTGCGCGCCTCCTCCTCGGCCGGCGACGCGGCCCGGGGAGGCGCGGCCCTGGTCGTCCGCGCGGTGCTGGCCGACCCGGTGGCGTACGTACCGGAGCCCGGGAGCTAGGGCGTGTTTCAAAGTGCCGCTCCCGGGCTCCGGCGGCAAGGCGTGTCAGCGCGCGCCCAGCAGGTGGTCCATCGCGAGCTGGTCGAGCTGCTCGAACGCCATACCGCGGGCGCCCGCCGCGTCGGCGTCGAAGTCCTCGTAGGCGGTGCGGTCCGCCAGCAGCGCGGTGACCCCGTCGGCGGCGGTGGGCTCGGCCAGCTGGTCGAGGCGCGAGGCGCGCAGCGCCTCCTGGACCAGCGGGTCGGCGCGGAAGGACGCGGCGCGCTCCTTGAGGATCAGGTAGTTGCGCATGCAGCCCGCGGCGGAGGCCCAGACCCCGTCGAAGTCCTCGGTGCGCGGCGGCTTGAAGTCGAAGTGCCGGGTGCCGTCCCAGCCCGCGCTCTCCAGCAGGTCGACCAGCCAGAAGGCGGCGCGCAGATCGCCGGCGCCGAAGCGCAGGTCCTGGTCGTACTTGATGCCGTTCTGGCCGTTGAGGTCGATGTGGTAGAGCTTGCCCGACCAGAGCGCCTGGGCGACGCCGTGCGGGAAGTTGAGCCCGGCCATCTGCTCGTGGCCGACCTCCGGGTTCACCCCGAACAGCTCGGGGCGCTCCAGCCGCTCGATGAACGCCAGCGCGTGGCCGACGGTCGGCAGCAGGATGTCACCGCGCGGCTCGTTGGGCTTGGGCTCGATGGCGAACCTGAGGTCGTAGCCCTGCTCCGTGACGTAGTCGCCGAGCAGGTCGAACGCCTCCTTCATCCGGTCCAGCGCGAGGCGTACGTCCTTGGCGCCGCCCGATTCGGCGCCCTCCCGGCCGCCCCAGGCGACGAAGGTCTTGGCGCCGAGTTCGGCGGCGAGGTCGATGTTGCGCAGCACCTTGCGCAGCGCGAAGCGGCGGATGTCGCGGTCGTTCGCGGTGAAGCCGCCGTCCTTGAAGACGGGGTGGGTGAAGAGGTTGGTGGTGACCATGGAGGCGACGACCCCGGTCGCGTCCAGGGCCTGCCGGAAGCGCTTGATGTGCGACTCGCGCTCGGTGTCGGACGCGCCGAACGGGATCAGGTCGTCGTCGTGGAAGGTCACTCCGTACGCGCCCAGCTCGCCGAGCCGCTGGACGGACTCGACGGGGTCCAGGGCCGGGCGGGTGGCGTCGCCGAACGGGTCCCTGCCCTGCCAGCCCACGGTCCACAGACCGAAGCTGAACCTGTCCGCGGGGGTGGGAGTGAAGCGTTCCGTCATCCTCTGGCCGCCTTCGATACTCAGGGCCGGGCGAGCGCCGCCCCTATTAGTTCAGTGACATGACTAATAAAGCACGGAGTACCGGCGCGCAAAAGCCCCCGGCGATGATCGCCCGTATCCTCCTCACGGTTCCCGTCCGGCGCGCCATCGCGTAATTTGTTGGGCCACGTCCAAAACTGGAGGTACAGCCCCATGTCGCAGAGCCCGGTCGTCATCGGCGTGGACAGTTCCACCCAGTCCACCAAGGCGGCCTTCACCGACGCCGCCACCGGCCGGCTGCTCGCCGTGGGCCGGGCCCCGCACCGGGTGACCGGGGACGGCGGCGCCCGCGAGACCGACCCCGAGGTGTGGTGGAACGCCCTGCGGGAGGCGGTCGGCGCCGGGCTGAAGGAGTCCGGTGTGGACCCGGCCTCGGTCACCGGGATCGCCGTCGCCGGGCAGCAGCACGGGCTGGTGGTGCTGGACGGCGGCGGCCGGCCGCTGCGCCCCGCGCTGCTCTGGAACGACACCCGCTCGGCGCCCCAGGCCGCCGAACTCACCGCGGCGCTCGGCGGCCCGGACGCCTGGACGGCACGTACGGGCTCGGTGCCGGTCGCCTCGATGACGGCCTCGAAGTGGCAGTGGCTGCGGGAGAACGACCCGGCCGTCGCGGACGCCACGGCCGCCGTCCGGCTCCCCCACGACTTTCTGACCGAGCGGCTCGCGGGCACCGCCGCCACCGACCCCGGCGACGCCTCGGGCACCTGCTGGTACTCGACGGCCACCGGGGAGTACGACCCCGAACTGCTGGCGCTGCTCGGGCTGGACACCGATCTGCTGCCGCCCGTCGCCGCGACCGGCGCCACCCGGATCGGCTCGCTCACCGCGGGCGCCGCGGCCGAGCTGGGCCTGCCGGCGGGGATCGCCGTCGCGGCGGGCACCGGCGACAACATGAGCGCCGCCGTCGGTCTGGGCCTCGGCGGCGCCGGGCTGCTGGACCACCCGGTGCTCAGCCTCGGCACCTCGGGCACGGTCTTCGCCGCGACCCGCACCCGCCCCGGCACGGCCGTGCTCTCCGGCTTCGCCGCCGCCGACGGTACGTACCTCCCGCTGGCCTGCACCCTCAACTGCACGCTCGCCGTCGACCGGGTCGCCACGCTGCTCCGGCTGGACCGCGAGGACGCCACACCGGGCGGCGAGGCCGTGCTGCTGCCGTACCTGGACGGCGAACGCACCCCCGATCTGCCGACCGCGTCCGGGCTGCTCACCGGTCTGCGCCACGACACCACGCCCCAGCAGCTGCTGGGCGCCGCCTACGAGGGCGCGGCCGTCACCGTACTGCGCGCCCTGGACGAGGTGCTGCGCGCGTGCGGGCTCGACCCGGCGGCGCCCGAGGTGGCGGGCCGGCCGCTGCGGCTGGTCGGCGGCGGCGCGCAGGGCCGGATGTGGGTCGAGACCGTACGGCGGCTGTCCGGGCGCCCGGTGATCGTCCCGTCCGGCGGCGAGCTGGTCGCCCTCGGCGCGGCGGCGCTGGCCGCGGGCGCCGCCACGGGCGAGGACCCGGTGGCCGTCGCGGCGTCCTGGAAGGCGGGCGACGGCCCCGAACTGGAGCCCGTGGAGCGGGATCTGGCGACCTGGGAGCGGGTCGGCGCGGTGCTGGACAAGGCGGCGCCGAGCCTGCTGAGCTGACGGAAGGCGCCGCCGGGTCGGCACTCTCGGCCGCCTCGGCCACGCTCCCGCCGCCTCGGCCACACTCCCGCTGCTCAGCTGCTTCCTCGGAGCCGCCTCAGCTGCCGAGTGTGGCGCGCAGCGACGGCTGGAGCAGCTCCCCGTGGGCGCGCACCATGTCGTCGCACAGCTCCCAGATGCGCTCGACGGGCAGCGCCGCCGCGGTCGCCGGGTCGGCCATGGCGGCCTGCCGTACGGAGCGCGGGTCGTCCTCCAGCGCGGCCCGTACGACCAGCTCGTTCATGCTCAGATAGGAGCGGTTGAGCGCCGCGCACTGGGCGGGCAGCGCGCCGATCCGGGTGGGCTGCACCCCCAACGCGTCGACCAGACACGGGACTTCGACCGTACCCGTGGCGGGCAGATTGTCGATGAGCCCGTGGTTGGGAACATTGCCGTACACGGTCCTGGGCGTCCCGGTGGTGATGCTGTGGACGATCTGCGGGGCGTACTCCATGGTGCTCTCGACCGTGAGCGGTGTCCCGGCGGCGAGCGCGTCGCGGGTCTTCTCGTACGCGGCGACGTTCTCGTCGACGATGCCCAGATAGGCGCCGACGGGCAGGCGCAGCCGCTCGATCTCGCTGTCGTGGTGAAGGTACCAGGGGACGTACTCGGCGGAGTGCTCGCTCGTCTCGGTCGGGTAGTAGCCGAGCCGCCGGTACATGTCGACCCGTACCCGGCGCCGGAGTTGGGGATCGTCGGCGACGAGCGCGTCCAGCCGGGGGTAGAGGTCGGTGCCGTTGTGCTCGAAGCGCAGGACCCACGCCTGGTGGTTGACCCCGGCGGCGCGGTAAGTCACCTCTTCGTAAGGGACGTTGAGCAACGCCGAGAGGTCGCGCATGGTCCAGTACACCGAGTGGCACAGGCCCACGACCCGGGTCAGTCCGGTGGCCCGGGTGAGGTACTGGACGTTCATCGCCATGGGGTTGGTGTAGTTGAGCAGCCAGGCGTCGGGGCAGACGGCGGCGATGTCCGCCCCGAGCGACGCGAGCAGCGGGAAGGTGCGCAGCGCGCGGAAGATGCCGCCGATACCGAGGGTGTCGCCGATGGTCTGGCGCAGCCCGTACCGGGCGGGCACCTCGAAGTCGGTACGGGTCGAGGCGCCCATGCCCACCTGGACGATGTTGATGACGAAGTCGGCGCCTTCGAGAGCGGCGCGCCGTTCGGCGTGGACGGTGATGTGCGGTGCGGCGCCGGTCTGTTGGGCGATCCGGCGGGCGGCGCCGAGGGCGGTGTCCAGGCGTTCGGGGTCGATGTCGTGCAACGCCACGTGCAGGCCGTGGAGTTCGGGGAAGGCGAAGAGGTCCGCCAGCAGTCCCTGGGTGAAGACGACACTGCCCGCGCCGATGAACGCGATCTTGACGGGGGCGGTGCGGAGGGTGCGGGTGGCCGGTGCGATGCGGGTCATGAGGTGTTCTCTCCGTTGCGGGTGACGGCCGCGAGGGCTTCGTCCCAGGTGGGCTGGGCGGGGGTGCCGCCGTGGGCCCGGGTGGACAGCGCGCCGCAGGCGGCGGCGAGTTCGAGGGCGTCGGCGCGGGACCGTCCGCGCAGTGTCGCGGCGACGAATCCGGCGTCGAAGCTGTCCCCCGCGCCGACGCTGTCCAGCGGGGTGGCGGGGACGCCGGGAGTACGGAGGCAGGCGCGGCCGTCGTGGAGGAGGGCGCCGTCGGCACCGTCCTTGACCACGACGAGCGGTCCGCGCGCGGCGAGCGCGCCGGCCGCCTCCGCCAGGGAGCCGGCTCCGGCGTCCGGACCGTCCGCCAGCGCGTGCGCCAGCGCGCGGGCCTCCTGGGCGTTGGGCAGCAGGAAGTCGACGGCCGGGAGTACGGCGCCGAGCCCGGCGCGCGCCCACTGCCCGGTGGGGTCGTCATTGGTGTCGAGCGAGATGGTGGCCCCGGCGGCGCGGGCGGTGCCCAGGAGCCGGGGCAGCGCGGCGGCGAGCCGGGGCAGCAGGAAGTAGGAGGCGGCGTGCACATGCCGGGCGCCGGTGAGCAGTCCCTCGGGGACGTCGTCGGGCCCGGTGGTGGCGAGGGTGCCGGGCGAGGTGAGGATCGTACGGTCGCCGTCTGCCCGGGTGATCACCACGGTGAGCGGGGTCGGCAGGGCGGGGTCGAGGCGCAGCGCGCTCGTGTCGACGCCCCGGTCGCGCAGGGCGGCGCGGACGAAGCGGCCGGCCTCGTCGTCCCCGGTCCGCCCGGCGAGGGCGACCTTCAGTCCGAGCCGGGCGGCGCCGCACGCCATGATCGCGGCGGAGCCGCCGAGGGTGAGCAGCCCGGTGTCGACGAGCTGTTCGCGCTGTCCGAAGGGGAGTTGGCCGTCGAGCGGGCCGAGGACGATGTCGGGGTTGGCGTCGCCGATGACGAGCAGGTCGAAGGTGTGCGGCATACGGCTTCCAGAGAGGTACGGAGGGGCGGTCGGGATACGGGGGCGGGTTCAGCCCTTGAGGCCGCTGGAGGTGATGGACCGGATGAAGGACTTCTGCGCGAGGAGGAAGGCGAGCAGCACCGGCAGCACGGTGATCACATTGCCCGCCATGACGGCCGACCACTGGGTGTGGTGCAGTCCCTGAAAGGTCGTCAGCCCGAGCGGGAGGGTGTACTGCGTGTCGTGGTTGATGGCGATCAGCGGCCAGGTCAGGTCGTTCCAGGTGGCGAGGAACGTCAGTACGGCCACGGTGCTCAGCGCGGGCCGTGACAGCGGCAGCACGATCAGCAGGAGCACCCGCAGCCGTGAACAGCCGTCGATCCAGGCGGCCTCCTCCAGCTCCCTCGGCAGGGAGAGGAAGAACTGCCGGAAGAGGAACACCGCGAAGGGGGTGACGAGGGACGGGACGATCAGCGCGCCCAGGGTGTCGATGAGCCCGAGCCGCTTCATCACCAGAAAGGTGGGAATCATGGTGAGCTGGAACGGGATCGCCATCGTGGCCAGCATCGAGACGAGCAGCACACGCGACCCGGCGAACCGCATCCGGGCGAACGCGTAGCCGCCCAGCGCGCCGAGGACCAGGTTGGAGCCGACCGCGACGGCCGACACGACGAGGGAGTTGGCGAACCAGCGCGGGAACATGGCGTTGCCGAGGACGTACCGGTAGCCGCCGAGGTCGATGCCCGAGGGCCACAGCGCCGGCGGGAAGCGGTTGATCTCGGCGTTGCTCATCACGGAGCTGAGCAGCAGCCACAGCAGTGGTACGGCGAAGAGCAGCGCGAGGGGCGCGAGCAGCAGATGCCAGATGCTGAACGGCAGCCGTGTACGGGCCCGTTCGGGCGCGGCGGGCGGCGTCGCCATCACGGCCGGCGCCGCCGCCGTGCGGGTGGTCGGGGTGACCGTCATCGTGCGGCTCCTTCGAGGCGTCGGTCCTCGCGGGCCCGGACGAGCCGCAGGGCGCCGCCGGCCGCCAGCAGGGCCAGGGCCAGCGCGTAGGCCGCGGCGGCCCCGTACCCGGCGGTGAAGTTCTTGAACGCCTGCTCCCAGATGAAGTAGACGATCACGGTGGTGGAGCCGAGGGGCCCGCCCTTGGTCGTCACGTACACCAGGTCGAAGACCTGGAGGGCGTTGATGGCCTGCCAGAGCAGCAGGAACACGGTGACCGGGGTGAGGGTGGGCAGGGTGACATGGCGCAGCAGGTGCCACCGCCCGGCGCCGTCGAGCCGGGCGGCCTCGATGAGGGTGGCGGGTACGTCCTGGAGCGCGGCGAGATAGACGACCACGCAGAAGCCCGTACCGCTCCACAGCGAGATCCCCACCAGGACGAGCAGCGCCTGCCCGGGGTCGGTGAGGAACCCCTGCGGGGAGATGCCGAGTTGGTGGAGGAGGGAGTTGGCGGCGCCGAACTCGGGGTCGAGGATGAAGGAGAACAGCACGCCCTGGGCGGTGGCCGAGATGACGAACGGGACGAAGATCAGGGTGCGGTAGAGGCCCACGAGCCGGATGCGCCGGTTCAGTACGAGCGCGAGCAGCAGCCCGAGTCCGAGGCTGAGCGGCACGTAGAGCGCCGTGTAGAGCAGGGTGTTGCGCACGGCCTCGGCGAAGTGCGGATCCTGGGCGAGCGCCCGGTAGTTGTCGAGTCCGACCCAGCGGCCGGGGGTGACCAGGTCGTCCGCCCGCAGGGACAGCAGCAGCGACCAGGCGACGGGGACGACGCTCAGTCCGAGGATGATCAGCACCGACGGCGAGAGGAAGGCCCACGCGGTCGCGGACTCGCCGCGCAGCGCGCGGAGGCGGCGCGGCCGGGCGCGTGGCGCGGGGGCGGCACCGTCGCCCCGGTCGGGTCCGGGGAGCGTGAGCGGAGTGGGCAGACGCGGCATCGTGTTCCTGTTCCTCTCGACGCGGGATCGGCTCAACGCGGAATCAGCAGGGCGGAGTTGGCCTCGTCGGCACAGCGCCGCAGCGCCCGTTCCGGAGTGCTCCGGCCGAGCAGTACGGATGCGATGGCCTGCCCGAGCGCCCGGGAGATCTGCGGATACGCGGGGTGTACGGGACGTACGCGGGCGGACTTCAGCGCCTCGGTGAAGACGGGCAGCCCGTCGGTCCCGCGGTCCTGCGCACGCCAGGCGGGCAGTGCCTGGGTGGAGCGGCTCAGCGGCAGACTGCCGGCCATGATGTCCCACCGCACGTCCTGGGCGGGCTGGGTGAGCCACTGGACGAAGGTGCGCGCGGCCCGTACCCGCGCCGCGCCGTTGTCGAACACCGTCCAGGTGTCGGGGCCCGAGATGGTCATCGGCCGGCCGCTGTAACTGGGCAGCGGGACCACCCCGTAACCGATCCCCGCCTCCTGGATGTCGGGCAGCTGCCAGGGGCCCGTGACCACCATCGCCATCCGGCCGGAGAGGAAGACCTGGTACATCTGCTCGCTGCCGGGCTTGGGGTCGACGTACACGCTCCGGTCGCGGGTGAGCGCGGCCACCGTCTCCAGGGCCCGGACCCCGCTGTCGGCGAAGCCGATCCGTTTCCCGTCCGCCGCGATCACGTCGCCGCCGAGGTCCCACACCATCGGCCAGAGCCGCCAGACGGTGTCCTCGTCGCCGACGCCGGGCCAGCCGGTGCCGAAGGTGCCGCGGGCCCGGTCGGTGAGACGGCCGGCGGTCTCCACGAACTCGTCCCAGGTCCAGCCGGGCCGGGGCAGCGGCAGTCCGGCGTCCGCGAAGAGCTTCTTGTTGCAGACGACGGCGAGCGAGTCGAGGAGCGCGGGGGCCGCCCGTACCCGGCCGTTGAGGGTGACGGCCTCCCGGGCCGGGGCCCAGTAGTCGTGCCACGGGACGGGCCCGGAGCGGACGGTGTCGGTGAGGTCCACCACCGACGGGCTGCGGGCGACGCTGGCCAGGTCCGAGCCGAAGACATAGGCGATGTCGGGGAAGGAGCCCGCGGCGAGCGCGGCGGTGATCTTCTGGAGCATCGCGTCGGAGAGGACACCGCCGCCCGCGTCGACGCGGATCGCCGGATGGGTCCGGTTGAACTCGGCGACGAGCTGCTCGATGGCCTTGCGGCCGGTGTCCGCCTGTCCGTGCCACAGCTCGACGGTGACACGTCCGTCGGCTCCGACACCGTCGTCCCGGCCGGCGCCGCAGCCGGGCAGCGCCACCGCGGTCGCGGCGCCGAGCGCGAGCCGGGCGCCACCGCGCAGGACCGAGCGGCGGTCGGGCGCGGCGGGCACGGCGGGCATACGGAATCCTGCGGCCATCCGGGCCTCCGGGGAAGGGGTGGGTGGTGCGGAGGAAGAGAGAGCGGGCGTGCCGGGACAGCGCGCGAACACACCGCGCGAACACACTGCGGGAACACACCGCGAGGACACACCGGACCGCACCCCGGAACCGGGTCGGGGCCGGTCCCGGGGGCGGAGACGGGGGAAGGGAAGGGGAAGGGGAAGGGGAAGGCGGACGGAGAGAGGGGACGGATCAGCAGGTCTGGCGCAGGTACTTGCCGCTGCCGGCCGGCGAGACGTCCACATCGCGGCGGACGATGCTCAGTGTGTTCTTCCAGCCCGCGCAGGCCCGGGAGAGACCGGCCGAGGTGTACTCGATGACGATGACGTTGTTGCCGAAGTACTTCGTGTAGTCACCGCACTCGTTGTACTGGCCGCACTCCTCAGCGACGGCGAAGTCCAGCCCGTTCGCCACCCGCGAGGAGGCCAGCTCGGCGGTGTTCTTCTGGGCGATGGCCAGGCCCTTGTCATGGGCGTGCGAGGAGAGCTGGGTGATGAACGCCGAGGCGGCGCTCGCGTTGAACTTGCCCTGGGAGCGCTCGTAGCTGTCGTAGTTGTCGGGCTCGACGGCCTGGAAGCCCTTGGCGGCGCAGCCGTCGATCCAGCCGTTCACCTTGGCGGCGATCCGGGTGCGCTTGGCGGCGGTGCCGATGTCGAGGATGGCCTCGTCCCAGTCCTCGTCGATGATGACGTTGCCGTTGGCGTCGCGCAGCAGGAGGTCCGCGTCCCACTGGCCGATCTCGGCGGGCTGGACCTGGAAGGCGTTGACGTAGCAGATGTTGTAGAGGCCGGCCGCCGGTGCGGCCTCGCGGTCACGGCTGACGACGGTGACACCGGAGGGCGGGGTGTAGGCCCCGCCGATCTGGTAGTCGAATCCCGCGTGCGCCGGCGGGAGGGTGACGGCCGCGGCGGCCTCGGCCACCGGCTCCGCGCTCGCGGGGGAGGACGCGAGCAGCGGGGTGATCACCGTCGTCGCGAGCGCCGCGACCGCGGCGAGACATCGACGGGACCGGACACGATTGATGATCATCTTTGAGCTCCAGAAGATGGGGGGTACGTCCCCGCCTCGGACCGGAGAAGGTCCTGGCGACTCAGTCCGGGCTCGCGGCGCGGGGGCCGTCTACCGGCTGGGCGTACCTCTGGCGCCGGATGCTCAACCCTGGCGTTGCATGGAGTAAAGCGATCGGAATTCTCCATGTCAACAGCTCAAAGTTGCTCGTTTGACGCTCACTTGAGGGACCGCGCGGTCACGCGGCACTCCACCGTACCGGCCCTCCCGGTGCCGAGCTGCGCTCTTCCGCCCGGAGCTATGCTCATCTCATGCTGCGAACTGAGCGTCATGCGCGGATACTTGAGCATGTCTCCGCGAAAGGCGGCGTGGACGTCCATGAGCTGTCCCGGCTGCTGAACGTCTCGGGCGCGACCGTACGGCGCGATCTCCAGCATCTCAGCCGGCTGCATCTGCTGCGCCGTACACACGGCGGGGCGGTGGTCGGCAGCATCGGTCTGGAGGTGCCCGTGCAGCACCGCGCGGAGCGCCGCCGGCCCGAGAAGCAGGCCATCGCGCGGGCGGCGGCGGCGCTGGTGCCGGAGGGCGCGGTGGTCGGGATGACCGGCGGCACGACCGTCACGGAGGTGGCCCGGCTGCTGGCCGGGCGCGGGCCGGTCACCATCGTCACCAACGCCGTGAACATCGCCGCCGAACTCGTCCTGCACCGGGATGTCAATCTGGTCGTCATCGGCGGCAACGCGCGCACCGCCAGCTATGAACTCGTCGGCCCCATCGCGGAGAAGACCCTCGCCGACCACCACACGGACATGA
The DNA here is from genome assembly GCF_003344965.1 of Streptomyces paludis. Classification (NCBI taxonomy): domain Bacteria; kingdom Bacillati; phylum Actinomycetota; class Actinomycetes; order Kitasatosporales; family Streptomycetaceae; genus Streptomyces; species Streptomyces paludis. The sequence goes on along the minus strand of NZ_CP031194.1, from coordinate 6,908,709 downwards.
CGTTCCTGGGCGTGGACGGCATCAGCGCCGCGCACGGCTGTACGACCCACGACCAGCTGGAGGCGGCGACGGACCGCGCCTTCGCGGCGGGCAGCGGACGGACGGTGGTCGTGGCGGACCACTCGAAGATCGGGAAGGTCACCTTCGCCAAGATCTGTCCGCTGACGGACATCCACCATCTCGTCACGGACGACGGCGCGCCGCGGGACCAGCTGGCGCGCATCGCGGACGCCGGGGTGCCGGTGACCGTCGTCGAGAGCCGCTGACCAGAGCGCTGCTGATACGCGCGGTCCTGAGCGGGGCTCTACCGATACGTGCGGTCCTGATCGGGGCTCTACTGATACGTGCAGTCCTTGCTTCCGCGCGCCCGGCCCAGCCGCGAGTGCCGCCGGCGCTCCCGGCGGGCCCGGAGCGCCCGGACCGGCGAGGGCCGTCCGCCGCGTACGGTCAGCTCCCGCTCGGCGACGAGCTGGCCCAGCGCGGGCACCACCCCGGGCGCCACCGCCACCGGCACCGCCGCCGCGCCCCAGCGCCGGGAGCGCTGCCGGACGAGACCGCCGCGCCGGGCCGGCTGCGCGGGCACCCGTACGGCCACCGGCTCGGGTACGAGCACCTCCCGCGGCACGGCGGGCGGCGCCGGTACGGGCACCACGACCGTCGCCCGCGTGAGCAGCACCACACCGCGCGCCGCCACCACCGCGCCCGACAGCGCCGCCACCACGCCCACCGCGCCGCCCTGGAGCCGCTCGCCGAGGAGGGTGAGGCCGATCAGGGAGGCGGCGACCGGGTTGGCGAGGGTGAGGACCGCGAGCGGCGCCCCCAGACCGCCCCGGTAGGCCGTCTGCGAGAGCAGCAGCCCACCGGCCGCGAAGGCCGCGACCACCAGCGCCACCGCGCCGACCTGCCACCACGGCAGCGCGTCCACGTCGCGGGCCGTCGCGGCGACCGTCACGGTCTGGGTGAGGGCGGAGGCGACGCCCGAGATCAGCCCGGAGGCCGCCGCGTGGCGCAGTCCCGGCCGGGCGCCCGGCCGGCTCAGCAGCGCGACCAGGGCCAGCGCCACGCCCGCCACGCCGAGGGCCTGTGGCAGACCGAGCGTCGCGGCGGGGTCCGAGCCGGCGGCGGTCAGCAGGATGATCGCGAGCCCGGCCAGTGTGTACGCCGTACCGCGCCACTCGCCCCGGCCGACCCGCCGGCCGACCCGGTGCGCGCCCAGCGGCACGGCCGCGACCAGGGTGAGCGCGCCCAGCGGCTGGACGACCGTGAGCGGCCCGTACGTCAGCGCCACGACATGCAGCAGCGCGCCCGTCGCGTTCAGCCCGACCGCCCCCCACCAGGCGCCCCGGCCGAGCAGGGTGAACAGCGGGGTGCCGGGGACGGTACGGGCGGCGAGCCGCTCCTGCGCCACGGCCGCCGAGGCGTACGCGAACGCCGAGACGAGCGACAGGGCGATCGCGAGGGCCGTCGCGCCGCTCATCGCGCGGCTCCCGACGTGGCCACGGGTACGGCGGCGGGCCCGGCGGCGGGCTCCCGGACGCCGCCCCCGGACCGTACGACCAGGGACCGGGCCCGGCCCCGGACGGCCCCGGGCCGCCCCGGCGCGCGGAGGAACGCCAGCGCGACCCCCAGCATCGCGACGGCCACGACGGCGTCGAGCCAGTAGTGGTTGGCGGTGCCCACGACCACGAACAGCGTCACCAGCGGGTGCAGCAGCCAGAGCCACCGCCACCGCGTCCGGGTGGCGGCGATGAGGCCGACCGCGACCATCAGGGCCCAGCCGACATGGAGCGAGGGCATCGCCGCGAACTGGTTGGCCAGGGTGTCGTGCGCGGGGGACGCGCCGTACACCGTCGGCCCGTACACCCGCCCGGTGTCCACCAGCCCGGTCCGGGCGAGCAGCCGCGGCGGGGCGAGCGGCATCAGCAGATGCAGGGCGAGCGCGGCGCCGGTCAGGGCGGCGAGGACCCGGCGCGACCAGAGGTAGTGGGCGGGCCGGCGCCAGTAGAGCCAGCCCAGGAAGAGCACCGTCGCCGGAAAGTGCACGGTCGCGTAGTAGGTGTTCGCCAGGTGGACGAGGGTGCTGTCGTGCAGCAGCAGCGCCTGGACGCCGCCCTCCCCCGGCAGACGGAGCGCCCGCTCCCAGTCCCAGACCCGGTCCGCGTTGCGGAACGCCTCGGCGGTGTGGCCGGTGGCGGCCTGCCGGCCGAGCTTGTAGACGAGAAAGAGGCCGACGACGAGCAGCAGTTCACGTACGAGGGGCGGTCGGGCGGAAGGTTCCTGCTTCCGTTCGGCGGTCCCAGCGCGGGCGTTGGTGGTCACCACCCGACCCCTTTGCATGGACGACACGCCGTGGTTGAACGACGTGGTGGTACGGCGACGCGCCCTGGACCGCGCCCTATCGATACGCCAGTGTACCGATACGCGATCGTATCGGTACACTGGCGTATCGGTACACGGTCGTATCGATCCGCGAGGACGGGAGAGACGATGACGACGCAGCCACGCCGCTCCAAGATCACGCCGGAGCGGGAGCAGGAGTTCTACGAGGCCGCCCTCGACCTCCTCCGCGAGGACGGCTACGAGGCCCTGACCATGGAGGGCGTCGCCGCCCGCTCACGCTGCGGAAAGTCCACGCTCTACCGGCAGTGGGGCACCAAGCAGCGGCTCGTCGCCGCGGCCCTGCGCGGCACGCGCTGCGTCCGGCTCGCCGACATCGACACCGGCACCCTGGAGGGCGACCTGCGCGCCGTGGCCCGCTCGGCGGCGCTCTTCTCGGCGCGCGACACCTCCCTGACCCACGCGCTCGGCCACGCGGTCCTCCAGAACCCGGAGCTGCTGCGGGCCCTGCGCGAAGCCCTCATCGAACCGGAGATCGCGGCGATCAACGCCATGGTCCGGCGGGCGGTGGAACGCGGCGAGATCGCGGCGGACAACCCCGCCGCGGAATTCGTCTCGGTCCAGCTGTCGGGCGTCATCCGCGCCCGTCCCATGCTGGAGGGCCTCCCCGCCGACGAGGCATACCTCACACGCTTCATCCAGGCGTCGATCCTCCCCGCGCTGATCCGCCGGACGGCGACGCCCTCCTAGGGCCTGCGGTCCGCCGTCCGGGCGGAGGGTGTCAGACCGCGGCCCGCAGGTGCGCGGTCGCCCATTCCGCGAAGCCGGTGAGCGGGATGCCGAGGGCCCGCGCGTACTCCGGGCGGGCCGGCTGACCGGCCTCGTTCAGGAAATCGTGGCTCGCGCCCATGGCCGGCATCCCGGCGGCGGCGGCTTCCTCCAGGGTCATGTCGGGTGCGGCAAGGACCGTTCCCGTACTGCGCGAGAGGACCGCCGCGATGTCGGTCATCGTCAGGTAGTCACTGGCCAGTTCGAGTGCGACCCGGTCGAAGCGCTCGGGCTCGGCGACGGCCGCGGCGGCCGCCGAGCCGATGTCGTCGACCGCGACGAGGGACACCCGGGTGCCGGGCTTCAGGACGCTCACCAGACCGCCCTCGATGCCCCGGGGGAAGAGGAATTCCTCGGACGGCAGGAAGTTCTCCATGAAGAAGCACGGCTTGAGCAGCGTCCAGTGCGGGAAGCCGGCCTCCCGCACCCGGTCCTGGATCCCGGTCTTGGTGGCGTAGTAGGGCTCCAGCGCGGCCCAGCGGCCCTCGGCCCAGCCGGGGCTCCCGGTGTGCTGCCCGGCGCCGGAGACGGAGGTGTGCACGAACTGCGGCACCCCGGCGGCCCTCGCCCCCTCGATCAGATGGACGGCCTGGGCCAACTCGCCCTCGAAGAGACGTCCGTTCATGTCCGGCATCTGTACGGAGAAGACGGCGCGGGCCCCGTCGGCGGCCCGGGTCACGGAGTCGCGGTCGTCGAGGTCGCCGGTGACCAGCTCGGCGCCCAGCACTTCGACGGCCTTCGCGCGGGCGGTCGCGGGGTCACGGACCAGGGCCCGTACGGGAACGCCCCTGGCGAGCAGGGCACGTGCGACGGCGCCGCCCTGCCGACCGGTGGCCCCGGCGACCAGGACGGGCGCGGACTCGGTGGTCATGGCTGTAGGCATGGCATTCCTCCGGTGATGACACACGACTGATGACACACGGCTAAACGGCGGGGTCCGCCACTTACCTTCCGGTACGATACGGAGGGCCCCACCACTTAGCAAGCCCGGGAGAGAACGCCATGACCGTCCAGCGCGCGGACGCCCGGCGCAACTACGCGCGGATCCTCGCCGTGGCCGAGGCCGAGGTCGCCGCGCACGGCGCCGACGCCTCCCTGGAACAGATCGCCCGCACCGCGGGGGTCGGATCGGCGACCGTACGCCGGCACTTCCCGGGCCGGCGCGCGCTGCTGGACGCGGTGTTCAGCGAGCGGATCGAGGCCCTGCGCGCCCGCGCCGAGGAGCTGGCCGCGGCGGCCGACGCACGGGCCGCGCTGCTCGACTGGCTGGGGGCCCTCACCACGTACGCCGCCTCCGCGCGGGGCCTGGCCGGCGCGCTGGTCCAGGACGGGACGGACGACCAGGACCATGTGAACGCCTGCTCGACGAAGATGACCGAGGCGGCCGAACCACTGCTGCGGAACGCCGCGCGGGCCGGCGCGGTGGCACCGGGCGTCACGGCCGCCGACCTGCTCACCCTGATCACCGGCATCGCCCTGGCCACGGAACACCATCCGGACCCCGCCGCCGAGGCGCACCGCCTGCTCGGCCTGGCCATGGAGGGGTTCAGCCCCCTGAGGTGAGCGGGGCACACGTTGGGAGCACTGCGCGGCGATCCGGCGGACCGCCTACGCCCGCCGCCCACCGCGCCGTCCTCCGACCGGCGTACCCCCACCGATCCGGCCCTTCCCGGCCAACGGCTCGCGTCATATACGAGCCGTGACGAAAACGCGCCCCCGCGCAGGCGATCGCGGCGCCCCGCCGCGCCGGGGCGGCCCCGGACAGGCGCGGTGCGGGGCATCTCCATCCGGCGATGATCGGGATAGCTCACAATCAGTCAATTTCGGCCAGCGTGTGCCCAGTTGCATCGTTGTTGACGATTCGAGATGGCCATATACGCTCCACCCGACGGCATCGCCCCATTCGCATCAGGAGGCCGATCATGTCCCGTGTCTCGGAACAGCGCCTGGTCCGACAGCTCCCGGCCGTGCCGTTCTACTGCCCCGTCCCGCCCGCGCGCCACCCCGCCGCCGACGCGCTGAACGAGCGGACCGTCGCGTGGATGCTGCGCCGGCGGCTGGATACGGACGAGCGCCAGGTCAAACGGCTCGCCGTGTGCGACTTCGGCGGTCTGACGGCCGCGACCATGCCGTACGGGAGGTTCGAGCCGCTCACCCTGATGGCGAAACTCCACGCCGTGCTGTTCTCCCTCGACGACGGCGTGTGCGACGAGGCCGGGGCCACGGCGGAGCGGCTCGCGCAGGAGACCTCGCGCATCATGCGCGCCGTGGAGGCGCCCGAGGCGGGGTCCGCCGGGGACTCGCCGCACACGGCGGCGCTGCGCCGGCTCCGGGTGGAGCTGGAAGCGTTCGCCTCGCCGCGGCAGCTGCGGCGGATGACGGAGGCGATGCGCGTCTACACCTCCGGGCTGGTGTGGGAGGCGTCCTGGCGCGGCCGTCCCGATCTGCCCTCGCTGGACGACTACGTCGCCCTGTGGATGCGCTCCATCGGGATGGCGCCCTCCACCGCGATGATCGAGATCGTCGGCGGCTTCTCGGTCCCGGACCGGGACCTTCAGGACGCCCGGGTACGGGCCCTCACGGAGATCACCTGGACCCTGGTCAGCTGGGACAACGACCTGTACTCGCGCAACAAGGAGCTGGAGCGCGCCGACGACAACCTCAATCTGATCGATGTCGTCTGCCAGGAGCAGGACTGCGAGCCCCGGCGGGCGCTGGTGCGGGTCGTCACCATGCGGGACCGGGTCATGGTGCTGTTCGAGCGGCTGGCCGCGCAGGTCCTCGACGAAGCCGGCAAGGACCTGCGCCAATATGTGCACGGACTGGCCCAGTTCGTCCGCGGCCATCTCGACTGGGCGTCGTCGTGCCCCCGTTACGCCGTCGAGTCGGGACCGCGGGCGGCCCCCGGCGGATGGTGGAAGCCGCAGCCGGCCGACAACAGTCTGGAGCCGCTGCCGATCCCCACGATCGCGTGGTGGTGGGACCAGCTGGACAGTGACTGACGGTACGTCAACTACCGTTCCACCAGCGGGCCACCGCCGCCCAGGCGCGCTGCGGCGCGCTGCCGGTGCGCTGCGCCGGGACCGGGCTCGCGACCGGCGCCGGTTCGGTGGCGGGATCGGGAGCGGGTCCGGGCGCGGCAGCGGTGCCAGGAGCGGAGGCGGCGGCGAAGGCCGGGGTCGCGTACGCCTCCTGCGGCACGATCGGTGCCGAGCCGGGCCGGGGCGACTCCACCTGCCACTGCGGTCGCGGCGCGGCGGCCGTCGCGCTCGGCGGGCCGGCGACGTCCTGCGGGGGCCGGGGCGCGAAGGTCACCGGCAGTTCGGTCAGCTGGTGCGACATCAGGGCGCCGGAGTAGCGCAGTTCGCTCTCCTCGACGGCGAGCTGGAGATCCGGCAGCCGCATCAGCAGCGCGTCGATCCCGGTGTCCGCGATGGCGCGGCCGATGTCCTGCCCCGGGCACTCGTGCGGGCCGCCGCTGAAGGCGAGATGGGCCCGGTTGCCCTGCATGTGGGCGCGGAGATCGGGCCGTACGACCGGGTCCACGTTGGCCGCGGCGATCCCGACGATCAGCGCGTCGCCCGCCTTGATGCGCTGGCCGCCGAGTTCGGTGTCACCGACCGCCCACCGGCCGAAGATCGTGGTGAACGGCGGCTCGTCCCACAGTGTCTGCTCGACCGCGTCCGGCAGGGTCATGTGGCCGCCGCTCAACTGGGCCCGGAAGCGGGGGTCGGTGAGCACCATGCGCAGTACGTTCGCGATGAGGTTGGCGGTCGTCTCGTACGCCGCGATGAGCACGAGCCGCAGATGCTGGCCGACCTCGTCGTCGGTGAGCCCGGCCGGGTGCTCCACGAGCCAGGTCGCGAAGTCCTCCTCGGGGACGATGCGGCGCCGCTTGACCAGCCGCATCAGGGCGGCCATCACATAGGCGTTGGACTCGTTGGCGGTCTCGGTGCCCTTGATCATGTCGCGGGCGGCCTGGACGAGCCGTTCGCTGTACTCCTCGGGCATGCCGAGGATCTGCGCCATCACCATCATCGGCAGGTGCTCGGCGAAGCTGCTGACCAGATCGGCGCGGCCGTCCTGGCAGAAGTCGTTGACCAGCCGGTTGCTGTAGCGGTTGATGTAGCGCCGGACGCCCCGGTGGTCGATCCGGGCGATCGAGTCGGTGACCGCGCCGCGCAGCCGCTCGTGGTCGGCGCCGTCGGCGAACACACAGATCGGCTGCCAGGTGAAGACGGGTGCCAGGGGGTGGTCCGGGGGCGCGCTGCCGTCGTGGAGCGCGCGCCAGCGCCGGGAGTCGCGGGAGAACTGCGACGGCGTACGCGTCATGTGCAGGTTCTCGCTGTGGCCGAGCACCAGCCAGGCCGGTACGTCGCCCTGGAGCAGTACGGGGGCCACGGGCCCGTGCTCGGCGCGCAGTTTCTCGTACAGGCCCATCGGATCGCGTTCGGCCTCGGGCCCGTAGAGCCGCCGGGGCCCGGGCATACCGCTCAGGCTGTCTATGTCGTACGGGCTCAGGCCGTGGGCCGGGCAGCCGGGGGGCGGCACCGGGCGGTCGTCCGACCCGGGCCGGGGGGAGAAGGGGGTGGTCACGGTCGCTCCAGGGATCAGGCCGGAAGGGATGGGGGTGGTGGGGGCTCACGGCGGCGGATCAGCCCGCCGGTACGGCCAGTGCGTGCAGATAGCGCATCAGCGTGAGCAGGGTGTCGCGGCTCGACTCGCGCAGCCGGGCGTCGCAGTCGATCATCGGTACCTCGTCCGGCAGGTCGAGGGCCCGCCGCAGCGCCTCGACGGGGTGGTGCGGCGCGTCCGGGAAGGTGTTGACGGCGACGACGAAGGGGACGCCGCGCTCCTCCAGCCGTCCGATCACATCGAAGCTGACTTCGAGGCGGCGGGTGTCGACGAGGACGACGGCGCCCAGCGCGCCCTCGAAGAGGCCGTTCCAGAGGAACCAGAAACGTTCCTGGCCGGGGGTGCCGAAGAGATAGAGGACCAGCCGCTCGCTGATGCTGATGCGGCCGAAGTCCATGGCGACGGTGGTGGCGGTCTTGGTCTCGACGCCGGAGTTGTCGTCGACCCCCACTCCGGCCTGGGTCATGGTCTCCTCGGTGGTGAGCGGCCGGATCTCGCTGACCGAGCCCACCATGGTCGTCTTGCCGACCCCGAAGCCGCCCACGATCACGATCTTCACCGCGGAGGTGGCCGTGTCGGGCAGGACGTCTTCGCTCCTGGGGCCGGTGATCGTGTCAGAGTCTCTGAAGTCCATGCATCACCGCTTCGAGAAGGGACCGGTCGGGGAGCGAGGCGCGTACGACGGGCTCGCGGGATTCGACCAGTTCGGCCGCCAGGAGTTCGGTCAGCAGCGCGGTCACCACGCTGAACGGGAGGCCGAGATAGGCGGACAGCTCGGCCACGGAGAGGGGCGCCCGGCAGAGCCGGAGGATGGCGGCGCGTTCCGGCTGGACCGTCGGTGACGGATCGTCACGCGCCATGATCATGGTGACCAGATCGAGGGACGCGCGCTCGGCGCCGTCCGGACCGCCGGTGATCACGTACAGCCGGCCGGGGTCGGTGACATCCGTCTCGGGCTGCCGGCGCTCCCGAGGGGCGGGCAGACCGGGAGGGCCGGTCATCCGGCCTGCCCGTCGTGGCGCGGCGGGCTGGTCAGGTGGGCGCCGATCCGTACGACCATGTCCCGCATCCGGGCGCCGACCAGGCCGGCGTCGACCGTGTCGGCGGCGAGGACGGCGAGATAGGCGCCGGCTCCGGCCTCCATCAGATAGAAGAAGCCGCCCCCGATCTCGATGACGACGAGCCGCATCCGGCCGTCGCTGTGCGGGATCTCGACGGCGACGGCGGCGGCCAGGCTCTGGAGGCCGGCGCAGGCGGCCGCGAGCCGGTCGGCGGCGTCGGGGTCACCGCCGTGCCGGGCGATCCTGAGTCCGTCCGCGGAGAGCACCACGATCTGGTGGATCTGCGGCACGCCGTCGGCCAGCTCCTTGAGCATCCAGTCCATGTTGGCCCGCTGCTGAATCACTTGAGATCTCCCTTGTCGCGCGCGTCGTCGGAGTCGCCGAGGTCACCGGGGCGCCGGTCCGGGGGCTCGCCGGCCCCGGCGGACGGCTCCTGGGGGGTGCCGTTGACCGCTTTCGTGAACGCTTCGAGCCAGATGCCGGGGCCTGGCTTCTCCTCGCCGGGGGCGCTCCGGCCGGGGGCGTCCGTGCCGGGTCCCCGGGGCCGGCCGGTGGCTGGACTCCGGTCCGGGCGAGCGCCGTTGACGGTGGCCGGCGGGGTGCCGTACGAGCCGCCGGAGCCGTAGGTGCCGCCGGCGGCGGACGCGTGTCCGTTGTTGATCAGGCCGAGGTTGTGGGAGCCGAGCGGGGCGCGGCCGCGGCTGCGCCGCTGGGGCAGTCCGTTCTCCGTCCACTCGGTGACGACGGGTACGTCGTCCTCGATGGCGGGCACGACGACGGGGGCGGCGGCGGGCCTGGGGACCGTGACCGGGGCCGACGGCTGGGGGCCGGTGACCGCCCGGACCCGGTGGGCGGGGCGCAGCATGTCCTTGGTGGGCAGGTCGTTGGGGACGCCGCGGGGGCCGGCGGTGGCGCCGATGCCGTGGGCGATGCCGGGCGCGGGCCCGGTGGTCACGACATCGCGCGGCACGATGAGGACGGCGCGGACGCCGCCGTACGCGGACTGCCGCAGCGAGACCTGGAGGTGGTACATCTGGCAGAGCCGTCCGACCACGGCCATCCCGAGCCGGGGGGTCTCCCCCAGGTCGTTGAGGTCGATCCCGGCCTGGGCCTTGGCGAGCATGCGCTCGGCCCGGGCGCGGGCCTCCTCGCTGAGGCTGACGCCGCCGTCCTCGATCTCGATCGCGATACCGGTCTGCACCTCGACGGCGGTGACATGGACGCGGGTCTGCGGCGGCGAGTAGCGGGTGGCGTTGTCGAGGAGTTCGGCGCAGGCGTGGATGAGGGGTTCGACAGCGGTGCCGACGATGGCGACCTTGGCGATGGAGTGCAGATCGACGCGCTGGTACTCCAGGATCCGGGACATCGCCCCGCGCAGCACACTGAACAGCGGTACGGGCTTGGGCCACTGGCGTCCCGGGCGGGCCTTGCCGAGCACGGCGATGCTGTCGGCGAGCCGGCCGATCAGCGCGGTGCCGTGGTCGATGCGCAGCAGATCGTCGAAGACCTCGGGGTTGCGGCCGTGGGCCTCCTCCATCTCGCGCAGCTCGCTGGCCTGCTGGTGGACGATCGACTGCACACGGCGCGCGATGTTCACGAAGGAGCGCTGCGCGGACTCGCGCATGGCGTCCTCGTCGTCGACGATCTTGAGGACGGAGTTCAGCAGGGAGCGCTGGGCGGCGGGCAGTTCGCGGTAGCGCTCGTCGGCGTCGACGATGTCGCGCATGACCTCCTGGGGCGACTGGCCCTGGCGCAGCCGGTGGATCGCGGCCGGCATGAGTTCCTTGCCGAGCCGTACGGACTCCTCGTCGTGTTCGGCGAGGCGCCGCTCCAGGGCGGCGACGCGGTGGGCGTGCTGGGCGCGCAGGAGCGTGGCGGTCATCCGGCGGCGGGCCAGCTCCGCGGCGCACCAGGCGACCACTCCGGTGGCGGCCACGCCGTACAGCACCAGCGGTATGCGCGCGGCGTCCGGGGCTGCCGCGACGACGACGGCGGTGGCGGCGGCCATCAGGGCGACGGGAAGGGCGAGCGCGCGCACGACGGGGGACGGCTGATCAATGGGGGGTGCTTCAACTCGAACCATGTGAGCCCTCTGGCGGTCGATTCAGGTCGGATAATTCGAACAATCGCGGAGCATGGGAACAAGTGCCTGATTACGTATCAACTCGGCGCGCTCCGCGAGAGCTTAGCCCGCCACAAACGACACTTCGGCCTATTCGCGCAACCTGACCCACAGGCCACACCTTCGGGCATAGACTCGCGCGTTTGCACGGAGCGCTTTCGAAAAAGCACGAAGCGTGACACCCTCGGACATGCCGAAGGGGCCGTTCCCATCGGGAACGGCCCCTTTCGTGAAGCGCTTTACATGACGGTGTTACGAAGCGACGTCCGCGGCGAGCAGACCGAGCAGCTCCTCCACGATGACGGGCGCCTGGCGCTGGAGCGCGGCGACGTCGATGCCCTCGTCACCGAGGATGGAGAGCAGCGCCCGGTCACCCACCGCCAGCACGATGACCTGGCCGCCGCCGCAGCGGATGACGACATCGCGCAGCGCGCCGGCGTCCGCCTGCTGCGCCATCCGCGCGCCGAGGCCGAGCGTCGCCGCGGCGAGCGCCGCGATGGCCTCGGGCTGGACGGTGTCGGTGTCGGCGGCCACCAGCAGGCCGTCGGCGGTGGAGAGAACGCTCTCCGACGCCCCCATCACCCGCTCCCGCAGCGAGGCCAGCACCTCGACCAGCGAGCCGAGCGGGACGGGGGACGTGACGGGCGAGTCTGCGTGCATGCTGTGCGCTCCTTGGTGATGATCCGGCCGAGGGTGGTGCCGTGGGGCGTCGTACGCGGCTCAGGGCCGGAAGGGGATCGCGATCCCCGGGTCACCGGGCCGGGTGAGCTGCGGAAATCTGGTGAGCCGCTACAAGCCGTCCTGGGGTGCGGCGGGCAGCTCCGGACCGCGGGACGACCGGTCCGGGCTCGCGCCGCGGACCCGCCGGGGCAGTGAGGCGGCCGGCGCCGGCAGGACCGCGACCGGCTGTCCGGCGCGGGCCCGGGGGGCGGTGCTCGGCCGGTCGGTCCGGCGCGGGCGGTCCCACTCGATGAGCCCGAGGCCGTCCATCCGGATCAGATCCGCCATGACACCGAAAAGGCCCCGGCCCAGCGTGAACGCCAGATCGCGGGGCGTGCGACGGCCGTTGGCCGTGACGAGCAGGGACCGGTAGCGCGCCGGCAGCCGGGCGGCCCGGCCGTCGGCGCCCGCGGCGGGCCGGGTCTTCGCCCGGGCCAGCTCGGCCGGCGGGCCCCATTTCTTGGAGACGACCGCCACCCGGCGCGAGGTCTCCTCCGCCAGGGCGTGCGGCTCGATCCCGTGCCGGGAGAGTACGGTCGCGGCCGGCTCGGCGACCTCCCACTCACTGGGTTTGCCCAGGGACAGCGCGAACGCGCCCTCGAAGACCGTCGCGGCGCAGACCAGTTCCAGCTCGGCCTCCCCGATCCGCCCCTGGCCGGCCAGCGCGGTGGCGAGACCGTCCGTCTCCTGGGTGGCGGTGAGGGCGGCGGACCAGACCTCGTCATCGATACGGCCGGATTTCAGCAGCGCCGACTCGACGGACGGCGTGCCCGGAGTCTCGATCGCGCTGACCAGTCCGGACCGGAGGTGAATCGTTCCTCCAGGTGAGCCGGCCAGCCTCACCGTGCCGCTGAAGTTGTCCTGTCGCAACTGGCGCAGCAGGGCGGGCACATTGCGCGGGTCTCCGGTCGTCATGCCAGCACACCTTCCGCGTGACCGTTCAACTGCCGCAGGGCCAGGGCGAGATTCGTCCGTTCACGGTCGAGCGAGGCGACGAGGAGCAGGGGGTCCCCGGCTCTCCGTACGGTCTGCACCACGTGATAACGGCGCGCACTGGTCACGATCACGCTCTCCAACTCGCTTCCGTCCCCCGCCCGTCCCACCTGGTCGGTGATCACGGCCGTCACTTCCGCGGTGTCCACGCCGTCCCCGACCTCCAGCGCGTCGCCGACGGCGCAGTAGGTGAGACCGGTGACCGCGTCCACCAGGGCGGCTCCGGTGACTCCGGGAGTTTCCAGGAACCGGGAGAGGGACGCTTTCAACGCTGACACGGTCACCCCTTCATTTTAAGACAGATTACACAGTAGCCTAGTCTGTAACTTGCGCTTTAGTGACCGATCTTGGCGCTTTTCGTGGCGCTGCTGCCGGGATATCGGCACGACGACCCGGCGCCATCAGCTTGAGGAACAGGAACCGCGATGAACCTTGACACCGCACTCAAAGAGGCAATGACCATCGACGGCGCCATCGGGATCGCGGCGGTCGACTACGAGAGCGGCATGTCGCTCGGCATGCTGGGGGGCGGGCAGGGCATCGACCTGGAGATAGCCGCCGCGGGGAACACCGAGGTCGTACGGGCCAAGGCGCGCACCCTGGCCTCGCTGGACATCGACGACATCGTCGAGGACATCCTCATCACCCTCGGCAAGCAGTACCACCTGATCCGCCCGCTCGCCGCCAGCCGCGGCTCGCTCTTCCTCTACCTGGCGCTGGACCGCTCCCGGGCCAACCTGGCGCTGGCCCGGCACAACCTGCGCCGTATCGAGAACGAACTGGAGATCTGACCGGCCGTCCCGTCCGCCCCTCCCCCGGCGTCCCCTGTGGATATCGTGACCGGTCACGGACAACGCGGGGAGCGGGGGCGGACGGGTGGGCGAGGGGCGGGCCGGTTGGCTGCGGGTGCCGGTGGGCGCGGACGCGGAGCGCTGGACGACACGGGGACGGTGCCGGCTGGTGCTGTTCGTCGTGCACAACGTGACCTCGGCGACCCGGCTGCTCGATGTGCTGCCGCTGTTCCGGGACGATCTGCGGGTCCAGTCGCTCATCACCTGCACCGGATCCTCGCCGTTCCAGGCGGGCGTGGCCGAGCTGATGGCCGAAACCGGTGTGCCCGTACTCCCCTGGGAGCAGGCGCTCGCACTCCCCGCGCACCTGGCGATCTCGGCCAGTTTCGGCGGCCGGCTCCCTCTTCTTGACGCTCCATTGACCGTGCTGTCGCACGGAGTTGGCTATAATAAAAGGCTGGCTACACCGGACACCGGACACCGGACACCGGACACCGGTCGCCCTTCGCCCGTGTTCGGCCTGTCGCCCGAGTGGCTGCTCGCGGACGGCTCGCCCGTCGCGGACGCGATGGTGCTCTCCCACCCCGAACAGCTGGACCGGCTGCGCGCCGCCTGTCCCGAGGCGGCCCCGACCGCCGTGATCGCCGGGGATCCCTGCTTCGACCGGATCCTGGCCGCGCTGCCCCACCGCGAGCGCTTCCGCCGCGCTCTCGACGTACGGCCCGGCCAGCGGCTCGTCCTGCTGAACTCGACCTGGAACCCGGACGCGCTCTTCGGTGACGGTGGCGCGGACGATGTGCTGCCGTCGCTGCTGCCTCGGCTGACCGCCGAACTCCCCGCCGACGAGTACCGGGTGGCGGCCGTCCTGCACCCCAATATCTGGCACGGTCACGGGCCCGGACAGATCCGGGCCTGGCTGGACCGGGCCCGGCGCGGCGGTCTGGCGCTGGTGGACCCGCTGGAGGGCTGGCGCCAGGCGCTGATCGCGGCCGACGCGGTCATCGGGGACGCGGGCTCCGTCAGTTACTACGCGGCGGCGCTCGGCGTTCCCGTGCTGATGGGCGCCGAGCCGTCGGACGGTCTCGACGCGGCGTCCCCCGTCGCCGCGTTCGTACGGCGGGCACCCCGGCTCTCGCCGTACGCCCCGCTGCGCGCGCAACTGGACGCCCTGCTGAACGGACCCGTCTCCGCGCCGGGTTCACGGCCGGGCCCGGGACCGGGATCGGGGCCAGCGTCAGGACCGGGACCCGCCGAGCTGGTCTCGTCGGTGCCGGGCGAGGCCGCCACGCTGCTGCGCCGCCACTTCTACCGGCTCATCGGCATCCCCGAACCGGATGAACCCGCGCTGCTCGACCCGCTGCCGCTGCCCCCGTACGAACGGACCGTCCGGACCGCGCCCCTACGGGTGGTGACCCGGCTCCCGCCGAACGGCGGGATCGAGGTGAGCCGGTACGCGGACCCCCGCTCGGAGCCGGCGGGCGAGGGCGACGCGCATACCGCCGTCCACGAGGACACCCTCGATCCGGGCCGGCTCGCGCTGGCCGATGTCATCTTCCGCGACGGCGCGGCCGACGATGTGCGGTTCGGCGGACCCGAGCGGTGGACCGCCGAGATCCTGACCCGCCATCCACACTGCTCCGTCGCGGCGTTCATCACCGGCCCCGGCACCTGCCTGGCGCGAGTAGGCGGCACGAACAGCGCAGGGACGCTGCTGCGGCTCGACGGGGGTGCCTGGGCCGCCGACCCCGCTCTCCATGTCTCCGCCCTCCACGCCCATCTGGCCGCCGGCGGGAAGGTGGAGGAGCTGACGGCGGCCGGGCTGACCGTACGGACCGGCCGGCATACGCACCGGGTCACGGTGACAATCGCGGACCCCGCGCCGGTCACCCCCCGGGCGCGCTGAGGCAGCGCTCCCGCAGCGCCCGCAGCAGCCCGAGGTGATGGGCGGCCCCCTCCTTGTCCAGCGCGACCAACGCCTCGTCGATCAGCGGCAGCGCACCGGCCGGATCGTCCTCGTCCAGATGGGTCTCCGCCAGGTCGGTCAGCGTCCTGGCCGTGTTGTACGCCTCGCCGGTGGACCGGAAGTGCGCCAGCGCCTCCGTCAGCAGCGCGCGGGACCCCTCGAAGTCGCCCAGGCCGCGCAGGGCCCGGCCCCGGTGCCGCGCCAGCAGGGCGTGGGCGCGCGGCAGTTGTCCCGCCGACTCGTCCTCGGGCGCTATCCGTCCGAGGACGGCCGCCGCCGCCTCGAACGACGCGTACGCCTCCGCGAACCGCCACTGGCGCAGCCGGAGCAGCCCCAGCGACTCGACGGCCGACGCGTGGCCGAGCGGATGCCCTGCCGCCTCCTCGGCCCCGGCGGCGGCGGTCAGTTCGGCCTCGGCCTCCTCGTAGCGCCGCAGCTCCATCAGGTCGAGCCCGAGCAGCGAGTGCATCCGCCCCGCCTGCCGGGTCCCGGGGCAGTGGCCCTCGGCCACCCGTACCCCCGCCCGGAGCGCGGGAAGCAGCACGTCGTGGTGCCCGGCCTTGAGCTGGAGCGGCCAGAGCGCCTGGCAGAGCGCGAAGACCGCGTCCGCGTCGCCGGACTCCTCGGCCGCGTGCACCGCCTCGACCAGATTGCCCAGCTCGGCGGCGAGCGCGCCGAGCGCCTCCCCCGTGCTCCCGTACGGACTCGGCCCGCCTCTCAGCTCCTCGTAGAGCGGACCGATCGCCCACGCACCCGGCAGGGCGGCCAGCCGTGCCCGGGCCGCGAAGCGCGCGTACCGGCGGACCGTGCGGGCGAGGGCCGCCGCGCAGGCCGCGATCCGGTCCTCACCGGCCGCGGCCGACTCGGCGTGCTCGCGGACCACCGGACGGTAGTGGTACCGGCCGGTGTCCGTCCGCTCCAGCAGCTGACGGTCGGCGAGTTCACCGAGGGACCGGGCCGCCTCGGCCTCCGGCAGGCCGATCGCTCCGGCGACCGCCGCCGGATCCAGCGCGGGCCAGGCACGCAGCGACATCAGCCGGTAGACCCTGGCCGTGCCGGGATCCAGCGCGCGGTAGGCACTCTCGACGGCGGCGCGCACGGGGTCGGTCCCGGCCATGGACGGCTCCTCCGGTCGGAGTGCGGCGGCGCGGCCGGTGGCACCGGGCGTCGGACCGTCCGGGTCGCTGTCCGGGTAGCCGTCGGGGTCGGTCAGCCGGGGCACGGCGGCGCGCAGGGCGTACGGCGAACCGGCGCACCGCTCCAGCAGACGCGGCACCTCGTCGCGCGCGCCAGCCAGGGTCTCCTCCCCCGCCAGATCCGTGAGCAGCCGGCGCGCGTCCTTGTCGGCGAGCGGCCCGACCGGGACGAGGAAGGCGTCGAGCCCGGCGAGCGGACGCCGCGCGACCACCACCGTGAGGACTCCGGGCGCGGAGGTCAGCAGCGGCAGGACCTGTGCGGAGGAGTGGGCGTGGTCGAGCACGACGAGCAGCCGCCGGTCGGCCGCGCAGCGCCGGAACGCGTCCCTGCGGTCGGCCGCGTCCGGCGGGATCGCGTCCTGCGCCATGCCCAGTTGAGCGAGGAGGCTCCGCAGCACCACCTGGGTGTCCACCGCCGTCCCCGGCGAGGCTCCGCGCAGATCCGCGTAGAGCTGTCCGCCGGGGAAGAGGTCCGCCCTCCGGCATCCCCAGTGGACGGCGAGCGCGCTGGTGCCGATGCCCTCCGGTCCGTGGACCAGCGCGACCCGGGGCCGGCCGTCCGCCTTGCGCCGGGCCTCCCGGTCGAGCTGCCGCATGGCGGCCCGGCGGTCCGTGAAGAAGCGGACGGACGGCGGCAGCGACGGTATGGAATCGGCACGCGCGGGCCCGGGTGCCGTACGGGCGAAGGCCGCCCACGCGCGGGCGAACGCCGGGTCCCGCAGCACGCCCTCGTGGACCAGCCGCGCCACGGCCGACAGCTCGGCGGGACCGGCGGGCGCGACCACCTCGCGCCCGGCGATGCGCCGCACCAGACCTCCGGCGGACTCCCAGGCCCACTTGCCCGCCTCATTGGCCATCCCCGCGCCCACGGCGCCCAGCACCGCGGTGATCGCCGCCAGCGACATGGGATCCAGCATGCTCCGCTCCCCCCGCTCCCCCGCACCCCGGTCCGGCGCGCGGCCCCCGAGGGGACCGCGCGCCACGTATCGGGATCAACCGTAATCCGGATCAGCGCCAGGTGGGAGGGGGTTGGCGATTACTCGCCGCTTCGCGCAACGGCGGTTGGGGCGGCCCCCGTTCGGGAACGTTGATTCTTCCGATCATGTACGGAACGGCCACCGGTCCGCCTGCCGCCGGACGCCCGCCCAGCCGCCGCAGCGCACGGAAAACGGCGGGGCCGGGCGGAGAACAGCGGAACCGGACGGGAAAGTACTGGACGGTATCAGGCGGAAGCGGCCGTACCCGCTGATACTGACTCCATGACCCGACACGGAGAGCTGGGCACGGCCCTGCACCGCTGGCGTGACCGGATCCCCTCGGCCGAGACCGGGCCGCCCGCCGACGCGTCGCGTGAGTCCGGAGCAGCCGGAAGAGCCGGGGAGCCCAAGGAAGCCGGGGAGCCCGACGAGACCCCGGGAGCGGGCGGCGAGCGGCCGGCGGGGCTGGGGCTGACGGAGCTGGCCCGGCTGACCGGTCTGTCCATGGACTATCTCGGCCGGCTGGAGGAGGGGCGCGCCACCTCCCCGTCGGCCCAGGTCCTCGCCTCGCTGGCGCGTGCGCTACGGCTCTCCGAGGACGAACGCCGTCATCTCTTCCTGCTCGCCGGGCAGTCCCCGCCCGCGCTGGGCCGGGTCTCGGAGCTGGTCCCGCCCAGTGTGCGGCGGCTGCTCGGACGGCTCGGCGGGACACCCGTCGGGGTCTACGACGCCTCCTGGAACCTGCTGACCTGGAATCCGCTGTGGGCCGCCCTCGTCGGCGACCCGTCCGGGATCCCGGCGCGCGGCCGCAACGCGGCCTGGCAGCACTTCACCGGCCAGCCCAGCCGGGTCACCCACACCCCCGAGCAGGAGGCGGGCTTCGAGGCCGCCCTCGTCGCGGATCTGCGGGCCGCGACGGTGCACTACCCGACCGATGTACGGCTGCGCTTCCTCATCGGGGAACTGCGGCGCGCGAGCGCCCGGTTCGGGGCGCTGTGGAACTCCCGTATCGCCGGTTCGCACTCCACCGGGATCAGCACCGTCCTGCACCCCGACGTCGGACCGCTGACCGTCGACCGCGACACGTTCACCGTGCCGGGCTGTGACCTGCGGATCTCCGCCTACTCGGCGGCGCCCGGCTCCGAGGCGGCGGAGAAGCTGCGGCTGCTCGACGTGATCGGCACGGACATCATGACCGCCCCGGCCGCGCCGCCCGCCCCGTTCGCCGAGGACGCGGAACACCCGGAACCCATCCAGCGGGCCGATCACATCCAGCACACGGAACACCTTCCGCACGCCGAGCACGCTCCCGCCGCGGAGTGAGACGGAGTGAGCGAGGCAGTGAGAGGCAGCGCCGGGCCGCCGAACCACCCGATCGGGTGTCGGCCGCGCGCCCTTCACTGACCGGCCCCGCGGGACGGGGATACCTCCGGTCGGCCCACGCGAGGGGCGCGGAACGCCGTCCGTTCCTACCGTGGCGGAATGATCACCAGATCCGTGACGCGCTCCGCGCTCTCCGGCACCGTGGCCCTCGCCACCGGCCTGCTGGTCCTCCTGCCCGCGGCCGCGTCGGCCGCCGCGGACTCCGGAAGCGATCCGGTCGTACGGGCGCCCGGTCTGCCCGGCGCCCCCGCGGTGGCGGTGGCGGGCTCCACCGCCTTCTCGGACCCGCCGGCCTCCCCCGCCCCGGCGGCCCCCGCCGCCCCCGCGGACAACTCGCTGCTCCACCGCTCCGGGACCCAGGTCCGGCCCGCGCGCGGCACCCCGCCGCCGAGCGAGGTGTCCGCGCTGTCCTGGCTGATCGCCGACGCCCGTACGGGTGAGGTGCTCGCGGCCCGGAACGCGCATCTCAAGCTGCCCCCGGCGAGCACCCTCAAGACGCTCTTCGCGATCACCGCCCTGCCCCGGCTGCCCGAACACGCCCGGCACACGGTCACCGAGGACGAGCTGGCCGACATCGGACCGGGCAGCAGCCTGGTGGGGATCGTGCCGGGCGAGTCGTACGAGGTGGCGGACCTGTGGCGGGGGGTCTTCCTCAGCTCCGGCAACGACGCGGTCCGCGCGCTCGCCGAGATGAACGGCGGCTGGGACGCGACGGTCACCCAGATGCGCGCGAAGGCGAAGCTGCTGGGCGCGCTGGACACCCATGTCGTCTCGCCGGACGGCTACGACGCGGAGGACCAGGTCACCTCGGCGTACGACCTGGCGGTCTTCGGCCGTACGGGGCTGGCCTCGCCGGAGTTCGTACGGTACAGCTCGACGGTCGACGCCCAGTTCCCGGCGGACGGCGGTGGCTCGTTCGGCATCGTCAACACCAACCGTCTGCTGAGCGGCACCGACGGGGTCACTCCGTATCCGGGGCTGATCGGTGTCAAGAACGGTTACACCTCCGGGGCGGGCCACACCCTGATCGCCGCGGCCAAGCGCGGTGACCGCACCCTGCTGGTGACGGTGATGAACCCGCAGTGGGGCGGCGGGTTCGAGGTCTACGAGGAGGCCAGGTCGCTGCTGGACTGGGGCTTCGAGTCCGGGAAGCACGTCACTCCGGTGGGATCGCTCCAGCCGCCCGCGCCGCCCCTGCCACCGCTGCCGCCCGTGCGGCCGGGCGACGAGGACCCGGACGGCCGGAAGAAGAGCCCGATCGCGAGAGCGCTGCGGGCGGCGCCCGCCGGAGCGGCGCGGCCGACGGGGCCGGGGCGGGCGGCCGAGTCCGCCGTGCACGCCTCCTCCGCCGCCGAAGAGACGGACTCCCGGTCCGGGTATGTGTTTCCGGTGGTTCTCATCGGCGGCGCCTGTCTCGCGGCGGTCGCCCTGGCGGTCGTACGCCGGTCACGGCGGCGCCGGGCGGAAACCGGGTGACGGGCTACCAGTGGGCGGGGCGGGTGACGCCGGGCGGCAGGACCGTCGCCGCGTCGCCCTTCGCCGCGTTCACCTGCGTCTGCGCCAGGAAGATGCTCCCGGTCAGATCGGCGCCGCGCAGATCCGCGTCCCTGAGGTCGGCCCCGATCAGATCGGCCTGCCGCAGATCCGCGCCTCGCAGATCCGCCGCGATCAGATACGCCCCGCGCAGATCGGCGCCGCGCAGGTCCGCGCCCTTCAGCTTCGCGCCGAAGAGATCGGCGCCCCTGCGGTCGGTCTTCCTGCCGCGGGCCCGGGGCACCTGTGCCCGTACCAGCTCGCTCGTCCGCAGCAGGAGCGGGTTGACGGCCGCGCGCCGCGCGGCCACGTCCAGTTCCAGCAGCGCCTGGGGGTCCGTCAGGGTCAGACGTTCGGTCGTGTCGAGGGCGCGGCGGATCTCGGGGTGCAGGGAGCGCGCCGGCTCCAGGGTCAGGGCCTCGCGCAGATAGCTGAGCAGTTCGTGGAGCTGGCGCATCACCGGGAGGACGGCGAACATCTGCTCGGCGGTCTCCGGGGCCTGCCGCCAGTCCCGGCCGCCGAAGGTGACCTGGGAGATCTTCTGGCCGGCGCCGAAGCAGTCGTACACCGTGCAGCCCTGGAAGCCGCTCCGGCGCAGGGTGGTGTGAATGCCGCAGCGGAAGTCCGTGCGCAGATTGCGGCAGGGATCGCCCGCCTTCTTGTCGACCGGGAAGTCCGCCGAGACCGAGAAGGTCAGCGCGACACAGCACAGTCCGAAGCAGTTCTCACAGTCGGCGCGCAGGTCCGGGGCTGACGTGTCGGGCAAGGCACTCTCCTGGGAACGGCGCGGAACGACAAAGGGGGGGCGACGGGGGGGACGGGCGCGAGGGCGTACGGGCGAGGGGCGGTGATCGAGCCTACCGGTCCGCGCCCCGCCGTCCGCCCCCTTTTCTTCCGGTCTCCCGCCGGTCAGCGCTTCGCGTGCCGTGTCGCCATCGCCGTCCGGGCCCGTTCCGCCAGCCCGTCCGCGCCGCAGCTCTCGGCCAGTTCCAGCCCGCAGGCCAGCTCGGCGGGGAAGCCCGCGGCGATCCCGTACTCGACGCGGGCGACGGCCAGTTCGTAGCGGGACGGCGACGCTTCGAGATGGGCGACGGCCTGCGCCAGCAGGTCGGTCCTGGCCCGGCCCTCCCGCAGGGACGCCGCGCAGCACAGCGCGGCCCCGATGGCGGTGTGTGTGCCGAACCGCTCCGCGCGGTCGCGGGCGTACGAGGCGAGCTGGGCGGCGCGCCTCGGGTCGTCGTCCGCCACGGCCCGCGCGAGGTCGAGGGCCCAGGGCGCCATGACGGTGTTGTGCCGGCCCCGTGCGGTCAACGCCTCGCCTGCCGCTTCCAGTTCCTCGATGGCCTCGCGCTTGCGGCCGAGGGCGAGCAGCAGCCGTCCGCGTACTGACGGTGCGTCAGGGATGACGATGGAGGAGGAGTACGGGGTGGCGAACGAGTAATGCTCGGCCGCCTCCCGCGCCTCCTCGACATGGCCGCGCGCGAGCAGGGTGTCGATGAGCATGCACGCCGCGTCCCAGTGCATCGGCAGGCCGTTGCCGACCCGGTCGGCCAGCCGCAGGCTCTCGCGCAGATACATCTCGGCGTCCGCGAGCCGGCCGCGCCGGCGCTGGACATAGCCGGCGAGCGCGTGGGCGAAGGCCAGATGGCCGCCGCTCCAGCCGGAGATCTCGAACGCCCGCAGCGCTTCGGTGAACAGGGTCTCGGCCCGGTCGAGCCGGTCGGCGAAGGCGTACGAAAGGCCGAGCAGGGCCGGGGGCTCGAAGCCCCATACGGTGTCGGCCCAGCCGACGCCCGTCGGCAATCCGCCGTCCGTCAGGGCCCGTTCGGCGATCTGGACGATCTCCTCGGCGCTCTCGCCCCGCGCCGTGCCGTCGAAGGCGCGCAGCATCAGCAGCACGCGTTCGGTGCTGTCGCGGCCGGTGAGCCCGCTCGCCGTACGGGCCAGTCTGCGGGAGCGGTCCGGGCCGTCCTCCTCGATGGCCTGGACGCCCTCCCACAGGAAGTGCGCGGCCTGGAGCCGCATCCGGGCGGGGCCGTCCGGGGCTCTGGCGACCTCGGTGGCCACCACATGGGCGGCGTCGCCGGTCTGGTTGTTGTGGGTGAGCGCCTGCGCGAGCCGGAACACCACATCCACCCGGAGCGGGTCGTCGAGCTGCTGGGTGTCGAGCGCGGCGCGCAGATGGCTGACGGTGGTGGCGGGTGAGGTGAGCAGGGTCGCGCAGCCGAGTTCGTACAGCAGGAGGGTCCGTACGGAGGACAACGGCGGTTCCAGCAGGGCGCGTTCGAGGCAGCGGCGGGCGGCGTCCGGGGCGCCGACCGCGAGGTGCTCGGCGGCGGCCTCGCGCAGTTGCTCGACGAGTTCGGGGTCGCCGTCGGGGTGGACTTCGAGGAGGTGCGGCGCCGCGGCGGCGGCTCCCCGGCCGCTGCGCGAGACCGCCCAGGCGGCGAGGCCGTGCATCGCGGTGCGTACGGCGGGCGGGATCGCCCGGTAGACGGCGCCGGCGATCAGCGGATGGACGAACTCCAGCGGGTCGGTGCCCACGAGGATCCGTGCCGTGCGCAGCCGTTCGGCGCACTCGGCGGCCTCTTCGTGGCTCATCCCGGCCAGCGCGACCGCCAGATGGAGGGAGATGTCCGTGCCGAGTACGGCGGCGGCCCAGGCGAACCGGGTGGCGGCGGGGCCGAGTTCCTCCAGCCGGGCGATCAGGCCCGTACCGCGCGCCGAGGCGCCCAGGACCCGCAGTTCGCTCGCGTGTTCGTCAACGGGGCTCAGTCCGCTCTCGCGCACCTTGGCGAGCAGCTCGACCGTCTCGTAGGCGTTGCCGCCGGTGACCGCCCACACCTCGCGGCAGAACGGGCCGTCGGCGGCGTCACCGAGCGCGGTCCTGGTGAGGTCGGCGGTCGCCTCCGCGGTCAGTTCCCGCAGGGTGACGAGTAATCGGGCGGAGGTGCCGAGCGTACGGAGGTACTCCTCGGTCTCGCCGACGGCCTCCTCGGTGCGGTACGCGACGACCACGAGGACGGGCAGTCCGCGGCCGGGGCGCCGGGCGAACGAGGCCAGCCAGGACAGGGTTTCGAGGTCGGACCACTGCGCGTCGTCCACCAGGAGCAGCAGCGGGCCGTGCGCGCCGGCGAGCCGTTCCACCATGGCGTCGAGCCCGTCCCGTACGCCCTGGGGGTCGGCGTGCTGTTCGCCGGGCGGCACTATGCCGAGCGCGGGCCCGACGATCTCGTACCGGTCGCCGAGCAACTCCCGTGCGTCCAGGAGCGACGCGCCGTCGTCGGCGGACAGCGCGGAGCGGAACAGCTGCCGGGCGAGGTCGAAGGGCCCGGCCGCGACGGCCTCGGCGCCCCGGGCCGACCAGACCACACAGCGCCCGGCCGCCAGCCGCCGTACCTCGCTGAGCAGGGCCGTCTTCCCGAGCCCGGCGGCGCCGCGGTACACGAGCAGCCCGCCCGCCGGTTCGGGTCCGCACAGCGCGTCCACGGCGTGGGCCGCCGCGGCCAGTTCGGGTTCACGCTCCAGCAACGGGAGGGTGACCGTGCGCTCCGGCCGGTACACCGGCATCCCCTCCCCTCTTGGACGTCTCATCGCTTCTCACGGTCTCGAACAGTGCTCGCGCCTGATGCCGAGCGTAGTCCCGGGATCCGTCGGGCGGACCCGATTCCCCACGAATTCGACCGTTCGACTGCGCGCGGGCGCCCGGCGTAGTAAGGCCGTACGCGACGGTGCGGCGCGGCCGGGTTCATGTCCGTACCGTTCTTGTCCTCGGCGAGTCGGCGATCCCGGGCGCCCCGGCGGCGAGTTCGGAGGCGGCGAGGACGACTCTGAACTGGTGCTCGGCCTGGTCCCGCACGGGGACCCAGCGGGCGCGGCAGTCGGCCTCGAAGGACTGGCAGCGCTCGGTGAGGAAGCGGTCCACGGCGGTCCGCACGTCGTGCGCCGCAGCACCCGTGGGGCCGTCCCCGCCGTCGGCGAGCAGCTGGTGCATCAGCCCGGCGGACCGGGCCATGAGACGGCGGGCGGCTATCCGCAGGGTCATGACCCGCGCCCGGTTCATCGGCGGGGTCCGGCCCGGCCGGCCGGCCGCCGGGGCCGGGCCGCGTACGGCCTCGGAGGCCCATTCGTCCGCCAGTCCCGGCGAGACGCCGAGGTACTCGTCGATCGGCGCCAGCAGGGGCCCCGCCGTCGCGGGCAGCCCCGCCCTGACCTGCTCCAGCAGACCGGACAGCAGCCGCGCGTCGCCCCGGAGGGTACCGCCGATGGTGTCCAGCGCGCCGTGCGGATCGGGGTGCGGCGACGCGTCACCGACGGCGTCCACGGCCCACATCGGCGCCTCCACGACGGCGGTGACCGTGCCGTACCGGTGCGGGTGGAACCAGGTGGAGGTGGCGGTCGCCGAGGGCAGCGAGGAGAACTGGTCGGTCTCCTCCGGCCGCGGCATGTCGAAGACACCGGGCCCGGGGCTGGGCCAGAAGAAGGCGTCGTACGGGCCCAGTTCGACCGGTATCCCGAGGTCCCCGGCCGACCGGAGCAGGGGGCCGGAGAGCCCCGGCAGCCGGCGGGTCAGCTGGACGAAGCCGCCGCCGACGTCGGCGCTGTGCAGCGAGCACTGGAGATACGGCCGAAGCTCGTCCTGGATGTCGAGGAGCGCCCGGGTCTCGGGCAGGGGCCGCGCTCCCGGTGCGGTGGGCAGCCACTCGGGCTGCGCCGCGAAGCCGGGACGGAAGAAGTTCCGGAAGTGATGCTCCATGGTCATCGGCCCCTTGAGCCACCGCTCGTTGCGGCGGGCCCCGTCGGGGTCGAGCGAGAGCACGAAGTGCCAGACGGTGTCCGCGGGCCCGGCCGACGACCGGTACGCCTCGGCGCCCGCGCCCCCGTTCACCTTCGCGCTCGCGTCCCCGTTCGCCTTCGCACCCGGCTTCTCGTCCGCCCTCGCGTCCGCGTTCGCCAGATGGCGGGCGAGCCGCAGCACAGTGACCCCGCCGACCGGCTCATTGGCGTGCGGCCCGGCCACCACCAGCACATGCCGGCTGCCCCGCCCGACGGACAGCAGCCGGATCGGCTCCCCGGCCCGCGAGGAACCGATCCGCCGCAGCGTGGCCCGGCCCGGATACGCCGAGACAAGAGCCTCGGCCCGGAGGGTCAGTTCGTCAATGTCGAGATAGCTGCCCGGCACAACGGCTCTCAGCCCTCGGTCGAACTGCCGCCGCGCGCACACGCCCCGCACGCCATCCGCCGGACAACCGTCGCCTTCGTCACCAAGCGCGCGGTCCTGTCGCTCATGGCTGTTCCCCGCATGGGCAGCTCCCTCGACATCGCGTTACTGGACCAACGCGTTTCGTAACCACCGCGATGGTCTGCCACGTACCCCCGTCACGTCAACACTCACACGGGCACCAGAATGTGACGCCGCTGAAGTTCTCTTATGTGGTCCGCCGCCCGTTGGGGAGCTGTTCCTCCCCTAACGAGGACTCCGGCTTCAAGGTTTCTGCGCACCCCGGACTCGGTGAGGTTCGCGCTGCCGAGCAAGAGGAGACGACGGTCCGCGACAGCCAGCTTGGCGTGCTGACGCGCGTGCGTGAATTCTCGCTCGGCCGGATCCCAGTGCCACAGCCGAACCCCCCGGACCGCTGAGAACGCGGCGGCCGGTTCGGGGCCGCTCAGCAGTCCCGACGCACCTCGGCGTGTCTCGACGACCACGTGGACCTCGACACCTCGGTCCACAGCGTCCGACAGTGCTCTGGCCAAGGGGGCGTACGGGCGCGCCGAATAGGTCATGGCCAGGAGTTCGGTGCGTGCCTCGCGGACGACCTCGATCAGTACCCGTGCCGTCGCGCGAACCGGAACGCCTGGGGTGGCGGGCCCGCTCCACACCGTACGGACGTCGACCTCGTCGCGGCGCCGCGCCCAGCCGGCCACAAATCCGCGTATATACGCGGCGGCCTCGGTGTAAGGAATCCGTGCGCGTTCCGTCGCCGCGTACAGCGCCACGACAGCGTCGCGCGAGTCGGGGCCCGGTACCGCGTCCAGCGCGTGGTCCAGTCCCCGGCCGCGCGACAGCACACCGGCCAGGTCCTTGGTACGGGAGGAGCCGAGGGCTTCCGCGGCCGCTTCCGCCGCGGCCTCGAACTCCTTGCGGCTCATGGCCGCTCCCCGTCGCTCACGGCCGCAGGGCCCGCGGAGTCAGCACCTGGTCGGGGCCGTCTCCGAGGGGCACCAGAAAGCGGCGGTCGAGGAACCGGTTTCCGCGTTCGCACGTCGTCTCGGAGACGAAGAGACAGACATGGCAGGCAGCCCCGTGCAGATAGTCCGCGGTGTCGTGCGGGAGCCGTTCGGCGCAGAGCGGGTCCGAGGAGCAGCGCGCCGCATCCCTGAGTGCCCTGCGGACAATGCGTTCGAAGTGGGGTTCGTCGGCGAGCGAGACGAGTCCGCCGAGGGTGCCCTCCGAGTCGGGGACCGCCGTGTAGATCAGGATGCCGGCTCTCGGGTCCGCCTCGTCGCCCGCGTAGATGCGTTCGGCGAGGCTCGCCGAGCTGTAGCCGCATTCGAGGGCGATCGTGCGGATCAGCAGATGCGAGAGGGTGTGGAGGGCGATGTAGCGTTCGCCCGGCCAGCCACTCATCGCGTCGAAGGGGCCGGTCGAGCGATCGGATCTGCGGTTGGTACGGAACTGGCCGAACGCCTTGCGATGTGCCGCCATCTGCGGAGACGTCTTCATGCGCTGCGCCCACTCGGTCAGCAGGTCCTCCCGCACCCGCAGAAAAATCCCTTCGCCGCGTACCTCACTGGCCGGTACCCAGCCTTGCGAGGTACGGGACAGTGTCACCGGCGTGGCGATCTCGGGAGCCTCGTGGTCGGGCGCGTCGAGCCGGGTGAAGCCGATCAGCGCGCGTGCCTCACGGAGCCGCTCCACCTGACGCACGTCCGAGAAAAGGCCCGTCAGTGCCGGGGGCACGGTGACGGGGGCCAGGGTGAAGTCGTCCGTCGGCGTGGGCACATCGGCCGACGCGAGTGCGGCCCACTCCGGGCCGAGGAGGTCCACGGGGGCGGCGGCCTCCTGGTCGCCCTGCCCGGTGGCCCCCTGGTGCCGGGCCTCGACGGCGGCGACGATCGCGGCGGGGTCGTGCTCCTTGAGATAGCCGTATCCGGGGAGCGCGGCGATCACGTCGTAGATGGCCCGGGAGGTGATGCCCTTCAGCTCCTCCCAGCGCGCTTCGATGAGTTCGGCGATGTCCTCGCCTCGGGCCGGCGGCAGCGCGAGGGCGCTCAGGGTGATCGGGAACCACTGGTTGGACGCGCCGGCGACCATGAGGGTCGCTTCCTCGGCGCACCCCTCGTGCTCGTACGAGGCACGGTGCGGATGGCGGCCACGGCAGGCGGGCAGATTACGGCGGCCACGCTCTCCCATCGCGTCCCGGATATTGCGCTTCGCGCCGCAGGCAACGCATTCGATGGTCACGTTCGCGGCCTGATTGCCACCGTGGTCCTTCATCCTCAGCAGCGGCCGGGCCGTCCTGGGGCAGACCGTACCGCTGTGGACGAACGGGTTGTAGGGGAATTCGTCGAGATGCCCGCCGACACAGACCAGAGTGAAGCGGGCCGCCACGGCAAGCGGTTTACCGGACTTGCAGTCATGCACGAACTTCGCTTCGTGCGGGGCGCGTGGATTGCTGTTGATGAACGCGAACGCCTCGGTGTCGATGGCGGCGAGGAGGTTGCAGGCGGTGCACCGCAACCACTGGGGGAACGGCATGACCGGCACCCCGATGTCCTGCGCGGCCGTCCCCTTGGGAGACTTGTCCGCGCCCTCGGTCCAGGGGGCGGCGCGCAGCTCGGTGATCCGCGCGTTGCCGTAGAGCTGGAGCGAGCGGTTGACCGCGGTACGCAGCCGGGGCTCGTCGATGGTGTAGTCCGTGAGGCCCGCGTGGCTCCAGGATTCGAGGCCCTTGACCAGTACGGAGAAGTTCGGCAGGTCGATCAGGGCTCCCACGCCCGCGGTGTACATGAGGTGACTGGGCCGGGCCGCGCCGACTCTGCGGAAGTAGCCGCTGCTCATCGCTGTCGCCGTCCCTTTCCGGCAGCGCCGTCGCCGGCCGCCGTCTCTCCGTACTCGTCGGCGTCGACGGGGGTGTCGCCGCCGCCGGTGACGGCGTCCGTGTCCGCGCCATCACCTCCGGCCGGGCTGAAGCGCCAGCCTGGTCCGCTGCTCGAGGGCTGGTCCATGAAGGCGCCACCCCCCTGGATCAGCAGATTGAGTTCATTCTCCGTCTCACGCATGGACATCGGGACGGTGAGTTCGTCCCAACGCGAGCCGTCCGCCTTGTGCAGCAACGGCGTGACCAGGGTGTCCTTCTTCTTCTCCCGTCGGAAGCCGAGGACTCCCCCGGTCTCGCGCCGATCGGCCCACTTGTCCTTGAGCGTCCCGATCCGGTCCTGCAGATACTCCCGCGCGCGGCTGCCACCGACCCGCTCCGCCCTTTCCAGCAGGCGCCGCTCGACCTCGCCCGCGATCTCACCGTCGAGGTCGATGTGCTGGGCGTCGGTGTTGCGGGAGTGCTCGTACGTGGCCTGCCGCAGCGCGGCGATGTACGTGGGCGCGGTGCCGCGGTCCAGGGCCCGCCGGGTGAACGGGGTGACGGAGAGCGCCTCGACCTGCCGGTAGAAGGTGGCGTGGTAGTGGGCGAAGTCCTCGAAGTGCGCCAGGTCACGGGGGCGGGACCAGTTGTAGAGCGTGACGACGAGACCGGGACGGTGTCTGTCACGGCCCACTCGGGACGATGCCTGGATGTACTCGGCCGTGTTCTTCGGCTGGCCGACGACGAGCATCAGACCGAACCGGGACACGTCGACGCCGACCTGAAGCATGGAGGTGGCGAGGACGACGTCCACCGCCTGCTTCTCGAAGGGCGTCAGTGCGGCCCGCCGTTCACGCTTCTCCAGCAGGGCGGAACGGTACTCGGCAGCGAGCGCCTTGCGTCGCAGCGAGGTGTCGCGCTCCGGATCGAAGCCGCTCTCCAGCCGCTTGAGCGTCAGACTGATGTCCGCCGAGGAGATGCGGGAGGTCAGTTCCTGGATGTTCAGCATCCCGGCCCGGGTGATGATGCGGTCGGCGATCGGATCGCTGCCCTTGCGGCCGCCGTTGCTCCGTACTCTGGTGGTGATGTCGTCGTCCAGGTACCTGCGCATGCCCGCGAGTTCACGAGTGGCGTTGAAGTAGCCGACGAGGGTCATATAGGGATCGGCGGCTGCCCCGTAGTCGTCGAAGAGCTGCTGCCCTCCGAGCAGCAGAATCTCGGCCACCCTGATCTCGGCCGCCTTCAGACGGGTCCCGTGGGCGCACACTCCCAGATAGCGGCGACCCGGCTGGTCACGGCTGTGCTCCATCTGCCGCGAGAAGAACGTGTCGCCCACGTCCAGCACCTGCGGCGGGAAGACCGCCACCCGTCGGCCGAACACACCACGTACCTGTTCGGCGGCGCGCTTGGTGGTGGCCGTGGACGCGACGATCTTGGGCCCGACGTCCCGGCGGACGCCCTCACTGTCGGTGTAGGTCCAGCTGCACAGCTGATCGACCGCCGCCTCGAAGAGTCCGACGGTGGTGCCGAGCGCTCCCGAGATCAGATGCAGCTCGTCCTGGATGATCAGGTCCGGGGGCCGCAGCCGGGCGGGGACGGGCTGCGCGGTGACCGCCTTCAGTCCGTCCCTGACGGTATGTCTGCTGCGGCAACCGGTCTGCTGGTCCAGGTCGTCGTGGCGGTAGCCGTGCCGCTCGCACCATTCGGTGACCCGGCCGAAGAGCAGCCCGGCGTAGCCGTTCCAGGGCAGTTGGGCCAGCTTGTCGACCGTGGCGATCACCATGGCGGGGGCCAGCCGGTAAATCTCCTCGTCCACGGTGAGTACGGGGATGCCCTCGCCGGGCGAGT
Organism: Streptomyces paludis; assembly: GCF_003344965.1. Classification (NCBI taxonomy): domain Bacteria; kingdom Bacillati; phylum Actinomycetota; class Actinomycetes; order Kitasatosporales; family Streptomycetaceae; genus Streptomyces; species Streptomyces paludis. Next base: position 6,878,241 of record NZ_CP031194.1, on the reverse strand, counting down.
CGCGCCGCGAGAAGGGGCAGCGGTCCTCACCTTCTCCACGCGGACAGAACAGAAGCACGCGGCGCCGGCCATCGTCGTGTTCCATGTTCTGACGAGCAGTCAAGCCTTGACCGCACCAAGGGCAGTTGAGTACTTGAAGAACCCGTGCGTGCTTGTCACTGCCGCTCTCCTTCGCGCCGGCGATCTGCTCCTGCGCGTCGGTGAACCAGTTCGGCGAGACAGAAGTGCCCACCCACAGTCCGATACGGAACGGTGTCCTGCCCCAGCGCTTCGGATGGGCACACGCCGCGCGCCCGGCACACTGCGTACGGTCGCACCTCGACCGGCCGAATTCGTCCCGGCGCAGCTTCTCGGCCGCCGCGACCAGGGCCGCGGCACGCTGGAACTGCTGGGCGGTCAGCAGCCGGAGTGTGTAGCGCATCAGCACGCCAACGCCGGCTTCACCGCTGCGCGCCTCGGTTCCCGTACCGATGACGCCCTGGAGCCTTCGCAACGCGAACGTGTAGGCGGCCAGACCGAGATACGCCTCGGTCTTGCCACCGCCGGTCGGGAAGAAGAGCAGGTCGACGAGGGCTTCGCGGCTGGTGGACCGGTGCGGGTGGCCGGGCTCGGTGAGCGAGGCGAGGTTGAGAAGGACGAAGGCCAGCTGGAACGGCCGCCATTCGGCGCCGCCCTTCCCGGTGGCATACACCTCATCGTACGCCTCGCGGTAGGAGGAGACGTCGTCCTCTCGGCCGGCCCGACGGGCGGCGACGGCGGTATTGCGCCGTTGCAGCGCCATCGCCCGGTTGGCGAAGCGGAACGCTTCGAGTGCGTTGTCGTCGGTGCTGAGCGCGTCGATCCCAAAGGCGATGCGGTGGCAGACGTCCTCGGCCTGCTCGATCGCGGTCACGGCGGCCTGCCGCAGATCGGAGGGGAGCGGCTGGGCCGCCGCGAGCTGTGTCCGGAGCCAGGAATGGTAGCCGTCGGCGAGCGGGGCGAGCGCTTCGGTGAGCTCCTTGCGGCGGGCAGGCACGGCGAGTTCTGCCAGCTCGTCCATGCCCAGTTCCAGGCCGGTCAGGAGGTCCTGCTGCTCCGCCGCGGGCGCGGTGGTGGCCCGTACGTCATACTCCGGCAGCCAGGTGGTGGCAAGCCGGTGGGCATAACGCTCGCCACGGCGCACTTCGGCGTTCACGGCGACGTTGCGGCCGACCGAGTGGCGCAGGGTGTCGCGGTAGAGCAGGCGCAGTCGCACCTCTTCCCGGTCCTCGGTGTCACCGGCCGCGCCGGGCGCAAGCGGATCGTCGATCGGCAGGAAGACCGCGGCCCGGTCGTCGGGGAACGCCGTGACGACAAGTGCCGTCTGGAAGAGCCAGTTGGCGTCGCGGCGCTCCGCCGTGTCCTGGAGTTTGTTGACGAGCGCGACCTCCACCACCCGCAGGTCTTCCCGCTCCGGGCCCGCGCCCCGCTCGCGCACCTGCACGTTCAGGTGAATGCCCGCGTCCTCGTCACCCTCCAGAACCACCGTGCGGTCGCCGGTTCCGACGACGTCGATGTCGCACGGATGGGACACCGGTTCGCGCTCCCACACCCGCCGCGGACCACCGGCGTCGGTGACGGTGTCGGTGAGCGTGTACCGCCCCCAGGAGGCGACGACGCTGAGTGTGCCGATCGAAGCGGGCACCACGAAGGAGAGCCCCATGGACGACGCCCAGATCCGTCCGGCGGCCTGCGGGGTGAGCCGGTCCCGCAGTTCGCCCTCGCTCGCGTCCCCGTCGCCGCCCGCCTCGCCCTCCGTGGCCTGAGCTGCGGTACGAGCCCGCTGATCAGCCGTAACACCCTGGGAACGGGGGCCGAGCATCCCCACGAGATAGCGGTCGCGCGGACCCGCCGAACCTTGCGGGAGCTGTTCCCTCACTCCGCCGTTCTCCAGCGCCCACGGACCGAGAAGGTCTCTGCGGATATACGTCGCCAGACCGTCGCGCGCGTCGTACGAGTCGCCGGCGCGAAAGGTCTGCGGCACCTCTTCGAGGGGGTGGGGCACACCGGGTGCGGGGGCGGGCTGGGAGGGCATGACGATCGGAACCTTTCGGAAAGAAGCGGCCGACCCCAGCGAGGCTACAGTTCATTGACTGTGTTCACAACGCGCTCAGCGATCGGTACGATCGCAATCCGGCAACGCAGTGCGGTGAGGTGCACCGTGGAGGAGGCAGGGCAGCAATGCGCGCTCAGGAGATCACGTTTCTCAAACTCGTCCAGGGGGAGAAGCAGTTTCAGGTACCTCTGTACCAGCGCACCTACAGCTGGCGCCGAACTCATCTCGAACGGCTCTGGGAAGACGTGCGCGAACTGGTGGACGAGCAGTTGGGCTCGGACACGCCCCACCCGCCGCATTTCCTCGGCTCAGTAGTACTCGCACCGGGCCTGATCCAGGCCGGCGGCGTACAGCGCTGGCTGATCGTGGACGGCCAGCAGAGGCTGACCACACTGATGCTGGCGTTCATCTCGCTGCGCGACCACTACAAGGACTCCGGAAACGCACGGGCGGCCGACCGGGTGCACCGTCAGATCCTGGTCAACGAATTCCACGAGGGGAACGGACACTACCGGCTGCTGCCGACCCAGGCGGACCGCGCCGCCTACACCGCCTGCATGGGAAGCACCCCCCAGGCGGGCGGGAGCGACAACATCGGCAACGCATACCGCTACTTTCGCGGCGTGTTCGCCAACGGTGCCGCGGAGAACGGCGATGGCTGGGCACCGACCGTCGAGACAGTCCTCAAAGATCTTCTCTCCATTGTGGAAATCACGGCTCAGGCCGGCGACAACGTCTACCGGATCTTCGAGTCGATCAACAACACCGGCGAGGGACTCCGTCAGAGCGATCTTCTGCGCAACTATGTATTCATGCTCCTGCCCACCCGGGGCGAGCGTGTCTACGCGGAACTCTGGTTGCCGATGCAGCAACAACTCGGCCCCCAGCGGCTGGAGCTGCTGGCCTGGCTCGATCTCGTGGTGCGCGGCCGGAACAAGGTCACCCAGACCGAGGTCTACCGGGAACAGCAAACCCGCCTGGAACCACTGGCCAATGACGAGGCGGCGCTGGAACAGGAGATCGCCGCACTCGCCGAGCGCGGCGACCGCCTGCTACGCGTACTGGAACCGGAGCGCGAGCGCTCGGCGCCGCTGCGCTCCGCGCTGCGGCGACTGGTCGACTGGGGCGGCAGAACGCACCTCCCGCTCGCACTCCATCTGCTGGACCTCGTCGACACCGGGCAGACCACCGCCGAGGATGCGGCGGAAGCGCTCCTCTACGTGGAGTCGTACCTGGTCCGGCGCCTGATCTGTCAGACCCCGACCAACAGCCTGACCCGGATCTTCATGGACGCCCCCAAGGAGCTGGAGCGGGACCGTCCCACCGCCGAGGCGGTACGCCGCTTCCTCTCCAGCCCCCGTCGCCGGTGGCCGGCCGACGACGTGATGCGGCAGGCAATGCGTTCCAAGCCCTTCTACTGGAGCGGACAGCCACAGCAGCGAAGGTTGGTACTGCGACGGCTGGAGGAGAGCTACGGTTCCGCCGAACCCGTCGACTTCACCAAGGCGAAGCTGAGCATCGAACATGTCCTTCCACAGAAGCCATCCAGGGAATGGCTCGATCTGCTCGCCGAGGAGACCGAGGTCGACCAGTCTCCCAAGGAACTGCACGATCTCCTGGTCCACACCATCGGCAATCTCACCCTGAGCGGCGAGAACACCAAGCTCTCCAACCACCCGTTCCGTCGCAAGCAGGAGATCTACGACTCCAGCGCACTCCGCATGAACCAGGAGATCGCCACATCCCTCCGCTGGGGCAGAGCGGAAATCATGGCGCGCGCGGACCGCCTCGCCGAGCGGGCCGCCGCCCTCTGGCCGGGCCCCGTCGGCTCGACCGCGACGGCCGACGACACCTGGGCCGGCTGGCAGGAGCTGCGTACGGCACTGGTCGCGATGCCGAGCGGCACATGGACGACCTATGGCGATATCGCCGAGCTGATCGGCAGTCACCCCAAGCCCGTCGGCAACCATCTTGCCTCCACTCCGGAGATCATCGGTGCCTTCCGCGTACTGACCTCGGACGGCAGGGTGTCTCCCGCGTTCCGCTGGCTCGACGGCCGGGACGACACGCCGCAGGGGCTGCTGGAACAAGAAGGGGTGCCGTTCGACGCCGCGGGCCGTGGCCATTCCTCGCACCGGCTGTCCGCCGCCGAACTCGCCACCCTGATCGGCAAGGAAGTGCCGCAGGACGCGGTGCATGATCCTCTGCCGGAGGGAGAGAACACTCAGGCCGCCCACCGTTTCGAGACCCAACTGGCACAGAACCAGCCGGAAGCGGCAGCCGGTGTCCTCGCCGCGCTGGCGTTCTGGCGACGGCAGGGGGGTTACCTCGAATACGGCCGCCACGACGAGACCAGTTGCTTTCCCATGCTCGACGCGGGCACAGCCTCCAAAGAGCATCGGTTGTGGCCCATGGCTTTGTATCCGGTCACCGGGGTGGTCGAAGTCGTCTTCCAGTACCTCAAGGACCGGGCTCCCTTCGACGATACGGAACACCGACGCCAGCTGCTGCGGCGCCTCAACGAGATCGACGGCATCGACCTCCCCGAGTCGAAGCTCGAACTCCGCCCGTCGTTCCCCCTTCAGGTCTTCGCGAAGCATGACAAGGAGATCAGCGCGGTCCTGGAGTGGTTCGTCCACGCAGCCGCGCTGGACCTTTCCCGTCGGCCCTGATCCCGCCGGGTCCACCCGGTGCCGAACCGACGCGTCGAGTGGACGCCTCGGTTCGGCACCGGCTCAACGACGTCAGAGCAGGGGAACGGGGATGTCGGCGTCGGCCACCGTGGGCCCCCCAATGTCGGCCCGCTGCCCGTCCGTACGGCCCTGCCGGTAGCCAGTGCCCTGGAAACGGATCTTCCCGGCCTTCTTGATCTTGGGATACGTCTCGGCGATGCGAGCCTCGACCACAGTCGTACGGTCGGCCAGCACCAGCGCGACACTCCGCCCGGCCGGCCGCTGGTCGCTGGACTCTTCCGCCTGCCGCTCACGCTCGGCGTCGCCCCGCGCGGCGCGTTCCGCCTCCTCGATCCGGACACGGACCTCCGCCATGAACCCGTACATCCACGACCGCTTGTAGGCCTTACTGTTCTCGTCGGGCCGCCGGAACACCTTGTCCGCCCGCTCGGCGCCATGCAGCATCTGGAGCCTCAGTCCGGCGTACAGCACGGTGACCCGCCGCAGATCGGACGCGAAGCCGAAGATGTGGACCCGTCGCACCACCCGACCGGTCCCGGGGGTCTTCCGGTCGAGATACACGCTCTGGCACCGCAGCGCGAACGCGATCAGGGAAAGCAGCCGTTGACTCTGCCGGGCGTACGGGTCGGCGACAACGACGAGCTGGTCGGCCGGGTGATCGGAGTCCGGACGGTCGGCATGAAGCATCGCCTGCTCGATGCCGTACTTCGCCATCAGCTCGGCGGCCTTCTTCAGATATGTCTCGGCCTCCTCCTTCGTGGCGCCCTCGTCCTCCCCCTTGCGCAGCAGACTCCGCACCTTGTTGAGAAGGTCCTCGGCCTGGCCGTCACGGCGCTCCACCCCGGCTCCCGCTCCGGTCCCGGCCCCGCTGTCTCCTTCGGCTTCGCCTCCATGGGCAAGCCCCTCTCCACCGGAACCGCCCTCGCACTCCTCGCCGTACTCGTCGCTGCCCTCGTCGCCGTACTCGTCGTCCAACTCCTCGTACGCACCGGTCAACTTCGATGCCAGCTGCTCCGGGCTCGACACAAGACGGCTCAACGCCCGGAGCGCCGCGTACGCCAGAACCCTCCCGCGGCCGGCGGGCAGCTCGGCGCGGACGGTTCGCAGAACGCGGAGCGCTCCGCTCGCGTCGCGGATCAGGAACTCCAACCGCGCATAACCGAGTTGCCCCAGGACCAGCAGTTCACACAGGGCGACGACGTCGTCCCGACCGTAGCCCAGCCGGATCCCCGGCTCCGGATACCACTCGCCGGCGTCCAGCACGCCGGGCAATACGTCGGGCTCGTTCTCACCGAAGTCGAAGGGAAATTGGAACGGTTCCTCGGCGCCCGGGGCGTCCGTTTCGATATGCACCACGGGCGGCGCCGCCACCCCGGTGAAGGCCAATGCGGCGGCCCTTTCCTGAGGGGTCGTGACGACATGGAACCAGACCGGCAGGGAGCCACGCATACCTCGCCAGGACAGCCCGTTCCCCGACGGCTGTTCCTCGTCGACGGCCGGGCCGTCCAGGAACTCGGCGAGATACAGCTCGGCGATGTCGGCTTCGGGGTCGTGGACGCGCTCCACCAAGCCGCGTTCGACTGCCGAAAGAGCGTCGAGGACGGGGTCGAGCACATCAGCGGAGTACGCCTCGAGGACGGTCCCGATATGTTCCAGGAACTGCTCCGCGTGCGGGGCCTCGGCCCACTGCTGCTGGTCCTCGATCCACTCCTCGAACTCCTTTACCCAGGAACGCTGTTCCGCCAGCTGAGTCAGATGTCCGGCCGTCTCCAGAATCTCGCCGGCCCGTAGCGTCCGGTCCCTCATCCGCTCGGCGAGGTAGGACTGGCCGAAGAAGCCCTCGGAGAAGATACGCGTCGGATCGTCCCGGTCGGGCTCGCCGAAGAACTCCGCGAGTGTCCCCAGCCCATGATCCTGTACGGCCCGCTCCACCGCACGGGTCACCGCCTCGCCCGGCTCACTCAGACCCCACCGGTACATCAGCTCGGATTCGGCGCGTGCCGCGCCTACAGAACCGGCGCGCTCATGGAACCACTCGGCAAGGAGAAGGCTCTCCACCGACTCCGCGTGCCAGGACCGGAGGACGGGCAACTCGTTGCTCCGCAGGCCCTCACGCACATCATCGAGGGTGTCGGGGAGTGCACGTCGATCACGTTCCCTGGGTGTGATGATCCGGGTCAGCTCCCCCAGCGTCTCGTCCGGCGGACGAACGCCGGCCTCGGCCGCCGCGATACGCGCGACCAACAGCGCCTCAACCCACCGACGGTCCCCGAGATCATCGGGAAGCATGGCGCACAGTCCAGGGGCAAGACTCGCGCAGGACGTGCTGAGCTCGTCCACCACACCGCTCACCCATGCGCGCCGTCGCCGCAGGAACTCCTCGGGCCTGTCGGCAGGATCGCTTCGGTACTGGTCGGTCTCGCGCTGGTCCACGTCGTTCTCCCCGATGAAGTCTCGGCCCCAAGTCCCGGTGATCCTAGGATCTTTGTACGGACCGGGCTACGCCGACACGGCTTCCGTGAGGTGGTTCGTCGCGGGGTGGGCGGTTCGGAATGCCGGCTCGGAACGCCGGCTCAGAATTTCGCCTCACTGAAGCGCCGCAGCAGGGCAGGTCGGTTGGGGTACGTGGCACGAAGCTCGGCAATCCGCCGGTCGAAGACGCCACCGGTGTCCGCGCGGCCGTGAACCTCGCGAAGATCCTTGAGCAGGGTGACGGCGAGGTCGTACCGAGTGGGCTTCTTCTCCACCACCATGTCGTACACGTCCTGCCATGCCTGGTCGGTGTTCTCGGCAAGACTCGCCAGCTGCGCCTCGCGGGCCGAGGTGATTTCCAGTGCACGGACCCGCTCGGCCTCGGCACGCGCCCGCTGCTCGCGCTGATCACGCTCGGTGCGATGGCGAAAGGCCGCGTCGAGCAGCTGAGCGGCGGTTCGGCGGGTGGGCGCGTCGCCGGACAGGGGCGGACCGGCGACGAGAGTGGCGCGGTACCGGGCGAGCAGGTGCGGCCCGGGATGCGGCCCTGTTCCGAGCGCGGCCTTGACGAGCAGGGCGTTCTTCTCGGCGGCGGGCAGTGCGGCGACGTAGGCCGCCAGCGCCTTCTTCTCCGTCTTGCCGAGGTCCGGCGCGACAGTGGGCGGCACGGCCGAGCCGGGCGCACTGGCACGGCTCGCCACGGCCAGCAGATCGGGGTCCACGTTCAGGAAATCGGCCAAGGTCCGCTGCGGGCCGGTCAACTCACCAAGGCCGGCGGGCACGGGCGGTTCCAGGGTGAGTGTGTACGACTCCTCGTCATCCTCTTGAAGCTCCCATTCGGTCAGCCCGGCGAGCCACGCCAGATAAAGGGCACGGAGATCACCCGCCGCCAACTCGGCGCGCACGCCGACGAGTGACGCCAACGTGAACGAGGACTCGAAGTCCCATTCCTCCCCGTCCTCCCACGAGAGGGAGAGGTCCACCAGAGTGTGCCCAGAACGCGTCCACGCGCTCAGCGACTCCTCCATGCGATACGGGGCAACGGACTTGGCAGGGAGGGAAGCCGCGGGCAGACGCAGGAGGAGGCGCCGGCTGCCCCAGTCCGCGTAGTAGAGGTGGGCGTCGTAGAAGGCTTCCGTCAGTTGGGTGGGATCGCCACGGAAGTCGCCGCAGTGGTACTCGTTTCTGAAGCTCGTGGACGTGATCTCGGCCCGGCTGGACAGCGCGCGTACCTGTTCACGCTCCCGCGCGCTCAGCGGACGGTCAATGGCCAGAAATTCGTAGTACTGGTACTCGCTCACGGCCCCAAAGCGTACCGGTGGACGGGCGCGGCGCCGGGAGAGAACTCCATCTGTTCAAGAGGCCGTTGACACGTCTCTTCCGGCCGTTCGGGTGCCCGGAGACGGCGTACAGAGTTCACCGCATGGAGTGACGTGGTGATGCGAGACGGCTTCATGTAGAAGGTTGAACTTGTACGGGTCGGGGTCGCTCTTGTACGAGTCGCGGGCCGTGACGTGGATGAGGTGCGTGGCGTTGGGCAGTTAACTTGATGCGCACGTCAGCACGTTGAGGTGTGAGGCGTATGGGAACCAGCCGTCAGACGAAGCAGCGGACCCAGGGCGACGAACGGCCGGGCGTCTGGGTCGCCTACGGAAGACTGGTCAAGCTCTTCCGAGAACGGGCGGGACTGACGCAGGAAACATTCGCCGAGGTGGTGGGCTACTCGGTCGAACAGGTCGGCTCGATCGAACAGGGCCGCAGACCGGCGAAGCCGGTGTTCACGAAGGCAGCGGAGACGAGGCTGTCCGCACACGGGACGCTGGAGGCGTTGCAGAAGGACGTGGACCTGGCGCGACTGCCGACGTTCTTCCAGAACTTCGCGTCGATCGAATCGGACGCGGTCAGTTTCTTCTGGTATGGCGGCTACGTCGTCCCGGGGCTGCTCCAGACTGAGGAGTATGCGCGGGCCCTGCTCACAGCCCACTTTCCGCCGCTGGACACCGGCACCATCGACGAATGGCTCGCGGCTCGAATGGACCGACAAAACATCTTGAACCGCGAAAAGCCGCCTTTTGTGGCATCCTTCCTGATCGAGGAAGCAGTCCTCCACAGGCCAGTGGGTGGACCAGAGGCCATGAAGCGGCAGCTTCACCAACTGCTGAAACGCGCCGAAACCCGCAACGTCCAGATCCAGATCATGCCAACCGCCTTCGGATCCCACTCCGGGCTCAACGGGTCCATGGTGCTCGTGGAGACGCCAGAACACCGGAACGTGGCGTACATCGAATCACAGGACATCGGAGTGGTGATCTCCGAACCTGACGACGTCAGCAAGTTCTGGCTGCGCTATGGAATGCTCCGGTCGCAGGCTCTCAACATGGAGGAGTCTGCACGTCTCATCGAGCGCACCATAGGGGAGCTATGAACAACAACCAGTCGGACAAGCGCGCTCCAGTCCTGGCCTGGTTCAAGAGCAGCTACAGCGGTACCGGTGGCGGGGAGTGCGTGGAAGTGGCACTCGCACCGGGGTCGGTACACGTCCGCGACTCCAAGAGTTCGCCGGGACCGATACTGCGAGTAGCAGCCGAGAGTTGGGGCTCGTTCGTGTACTTCGCAAGCGGGCGGGAAGACGTAACCCTCTGATTCCCCCAAGTCGCTGTCCTGCCAGCGCATAGCGCCGGCAGGACAGCCGACGACCCAGAGATGACACCGGCACTGACAGTGAATCGGCTTCCCCGCCAGTTGCTACTTGTGCGATTGACAGGAACTACATACCGAGGAGGTCCACTTCCTCGTGATATCTCGTCTTGTTGTTTTAGGGTCAGCACCTGGCAACGCTCCAACTATGACATAAGCTTGATCATCGGCTACGGCCGCATATCCGGCGGTAGTTGCGGGAGAAGCGTGCCGCATCAATTTCTGCGTAAGCAGTAGATCCTTTCCTGAAGCCCGATAAACTGCAGTGCCATATCTATGTCGCAGTTGATGATATCTCATTCGAATGCCAAGCTTCGATGCGGCAATCGCTATTGACCGCGACACTTTTTCGGCACGCACACCAGCCCACAATGGACCTTCAACCGAGAGGTTCAATTCCTTAAAGACTACAGGCGGGACAGGCACAACATCCGTTCGCCCACCTTTTCCCATCACGCGAAGAAAAACGTCTCCGTTTTCAAGTATCGTCACATCTTTTCGATCAATCTTGGCAGTCTCGTGAGCACGCAAACCACAGAAGGCACCAAGCAGCACCCACGCTCTCTGAACACCCCGCGCTGAAGCGGACAGCTTCTTGAGGTCTTGTTCCGCTATAGGGTTAGGCGTGGAACGCGGCGCAGGAGGCTTCCTTATCCCTTTCACCAAATCAACCCCCAACCATCTACCGAACGACTTCAGGTGATTGAGATAAGTTCGACGCGACCAAGGAAGGAGGGGCCTCGCAGCCAAGTACGACCCAACGTGCTCCACACGCAAGCCCGCCGGCTCCACACCAGCAGCCCGGGCAATAGCTCGAACGCATCGAACTCTGGCATTTATGGTGTTCTGCGAGTAACCGTCAGCACGCTGGGACGCCGCATAACTATCAAGGGTCATATGCAAAAAATGATCACCCTACAAGATCGTTAAACGATTCGTCAGGAATCTGTCAAATTTTGAACGATTATTATCTTGATTGATCGCACTCCCTTGACGTTTTTACCAATGTAGGACGTTTAACTATCGACACAAGCGGGGCGATCCCCGGAAGTATTCGCCATCATCGAGCGAGACGTGAAACCTGTGCGGCTGACAAATAATCGGACGATGTACAGTCGCTATTGGTGGCAGTACGCCGAGAAGCGGCCAGCGATGCTGAAGGCTATTCACGACTTGGAACGTGTCCTGGTGGTATCGCTTGTGAGCCGAACGGTAATGCCGACTCTTGTTCCCAGCAGGCAGGTTCTGTCTCACAAGTTGGGCGTCTTCACCCTGCCCGACAACGCGAATCTCGCCCTCATGTCGAGTTCATTGCACTCAAGTTGGGCATGGCGCAACTCATCAACGATGAAGGCGGATCTTAATTACTCGTCGTCTGATGTTTATGAGACGTTGCCTCAGCCTGTGGCAACGGAACAAATGGAGAGAGTCGGAACCGCGCTCAATGAGTTGAGGGGCGGGATTATGGCCGATCGGCAACTGGGATTGACGAAGCTATACAACATGATCAACGATCGAACTGTTGTGGATAGCGATATTTCCTCCCTCCGGGGTGTCCACCGAGAGATTGATGCAGTCGTGACCGAGGCGTACGGGTGGTCTGATTTGACTCTCGGGCATGGTTTTTATTCAACCCGACAGGGCACAAGGTTTACAGTTTCGCCTCGCGTGCAGACCGAGATTCTGGACCGTCTCCTTGAGCTTAATCACACACAAAAGAATGCCGAGAGTGCGCATTGCCTGATCAGCGTCGGTAGTCAAACTCTGCTACCCGGCAGGTCAACCGGCGACAAAGATGGAAATTCCGGGCCCGCGCGGATGGACGCGCTTTTTTGATCCGTGAAATCAAAACAGTGAATCCAAGGCGACGGAATCGGTATTCATGTTTGATTTATTGGGCGATCCTCCGAGAGTGGATGCATTTCGACGCATTGATGACCTCGTCCTTGATGCGTGAATCCCATTGACTGCCTCCATTCTGTACTGAGCATGGTTCAGTTCCAGGAGACGGTCTAGAATTTCAGTCTGCACGGAAGGTGCAACCGTGAATCTTGCGCCCTGTCGGGTTGAATAAAAACCATGCCCGAGAGTCAAATCAGACCACCCGTACGCCTCGGTCACGACTGCATCAATCTCTCGGTGGACACCGCGGAGGGAGGAAATATCGCTATCCACAACAGTTCGATCGTTGATCATGTTGTATAGCTTCGTCAATCCCAGTTGCCGATCGGCCATAATCCCGCCCCTCAACTCATTGAGCGCGGTTCCGACTCTCTCCATTTGTTCCGTTGCCACAGGCTGAGGCAACGTCTCATAAACATCAGACGGCGTGTAGCGAAGATCGCCTTTTAGGCTTGACGCCCGGGTGACGGCCCACGTGTAGTGGACCCCGCTACTAAGAAAGGCCAGGTGGTGCAGTCGACCGGTAGAAAAAACAACTGTCTGTTCGCTCATCACCTGGGCTGTGGATGTAAGAACTGGAAGTCCTGTTTTACTCACGCGTGCTACCACCAGGACACGGTCGATCCCGGCGATGCTTGCGTACAACCTCGGCGCGCGCTCGGCGTATTGCCACCACCGTTCGCGCCTGGCGGTTCGCTTGTTCTTGGCTCGTTCAGGTTTCACGTCTCGCTCGATGATGGCGAATACTTCCGGGTACTCGCGGGCTTGCTCCTCAGTCCAGTCGTGGAAGTTGATCACCTGACGGCTTGCGGAGCAGTCTGGCCGGGAGTTCAGGTCTTCTCCGTTGAGGTAAGGGAAGATCACATCCCGGTTGCGCGGGTCGCTCTCGATGAGCTCCTCGGCCTGCTCCCAGGTGAGAACGAATCCTTTGCCGAGCACGTTCGAACCCTGGAACGACTGCCCCGCCCTGGACGCCAAACGATGCGGACGACCGGACACCCGCGACTCTGGATACAGGGACGAGGTGATACCTCGAACCTCCAAGCCATCAAGGATCCTCACAGCGCCAGCGTCAAGAGGACGAGCCGTGGTCCACACCGCGCAATACTCCAACACGGCAGACCTCGAAGGCCACTTCTCGCTCTTTACAGCCCGGCGAATCTGAAACTTGCCGTCCATGAGCTGATCAAGGGCGACTTCACGGGTGTCACCCTGGGCCAGGGTATTCGTCGCGATTAGTCCAGTTTGCCCGGATTCACCCAGCAAACTGTGCGCTCTTAGCTCAAAGTAGGCCACAAGATCGGCGCTACCCCGTTTACCGCCCGCAAGGTAGTCCACCAGGTACTCCCGATACGCCTCCCCCATCGCGCCCGTTAGCTTCTGTCCTCCAAGGAACGGCGGGTTGCCAATGATCGCGTCAAACCCACTGCGTCCCGAGAACACCTCGGGGAATTCCAACGGCCAATGCACTGGACGCCGTTCCAGGCCACCGTCAGGTAGTTCGCTGCGCAGCCATTCATTCGCCGACGCTCGTGCGGCACACACCGACTCTGCATCGTCAGCTACCCCTGCGGCGACAATGCCACCGACGATGCTGGCCGCCGTGGGGAACAGGTCTCGCAAGCGGGTACCACCCTGCTCGTCGTACCAGTGCACACGGCCGGAGGCACACGTGGCAAGCCCCGCCGCGACGATCAAGTCGCCGACAAGCCGAAGCCGTGCTGCGTGAAGGTTGACCTGTGCCAAGCGCTCACGCTTGTCGAGCAGCGCAGGCAGATCAATGCCCTTGATCGCAGTGATGGCGAGCCGTTCGCGAGTTAGCTGGTCCACCCGCGTGCGAGCGCCCTCGACCCATCCGAAAATGTCGTCGTGGCCTGTCGGCTTCAGATGGATGGACTCAAGTTGCTGCATGTTGGCTACCCCCAGCAGCGAGTCCCCCGCCACCAAGCGGTCGTCCAGGAAGGTGAACGGGCGGGTCGGGTCCATCGAGACCAGCCAGAGCGAGAGTTTCGCCATCTCGACGGCCATGGGGTTGATGTCCACGCCGTACAGGCAGTGCTCGATGACCTGGCGGCGCGCTTCGACAACGACCTGGTCCGACTCGGCGTCGACCGCCGTGATCGCGTCGCCTCGCCGGCCCGCCCGGTAGCGCAGTGCCTCCGGGCGGCCGTCGTTCTCCCATGCCTCGATCAGGCTGTTGGCAAGGTAGCGGCAGGCCGCCACCAGGAAGGCCGCGGAGCCCATCGCGATGTCCGCGACCTTGAGTTCCAGGATCTGATGGGGCTTCTTGAGGACCCACTGCGTGCGGTCCGCCGTCTGCAGCGGGCCCGGTTCGTACACCAGGGGCTCCAGCGCGTGGTGGACGACCTCCTCCGCCAGGCGCCGGGGTGTGTAGTGCGTGCCGGTGTTCTTGCGGAGCGGGGACTCGGTGACGTACAGGGCTCCGGGCCTGATCACGACCGGCAGGCCGCGCAGGTCACGCCTGATGATGCCGAAGAACGGCAGCAGGCGCTGCGTCAACTCCCTTTCCTTGCACGCCGCGTCGATCAGGCGTTCCGCCTCTGTGCGCTGCTCGCCCGTGAGGGGTGCCAGGAGCCGTTCGATCTTCGCCGGTGTGCCGATGCCCGGCTTGGGCTCCTTGTACGCGTCGACGATCTTCTTCGCCAACGTCTTGATGTTCTGGCTGCCCGCTGCCAGGGCTTCCAGCTCGCGCAGCTCGACCTCGTGCTCGCGGCCCGTCGGTCCGATCAGGCCGACGACGGTGTCGACCGCGCGCTCGCCGTCGTACGAGAGGAGACCCTCGTATACGTAGCCGATCTCTTCGACGCCGAGGGTGCGGAAGCTGAGGGTGCGGATCTCGCGGTTCTTTCCCGTGCCGACCTGGACCTCTTGTACGGCCTGGAGCATGTGGAGGACCGTGCGGTCGTCGATGGGGAGGAGCGGGTTGGTGGACTCCAGCCAGGCGTATTTCCGTGGGTCGAACAGTGAGCCGTCGTACGCGGGGAGGTTCAGCTCCGGGTGGTTCACACCGCCGTGTACGGCGTGGAAGAGCGCGATCAGCCTGTGCCAGGCCGCGGTGGTGTGTTCAAGGGATGCCTCGCCCTCGGCGTCGGCCCGGGCCTTGAGTTCGGCGCGGAGGAAACGGGCCGAGTAGGAGCGGGCGTAGACCTCGTTGTCCGCCGGCAACAGACCGTGTTCCTCGGCGAAGAGCAGGAAGACGACGCGCATCATGACGGCGACCGCGCCCCGGTAGACGTCGTCGGCCGCGATGTCCTCCCGGTACAGGCCCGGCGCGCCGTTCTCCATCGCGCGGGCGTCCGCCCGGCTTATGGCGTCGACGAGGAGCTCAACCGCCTGGCGGACCTGCACACCGAGTGCGTCCGTGACTTCCTCGCCCGCTTCCAGGCTGCGCTTCAGGAGCCCGACGAGGGTGTCCTTCTCCTCGTACTGGAAGAAGCGGGATCTGCGCAGCATCGAGATCCAGGCGCGCACGACGTTGCGTTCCGCCGCTTCGTTCCAGCCGATGGAGTCGAGGACCGCGGTGGTGGTCACCCCGCCGACCGGGGCCCAGACCAGGCACCACCAACGGCCGTCGGTGGCAAGGCCGAGGGGGATGCCGTGGTGGCGGCAGAGGCGGGCCAGGCGGTCGGCGGGGGTGGCCGACCAGGTGCCGCCCGTACTCCCGGCCATACTTCCGGCCGTGCTCCCCGCCGCGCTTCCTCGCGTACTCCCGGCCGTACCGTTGCCGCTTCGCGTGCCGCCGCCCGCGCCGTCGTCGCGCGCGGTGGGGACGGTACCCGCGGGCAGGATCATGCCGAGGAGGGGTACCCGCTTGGCCGCCGCCGCCGTGTCGGGTTCGGCGGCGGGGTCGCTGCCGGGCTCACGTAGAGCGAAGTCGGCCCTGAGCCGCGCGTTGTGTTCGGGGACGTGGATCGTGAAGCGGTCCAGGAGCGGATCGTCGTCATCCCCTTGGCGCAGCGTGAGCGCGTCGCCCCACTCCAGCAGGTCGCGCAGGATATGCGCGATCCATTCGTCGCGACCCGCCCTGGGATCGGTCTGCCAGTCGGCGTGCCGGCCGCGCAGAGCCTCGCGCTGGGACTTCTCGATGGCGTCGAGCTGGGGCCAGGTCCCGCGCAGTACGGGCAGGGTGAGGAAGGGGCCGGTGACCTCGGTGAGGTCGAGCCATTCCTGGTGCTGGGCCCGGCCGTCGAGGGCCTTGGCCCTGGCGGCGGCAAGGCCGCGGGCGGCGGAGTCGGGGCGGCGGCTCATCGGCGGGCTTCCTTGGTGGGGATGACGAAGACGACGGCTACGGGGAAGAGGTGCGAGCCGGGCTCACGGTAACGGCCGGCGATGGCGGCGAGCTCACGGGTGCGTTCCGCGTCGAGGCTGTCGAGGCGGAGCTTCCAGCGCTTGCGGTCTTCCTGGTACTGGTGCTGTTCGGTGGCGGTGACCTCGCGGTCGCCGAAGAGGGCCATCTGGTCGCCGACGCTGTCGCCCTCCTCCTTGAGCTTGGCGCGCAGAGTGGCCTCGAAGCGGTCGAGCGTGGCGTTGATCCGGCGTTCTTCCTCGTCCCTGCGTTCCTGAAGGCGCCTTTCCAGGCTCGCGCGCAGTTCGCGGGCGCGGGCGGAGAGAGAGTCGTACAGCGGCTTGCCGAGCCGGGGCCAGGCTTCGGAGAGGCCGTCGCGCAGATGCGGCGCGGCCGGTGTGCCGGTGGTGAGCGCGTGGGCGAGGGTGGCGCCCTGGGAACGTACCGACTCCCAGCGGCGGAAGCGTCCGGTGTCGCCGAACCAGCCGCCCGCGTACAGGATTTCCTCGTGCAGCCGGGTACCGTCCGTGCCGGTGAGGACATAGCGGGCGTACGCGCTGACGAGAGTGGTCTCGACGGCGGGATCGTCGGTGACCACCGCGGTGACGCGGTGCAGGCCGACGCTGTCGGCGTTCCATACGGCCGCCGTGAGCAGCCGGGTGGAGAGCGCGACGAGCGGGTGCTTGAGGTGGGCGAGTACGACGTCGTCACGGCCCTCGGCGGCGACCTTCGCGTCGAAGGTGACCGGGCGCAGTTCGGCGGGGCGCAGCTTGTGGGCGAGGCCGCGGGTCGCCCGTTCCCAGGTGCCGGTGAGCGGCGGGACGGTGAACAGGTCGCCGTCGATGTCCTGGGCGAGGTCGTGGCAGGGGCTGAGCGGCTGCTGGTGGTCAAGGGCGAGGGCCGTGTCGACGACGCGTTTGATGGTGGCGGGGTTGAGGCCGAGGGTGGTGACGGACTCGTCGTACTGTTCGGCGAGTCGTCTGGCCTGGGCGGTGATGTTCTGGTCGGCGGCGACGTTTCCGCCGGTGCTGCGGCCGGCGATGAGCCGGGGTCTGGCGTTCTCGATGTCGACGGGGGTCGGGTCGCCGGCCATTCTGCGCTGTACGGCGTCGGCGATGACCGCGTTGACGGAGCCGAGGTCCTCCTCCATTTTCGCGACCTTCTTGGCGACTCGGGAGAGGAATTCCAGGTCGGCCTCGTACGAACCGACGTCCGCCTGTTCCCAGCCCGTGCCGACGAAGTGGAAGATCTCCGGGTTCTTCCGCTGCCCCCAGCGGTCAATGCGCCCGATGCGCTGTTCGAGCTTGTTGGGGTTGAAGGGGATGTCGTAGTTGACCAGACGGTGGCAGTGGTTCTGCAGGTCGATACCCTCGCTGGCCGCGTCGGTGGCGATGAGGATCCGTACCCTGCCCTCGTCGCCGTCGGGGGCGGCCTGGAAGCCCAGGCGGATCTGTTCGCGTTCGGGAGTGGCGAGAGCGCCGTGGAGTTGGGCGACCCGGCCTCCGTCGGTCATCTCCTCCTGGCGCAACAGGTCGACCAGCCACTTCTGGGTGTCCCGGTACTCGGTGAACACCACGACCCGTTCGTTCTGCCAGTGCTGGTCGTCGGTGCGGCAGACGGCCTTGAGATAGGTGATCAGCTCTGCCGCCTTGGAGTCGGCGGTGGCCTCGTGAGTGAGCGCCCAGCGCTCCATCTCGCGCAGTAGGCGCAGTTCCTCGCCGTCCTCCTCCGGGGTGAGCCGGGTGGACCGGGTCAGTGCGTCGTCCTCGGCGTCGGCGAGGGACTCGTCGTCGAGTTCGGCGGCGAGTTCGGGGAACTCGGCCAGCCAGTCGGGGATGTCGGCCGCTGCCGCGCGGGGCCGGCCGGCGGTGTTGTCCAGGTGGGAGAGGTAGATCCGTACGGTACGCAGGAAGGCGGCCGGGGAGGAGAAGAGCCGCTTCTTGAGCAGCAGGGTGACCAGGTCGGCAGCACGGCGTCCGCCGCGTGCCTTGTTCGTCATGCGCTTCTTGCGGAGGGCGGCGAACTCGGAGAGGAGGGTATGGATCTCGCGTTCGCGGTCGGTGTAGTCGACCGGGAGCTGTTGTGTCGTGCGGGTGCGGAAGCGGTCCGTACCGTCGGGATTCTTGACCGTGCTCTTCAGCCGTCTGACGACCGTCTCCTTGGCGGCCTCCCGGACTGCCTTGTCGTCCGGGTTCATCCCCCGCATGAACTTCTGGTTGTCGATGATCTCCAGCAGGGCGGTGTACGACTCGGGGTAGCCGTTGTGCGGGGTGGCCGAGAGGAACAGCCGGTGCTCGAAGTGCGGGGCGAGCCATCGGATCAGCTTCGTCTGCTGGGAGTCGACGGCGTAGACCTGCTTGGGCGCGGCCGGTGCCACGTGGTGGGCTTCGTCGAGGACGAGGAGATCGAAGAAGCGGCGCGGTCCGTCGGCTTCTTTGATTTCACTGTCGCGTCCCGGCACCGCCTCGTCCGTACGCTCGCCGGACGGGATGATCTCGCCGAGCAGGCGCTGTGCCTTCTGACCGCGCAGCCAGGGGAGGGAGACGATGGTCAGAGGGTGCACACGGAAGGGGTTCGCGGCGGTGCCGTGGGTGCGGCGCAGCCGGGCGCAGTGCTCGGAGTCGACGATGGTGAAGTCAAGGCCGAACTTCTCGGCCATCTCGTCGCGCCACTTCAGTGTCAGTCCGGCGGGGCAGACGACCATGACGCGGCGGGCCCGGCCGCGCAGCAGCAGTTCCTGGATGACAAGCCCGGCTTCGACGGTCTTGCCGAGGCCGACGTCGTCGGCGAGGAGGAGGTTCACACGCGGAGCCCCGACGGCCCGGGAGACGGGTTCGAGCTGGTACGGCTCGATCGCGACGCCCGAGCGGAACGGAGCCTGGAGCGTCTTGGCGTCGGCGGAGGCGACCGCCGACCAGCGGACCGCGTCGAGGAACGCGGCGAGGCGGGACGGTGTGTCGTACTGGCCGGTGGAGGCGTCGGGGAGCGATCCGGCGGGGAGCACACGGCGGCCCGGTTCGACCTCCCAGATGACGGAGAGGGTGTCACCGAAGCGACCGTCCGCGACTGACTGGAGATGGACGAGGGTCGCGGTGGCGGCGGCAGCGGATACGGGAGCGGCTTCGGACGGTGGTCCGCCGGGCTCCACCCGGGCGACCACCCAGCTCTGGCCGCGTACCTCGACCAGCTCGTTCTCCTTGGGGAGCCGTGCGTCCGGGGCCGGCGCCGAGGCCGGGGTGGCTGCACGGTGAGCGGCCTGCGTCATCGCTGGATCGCCTTCTCTCGGTCCTGGCGGGGCGTGCGGGTGGTCTGCGCTGTCTCAGGGGCGAGCACTGGGGCAGCGTAACAAAGAGAGCCGATCGTGAACACAGTTCACAATCAATGTGCAGGATCCGTGGGTACCGCCCGCGAGATACGGGCGAGCCGTCCCAGGAGCGCGTCCACGCGCTCGTTGCGGTCACCGTCGTCCGGAAGGTGACGCATCAGGTCGTGGCGCAAGTCCCGCAGCTCCCGCTGTGCGGCCGGCCGGTCTCCCATGCGGGCCCTGATGGCGGCGATCTCATAGCGCATATCGAGCACGGCCGGGTCGGACGGGCCGACGGCGCTCCGCTGGGCGGGAAGGAGGGCCTGGTAGGCGTTGAGCGCCTCCTGCGTCCGACCGAGTTCGGCCAGGCATCTGGCAAACCCGGCACGGCAGGCCAGGATGTCCTTGTCGCGGGCCTCAGGAACGGCTTCCACCAGTGCCTGCCGGAGCCCCCGATAGCCGGACATCGCCACGACGTAGATCTCCGCGCCCATCAGGAATTCGAAGAGTCTGAGCCAGTCGGCCGCGGGCACGACCCAGTCCAGCGGCCGGCTCAGACCGTGAAGCTGCTCTTTCACCAGGGCCAATGCCCCTTGGACGTCCTGTGTGTCGAGCACCTTCCGGAGCCGCGCCCGCACCACATCGGACGCGTCGTCACCGGCCGCGGTCCGGCCCGGCGCGCTCGCCCGGTCCGCCCGGCCGCCCGGCAGCCGTAGGGTCGCGGGGTCCGTACGGCGCTCGGGAGTACCGGTCCTCGCCGGCCGCTCAGCGGGCGAACGAACCGTCCAGCGACGGGCCGTTTCTCGTACTTCCGCCGCGCCGGGCCGGTCCTGGGGCTTCTTCGCGAGCAATCGCATCACCAGACCGGCGAGGTCCGCGGGAAGATCTGCACGGTGTTCCCCGAGCGGCCGGGGCGTCTCGTACACGTGCTTGTACATCAGAGCGTGCGGGGTTGGCGCCGCGAACAGCGCCACCCCGGCGAGGAGTTCGTACAGCACACAGCCGACCGCGTACAGGTCGCTGCTTTCGGTCGCGGGGCCGCCGTCCGCCTGCTCGGGCGAGATGAACCCGGGGGTGCCGGGGATTCCGTCGGTCGTGGTGAGCCTGGGTTCGTCGGGGCGAGGTTCGAGCGCGGCGGCGATGCCGAAGTCGAGGACCTTGACCTTTCCGGACGGGGTGAGCATCAGGTTCGAGGGCTTGAGGTCACGGTGCACCACACCGACGCCATGGGCCCGTACCAGTACGCCGGCGGTCTGCTCGGCGACAGCCGCCGCGCGGGGTACGGCGAACGGTCCGCCGTCCTTGAGCAGCGTCGCGAGCGTGTCTCCGCGGACCAGTTCCATGACCAGATACAGCCGGCCGTCCTCGAGCCGGCCGATGTCGTGGACGACAGGGACACCTGAGTGCCGAATCCGCGCCGTGTACCGGGCCTCGCGGCGGAACCGTTCCTCGATCGCGGAAAGGGAGCTGCTCTGGCCCCGGGGAGCGAGGAACTTGACCGCGACCGACCGTTCGAGCCGCCCGTCGCGCGCCGCCCAGACCTCGCCCATGCCGCCCCGGCCCAGTAGGTGTTCGAGCGTGTACCGCCCCAGGATCCGTTGATTCACGTACTGATTCACGCTCTGTCCCCCACTGTCTCGGCGCCCCGCCCCGCATGCCCCGCTCATCCTCTCACTCTCTGCGTGTCCCACTCGTCACACCGGGTAGGGCCCCAGTGGCATGACGAACGGCCGCCGGGGGTCCTCGGGCCCGAACCGCCGCAGCGTGTCGGCGCCCGGTGCGGAGACCGGCAGGAACGGCCCGAGAGCCGCGTAGACCTCGGCGGCCGAGGCAGGACGGTCGTCGCGGTCCTTGGCAAGCAGGGTGTGCACCAACTCCTGAAGGCCGTCGGGCACGGTGACACCGGAGTCGGCGAGCACGGGCGGCGGCTCCGTGAGATGCGCGCGCACAAGAGCGGCCGGGCCGGCGGCCGGGAAGGGCGGCGCACCGGTCAGCATGTGGTGGAGCAGACAACCCACGCTGTACAGGTCGCTGCGGCCGTCCAGATCCCGACTGCCGCCGATCAACTCCGGTGACGCGTAGAGCAGGTTACCGGCGCGCATCCCGGTGGCGGTCAGCCGGGGGCCCGGGTCCGAGACCAACTTGACCAGACCGAAGTCGAGGATCTTCACGACTCCGTCCCGGCGCACCATGACGTTCTCGGGCTTCAGATCACGGTGTACCAGATCGGCGGCGTGGGCGGCGGCCAGCCCGGAGCAGAGCTGGGCGCCGGCCGCGGCGGCCGCGTCCGGATCGAGGCGGTCCCGCTCGTCGAGGACGGTGGCGAGTGTCGCTCCGTCGACGAGCTGCATCACCAGCCAGAAGACATCACCGGAGATGTCCGCGTCGTGGACTGTGGCGATGTTGGTGTGATCGAGCGCCGCGGCGGCCTTCGCCTCCCGCTGGAAACGAGCTTGGGCCTGCTCACGTTCCACCGCCTCGACAAGCAGTTCGGAGACGACTGTCTTCACCGCCACCTTTCGCTCCAGGTGCTCGTCGCGCCCCTGCCACACCTGGCCCATCGCCCCTCGACCGAGCGGCTGTTCGAGGCGGTATCGATGGCCCAGCAGGGCTCCTGCCCGGATGTCTCCCCGAGGGGCACCGTAGATGGCGTTCATGGCGTCCGTGGCGTTCCTTCCTCGCCGATGAGTCCGTCCGGGAGTCCAGAAGTACGACTTCCTTGACGGGCCTCGTGGTTGAGCGGCTGGTCAGTACAGTGATCGGATCACACGGCGGGCACGGAGCGCGAGGGGTTGGGATGGCGACGCTGGGAATGCACCGGGACTTCCTGCTGGAGTTCGCGGCGTTGGAGAAGCCGGTACAGAAGCGGGTCCACGAGGCGTTCGAGAAATTCGCCTCCGCCACCCACAGCGGGTTGCACCTGGAGAAACTCACACACCAGCGGGATCCGAGACTGCGCACCATCAGGATCAACAACTTCTGGCGGGGCGTCGTCCTCAAGTCCGAGCGGGGTGACAGCTTCCTCCTGCTGAAGGTCCTGCCGCACGACAAGGCGAACGCCTGGGCGTCCAAACACCGTGCGTCGGTCAACGAGGCCACCCAAGGCATCGAGATCCGCAACGATGTCGCCCTGGAGCGCGCGACGGCCAGTTTGCGGGCCGTGGCCGCCGATGAGCCGAGCCGCCTGTTCACCGTGGCCTCGTACCCGGACAAGATCCTGCGCAGTCTCGGTGTGGACACGGAGATCCTGCCGATCATCCGGCTGATCCCCGACGAGCGGCACCTGGAGGCGCTGCACAAGGTCCTGCCGGAGCAGCAGTACGACGTGCTGCTCGGGCTCGCGACCGGCATGGAACCGGAGGAGATCGACCGCGAACTCGTTCAGGCGTACGCCCAGACCGCCGCCGAGACCCCTGATACGTCCGACGACGACGGGCTGGCCGGCGCGATGGCACGCTCGCGCGGCCGGGTCACGCTGGTGTCCGGGCCCGACGAGCTCATGGAGATCCTCCGGCGGCCCTTCGACGCGTGGCGGATCTTCCTCCATCCGAGTCAGCATCGGGTGGCCTACCGGGGCTCGTACGCCGGACCCGCACGGGTCAGCGGTGGCCCGGGGACGGGCAAGACCGTGGTCGCGCTCCACCGCGCGTACCACCTGGCCCGGCGGCTCCCGGCGGACGCGCCCAACGGCTCGATCCTGCTCACCACGTACACCAAAGATCTCGCGGCCGAGCTGGAACGCTGTCTGGAGCTGCTGGTCACGGACCGCACCGTACGGGCCAAGGTGCGGGTGGTCCATGTCGACGCGCTGGCCAACCAGACCCTGCGGACGGCGAACGGCGGGAAGCCGCTGAAACTGCTCGTCGACCAGCGGGAGATCACCGCGCGCTGGACGCGGATCATCGATCGGCTGGGGCTGGACTTCACCGATGTCTTCCTCGACCAGGAGTGGCGGCAGGTGGTGCTGGCGCAGGCCATCCGCACCCCCGAGGCATACCTCAAGGCGGTCAGAGCAGGCCGTGGCACGCGGCTCGCGCCGCTGAAACGGGCCCGGTTGTGGCGCGCTGTGGCGGAGTTCGAGAAACAGCTCACCGAGAACGGTGAGTTCACGTTTCTGCAGGTGTGCTCGGAGGCGGCACGCGTGCTCGACGAGCGGGCCGGGGAGAGCGGTGGGGAGGGAACGGGGGCAGGCGGGCGCCCGTTCCGGCATGTGGTGGTCGACGAGGCGCAGGATCTCCACCCCGCCCAGTGGCGGTTCCTGCGTGCGCTCGTCCCTCCCGGACCCGACGATCTCTTCCTCGCCGGCGACACGCATCAGCGCATTTACGGCAACAAGGTCTCGCTCCGCTCCATCGGCGTCCAGGTGGTCGGACGCTCGTACCGGCTCCGTATCAACTACCGCACCACCCGGGAGATTCTGGCCTGGGCGGCGTCCTTGCTGACCGGCGAGGAGCCGGACGACATGGACGGCGGGGACGAGACCCTGTCCGGCTACCGCTCGACGCTGCGGGGCGCACGCCCCGAAACGCTCGGCTGCGACGGCAGGACGGAGGAGATCGGCGCGCTGGTGACGCGCGCCGGGGAGTGGATCTCCGCCGGCGTCGAACCGGAGGACATCGGCGTCGCCGTCCGCTACGCCCAGTTCGGGCGCGAACTGGCGGGGGCCCTGGAGCGGGACGGGATCGCCGCCTACGTCCTGGGGTCGGGCGCGCCGGGACCGGGACCGGGTGTTCGGGTCGGCACGATGCATCGGATGAAAGGCCTGGAATTCCGCTGTGTGGCGGTAGCCGGTGTGAGTGACGGTACGGTGCCGATGCCCGCGGCCATCACTCCCGCGGCCGTCGATGCCCAGCGACATCAGGAAGACCTCGAGAGCGAACTGAGCCTGCTGTTCGTCGCCTGTACCCGGGCGCGCGAAGCGCTCCACGTGTCCTGGCACGGAGAGCCAAGCCGATTCCTGCTCCCTGCCGTCGGCCCTCGCCGGGGACACCCGGTCATGAACGCGTAAACATCCCCTCGCACACTGTGAACAAAGTCAACGGTCGTAGTAGCCTGACGTGACCCGCCAGTTAACTCGACCCCGGAGATCTTGATGACGTCAGCTCGCGCTGTACCGGTGACCCTCGCGGAGATCGCGCGGATCGCGGGAGTGGGCAGAGCGGCGGTCAGCAACTGGCGGCGGCGGCACAGCTCCTTCCCCGCACCCGTCGGCGGCACCGAGGCGAGCCCCCAGTTCGCGCTGGCCGATGTCGAGACCTGGCTGCGTGCGCAGAACAAGATCAAGGAGACCGGGGGCCGCGAATGGCTCTGGCCCCAGTTCGAGGCGTTGCGCGGCAGGGACGAGACAGGCCTCGCGATCGCGGCGGCCGGGCACCGGATGAGCCGCGGCGCAGCGGGCTCCGGCCGCCCGGTGCCGTTCAATCTGTCGGCCGACGCGGAGAAGCTGGTACGCAAGGCGGTGGAGCTGGGCCGTCGTGAAGGCGCGGCGGACACCTATGCCTTCCTGCTGCGACGCTGGCTCGACGTGAACGTACGGCAGATCAGTGCGACACCCGAACCACTGGCCGCCCTCATGGCAGGCATCGCCGTCCGGGCACGTGGCACGGCCGTGACCGGAAGGCCGACGACCGTACTCGACCCGGCCTGCGGCGCGGGCCATCTCCTGGCCGCCGCGGCGATGTCGGAGGGCCTCGGTCCCGCCACGCTCAGCGGGTGCGAGAAGGACTCCACGCTCGCCGCGCTGGCCGCCGCGCGGCTGGAGGTGGCGAGTACCGCCTCCGGCGGACCCGGGCACGGCGATGTACGGCAGGGAGACTCGCTGCGGGCCGATCCGTTCGCCTCCGCACGGGCCGACATCGTCCTGTGCAACCCGCCCTTCAACGAACGGGACTGGGGGTACGAGGAACTCGCCACCGACCCGCGCTGGACCTATGGTCTGCCACCGCGTACGGAGCCCGAACTCGCCTGGGTGCAGCACATCGCCGCCAGGCTCGCCCCCGGGGGAACGGCTGTGGTGCTGCTGCCTCCGGCGGTGGCCTCCCGCAAGGCCGGGCGCCGGATCCGGGGCGGGCTGCTGCGCAACGGACTGCTGCGCGCGGTGATCGCACTGCCGGCCGGCTGTGCCCAGCCGCACAGCGTCTCGCTCCAGCTGTGGGTGCTGCGCGCCCCGGATGTCACGGGGACGGCGGGTTCCTACCCAGGGACGGGGAACCTCCTCCTGATCGACGCGGCGGGCCCGGAGCGTGAGACTCTCCGGGATTCCGGCGTCGACTGGCCCGCACTGACCGCGTACATCACGGACGCGCTCGACAACGGTGCGAAGGGGGCCGGCGGCGCCGTCGCCGTACCCGCCATCGAGCTTCTGGACGACCAGGTCGACCTCACACCGGCGCGGCATGTTCCCAGAGCCCCCGGTCAGGACGCACCGGGACTCCGCGATTCATGGATCCGGTTCGGTGAACTGGCCGATGGCGTGCGGGACATCGGGCGGAAACTGGCCGGGCTCACGCTCGTCTCCGACGAGACGGGGAAACAGCGCACGACGACGGTCGGTGAACTCATCCGCGCCGGAGCACTCACCCTGCGGACCGGACAGCAGCCCACCGTACAACCGGCCCCGGCAAGTGACCTGTTCCCCGGCACCGGTGTCCCCGTGCTCACTGTGCCCGATGTGCTGTACGACGGCCGGCCCGGCGGATGGCTCCCCGCCGAGGCGGCGGACGCTCCATCGGCGGTGCTGGCCGAACCGGGCGATGTCGTGGTGGTGGGAGTGAGCAGAGGCTTCTCGGCCTGGGTGCACCAGGGCCCGCCGATGCTGCTCGGCCCGCAGCTGCACGCCCTGCGGGCCGCTCCGGAGCGGCTCGACCCCTGGTTTCTCGCGGGGTGTCTGCGCGCACCCTCGAACGGCCGTCAGGCGGGGACACACGCGTCGAGCACGTCCCGGGTGGACGTTCGCAAACTCCAGGTACTGCAAATGCCGTTGGGGGAACAACAGCGGCACAGCGAAGCGTTCCGTCATCTGGCCGACTTCGAGTCGCTGCTGAACCGGCTGGACATCCTCGGGAAGGAGATCGTGCACGATCTCAGTGACGGGCTCGTGGCGGGCCGGCTCACGGGACGGTGAGCGCGTGGAAGCCGCGCGGTTTCGGGACTACGCGCCGGGCTCGCGCAGGACGTCCTCGATGGCCGCCGTGATCCCGGGGTCGGTGCACACCTCCAGTGAGTCGGCTCCCACCTCCTGAATCACCCTCCGCACTCGTGTCGCTCGTCGCGGATCGGAGAGTTGCCCGAGGAGCGAGCGGGCCTCCGCCAGCGCCGCCGCGGCCGGCTCGATCTCTCCGAAGACCAGGCCGCATTCGGCCGCACGCAGCCGCAGCACCGCGTACTCCGTCCGGTCCTCGTCCGATGTACGGCGCTTCACGTCCTCGGCGAGCCGTTCGTAGAGCGGGGCCGCCTCCGCGCAGTCCCCGAGGAGCCGCAGTCCTTCTGCCGCCAGCTCCCACACCCGGCGGACCAGAGGACGCCGGGCTCCCCACTCCTCCCGTACCCGTGGCGCGAGTTCGGCGAGGCGGCGTACCGCCTCACCCGGCGCACCCACGGCCAGTTCGGACTCCGCCTGTTCGCATGTCTTCTTCGTCGCCGACTCGCTCAGCCATTCGTCCTGCACGGGGCCGCCGGGATGCCTGAGGGGGGCGGTGGAGGGCGGGTTCTCCGGCGGGACACGCAGCGGAAGCGTGGGATCCGGGTGCAGGCGGGGCTGCGGCGCCGGGTCGCCGAGAACGGGCTGGAACGGACGGAGTTCGGCGAGTACCTGATGGATACCGGGGCGTCGGCCGGGGTCCTTGGCGAGCATACGCAGGAGAAGGTCGTCAAGTTCAGGGGGAATACCGGCGGCGTGACAGCTGGGCGGCAGGGGTTCCTCGAAACGGTGCTTGGCCGCCAGCACGTCCGGGTCCGCGGCGAGAAACGGGCCGCGGCCGGTGAGCATTTCGTACATGACGCAGCCCAGGCCGTACGAGTCCGTGCGGGTGGTGAGTTCCTTCCCCACGATCTGTTCGGGGGCCTGGTACCCGAGGGTTCCGATGCTGGTGCCCTCTTTGGTGTACCGTGGCGCCGCCGAATGGAGAGACCGCGCGATTCCGAAGTCCAGCAGCATCGCTCCGCCTTCCCAGGGCAGCATGATGTTCTCGGGTTTGACATCCCGGTGCACGACCGACCGGTCGTGCGCGCAGGCGAGGGCCTCGGCCACCTGTACGGCCACGGCAACGGCGGGCCCGAGGGGGAGTTGCCGACCCCCCTCCAAGAAGTCGTGCAGCGACTGGCCCTCGACCAGGCGCATCACCAGGTAGTCCATCCCCCGGTGCACACCCTGGCAGTAGATCTCCGGAATGTTGGGGTGCTTCAACCAGCGCTGAACATCCCCCTCGTTCTTGAACCGGCCTCGCAGCGTCCCCTCTTCCGCCACCCGTTCCCGCGTGTCGAGTCGGCGCAGATTCTCCTGGTCGAAGCGGACCAGTTTCACCGCCACGAATCCGCCGTCGAGCAGATCCTCGGCTCGCCAGAGATGGCCCATACCGCCGCTGGCGATCGGCGCCACGAGCTTGTAGCGGTCGCGGATGACTTCCCCGTCGCGCACTTCCGAATCCCGCATGTCCGCCTCTCCACGCTGTTCCAGCGGCCGGCGCCATCACCGGCTGCCGCACCGGCAGCATAGCGTGAATCGATCACCACCTCTTATCTTCATGGACTATGTTCACAGACATGTGCCATGCTGGGGTGCGCCCCGGTCATCCGAGGCGTATCCGGAAAAGCACGGCCCTGTCCGCCATGCCCTATCCCCCGGGGGTGGAAATGCCCAATCCGCCGACAACTCCCCGCACTCCGCACGACCCGCGCTGGCTCATCAGGGTGAGCAGCACCGTCACCCGGCCGTCCCCGCGCCACTGCCCCGCCGCCGTACACGCGGCCGTACGCCCGCTCGTTCCGGCGATCCCGTCCACTTCCTTCCGAGCCAATCCACGCGAGGAGTTCGGAATGGGGCCCTTCATGGCGGCCCTGGATGCCATGGAACACCAGAAATGGCCTCTGGAGAGGACGATCGAGCAACTCTCCCTCACCCGGGGAACTTTCGGACGCCGGGGAAAGGCGCCCGCGGATCCGGCACTGTTGCGCTGGACAGCCGAGGCCGTGGAGCGCTTTGTCCTCGCCCGTGCCGAGGAGCAACGGGCCGCAAGGGCCGCCGGACTGCCCGGGACCGAGCCCGAGCGGCTGGAGTGGATGGCCCGTACCCCCATCTCCGGCATGCCCGACGGGCGTGGAGCACGGCAGTACGAGCACACGGCGTGGGGCCGCCGGTACGCGTCGGCGGACGGAACGCTGCGCGATCTGTGGCTGCCGTCCTTCGGCCGGGCCAGGCACGAAAGACCGAAGGCCGAAAAAGGCGCGCTGGCACACGTACTGGCAAACGGCGAGGCATGCCGGCGCCCCCGGTACGGAAAGCCGTATCCCGAGGCTCCGGGCGGGTCCGGACTGCCTGACCGGGTACGGGTGTTCGGGTTCGGGTGCGCGGACGGGGTCGCGGCACCGCTGCTGGACTGGGGCCGCGAGGAGGTACGGACGCACTTCACCACGTACGCCGCGCCGGCCTTCCACCGGGCCGCCACGGGAACAGCCACCGCGCCGGGACCCAGCTGCGTCTCCTGCAAGGTCATCGGAGACTGCGACGCCCTGCCCAGAACCCCCGGCCTGTGGGGCGGAACGCCCGTCGTACCACCGCGGCCCCGACGTTCCGTCTCCGCATGGGATCTGCGGGTCCATGGCGAGTGCCCCGCCAAATACCACCTCACACGCCGGCTCGGCCTGACCTCCTTGGCGTCCGAAGGCCCAGGGGCCGGGCGCGGGCGCGCCGTGGACGCCTGGCTGAACCAGGCCCACGCCACGCGACTACCGCGAGGCTGCCGCGATCTGCCGCCGCATCCGGATCGGGACACCTGGTCGGCCGACGGGCACCGGCTGGAAGGTGAGTCGGCGCGGGAGGCCGCGGGGATGCTCGACGAGCACCGCAGACTGTGCCCACTGGACAGGCTCGGAGAGACCGAGCAAGTCCTCACGCAGCATCAGGTGACGGGCTACGTGCCCGAGCTGGATGTCGTGGTACTCGCCGTCCCCGATCTGTTGTACACCCGCTCCGGCCACTGGATCTGGCGGGAGACCAAGACCTCCGCCCGCGCTCTGTGGGAAGGCAGGCCGCTCATGCGTCAGTACCCGCAACTGGCCCTGGGAGTGCTCCTGCTGGCGGCCGGCGCGGTGGGGGGTGATCCCGCACGCACCCGGGTGGAGTTCGAGTTGCTGAACGCGACGGACGCCGCCCTGGAATCCATCGATCCCGGCAGACCCGAGGTGGTGGAGGAGGCGCGTGAAGTGATCGCCGATCTGGCGCAGCCGCTGCTCCACGACACGGCATACGAGCCGCGGACCGGACGGCACTGTCACGACTGCGACGCGCGGCGATGGTGCCTGGCGGGCACGGACCATGTCGCCGCGAACGCGACGCACGAACCGATGTCCGAACCGACGGCCGCGCCCGCGGCGGCGACCGTCCCCGAGCCCGAGGGGACCGCACATGTCTGACGCACCGCCCGTCACCGACTGGCTCGCCAACCCCGATGTCCGTCTGCTGCGCAGTGTCGCCACAGCCGTCGTCCGGCTGGCCGATGTCTCCGGACTCGATTCGTTCACCCTTCCCTATCCCGCGGAGGCGCAGCAAGCTCTGGACCGCGTCGTACTGGCGTGTCTGCGCAATGGCGCCCGGCCACCGGCGAGCCTGCCGGATCTGCTGCGCTGGTGCCGGACGCGGGCCGTCGGTGGCTGGCCACTCGATCGACTGCCCCCCGATGTGTTCGGTGAGAACGACCGGCTGATCGACCCGGCCTCGGGTGCGCCGAGCCAGCTCTGTCACGAATGGGCCGTGCACGAGCGCGGCGACAGCGCCGCGCGGCAGTACGACCGGCTTGTCATCGGTGAGGCGATGCGCGCGTGCCGCGACGCTTCCTCACCCGAGTCGTACACCGCGTTCCGCCGGCTTCTGGTCGAGCGTCCCGTGCTGACCAGCGCCGACTGGTTCGACATCACCACCGATCTCTATCTGGATCCGGTGCGGGCGCTTCTCGACGAGATCTACGCCGCCGTGCCGGCCGGCCTCGTCCGCGACGGCGCGTACACCCCGTGTGCTCGCTGCCGCACCCTGCTCACACCCCTGGCCGACGGCGGCTGGTGGTGCGAGCGGGACCAGTGCAGGTACTACGGCGTCCCTGTCCCTGGCCGCCCCCTACCCGTCGACGAGGCAGGTGAGGTCCGCCAGCTCAGGCGACCGCTGCGGCAGTTCGTCACCGGCCCCGGGCGTGCCGAGACAGACCTCGAACGAACGCTGCGGCGTATGGACGTCACCGTCGAGATGTGGCCCGGCTACGACGCGTACGACCTGCGGATCACCTTCCCCGACGGCCATGTCTGGGCAGTCGAC
Organism: Streptomyces paludis; assembly: GCF_003344965.1. NCBI lineage: Bacteria > Bacillati > Actinomycetota > Actinomycetes > Kitasatosporales > Streptomycetaceae > Streptomyces > Streptomyces paludis. The sequence continues at coordinate 6,847,272 of NZ_CP031194.1, read as the reverse complement.
GTCAAGGACTGGGCTCATCCGGGGCTGCTGGGCAGCAAGGCGGAAGCCGTACGCCCCGATCCCTACTACGACGAGGCGTGCTGGGTGGTGCCGCGGTTCCGGGTGGAGGTACGCGGCGACTATCTGGCCGCGTACGAACGGGAGCGCGGCGACCGGGCGGCCGGCCTGCGGCTCATGACGGACAGTCAACTCACAGCCGCCGCAGCCGCCCGGCTGCGTGGCGAACGTGGCGCCACTGCCCGGATCGCGCCTCTTGACCACCCGCGGAAAGGAACTCCGGATGCGTGACCGAAGTGGCTGGTACAGCGACCTGGTCAAGGGGTTCCGCCCCTGGCCGCAGGAGCACGCCGGAACCAAGCCGGCTCTGCTGTGCCAGGTGGAGCTGGGTCTGCGGCTGCTGGAGACACTGGACCCCGGGCAGGCCGCCGACGGGGTGTGGGTGCTGCTCGGCGGCTACCCCTTCGCGCAGGCGGCGGGGATCGCAGCCGGCCCCGCCGAGGAGCTGGCGCTGGTGGCCGCACGCCATCTGCTGTGGCCGCTGCGGCGCCGCCGTATGTGGCAGCAGAGTCTCGACGCGTACCTGGAACTCCCGGAGCGCCTTCGTGGCTACCGGGTGCCGTTGGCCGGGGGGCCGGCCCGGCGTGTGGATCCACCCGTCGCCTCGTACCGTTTCGGCCTCTACGACAAACACCTGGGAAGAGTTCCCGACTTCAGTGAGAACCCGCTGCCCCGGGCCGGAGCCGGTTCCCACCGGTTCTTGGAACGCGGCCGGTACGCCTCCGTGTCCGTGCCGGAGGACCTGGTTCTCGAACCGGCCGTCGGCCATCCCCTCGTCGATGTGCGGACCGCGACCGCCGGGCCCCTCGATGTGCCGCTGACCGAACTGGCCGAGACCGCCGGCTGGATGGACGCGGAGGAGTCGCGCAAGGGGCTGCGCCCCGGAAATTGGTCGCGGCGCCTCGGGGACCTCCAGCTGGACACGCGCGCGTCCGACGGCATCGCCTTCGAGAAGGCCGATCGCCTCACTCTCCATGGGCTGACACATCTGGTGGGAATGGTCGGTGCCGGAAAGAGCACCTTGATGAGCCTGATCGCTGTCTGGGGCCATCGAAAGGGTCTGCGTACCACGCTCGTCGTCGGGGATGTCGCCGAGCAGCTGACCCTGACCGAAATCTTCCGCTCCCTCGGCCTGAGCGCCGCGCCGATCCAGGGGAACACCACTCGGGAGCAGCACACCCAGCGGCTGCACCGTCGGCTCTCGGCCCGGGGCGAGTCCTCTCTGCTGGCTCACCAGGACCGTGCGTTCGATCTGCTGAGCACCGCCTGTCCGCTGGACGCGGAACGCGGCCTCGAAGCCGCCGTGCCACTGCGATACGCGGACGCGCCGTGCGGCGGTCTGCACCCCGTACGGCAGGCTTCCGCGCAACCGCAGTCGCCGGTGCTCCAGGCCGGTCTCGCACTGCTGCGGGCCCGTGGCGCCGCGCCCGCCTCTCCGGACGACAGCCTCGGAGTGCCGGCGGCGGGCGCCGGGGACGAAGGACCCCAGGAACCGGTGCACGCCTGCCCGTTGTGGAGCGCCTGCCCCCGGCACTCGGTGGCGCGCGACCTTGTCGACGCGCTGATCTGGGTGGCGAATCCGGCGAGCCTCGTCCTGTCTCCGGTACCGCGGCAATTGAATGCCCAGCGTCTGCGGTATCTGGAACTCGCCTGTCTGCGGAGCGACATGATGATCGTGGACGAGGTCGACCGTGTGCAGATGACGCTGGATCGTATGTTCGCCCCGTCCGCCACTCTGGTCACCAAGGGGCCGGACTCCTGGTTGGACCGGCTCCAGACCGATGAGATCGCCGAGCTGGCTCGCCAGGGGAGACTCCCCCTCTCCGATCGCGATGTGGAGCGGTGGTCGGCCTCGCTCGATGTGGTCAGCGCGGCCACCAACCGGCTGTACGCGATGCTCATCAGCGACAAGAAGTTGCGCGACTGGGCCCAGATCGACTACTTCAGTGCCTGGACCCTTCAGGAGAAGCTGCTGCACGAGTGGTACCCGGCGCACCCCTCCGCCTCCGGTTCCGACTCCGCTGCGGAGGCACAGGTGGAGAACGAGTGGGAACTGTACGAGGACGACGAGGAGCTGGATCCGGCCTTCGGCCCACCGGTCGACGCCCGCGCCCGGCGCCGCCAGGAGGTGACCCGGCTGCTCGATGCCTTCCGTGACGATCCGCTCGGCGACCGCGGTCCGTACGGCACGGAAACGGACACACTGATCCGTCTCGCCCATGACCTGCTGCACACCCTGATCGAGAAGAACACCCGCAGACGGGTGCGTACGTTCCTCGACGCTCTGCTGACCGCCGAGCATGATCCATCGACGGATCCGGCGGACCAGGACGAGACAACCGAGCCCGATTCGGTCCGGGGGTCGGAAGCCTGGTTCGAGCGAGCGGCGTGGAGGCTGGAGTTCACACTGATCCTCGCGGTGCTGCATCAGCGGCTCGACCGACTCACCTTTCCCTGGCCCCAGGTCGAGGCGGCTCTCCATCTGGACACCGACGGCGGTGACCTCACCCGCCGTCCTCCGCTCGACTATGCGCCGCTGGTTCCCGAAGCCCCGATGGGCAATGTCCTGGGGTTCCAGTACCTTCCGGACGAGCAGTCCAACGCTCGTGACTCAGAAGGGCGTTGCATCGGGACTCTGCGCTTCTTCCGATGTGCGGGGGTCGGCCGCGAACTACTGCTGAACCTGCCCGATCTCGGTGCCGACCATGTGCGTGGGCACCGTGGCCCTCATGTCCTGCTGATGTCGGGCACCAGTTGGGCCGGCACCTCGACACGCGCCCATGTCCTGGCGCCTGTCCGAGCCGTCCTCAAACCCAACGAGCGGGCACTCCAAGCCATCCGGGGCACGAGCTTCCGCACCGAGTTCCTCTACGACAGTCAGGGCGGACCCATCAGGCTCTCCGGGCAGGATCCGGACACCCGGCCGGATGTACTGCGTCTGATGATCGACAAGTTGGCCAGGCCCGGCCGAGGCGGGGACACCAGCCCACTCCAGCGTGAACTCGCGCAGATCGGTGACGCGCGCCGCCGCCGGGCGCTGCTGCTCGTCGGGAGCTATCGCGAGGCCACGGCCGCTGCCGAGGCGCTACGCCACATCCCCCGATGGCAGGCCGGCGTCCGGGTTCTCGCCGCGGACGACGCCGAACTCGATCCAGTGGGTGACGTCAGCCTGACGGGCCACAACTCCGCCTACCCCGACGGTGCCCCGGCGGCCGGTGTCGTGCGACGCGGCGATCTCGCCTCGTTCGCCGAGGATCCGGACGCGGAGATCCTGGTGGCGCCATTGCTCGCGATCGAGCGCGGTCACAACATTCTCACCGTCCCGCAGCGGCCCAACGAGGAGCGGGTGGCCGCCTTCGGTACGGTCTTCTTCCTCGTCCGGCCTCATCCACGCCCCGACGACCTCTCTCTGGCCATCTTCGCGATCAATGACTGGGCCACCCGCTTCGTACGGGACCATCCCGGTCTCGCGCAGGGCACCTTCGGTGAAATGGTGGGCAAGGAGAGTCACCTCGACGCGGCCGGAAAGTCGTTCCGGACCGCCTCTCGCCGCGAGTGGCGGCATCTGCTGTCGCGGCAGTACATGTACTCCCGCCTCTCGGACGGCGAGAAGTGGTCGTTCGCCTGGGATCAGCTGGTCGCGATCTGGCAGGTCATCGGACGTCTGGTACGTGGCGGTGTGCCGGCGAGGGTCGTCTTCGTCGATGCCGCGTTCGCGCCCCTGCTCGCCGCTTCCGGAGCGCCGTTGCCGCTGACGGGCCGGGCCCATTCCTGGCTCAAGGACCCTGGGCTGCTGGTGCGGCTTCGGCAGGTGCTCGCGCCCTACTTCCGTGACGGTCATGGCATACCCGCCGCCGACGCCGCGCTGGTCCGGATGCTCTACCAACCTCTGTACGAGGCGCTGGACCGGCTCCATGTCGGCACCACCCCTTCCTGAACTGCCCGACCTGCGCACCTACGCCCACGCCATGAGGTAGAACCATGTACGAAACCATCCGCCGTGCCGCATACCAGTCGGTCCCCCATACAGCGCCGAACAGGATCCCGTGGACCGCCGACTACCGAGCCCTGTCCTTCCCGGAGCACTGGCGCGCGGAGCTGCTCGCCCTCCACAACCTCGGCAGAAACAGCCCCGACCAGCACAGAACCGTGCCCACTCGCAGGCTCGACGGAGTCCTTCAAACGCTGGCCCCTGAGCTGATCGTCCGCCCCAGACCGCATACCCCACTCGGCCAGGACGCCCCCGTGGAGGAAGACTTCTGGCTGTACGCGCCACGCGACTCGGCGCATCCGCTGCCCGACTCCGCGATGCGCGGACTGCTGGCCGCGTGGCTGCGGACGCTGGGCCCCAAGGGAGTGGAGGAACATCCCGAACACCGCTCCCTGCTGATCCGGACCGCCGCCGCCCTCCAGGACGATCTACCGGTATGGCAGGACGTCTCCGAAGTGGACCTGCTGGGGACGTCCCTGAGCAAGGGAAGCACGGCAGTGCCGTCCCCCCGCCAGTTCCAGCTCGCCACCGACGCGCTGGCACGCCGGATCATGACGCTTACGCCTTATCCCTTCGAGGGTGGCGAGCTGCGCTTTCGCGCCGTACCGCGCGGTCCCAGGCAGCAGGGGGCGGAGTTGATGTCACAGCCTCTGTGCCGCCGGATCAAGCGCAAGGACTGGTGGTTCTCCATCATCCTCAACATCTCGCTGCACACCGTCCCCTTCGATCCTCTCCCCCGGCTCCATCTGCACAGCGGGGTGCGGCGCTGGGCCACGCACCCACAGGAGCGCACCGGCCGTCTCAACCTGCCCTTCCGGCAAGCTACTTCGGTCTATCTCACGCCCACCATCCCGTGGCTTCCCGGCGCCCCGCCCAGCGACCGCTACGCCGTGGCCAGGCTGACGCGACGGCGGGACTCCGAGGGGAACGGAATCGATTGGCTGCACCATGATCCGGCAGGCATCCTGCACCGGCTGAGCCTGAACGAACGGTTTCCGTCCCCTGAGGCGTTGCTCCGTGCACCTGTGGACTGGATCGGTGACGGCCCTGGCGTACGCGCCTGTGTGGTCCACAGCAATCACATGGGAGCGCACGAGGTGGGCACCGGACTTATGTCCAACCAGCGGTCCGAGATCACTTCCTGGGCCGAGGAGGCCCTGCCGGAAGGTCTCGTACGCCTCCCCGATCTGGTCCGGCGCGGCCGCGGCGTATCAGCCCCGGCCAACCGACGCCCCAAGCCTCGCGGGGAGGAAGCAAAGCAGGCCGAGTCGCTCCGTGCCGCGCATTCCAGGCGGGCCGCGCTCGCCACGGTGTCAGCTCTCGACGCGCGCGACGGCCTACCGGACCATCACACTTCCGGCGCCGGACTCCCCGTCGTGGAGGCGCGGTTGCTGTGGCAGAGCCCGGAACTGCGGGACCGGGCCATCGAAGCGTTCTGCGAGGTGCTGGGCCTCGATGGTGACGGCGGTGCGCCCCGGAACAGTGAGGAGGACCCCGATGCCTTGGAGCGAGCCTTCGACTCTGCCAGGCCGGGCAGCGCATTCGTACTGGAGTGGCGGACACCCGAACTCGACCTTCGGTTGAACTGCCTTCCACTGACGGACGGGTTGGGGGACAGTCTTGCACCGGACCCGGAAATCAAGGGCAAGGGAGCACGTATCGCGGCGGCCATCAGCAGCCGTCGACTCGCCGTACTGCGCCATCTGAAGTCCGATGGCGCCGTGCCGGAAAGGCCCGTACTAGGACTGGTGGAGATCGCTCATCGCAGCACCTTCTTCGCCGCGGGCACCGACCCCAAGTTCGCCATGCGTCTGGGGTGTGCGGACGCCGGCGTCCTCACCCAGTTCGCCGTCACCCCGTCGAACGACTGGAAGATCCAGAACACCGACAACCTGGGCCACCGGGTGCGCAACGCGTGGCTGGACGGTCTACGACAGCTCGGTGTGCGGGTACTCCCCGAGCACACCCGGGGTGGAGATCTGCCGGCCGAACTCCGTTACGCGGCGCTGTGGATGGTCAAACGCCGCAAGGACGGCCCCACAAGGCTGCCCAGGCATTTGCCCGTCGCCGTGCTCGTGACCCCGCTTGAGGGCCCCGACGGTCTCGCCCGGGTACAGGGCTGGGACGACGACCTCGGCGACTGGATTCCGTACCCCGCCTTCCTCCTCGGCCTGGTGAAGAAGGCGGAGATCGGTGCGGACGCGTACAGCGAGCCCGTCTCCGCCATCCCCTCGCCGCGCAACGAGTCGAGTACGGCACCCGCCCCGCCCCGGGTCACCTCCCGACAGTGGCGCGCAAACATGGCGGAGCAACGTCAGGTCACCTCACGCTTCCTTCAGCGGATGCTGCACTCCCTGAGGGGACGGCCGACCGTACTCATCACCCATGCCCAGAACAGCAGGTCGCACTGGCCCTGGCTGCAGGACGGGCAGGCGGTCCGTGACTTGGTCAAGCTGGGGCACGCACCGGCCGAGCGGCTCGACGAGGATCTGAGACTGGTACGTGTACGCGGCGGCGCGGGGCGGGAGACGGCCCAGTGGTGGGGCACGGACGGACCTAAGGGTGCCAACGGCCTGCCGGCGGGATTCTGGGCGCTGCCCGACAGTGTGGAAGGCAGGTCTCACAGCGATGGGCGCGTCTTCTACAGCACAACGGAGCGCGCCCAGTCCTTTCCCATCTCCCCCTCCCTCGACCGGCTCGCCGCACGCGTGACGGAGAAGGGCAATCTGATCTCGCAGGCGGGGACGGGGGCCTGGAACCCCGGGCTGGTGGAAATCGCCGTTCTGGGCTGCCACCCGGAACCGGCCGGGCACGAGGGGGCCGACAGTCCGGAGGCTCTCGCGATGGCCATGCACCAGTTGCGGCAGGCGCCGGATTATCCGGACGCCCTGTCCTTGCCTCTCCCGCTTCATCTCGCGGGCCTCGCCCAGGCTTATGTTCTGCCGATGCTCGTCGAGGAGGAGGGCGACGTGCCGGGCGGCGACGTGGAAGCGACCGATGACGGGGGCGGCGACCCGGACCCCGACCGGGCGGAGGACGGCTCAGCCGTCGCGGAGTCCGATCCCCTGGAACAACTACCGCTGTTCTGAGGGAGAGGTACGAGCCCAGGTCCACCGGGCCCGTACCGGCTCCCCTGATTCGGCCTGTGGGATTCAGCCCGTGACCGTGATCTCGTCCGAGGTCCAGGCGGCGGCCTGGTCGCTGAGGGAGAGGCCGAGGCCGGGGCGGCTGGGGACGGTCATGTGGCCGTCGCGGAGTTCGAGGCGTTCGTTGAACATCGGCTCCAGCCACTCGAAGTGCTCGACCCAGGTGGCGCGGGGGTAGGCGGCGGCGAGGTGGAGGTGGATCTCCATGGCGAAGTGCGGGGCCATGGCCAGGCCCTTGTGGTCGGCGAGGGCCATGATCTGGAGGAACGGGGTGATGCCGCCGACGCGGGGGGCGTCGGGCTGGATGAAGTCGGCGGCGTCGGTCATGATCAGGCCGGTGTGTTCGGCGACGCTGGTGAGCATCTCGCCGGTGGCGACGGGGGTGTCGAGCGAGGCGGCGAGGGCGGCGTGGCCCTCGGCGTCGTACGCGTCGAGGGGTTCCTCGATCCAGGTGAGGTCGAAGCCCTCCAGTGTGCGGCCCATCCGGGCGGCGGTGGTGCGGTCCCACTGCTGGTTGGCGTCGACCATCAGGGGGACGTCGTCGCCGATGTGCTCACGGACGGCCTGGACGCGGCGCAGGTCCTCCTTGGTGTCCGGCTGGCCGACCTTGATCTTGATGCCGCCGATACCGCGCGACAGGGAGAGGCTGGTGTTCTCCCGTACCTGCTCGATGGGCATCGACAGATAGCCGCCGGACGTGTTGTAGCAGCGTACGGAGTCACGGTGGGCGCCCAGCAGTTTGGCGAGCGGCAGTCCGGCGCGCCGGGCCTTGAGGTCCCAGAGCGCGATGTCGAAGGCGGCGACGGCCTGGGTGGTGAGACCGCTGCGGCCCATGGAGGCGCCGGCCCAGACGAGCTTGGTCCACAGGCGTCCGGTGTCGCTGGGGTCCTCGCCGATGAGTTCGGGCGCGATCTCCCGGGCGTGGGCGTAGAGGCCGGGTCCGCCGGCGCGCTTGGAGTAGCCGAAGCCGATCCCCTCGTGGCCGCCCTCGGTGGTGATGCGGGCGAAGAGGAACGCGATCTCGGTGAGCGGCTTCTGACGGCCCGTCAGTACCTTGGCGTCGCTGATGGGGGCGTGCAGGGGCAGCCGTACGAGCGAGACGCGCACGGCGGAGATACGGTCGAGGGAGGCTTCCCCGGGGGCGCTCGCGAAGGGCTTGGACCGGTCCGGGCGGATGGCGGAGGTCATGCGGTGTCTCCTCGGTTCAGTACTGGGCGTCGGGGTGCGGGCGGTCGACGGGGCAGGACAGCTGGTAGCCGCGGGCGCCGTAGTCGAAGCCTTCGAGTTCGACGTGGTCGCGGCCGTCGGAGCGGGACGCGTAGTAGGCGCGGATCTCGGTGATCAGGCCGGTGTCCGGGTCGAAGGCGTACCACTCGTCACCGCGCAGGAAGCCGCCCGGCGCGGTCTTGTAGTGGGTCCACTCGATCACGGCCTGGTGGGTGGCGGGGTCGGTGATCAGCCGGTCGATGGTCCAGGCGGAGCCGATGGTGAGGGTGAGCCGGCGCCAGTGCGCGGCGATGGTGGCGGCGCCGGTCCAGGGCCCGTCGAGACCGGGCGGGAAGTAGTGGACGGCGTCGGGGTGGAAGCCGGCGGCCGTCTTCGCCGTGTCGGCCTCGTTGCAGCCGTCGAAGTACGTACGGATGGCGGCCTCCATCCACGCGCGGCGTCCCGGCTCGTCGAGATCCCGGTACGCGGGCGGGGCGGGGGCCGGGGTCGCGGCGGGGGCCGGGGGCGCGGCGAGGGCTTCGGTCGCTTCAGGTGCTTCGGTCGCTTCGGGGGCGTTGGTCATGCTCGGGCCTTCTTCCACTGGCGGTACTGCTCCTTGGTCTCGTCGCTCGGCGGGTACAGCCCGCCCAGCAGCGCCTCGCCCGCGTGGACCCGGGTGTGCAGATACGCCTCCAGCTCCTCCTGTTCGAGGGCCTCGTCCGCGATCCGGGGCGCGAGATGGCGGGGTACGACGATCACACCGTCCCGGTCGCCGACGAGGACGTCACCCGGGTACACGGCGACCCCCGCACAGCCGATGGGCACCTGGAGGTCGGCGACGTGGAAGCTGGTGAGGCGGGTGGTCGCGGTGATGGCGCGCGCGTACGTCGGCAGCGGCAGCGTCCGCAGGACATGGCCGTCGCGGAACGCGCCGTCGGTGATGAACGCCGCGGCGCCGCGGTGCAGGGCACGGGTGACGAGCATGTCGCCGGCCGAGGCGGCGGAGATGTCGCCGCGGCTGTCGATCACCAGCGCGTGTCCCGGGCCGAGGCTCTCCACGCCCAGCCACTGGAGGTTGTCCTCGCCGGGGAGGCTCTCCAGGGTGTCGAGATCCTCGCGCGCCGGGATGAAGCGCATGGTGAACGCCTCACCGACGAATCCGTCCAGATCCGGGTTGAGCGGGGAGAGCCCGACGAGGAACTGCTGGCGCAGTCCGACCGCGAAGAGCCGGGTGGCCAGGGTGGCCGTGCTGGTACGGCGGAGCTTGTCCAGGACCCGGGGGTCGAGGGGCGCGGGCTCATGAGCGGGGGACATTCGGGCTCACCTCGGAACGTCGGGAGGGGGCTGGGGTTCGGTCGGGGTGGCCGCTGATGCGGGGCGGGTCGTTCATCGCACTCCTCATCGCATTCCTTTTGCATTGCCCGACGCATCAGGTAATCCCATTAATTGGGACTTAGTCTTGTTGGTTGGGTACATTGAACGTAGCAAGCGGTCCCAGAGCCGCACAAGTCCCGGTGACAGCGCCACTGATGGGTCGGTAGTCTCATCCGCCGGGCCGGGTACGGCCGCGGAGCGCGGGAGAGACCGAGAGGGACCATGAGCGAGGCGGAGCGGGCGGACGGCACGGGCGGTACGGGCGAGCGGGCGGCCGGGGCGCTGGACCGGGGGCTCGCGATCCTGACCCATGTGGCCGGGGCGCGCGGCGCCTCGACACCGGAGATCGCGCGGGCGCTGGGGCTGACCCGCTCCACCGCGTACCGGCTGGTCGACCGGTTGCACGAGCAGGGCTGGCTGGCCCACGACCCGGCCGCCGGCCAGTGGCGGCTGGGCGCGGCGGCGGTGCGGCTGGCCTCGGCGGCGGTGGCCTCGACGAATCTGCGGGACGCGGCGGCGCCCGCCCTGCGCAAGCTCGCCGATCTCACCCAGGAGACCGTCAGTCTCGGTGTGCCCAACGGCCTCACGATGGTGTTCGTGCACCGCGAGCGCGGCACCCGGCCCGCCGCCGTGACGGCGGAGCTGGGGGCCTCCCGGCCGCTGCACTCCACCTCCCTGGGCCGCGCCTATCTGGCGGCTCTCCCCCAGCCGAAGCTGGAGGAGACGCTGATGGAGCTGGTCCGCTCGCCGCTCTCGCCGGTGACCGCGGCCACCGTCTCCGAGCTGCACACTGAGATCGAGCGGACCCGCGAGCGCGGCTGGTCGTCGGATCTGCGGGAGTTCGACGAGTCCAGCTGCTGCTGTGGAGCCGCCGTGTACGACCACACCGGTCTGCCGGTCGCCTGCATCAGTGTGGCGGGCGTGGCCGAGCGGATGGAGCCGCTCGTCGCGACGTACGGTCCGGTCGTGGCACAGGTGTGCCGGGAGCTGTCGGCGGACCTGGGCTATCTGCCGCCCGCCTCCTGAGGGACCGCCGGGCGCCGCGCCGCTGCCGGGCCGGATCCGGATCGGGCGGCGGCCGCGCGGTCACCGGGGCGGGGTTCGGGTTCGGGCCCGGCCGCCGTCTCCCGTACGGGATTGACGAGCCGTCCGATCCCCTCGACCTCCGACTCCAGCACATCGCCGTCGCGCAGGGCGCGCGGGGGCCGCATGAAGTCCCCGCAGCCGGCCGGGGTCCCGGTCAGCACCACATCGCCGGGGCGCAGTGTGAAGAACCGGCTGAGGTGGGCGATGAGTTCGGGGACACGGAAGACCATGTCGGCGGTCGTGCCGTCCTGGACGGTCTCGCCGTTGACCCGGGTCCGTACCCGCAGCCGGTGCGGGTCCGGGACCGCGTCGGCCGTGACGACGACGGGGCCGAGCGGGCAGAAGGTGTCGAGCCCCTTGCCCCGCAGCCACTGCCCGTCACGGTCCTGGAGGTCCCGGGCGGAGATGTCGTTGGCGACGGTGTAGCCGAAGACATGGTCCATCGCCCGTGCCCGCGGTACGTGTCGGGCCTCGGCGCCGATGACAACGGCCAGTTCCGTCTCCCAGTCGACCCGCCGGGTCAGCTCCGGGTCGAAGACGACGGCTTCGCCGGGGCCGATGACACTGGAGGCGAGCTTCGGGAAGAGATAGGGCTCGGCCGGTGTCTCCCAGCCCATCTCCGCGATGGTGTCACGGTAGTTGAGGCCGATTCCGTGGAGGGTGCCCGGCCGGTACGGCAGGACGGGGGCGGCGTCGGTGACCGGCTCGCCGTCCGGATCCGGCGGTGGGGCGACGCCCGCGATGACGTCCTCCAGCGTGACACCGGGCGGCGCGAGATACCAGGCGTGTCCGGGGCCGGACTCGGGGCCGGGGCCGTGCCGGCCGGCGAGCCTGCGACGGCTCTGGTGGACAAGGGTGGCCAGATGCATGAGGGGTTCTCCCGGGGAGGGACGGCGCCCCCGCCACCGTACGGCGGGGGCATCCTATTCAGTGGGACGGAGTGCCATGTGCTGAGGGAGCGCCCTGCACGGAGGGCGGGGGTCCCGAGGCACCCGCCCCCGTCCCCTTGTCCGTATCCGTACGCACGTCTTTCCGTGTCGCCGCCGGGGCGTCGGAGAGGAAACACACCGCGCACGCGGCGATGAGCGAGAAAGCGGCCAGCGCTATCAGCCCCCAGGCCGTACTGCCGGTGTGCTCCTGCACCAGGCCGAATCCGTACGGCGCCACGAATCCGCCCAGATTCGCCAGGGAGTTGATGAGCGCGATGGCCATTCCGATGACCATCGGATGGATCGTCCCCTGCACAATGGGCCAGAAGATCGGGCTGATGCTCTTGAATCCCATGGCGGCAACACAGAGCATCACGAGAGCGACCACGGGCGAGGAGATCGCCGCGAGATACGAGCCGACCGCGGCCATCAGCAGCGCGCCGATGAGCAGCGGTTTGCGGCGGCCGGTGCGGTCCCCGATCCGGGCGAGCGTGAACATCGCGACAATGGCGCAGATCCACGGCAGGGAGGAGAGCAGCCCGACCGTCATGTCATTGGTGCCCTTGATACCGCGGACGATGGAGGGCAGCCAGAAGGTGTTCGCGTAGATGGACATCTGGACCGAGAAGTAGATGAAGGAGAGCAGCAGCACCTTCGGGGCGCGCACCACCGACCACAGACCGCCGGGCGCGCCGCCGTGCTGGGCCGAGGCGACCGCGTCGTCGGCCGCGATGGCCTCCGTCAGCGCCCGCCGTTCCTCGTCGGTCAGCCAACGGGCCTCCTCTATCTTCGAGTCGAGCCAGAAGAAGGCGAAAACCCCGACCACGACGGAGAGCAGACCCTCCGTCAGGAACATCCACTGCCAGCCGGTCAGTCCCCATGTCCCGTCCAGCGCGAGCAGGGGACCGGAGAGGGGCCCGGAGAGGGAGAAGGCGACCAGCGCGCCCACCGCGTAACGGGCGTTGGCCCGGCCCCGGTGCGAGTTCGGCAGCCATTTGGTGAGGTAGTAGAGAACGGCCGGCACGAATCCCGCCTCGGCCACTCCGAGCAGGAACCGGAGGAAATAGAAGCTCCACTCCCCCTGCGCGAAGAGCATGCAGGCGGAGACCACTCCCCAGCTCACACAGATACGGGAGAGCCATATCTTGGCGCCGAACCGGGCCATCAGCGCATTGCTGGGAACTTCGAAGAGCGTGTAGGCGACGAAGAACAGCCCGGCACCCAGCCCGTAGGCGGCGGCCCCGATACCGAGATCGGCCTCCAGATGCGACTGGGCATAGCCGATATTGGAACGGTTGAGCTGATTGCACATCATCATGATGGCGAAGAGCGGGACCACCCGGCGGAGTATTTTCCCGGTGGCGCTCAGAAGGTGTTGCCCGGACAGGTCCGGGCTACTGACGTGCGAGGTCATACGCGGCCACTTCTTCCGTCGTCAGTGACAGGAGCCGAACGGTCAGGCGCTCCATGAAGTCCCATTCATTGGGATGCAGTTCCGTTTATCGGCACTCGGTACCGTAGGATTCGCGCCGCGACGTGTCAAGACTCGGCGGCGCGGAAGCGGGCGGAGAGCCAGGGGTTCCCGTGTGCGCGTCGTTGACGCGGAGCCCCAACGCCCCTACGGTCGCGTCCCGTTCGCCCTCACGTGCGTCATCCGAAATACCGAACAATGAGGTGAGGTATGGGACGACCCGGACGATCAGAACGGCCGGAACAGCCAGAACGGCCTGAGCCAGCAGGGCAGCCGGATCCAGCAGGGCGATCCGCCCCGAGCCGCCGGCACGCGCTCACCGGAATGGGCGCGGTGCTCGCCACCGGCGCCCTCACCACCGCCACCGCCACCACCGCGGGCTGCGCCGCGCCCTCGGGCGCCACCGCCGGGAAGACCCGGCTGCGCTACTGGCATCTCTTCGGCGGCGGCGACGGTGTGACGATGACGGGCATGGTCGACGCCTTCGCCACCGCGCACCCGGACATCGGGCTGGAGGCGACCCAGCTGGCGTGGGGCAGTCCGTACTACACGAAACTCGGCATGGCGGGGGCCGGCGGACGGGCGCCCGAGGTCGCCGTACTCCATCTGACCCGGCTCGCGGGCTTCGCGCCCGGCCGGCTGCTCGACCCGTTCGACCTGGACCTGCTGGCCGGGCACGGCATCACCCCCGACCGGTTCCCGCCGGACATCTGGCGGCGCGGTCAGGTCGACGGCGAGCAGTACGCGATCCCCCTCGACACCCATCCGATGGTGCTCTACTACAACCTCGACATCTGCGCGAAGGCCGGCCTGCTCGGCGCCGACGGACAGCTCGGACCCCTGCGCGGCACGGCCGAGTTCCTCGCCGCGCTGCGGACGGCCCGCCGGCACACCGGCGTACCGGCGCTCACCACCGAGACCATCGGCCCGGACGCCGCCACGCCCTGGCGGCTCTTCGCCACCTTCTACTCGCAGACGGGCGGCGAGGTTCTCTCCGAGGACGGGAAGCGCCTCGCCCTCGACGACACCAAGGCCCTCAAGGTTCTCGACTTCATGGCGCGGCTCGCCGAGGAGGGCCTGATGGTGCGCCGTACCGACTACCCGGGCTCCATCGGGGTGTTCAACGACGGCAGGACCGCCTTCCACCTCAACGGCGAGTGGGAGGTGACCACGTTCAAGACCTCCGGGCTGCCGTTCTCCATGACCCGGGTGCCCGCGCTCTTCGGGCGCGCCACCGTCCAGGCCGACTGCCACTCCTTCGTCCTGCCCCACCAGCAGGGCCGCTCGGGCGCGTCGAACGAGGCGGCGCACGCGTTCACCGCCTGGATGCTGAAGCACTCGGCGGACTGGGCGGAGGGCGGTCACGTACCCGCGTATCTGCCCACCCTCGCCGACCCGGACTATCTGCGGCTCACCCCGCAGTCCGCGTACCGCTCCGTCATCAACGACGTCGTCCTCGACCGGCCGGCCTGGTTCGCGGGCTCGGCCTCCCTCCTGTGGATCGAGCTGGGGGCCGTGTTCTCCGGGGTGCTGACCGGCTCCCGTACGCCCCGGGACGCGCTGCGCGAGGCCAAGGCGCGGCTGCGGCAGCTGCTGGACACACCGGACCCGCTCGGCGGTACGGGAGGCTCCGCGTGACCTCGCCTTCCGCCCGGACCGCTGAAACCACCGGCACCACCAAGCCCGTCGGAATCCGCCGCAAGTGGACCGAGCACGGGCTCCTGTTCGTCGCCCCCTTCCTGATCACCTACTCCCTCTTCCTGCTGTGGCCGCTGGTCTCCGGCGTCAGGATGAGCCTGCGCAGCGACAACATCACCGGATCCGGCGGCGAGTTCGTCGGTCTGGACAACTACGCCGAGGCCGTGCGGGACCCCGATGTGTGGTCCTCGATGGGCAACACCGTCTGGTTCACCGTGCTGTCCACGGTCCCGCTGGTGGTGTGCGGGCTGGTGCTCGCCCTGCTCTCGCACCATCTCCGCGTTGTCGAGTGGCTCTGGCGCCTCGCCTGGTTCGCGCCGTTCCTGCTGCCCTCCGGGGTGGTGGGGCTGCTCTTCCTCTGGGTGATCTACCCGTCGGACTTCGGCTTCGCGGACCAGGTGCTCGCCTCCGTCGGCCTGCGTCCCGGCATCGGCTGGCTCACCGACGAGCGGTACGCGATGGTGTCGATCGTCCTCGCCACCGTGTGGTGGACGGTCGGCTTCAACTTCCTGCTGTATCTCGCGGCGCTCCAGTCCATCCCGCGGTACGTGTACGAGGCGGCGGAGCTGGACGGCGCGAGCGGTCCGCGGCGGCTGTGGCACATCACCCTGCCGCTGCTGCGCCGGACGACCGGGGTGGTGGTCGTGCTCCAGGTCCTGGCGTCGCTCAAGATCTTCGATCAGGTGTACATCATGACGGGCGGCGGTCCCGACGACTCCACCCGGCCGATCCTCCAGTACGTCTACCAGGCGGGTTTCACCGGATACCGCATCGGCTACGCCTCCGCCGTCTCGTATCTCTTCTTCGCCCTGATCGTGATCGTCTCCCTGGTGCAGCTGCGGCTGTCCCGTCGCCGTGGTGAGGAGTCCGGATGAGCGCCGTCGCCGACGAGGGACGCCGGGCCCGCTGGACCCCCGGCCGGCTCGCCCTGCTCGCGGGGGCGGTGGTGCTCGCCGCGGTGTGGGTGGCGCCGCTCGCGTGGGCGGTGGCGACCTCGCTCAAACCGGAGGCGGAGGCGACCCGTACCCCTCTGCGCTGGATCGGCTCGACCGTGACGCTGCGGGCGTACCGGCAGGTGTGGGAGGCCGGTGACATCGGGCGCTGGATGTTCAACACCGCCTATATCTCGGTGATGACGACCCTGCTGACCGTCGTGTGCTGCGCGATGGCCGCGTACGGCTTCGCGCGCACCGACTTCCGGGGCAGGAAGGCGCTGTACGGGGTGGTCCTGGCCGGGATCATGGTGCCGCCCCAGGTGCTGATCGCGCCGCTCTTCGCGGAGATGGTGAGCTTCGGGCTGGTGGACACCTACTGGGGAGTGATCCTGCCGCAGGTCGCGGTGCCCGCGATGGTGTTCATTCTCGTGAAGTTCTTCGACGGGGTGCCGCGCGAGCTGGAGGAGGCCGCGTTCGTGGACGGCGCGGGGCGCTGGCGGGTCTTCTGGACGATCGTGGTGCCGCTGTCGCGCCCGGTGCTCGCCGCCGTCGCGATCTTCACGTTCATCTCGACCTGGAACAACTTCCTCTGGCCGTTCCTCGTGACGACCGACCCCAACGGGATGACCCTGCCCGTGGGGCTCGTCAACGTCCAGTCCTCGTACGGTCTGCGGTACGCGCAGATGATGGCGTCGGTGGTCATCGCGGGGCTGCCGCTGCTGGTCGTCTTCGCCCTCTTCCAGCGGCAGATCGTCCGGGGGTTGGCGCGGACGGGACTGGCCGGTCAGTGAGCGGGCGGTGGCGGACCGTGGCGGACGGGGGCCGGTGATCAGTTCCGTAAGAGTTGTCAAGCGGCTCTGCCCCCGCGCCAGTTGCTGTGGCAGACTGCCCGGCATGGCGCTGGCACACGGTGGTGGGGTGTGAGCGAGCCCCGGTCCGCCCCGACGATCGGACAGCTCGTCCTGGGACGGCAGTTGAAGTCACTGCGCGAGAAGTCGGGGCTCAGCCGGGAACAGGCGGGCAAGCTGCTGCGGGTCACCGCGGCGACCGTCCGCCGGATGGAGATGGCCGAGGTCGCGCTCAAGATCCCGTACGTACAGCTGCTGCTGCCCGCCTACGGGCTGGACCCCGAGGAGACCGAGGTCTTCCTGCGGCTGGCGGACGAGGCGAACAAGCCGGGCTGGTGGCAGCGGTTCCACGATGTCCTGCCGGACTGGTTCAGCGGCTATGTCAGCCTGGAGGAGGCGGCCAGGACGATTCGCGCGTACGAGCCGCACTTCGTGCCCGGGCTGCTCCAGACCGAGGAGTACGCGCGCCATGTGCTGACCTCCGGTTCCATCGGCCGTACGGTCGACCGCGACCGGGTGGAGCGCCATGTGGCCCTGCGGCTGGAGCGGCAGTCGCTGCTGGAGCGGCCGGACGCGCCGGCGTTCTGGGCGGTGCTGGACGAGACGGTGCTGCGCAGGGCGGTGGGGTCGACGGCGGTGATGCGGGCGCAGCTGGACCGGCTGCTGGAGGCGATCGAGATGCCGCGGGTGACGCTCCAGATCGCCACGTTCGCCACGGGGCCGCACCCCGGCACGTACAGCCCGTTCGTGCTCTTCCGGTTCGGAATCCCGGAGGTGCGCGACATGGTGTACATCGAGTATCTGACGGGCGCGCTCTATCTCGACGAGGAGAGCGAGGTCCTGGCGCACATGCAGGCGATGGACCGGATGGTGACGCACGCGGAGCCCGCGACGCGGACGAAGGAGCTGCTGACCGGGTTCCGGGCGGAGCTGGACCGCTGACGCGACGGACGGGCGCGCCCGTCCGTCGCGAGTGCGGGGTGTGCTACGGGGTGGTGATCCCGTGGTCCGCGAGGATCCGGTCGATCGCGGCGAGTTCGTCCTCGGCAAGGGCCGGCGAGTCCAGCACCACCAGGTTCTGGTCGAGCTGCTCGACACCGCTGGCGCCGATCAGGACCGAGGTGACACGCGGGTCGCGCAGCACCCAGGCCAGCGCGAGCTGGGCCAGGGTCTGGCCGCGCTCGCCCGCGAGCTTGTTGAGCGCGTGCAGCAGCGCGACCTTCTCGTCGCTGAGCGCGTCCCGCTTCAGGAAGTGGCCCACGGCCATCCGCGAGTCGGCCGGCACACCGTTGAGATAGCGGTCGGTCAGCTGTCCCTGCGCGAGCGGCGAGAACGCGATGACCCCGGCGCCGACCTCGTCGGACGCGGCGATCAGACCGCTGCGCTCGATGGTGCGGTCCAGGATGTTGTACGCGTGCTGGTTGATCAGCAGGGGGACGCCGAGGTCCTTGAGGATCTCCGCGCCGCGCCGCATCTGGTCCGTCGGGTAGTTGGACAGGCCCACGTACAGCGCCTTGCCCTGCCGCACGGCCGTGGCCAGCGCGCCCATGGTCTCTTCGAGCGGGGTCTCGGGGTCGAACCGGTGGGAGTAGTAGAGGTCGACGTAGTCGAGTTTCATCCGCTCCAGCGACTGGTCGAGGCTGGCGAGTACGTGCTTGCGCGAGCCGAACTCGCCGTACGGGCCCGGCCACATGTCGTAGCCCGCCTTGGACGAGATGAACAGCTCGTCGCGGTACGGCCGGAAGTCCTGGGCGTAGAGCGTGCCGAAGTTCGCCTCGGCGCTGCCGTAGGGCGGGCCGTAGTTGTTGGCGAGGTCGAAGTGGGTGACGCCCCGGTCGAACGCGCGGCGCAGCACGGCGCGCTGCTTCTCCAGCGGCGCGGTGTCACCGAAGTTGTGCCACAGCCCCAGCGAGACCTGGGGCAGCTTGACCCCGCTGTGACCGCTGCGCTGGAACCGCATGTCGGCGTAGCGGTCGGCGGCGGCGAGGTAGGGCGGTTGTTTCAACGAACTCTCCTGTGACATGGCCGAGGCCGGTGCGGGAAGCGTGCCGGGACGGCACCGTACGGACGGCAACCGGTCCGTGCCGACGCTACACACGCGGAGCGCGGCACGGAAGACAAACAAGTTCCGAAAATTTCCGACAGTTTCCAACATGCCTTATGCCTTCGCACGGCGGTGGGCCGCCACCCGCTCCCGGGTCGCGCACCGCCGGGAGCAGTAGCGGCGCGGGGGCCCGCCGCCCTGGGTGAGCAGGACGTTCGGGCAGGCCGGAGAGGCGCAGAGCGCACCGGGCGGGCGCTGGTCGTCCCAGAGGAGGACGGTCAGCGCGAGGCAGGACGAGGCGAGGAACCACTCACCCCAGGGCGCGTCGTCGTCGCTGTCGAGATGGGGGTGCCAGGGGGTGGTGGCGCCGTGCGAGGTGAGGCGGAGCGCGCCGGTGCCGCCGCGCGCGAGCAGCCGGTTGAGGGCGGTGACCGCGTCGTCCACCCGCCGCGCGGCGAAGACCTCGCGCAGCAGCAGGGCGGCGGCCCGCAGGTCTCCGAGGTCGTCGGGGGTGAGGCCGAGGTCGCCGCTCTCGCCGTGCGCGCGCAGTACGTCCGCGACGCCCTCCGGGTCGGGGTGTTCGACGGACAGGGCGTTGACGAGGGCGACGGTGCGCAGGGCGGTGGCCCGGACGGAGTGCCGGGTGGACCAGTCGTCGTGGCTGTCGTCGAGGGAGGGTTCCATCCGGGCAATGTAACGCATGTCATTACTCTTTACGTTACACACGTAACGTGACGCGCATGAGAAAGCGTTACGCGCTGAGTGTGTACACGGCGGGGGCGACGGTGGCCCGTACCGGCGACGAGATGTCGGGGCCCGCGCTGCTGCTCGCGGGCCTGGCCGTCACCGGCTCGACCGCCACCGCGTCGTCGCTGCTCGCGGCCGTGCTGGTCTCGGCGGCGGCCGGCGGTCCCGTACTCGGCGTCCTGCTGGACCGCTCGGCGGCGCCGGGGCGGCTGCTGGCCGGCGCGCTCGCCGGTTACGCGGCGGCGCTCGTCGCCGTCCTGCTGTGCCTCGGCCGCGCGCCGGTCGCGGTCACACTGCTGATCGCGGCGGCGGCCGGACTGCTGGGCCCGGCCCTGTCCGGCGGCTGGACCGCCCAACTGCCGCGCGTCGTGCCCTCGCCCGGAGCGCTGCCGCGTGCCACGGCGCTGGACGCCATGACCTTCAACGCCGCGAGCCTGGCAGGCCCGGCGCTGGCCGGCCTGATCGCCGGCCTGTACGGAGCGCACGCGGGCGTACTGACGTCCGTCGCGCTGATCTGCCTGGCGCTTCCTTCGGCACTGGCGCTGCCGCTGCCGCGGGCGCGGGGGCGGGGGCGGGGGCGCGCCGACTCGGAACGTTCCGGCGGCGCGGGCAGCGCCGCCACGGGCAGCCCAGGCGCCTCCGGCACCTCCGGCGCCACCCGCGTCCTCGGGGATCTCGCCGCCGGGTTCCGCGTCATCGGCCGTAACCGGCCGCTCGCCCGTGCCACGCTGACCTCGGTGATCTCCTCCGCCGGTGCCGGCGCGCTGGTGGTGTGTGCGCCGGCGCTCGGCGCGCGGGATCTCGGTTCGGGGGACCGGGGCGCGCTGCTGCTCGCCGGGGTCGCCGCCGTGTCGCTCGGGGCGAACGCGGTGCTCGCCCGGCTCCCCCTCCCCCGGCAGCCGCGTCCCGACACCGTCCTGTGGTGTGGGGCGCTGGTCCTGGCGGTGGCCTTTCTGCTGGCGGCGGCCGGTGGGCCCGTACTCCTCGCCGGCGCCGTGGTACTCGCCGGAATCGCCGAAGGTCCGCAGCTCACCGCGCTGTTCGCGGTACGGCACCGGGAGGCGCCGGAGCGGCTGCGCGGCCAGATCTTCACCACCGGGGCGAGCCTGAAGATCACCGGGTTCGCCGTGGGCGCGGCGCTCGCCGGGCCGCTCGCCGAACGGTCCCTGGCCGCCGCCCTGACGGCCGCCGCCCTGTGCGAGCTGCTGGCCGTCGCCGCGTACGGAGCACTGCGCGGGGCCGGGGCCGGTCCCGGCCCCCGTTCCCCCGAATGCCGCTCCACCGGTACTGGATCCCCCGCGCGGCGCGCAGAGTCGGAGCATGACACGAGCAAGGATCCTGATCGTCGGCGGCGGCTTCGCCGGAGTTGAGTGCGCCCGCCGCCTGGAACGCGCGCTGTCGCCGGGCGAGGCCCGGATCGCCCTCGTGGCGCCGTTCAGCTACCAGCTCTATCTGCCGCTGCTGCCGCAGGTCGCCTCCGGTGTGCTCACCCCGCAGTCCGTGGCCGTCTCGCTGCGCCGGGGGCTGCACCACACCCGCGTCATCCCGGGCGGCTCCATCGGTATCGACACCAAGGCCAAGGTATGTGTCGTCCGGAAGATCACCGACGAGATCGTGGACGAACCGTACGACCACCTCGTCCTGGCGCCCGGCAGTGTCACCCGTACGTTTGACATCCCGGGCCTGACCGAGCACGCCCGGGGCATGAAGACGCTCGCCGAGGCCGCGTACCTGCGCGATCATGTCATCGCCCAGCTCGATCTGGCCGACGCGGCGACCGACCCGGCCGAGCGGGCCTCCCGGCTCCGGTTCATCGTGGTGGGCGGCGGCTACGCGGGCACCGAGACCGCGGCCTGTCTCCAGCTCATCACCACCGCCGCGGCCCGCCGCTATCCGCGGCTGGACACCCGGCTGATCAAGTGGCATCTCATCGACGTGGCGCCGAAGCTGATGCCCGAACTCGGCGACCGGCTCGGCACGGACGCGCTACGGGTGCTCCGGCAGCGCGGGATCGAGGTGTCGCTCGGGGTCTCGGTCGCCAAGGTCGAGCCGGAGCTGGTCACCCTCACCGACGGCCGCGCGCTGCCGTGCCGCACCCTCGTCTGGACGGCGGGTGTCACCGCGAGTCCGCTGGTCGCCACCCTGGGCGCCGAGACCGTACGCGGCCGGCTCGCCGTGACCAGCCGGCTCACCGTCCCCGGCGCCGACGGGGTGTTCGCGCTGGGGGACGCCGCCGCCGTGCCGGACCTCGCCAAGGGCGACGGCGCGATCTGCCCGCCCACCGCACAGCACGCACAGCGCCAGGGGCGGACCGCCGCCGCCAATGTGGTGGCCGCGCTGCGCGGGACACCGGCCCGCCCCTACATCCACAAGGATCTCGGGCTGGTCGTCGACCTCGGCGGCAAGGACGCCGTCTCCCGTCCGCTCGGCCTCCAGCTGACCGGGCTCCCCGCGCAGGCGGTGGCGCGCGGCTACCATCTGATGGCGCTGCGCACCAATGTCGCCAAGGTCCGTACGCTCACCAACTGGATCCTCAACGCCACGGCGGGCGATGACTACGTCCGTACCGGCTTCCAGCTCCGCCGCCCGGCCACCCTGCGCGACTTCGAGTACACCGACACCTATCTGACGCCCGATCAGATCCAGGCGCGGACACACGCGTTCAGACCACGATGACCCGCACCCCGGCGTCGCGGATCTCCTCGACCACGACCAGCGGCGCGCCGGTGTCGGTGATCAGGTAGTCGACGGCGCCCGGCGGGCAGATCCGGGCGAAGGCGCGGGCGGCCAGCTTGCTGCTGTCCGCGACGACGACGACCGTACGGGCCCGCTCGGCCATCAGCCGGTTGATCCGGGCCTCGTCCTCGTCCAGCGCCTTGGCGCCGAGCGCCGGATCGAAGGCGTCGACACCGAGCATCGCGTAGTCGAGGTCGATCTGCGCGAGGGTGTCGTAGGCCAGCGGGCCGGTGAGTTCGAAGGACTGGAGCCGGGCCACCCCGCCGGTCATGATCAGCTTGACGTGCCGGCGGACGGTCAGCTCGCCCGCGATGTTGATGGCGTTGGTGACGATGGTGATCTGCTCGGGCGGCCTCGTGTCGTGGCGCGCCGCGTCGGAACGCGCCAGGTCGTGGCCCGGCGTGTCGTCGTCCGGGCGGCCCTCCGCTATCGCGCGGGCCACCTCCGTCGTCGTCGTACCGCCGTTGATGCCCACCACGTCGCCGGTGCCCACGAGCGCGGCGGCGGCCCGGCCGATCCGGGTCTTCTCCGGGGCGTGGCTGGCGCGGCGGTAGCGGATGGGCAGGTCGTAGTTGACGGTGGTCGCCACGGCGCCGCCCCTGGTGCGGGTCACGAGCTGCTGTTCGTGCAGGTGGTTGAGGTCGCGCCGGACGGTGGTGGGCGAGACACCGAACTGTCTGGCGAGGCTGTCGACATCGACATGGCCCTCGGCGGCCATGGCGTCGAGCAGCGCGTTCATCCGGGCGTAGCGGTTCACGGCCCTGGTCCCTCCCTCGTCCCCGGCGCACGGGGGCCGGCGCGCGAGGTTGCCGGATCGTAGCAGAAATGCTCGAAACTGCTCACAGATGCCATTGAGCGGCCACTTACGAGCGCCTACGCTTCCGGGGACCTTGCATCTCAGACCTGCCTCAAGCACTGCCCCCATCGCACGTGAGGAGCATGTATGTCGTTCATCGACGAGGAGATCGACCGGCAGCCGTCGGCCTGGCGCCGGGCCGCCGCCGTCGTCGCCAAGGGCGGCACCGGACTGCCGGAGCCCGGCGAGCGGGTCGCCGTGGTCGGCTGCGGGACCTCGTGGTTCATGGCCGAGGCGTACGCGGTGCTGCGCGAGCGGCGCGGGCTCGGCGAGACGGACTTCTGGACCGCGTCCGAGTTCCCGGAAGGGCGCCCGTACGACCGGCTGGTGGCGATCTCCCGGTCCGGGACCACGACGGAGATCCTGGAGCTGCTCGACCGGCAGCGCGGGATCCGCCCGACCGTGGCGCTCACCGCCGACACCGCCACCCCGATCGCCGGGGTGGCCGGTCAGCTCGTCGATCTCTCCTTCGCCGACGAACGCTCCGTCGTACAGACCCTGTTCGCGACGACGGCGCTCACCGCGCTGCGGGCGAGCCTCGGCGAGCCGGTCGAACCGCTGGCCGCGGCGGCCGAGTCGGTACGGACCGAGCCGCTGCCCGAGGAGTGGCTCAGCGCGGACCAGATCACCTTCCTGGGGCGGGGCTGGGCCCACGGTGTGGCGCGCGAGGCCGCGTTGAAGATGCGTGAGGCCACCCAGGGCTGGACGGAGGCGTATCCCTCCATGGAGTACCGGCACGGGCCGGTCAGCATCGCCGCCCCCGGCCGGATCGTCTGGCACTTCGGCCCCGACGCCGACGGGCTGCGCGCCGATGTGGCGCCGACCGGCGCGCTGTTCGTGGACCATCCCGAGGATCCGCAGGTCGATCTCGTACGGGTGCAGCGGCTGGCCGCCGCGCTCGCCGGGCGCAAGGGGCTGGATCCGGACCGGCCCCGGAATCTGACGCGGTCCGTGGTGCTGGACGCGTGAGGCCCGAACCAGCGACCGCGACGCGGCCCGTAACGTTACCGACCGCGAGGAGTACTCCACCATGCTGAGCACCACCGCCGAACTGGTCGCCGCCGCCCGGGAGTCGGGCACCGGTGTCGCCGCGTTCAACGTCATCACGCTCGAACACGCCGAGGCCGTCGCCACCGCGGCGGAGCGGACCGGGCTGCCCGCCATCCTCCAGATCAGTCACAACGCCGTCCGCTACCACGGCGGTGTGACGCCCCTGGCCGCGGCGGTCGCCGCGCTCGCGGCGGACAGCACCGCCCGGCTGTCGCTCCATCTCGACCATGTCGAGGATCTCGCCCTGCTGCACCGGACCGCCGACTGCGGGGCCAGTTCGGTGATGTTCGACGCCTCCCGGCTGCCGGACGACGAGAACCTCGCCGCCACCCGCGCCGCCGCCGCGTGGGCGCACGCCCGGGGGCTGTTCGTGGAGGCCGAACTCGGCGAGATCGGCGGCAAGGGCTCCGCCCACACTCCGGGGGTACGGACGGATCCCGCCCAGGCCGCCGCGTTCGCCGCCGCGACCGGGGTGGACGCGCTCGCCGTGGCCGTCGGCAGCAGCCACGCGATGCTGAGCCGGACGGCCAGGATCGACCTCGGGCTCATCGCCCGGCTGCGGGACGCCGTCCCCGTACCGCTGGTGCTGCACGGGTCGTCCGGCATTCCGCACACGGCGCTGCGGGACGCCGTCGGCCACGGCATGACCAAGATCAATATCGGCACGCTGCTCAATATCGCCTTCACGGGCGCGGTCCGGAGGGTCCTGGGCGAGAATCCCGCGCTGGTCGATCCGCGCCGCTACCTCGCGTCGGCGCGCGAGGCGACCGCGACCGCCGTCGCGGAGTGTCTGCGGGCCGTCGCCGGTGAAGCGGCCCACCGGGTCAAGGAGCCCACCACGTAAGGGAGTCCACCGGGTGCGGGAGACCGGCGTCACGCCATGATGGGGGGGAGTCGGAGCGCCGCGACCGGGCGGACCGTACGGGAGAGGGAGCGGTGCCATGGAGTACACACTGCGGATGCCGGACCGGCCGGAGCCGCCCCTGCGCGGCCATCTGGACATGGGCGACCGCCCGGGTGTCCCCCGTCCCGTCGAGGTGACCGGCCGCTGGCTCACCCGGGGCGGCGTCCCCTTCATCCCAGTGACCGCCGAGTACCACTACAGCCGGCATCCCCGCGCCCGCTGGGAACAGGCGCTGCGCAAGATCAGGGACGGTGGTGCCACGGCCGTCGCGAGCTATCTCTTCTGGCTCCACCACGCCCCGGACCAGGGCGGGTTCCGCTTCGACGGCCGGTTCGACGTACGGCACTTCGCCGAGCTGTGCGGGCGTCTCGGGCTCGACTTCGTCCCCCGGATCGGCCCGTGGGTGCACGCCGAGGCGCGCAACGGCGGGCTGCCCGACTGGCTCATGGCGCGGGACGCGGCCGGGGAGATCCGGGCGCGCACCGACGATCCGGGCTATCTGGAGCTGGTGCGCGGCTGGTACGGCGCGATCGCCGGCCAGCTCCGGGGCCTCGAACGGGCGTCGGGCGGGCCGGTGTTCGCCGTCCAGATCGAGAACGAGCTGTTCGCGGACGCCGGCCATCTCGCCACGCTCAAGAAGCTCGCCGCCGGGGCCGGGCTCGACGCGCCGCTGTGGACCGCGACCGCGTGGGGCGGCGCCCAGCTCCCCGGGGACGAACTCCTGCCGCTGTACGGCGGTTACACCGACGGCTTCTGGTTCGACGCCGACGAGCCCTGGGACGCCGGGTGCCGCGCCAACTTCCACTACCGGCACGAGCGCGACGACCCGGGCATCGGCGCCGACCTCCGCACCGATCCGCACGCGCCCGGGGACGGCGCCGTCCCCGCCGGCCGATTCCCCTTCGCCACCTGCGAGTTGGGCGGCGGTATGACCCAGGCGTACCACCGCAGGGTACGGACCGAGCCGGACGACATCGCCGCGCAGGCGCTGACCAAACTGGGCTGCGGCTCCAACTGGCAGGGCTACTACGTCTTCCACGGCGGCACCAACCCGGCCCCCGGGCTCCAGGAGTCCCACGCGACCGGATACCCCAACGACGTGCCGGAGCTGAGCTACGACTTCCAGGCGCCGCTGGGCGCGTACGGCCAGGCCCGGCCGCACTACTTCGCCCTGCGCCAACAGCACCAGCTGCTGGCCGGCTTCGGGGAGCAGCTGGCCCCCTGCGACAGTGTGCTGCCCGAGCGGACCCCGGCGGGGGCCGAGGACACCACCACCCTGCGCTGGGCCCTGCGGTCCGACGGCGAGAGCGGCTGGCTCTTCGTCACCAACCACCAGCCGTACGACCGGCTCCCCGACCACCACGACGTGCGCTTCGATCTCGCCCTGCCGGCCGGCCGCCGCGTCCGGCTCCCGCACCGGCCGGTGACCGTACCGTCGGGCGCGTACTTCTGCTGGCCCGTCGGGCTGCGGACGGCCGGGGTGCGCCTCGCGTGGGCGACCGCGCAGCCGGTGTGTGTGCTGGGCCCGGTCGCGGAGCGCGGCGGGCGCCCGCTGCTGGTGCTGGCCGCCACCGCCGGGATCCCCGCCGAGCTGGCGTTCGACCGTCCCGCGCCGGCCGTGCTCGCCCTGCCCGAGGGCGCCACCGTCACGGACACCGGCGACACACTGCTGGTCGAGGGTGCCCGGCCGGGTACGGACTGTCTCATCACCGTCGCCACCGACACGGGCGCGACCGACATCCTGCTGCTGGACGCGGCCACGGCGCGCACGGCCGTACGCCTCGATGTGTTCGGTACGGAGCGGCTGGTGCTCTGTCCCGACGCCGTCACCGCCGACGACGGTGTGCTCCGGCTGCACACCGCCCGCGACCGGCCCGGTTTCGCGCTGCTGCCCGCCCCGGACCGCCTCCCCGGCACACCGGGCGCGACACTCACCCCGGCGGCCGACGGTGTGTTCACGCGCTACACACTGACACCGGACCGTGGGATACGGAACGACGACACGGTACGGGTGACCACGGACCGCCTCCGCGCGGCGGACCCGCCCCCGGCCACCGTCGTCTCCGTACCCGGCCGGGCGAGCGCCCCGCCCGCCGAGGCGTACGAGCGGGCGGAGATCCACCGGGTCCGGGTGACCGGTATCCCCGCCGACGCCGACGAGGTCGTCCTGCGCGTCCACTGGAGCGGTGACACCGCGCGCGCCCACGACGCCGAAGGCACCCTCGTCGCCGACGACTTCTACCACGGCCGCCCCTGGGAGTTCGGCCTGAGCGCCCTCGGGCCGCTGACACCCGGCGACGGGGAGCGGACCGTAGAGCTGCGGCTGCTCCCCCTGGCGGCCGGCTCCCCCGTCCGCTTCCCGCCCGGCGCCCGCCCGGGCTCCGCCGGGTCGCCGCACCATGTCGCGCTGCACGGGGTCGACGCCGACATCGTCCGGGTGTGGACCGTAGAAGCACGGTGACCAGCGGGGGACATCACAGGTGTCGCTCCGCTGTGCGACCGGCCGCCGTCCCGGCCCCGTACGGCGCGTGGCGCAGGAGCCGTACGGGGCCGAAGAGGCCCGTACGGACCTGCCCGGCGGCGATCGCCCCGGTCGGTGAGGCATCGTCGAGGCAGCCGGCGAGGGTGCCGCGTACGACGATCTCGACGCTGTTCTCGCCCGGCCTCAGGGCGTCGGTGACATCGCTGGTCCAGGGCCCCCACACAAGCCGGTCGGTCAGCCGTCCGTTGACCGTGACATCGGCGCACCCGCGCACCTCGCCGAGGTCCAGCAGCACCGTCCCCTCCCCCGGTCCCTCGGGCACACACACCGTCGTCCGGTGGCGTACCTGACCGCCCAGGGAGCGCAGTCCCAGCTCCTCCCAGCTCGCCAACGGCGCGGGCGCTTCCGCGACTTCGACCTCGACGGCCGTATCGAGCAGCGCCCCGCCGCGCCGGCCGTCGATGGCCCTGATCCGCAGATGCACCGGCGTCCCTGCGGCGAGCGGGCCCGCCGGCTCGACCCGTCCGCCCCCGTCCGGCCGGTACGCCGTGCCCCCGACGAAGACGGTGGTGTCGAGCGTGGTGGGGACACTCAGCGCGGTGGTACCGAGGGGCGCGGCCATCCGCAGCCACTCGATCCGCTCACCGCCGTCCGGCGCGAGGTCCGGGACGAGCGGCTCGACGGTGTCGCGGGGCGCGGCGGCGGGCTCCAGCCAGTGGGCGCCGGGCAGCGGATGGGGACGGGCCCACAGACACACGAAACGTGGATCGCGCGCGGTCAACAGGCGTGTATTCAGCGGCACTTGGCCGCCGTCGCGGTGGGCCGTCCAGCCGGGTCCGCTGCTCCAGCCGAGGCCGCCGCGGGCCGTGGGCAGGGAGTCCAGGACGGCGCCGGTGGGGGCGGCGACAGGGGCGTCGCCGGTGTTGACGACCCGGAGTACGACGGTGTTCTCGCCCGTACGGAGCCGGTCCCGGAGGTCGTAGGGGTGGACCCGGATCTCGCGGTGGCCGGGGTACGGGTTGAAGTCGCCCTGTCTGCCGATCTCGACACCGTTGACGAACACACCGCACGGGCCGTCGCACGCGATCTGGACGGTGCAGTCGGTCGGCAGTGTGCGCAGCCGCGCCCGGAACGTCAGATCCGTGGCGCGCCCGACGGCGCTGTCCGGTGTGCGGTCAGCGCCATCAGTGTGGTCGGGCGCCGCCGGTTCCAGCCACTGGGGGCGGCGGTACGCCTGCGGTCCGCGCACCACGGCGAAGGACGCCCGGACCGGACCGTCCGCGACAGCCGTCAGTTCGATCTCCACGGCCACGGAACGGCCCGCCGCCCGCGCGGGCAGCAGGCTGAACGACTGATAGCCGGTGTCCCGGGTGGTGAGGACGGCGCCGTCGACGGTGATCCGGCGGACCGCGTTGGCGCCCACGGCCAGATACAGCCCGTCGCGGTCGGGCAGGGTGAGCCACGTACGGACGGCGACGCGGGCGCCCGCCGGGACATGCCGCCAGTCGAGGAACTCCTCGGGGACATAGCCCTTGGGGCCGAGCGTCCCTTCGTGGACCGGGTCGTTGCGGATGCCCCGGGACAGCGACCACTCGGCGGGCCGCCAGTCGCGGTCAGAGCCGGATCCGGAGCCAGGGCCGGAGTCGGAGCCGGTCCAGGGGCCGCGTACCAGCGCGAACGGGCCGTGTCCCGCCACCACGGGCCGCCACGCCTCGGAGTCGGCGGGAACTGTGGGGACAGCGTCCGCGCCGTCCCCGTCCCCCACCAAGTGGTCCAGGCGCCAGACCTCGATCGGCAGCACGCCCGTACGGTCGGCCGCCGCCAGATCCCCCCGGCTGTTGTCCAGGGTGGAGGTGGCCAGCGCCGTCCACGGCCCGTCGAGCGCGAGCGCGCCCCTCGGCTCGCCGTGCGGTGCGCGTGTCGCCGGTGGCAGCGCGCCGCCGAGGACGACCAGCGCGACCGGACCGTCCTCGAAGCCGACGTCCAGCAGCCACGCCCCGTCCGGCGCGAGGGTCACCGTCAGCTCCGTACGGTGTCCCGTGCGCGGATCCCACCGCTGGGCGCGCGGCCGGACCGTACCCGCACCCGTCCCCGCTCCCACACCCTCGACCCGTACGCGCGCGCGGCGCTCGCCCGCCGGCCCGAACCGGTAGCCGGTGGTGCGCAGTTGGTCCCAGTACTTCTCCCAGGGGAAGCCGCCCGTCCACCAGTCGACGGTGTCGAGCGACACAACGGGCGCGGCGGTGCCGGACCGCTCGTCGTGGGCGACCAGGGTCAGCACATGGCAGTCGCCGTGCCGCCGCAGCAGATACGGCGCGTCCGCCCGGACGCGCACCGGACCGCGCGCCACCAGGTCGGGCACCCGCTCGGCACGCTCGGCCAGGAGGATGTCTCCCCGGTCGAGAGCCGCCGCGAACAGCGAGCCCGCGCCGTCGTCCATCTCCCCTTCGCCCAGGAAGAGTTCGGGCGCCCGGCCCACGCAGATCACCCGGCCGCCGGCCGCCGCGAAGCGGACGAGCGTACGGGCCGCGTCGGCGCGCAGCGCCCGTACGGCGGGCAGGACGACGGTACGGTACGTCTCGTCCCCGACGCGTAATCCGCCCTCGCGTGCGCCGATGACGGTCGCGGTGGCGAGCGCCGCCTCGTCCAGCACATCGTGGTCCAGCCCGGCGCGCTCCAGCACACCGCGCTCCTCCGCGTACCACGAACTCCGCCCGTTCAGCTGGTGGTAGACCTCCGCGGCCTCCCGGGCCGGGCCGAGCGGTCCGTCGAGCCGCTGGTACGCCTGGGCGGTGGTCGTGGGCGAGAGCAGCACCGTGTCACACACATGCGTACCGGCCGACAGTACGGAGCAGAGCCGCGCCACCGCCCCGGCGAACACGTGGTACGAGGGCCAGTACGGCTGGCGCCAGCAGGTGGACGGCGGCGCCCACTCCCACCAGCCGCCCGCGGTGCTGTAGTAAACGGCGTGCGGGTTGTAGAGGTTGGCGCCCCGGCGCAGCAGTGGCGCGAGCCAGTCGTACGTCTCCTCCAGTGTGCCGCCCCAGCCCGTCGAGTGGAACGCCTCGATCCAGGTGCGCTCGTGCCCGCGCGCGTGCGCGAGCGAGCTGTGCACCTTGGGATCGCCCCAGTGGTCGCTGCCGGGCGCGCCGTAGCCGGTGTGGGTGCTGAGGTAGTCGCCGTACACCTGGACGCCGCCGCTGGGGTCGCCCTCGCGCGCCGGGGACGGCTGGTCGAAGCCGCAGATCAGTCCGTGGCGGGCGAACCAGGCGTCGTGGCGGTCGAAGAAGCCCCGGCGGCCGAGGTGGGCGCGGTGGGCGTGATAGTCGCGCCGGAACCGCGCGGCCCGGGAGCCGCCGGTGCCGTCCTCACCGGGCGGACCGTCCACGGCGGTGTCGTCATCGCACCACAGGTACCGGAGCAGCGGCAGGGGGTCGTATCCGAACCGCTGGGTGAAGGTCTCGGCGAAGTCGCGGCCCCAGGTGGGCAGGGCGGGCAGCTCGTCCTGGAAGAAGCCGCCGATGCTCCGGCCGAACCAGTGCCCGGCATGGCGTTCCAGTGTGCCGTGCACCTGGTCCAGCAGGGCGGCGCACGCCTCCTCGCCGAAGTAGTCGAAGCCGCTGGTCCCGCTGTGTACGAGGGTGAGGTCGGCCGGGGGCCCGCTCCAGCGCGCCGTCCCGTCGGCGGCGAGGGGCACGGCGACCGGCGGCGCGGTGGCGGGAGCGCCGCCGCCTCCCGGCAACACGCGCGCGTGGGCGGCGAGCGCGGTGTGTCCGGCGGGGGCCGCGAGGACGGTCACCCCCTCACCCGTCACCCCCTCACCCGTCGCCTCCTCGCCCGTGCTCCTGACGGTGGTGCGGTGCAGCGCGAGTCCGGCGAACTCGGGGCGGTCGGCCGTCAGCCGGCCCTGGAAGTTGGCGCCGGAGAACCCGATCTGGTCGTACATCCACAGGCTGAAGCCCAGCTCCTCGGCGTCGGCGCAGGCGGTGTCGAGCAGTCCGAGCCACCGGGGGCTCAGAAACGGCGGGTCGTCGGCCAGCGAACCGAACATCGGCCCGGTGGGCGCCAGACACATCACCACGGCCTGCCGGATGCCCTGCGCCACCATCTGTTCCAGCTGCCGGCGCAGCCCCTCCCGGGTGACGGTCGCGCCGCTCCACCACCAGAGGGGCAGCGGCCCGAACCGGGCCTCCGGCGCGGTGAACCGGGTCAGCAACTCCTGTGCGTGCCTACTGCTGTCGGGCATGGGGAACCCTTCCGGGAGCCGCGCGGAACACGTCGTCCCATCCTGGAGCCCGCACCCCCTCGCCCGCACCAGGACCCGGCCGTCATGGCCGGCGAACACCCCCGAACAGCCCGTACGCCACGGCGAGCAGCACGGCCGGCACACAGAGCCCGGGCCCCCAGGCGCCCGTGCCGAAGTGCTGGACGAGAAGTCCCAGCCCGGCCGGGACCGCGGCGGCGCCGATCTTGGACGCGGCGACCTGGATCCCGACGGCCCGGTCCGCGCGCGCCGGGCCGACGCGGTCCGCGGTGGTGTGGGTGAGCAGCGGAAACAGGGGCGCCGACGCGAACCCGAGCAGCAGCAGCCCGGCGACGGTGAGCGCCACGGAACCCGGCAGCGCCGTCATCGCCGCGCCGCTGACGACACCCGCGACGGCGCAAACCGGGTGGCGCCCCCGGTGAGTCATCCCCGATCCGTCATCCGCGGCGGGTCATCGGCGGGTCATTCCTGACGGGCCGCGCGCAGCAGCCGGAGCTGGCCGATCTCGGCGACGTTCTTCATCAGCTCGGCGTTCACCCAGCCCGCCATGTCGGCGACCGTACGGCCCGCCTCGCGCGGCCACGGGAAGGGGGCGACGGCGTCGAGACCGGCGTCGGTGAGACCGTCCAGCACGGCCGTCCAGTCGTCGCGCAGCCCTCGCAGCCACGCCACGGCGGACGCCCCGTCCCCCGGCCAGGTGATGTCCGTACGGTCCCGGGGCGCGCGCCCGCGCGCGTGGTCGGCGGCGGTGCTCCACCACCAGCCGATGTGCCAGGTCAGCCAGGCGATGGTCGGCACCGGCACGGGATCGGGCTCCTCCTCCGCCCAGTCCGGTGCCCAGGCGCCGGTGGCGTCCTGGCGTACCGTCCAGCAGTGGGGCGCGGGCTCCCACAGGACGTCCGCGGGCTCCAGCCGTTCCAGGTGGTACTCGAACAGCGCCCAGGTCAGGTCGAATTGGCCGCGCAGCAGATCTCTTCGGGATGAAGTGGATGCGGTGGATGCGGTGGATGCGGTGGATGCGGTGGATGGGGTCACCGGCCGACCCTGGCAGATCGTCATCCGGCCGGAAACCGAATTTCCCGGCAGCTCGGTATCATTCGGGGCTGGGCCGACGATCGCTGTCGGTGGTGGCCCCGATCGCAGCGGAGGAGTGGGCAATTCATGTTTGACCGTCTGAAGGACCTCAAGGACAAGGCGACCGACCTTGCGAGCGAGCACGGCGAGGTGATCGGCCAGGGACTGGAGAAGGTCGCCTCGGTGATCGACGACAAGACCGACGGCAAGTACAGCGACAAGCTCGACACCGGTGTCGAGAAGGCGAAGGACTTCCTCGGCGGCCTGGACGACAAGGACGAGAAGGACGCGAAGGACAGCTAGCAGCCGCAGCGGTCCTCGATCCAGGGCTGTCCTCACAGCCCTGGACAGCCCCCTCCCCCCTGAAACGGCGAAAGCGGCACGCGTCGGCCCGAGACATTAGAATGTATGTCCGGCATGTACGGCGTCCCCGTCAGGGCCAGGAGGCGATATGGGCAGGTCCGACCGGTACGAGCTGGTCTTCTCCCACCGCGGCGCGCCGACCGCCGTCCCGGACGTCCCCGGCGCCCCGGACGACGGGGTGGATGTCGTCGCCGTGCACCGCACGGACCGCACGGGCCCCGGCGGCCACCCACTGTACGAGGACGACACCGGCATCGTGCTCGCGGAGATCAGCGACCGGGACGAGGTGCGGATGATCGCCAGCGGCGGGCATCAGGACCCCACCGCGTCGGTCGAGGCGCGCCCCGCGTGACGGAGCGCTCCGGCGCGGAGCTGGCGTCCCGGCCGATGCTGGCCACGCTGAGCGACCCGCGGGAGTTCGGCACGGCGGACGACGGCTGGATCTTCGAGCGGAAGCTCGACGGTATCCGGGTGCTCGCGGTACGCGACGAACGCGGCGTACGCCTGCTGTCGCGCACCGGCCGGCGCCTCAATGCCACCTACCCCGAGATCGTGGCGGCGCTCGCCGCGCAGGAGTCCGCCGATTTCACCGTGGACGGCGAGATCGTCGCGTACGACCACCGCGGCCGTACGGACTTCGGCCGGCTTCAGCGGCGGATGGGGCTCACCGACCCCCGCCAGGTGCTCACCAGCGAGGTGGCCGTCACCTACTGTCTCTTCGATCTGCTGCGGCTCGACGGCGCCGAGGTCACCGCGCTGCCGCTGCGCTCCCGCAAGGCGATGCTCCACCGGGCGCTGACCTACCACGCGCCCCTGCTGGCCTTCCTCCCCGACCACGAGAGCGACAGCGACAGCGCCGGCGGTGGCCGGGAGCTGCTGGAGCAGGCGTGCGCCCGCGGCTGGGAGGGACTGATCGCCAAGCGGGCTGCGGGCCGCTATGTCCCCGGGCGGTCCCGCGACTGGCGGAAGCTCAAGTGCGTGCGCAGCCAGGAGTTCGTGGTCGGCGGCTGTACGGAACCGTCGGGCGCGCGCGTCGGCTTCGGCTCGCTGCTGCTCGGCTACTACGAGGGCGAGCGGCTCCGGTACGCGGGCAAGGCCGGCACCGGCTTCGACCGCGAGACGCTCCTCGGGCTGCGCCGCCGGCTCGACGAACTGGCGCTGGACCGCTCGCCGTTCGCCGATCCGGTCACCGAGCCGGCCCCGCGCTGGGCGCGCCCCCGGCTGGTCGCCGCGGTCGCGTTCACCGAGTGGACCCGGGACGGGATGCTGCGCCACCCCCGGTTCCTCGGGCTGCGCGACGACAAGCAACCGGCCGACGTGGTACGGGAGTCGGCCATCTGAGCCCCGCCCC
Source organism: Streptomyces paludis (assembly GCF_003344965.1). Lineage (NCBI taxonomy): Bacteria > Bacillati > Actinomycetota > Actinomycetes > Kitasatosporales > Streptomycetaceae > Streptomyces > Streptomyces paludis. The sequence continues at coordinate 6,812,660 of NZ_CP031194.1, read as the reverse complement.
AGCCGTTCCCGTACCCGCCGCCTACCGGCCGGTGCCGCCGTCGAAGGGCACGGTCAGACAGGCGGCCCGGCCCCCCGCCGTGCCCGCGTCGCCCGGGTCCGTCGCCGTGCCGTGTTCATGGAGGACGACGGCGTTCGCCGCGCCCGGCCGGAAGCGCCAGTCGTGGCGGGAGACGGCGCGGCCGGTGCCGCGCGCGTCGGTGGTGAGATCCAGCCAGACCTCGTTCTCGGCGTTCGCGTACGCGGGGTCGGTGGACGGCTGACGCGGGTCCGGGACGTTCTGGTAGTGCGGGCCCGCCGCGTCCGGGGTCGCGCCGCACGGCTCGGCGTGCACATGAGCGCCGTACACCCGGTCCGGGAGCAGCCCCGACACCCGCAGCACGACCGCGGTGACCGGGCCCCGCGCGCCCGCCGTGACATGTTCGGCGACGGAGATTCGGGCGCCCACGGGCACGAGCGCGGTCTCGTACGTGAGCGCGTCGCCGAGGGGGGTGCCGGACGGCGTTACGAAGCGGCCCTCCGCCCGTACACCGCCCCCTCCCCAGCCGGCGCCGCCGTGCGCGGACGCCCCCGCGGACGGCAGCGCCAGCAGCGCAGCGGTCACGGCCGCGACGGCCGTCGTGGCGGCGGCGGCCTTGGAACAGGTCCTCATGAGCGGTCTCCTTCGACAGATCCGGAGATCCGACGGCGCCGGGGATCAGGCACCGGGATCACGGGACCAACGAAGAAGGGCCGCCAAAGGATGTGCTACTCGTTCACCAGCACGGGTACGGAGAGCACCGCGGCGGCCGGCGTGCCCGTGAGCTTCTTCGCGGGGACGGTGAACGCGATACCGCCGGTGGCCGCCTCGGAGCCCTCCGCGTGCACCTCGTGCCCGTGGGCGTCCTCGCCCTCCTCCTGGTACGTGAACTCCCCGGTGCCCAGCAGCCGTCCGGCACCGTCGTAGTACGCCGCGCGCAGCTCCAGCGCGAGGACATGGCTGACATCGGTGGTGATCCTCAGCCTGCCGGTGACGGCGGGAGCGGCCGAGGAGGCGCCCGTCAGCTTGAGTCCGGTGATCGTCACCCGGTCGGTGAAGGGCCCCGGCTCGACGCGGACCTCGCCCGCGCGGGCGGCCGGGGTCAGGGTGGCGGCGGGCCCGGGCGCGGAGCGCGGCGCGGGCAGCGCCACCGCGGACGCGGACGCCGCCGGTTCCGGCGCCGCCTTCGCCGCGGCCGGTTCGCCGCCGCTGTCGCAGCCGGCGGCCAGGACGACGAGCGCGGACACGGCCAGCGCGACCGCCGTACCGCGGCGGGTGACGCGGGTGAGGTGTCTCATCGGTGGATCACTCCCGGTGTGGCGGAGGGAGGACGGGGTATTCGCCCCCGCCCTCCCTCCGGATTCCGTGTGCCGGACTCCCTGCCGGGATCCGGCGGTGTCGTCAGTGCTTCGCCGGCGCCTTGCCGAAGAGCGAGCGGTACAGCTTGCCGTACAGCTCGGTGTTGTTCTGGCTGGCCGCGAAGGCGCTGCCGTTCGGGCCGTACGCGTAGATCGGGACGTCGGCGCCGGTGTGGTTGCCGGAGAGGTACGTCAGCCAGAGGCTGGCGTCCGCGCTGCCGTCCTTGACGCTCTTCGGGTCGTCCGGGGTGCGGAAGGTGGCCGGGCCGAAGTTCTTCGCGTCGTCCGCGCCGGAGCCGTTGACGATGCCGCTGGAGCGGGCCGGGTCCTTGGCGCCCGAGGCGGTGCGGGACGGGGTGCTGTTGTTCGCCGTGTTGCCGGAGTCGACGTTGCCGGGCGGCGTCGCCGCCTCCGCGTTGACGTAGCTGCCCTTCTCGATGATGTTGAATCCGGCGCACTCGTGGTCCGCCGTGACGACGACCAGGGTGTGGCCGTCCTTCTTCGCGAAGTCGTACGCGGCCTTCACGGCGTCGTCGAACGCCTTGATCTCGTCGAGCGTCTGCGCCGCGTCGTTGGCGTGCGAGCGCTTGTCGATCTGGGCGCCCTCGACCTGGAGGAAGAAGCCCTTGGCCTTCTTGCCGGCGCTCTTCTGCGCGTCACCGAGCAGGGAGATCGACTTGCGGGTCATCTCCGCGAGCGTGGGCTCCTGCTTCTGCGGGGCGCCGGCCGGCAGGCCCGCCTTCGCCCGCTCGACCGTCAGGTTGCCGCGGTTGAAGAGGCCGATGACCTTCCTTCCGCGGGTCTTGTCCAGCTCGGCCTTGGTCGCGACGCGCTGGCTGTCGGCCGTCTGCGTGGGGAGCTTCGGGTCGCCGAAGCTGCCGAGCACCTCGTAGCCCTGGGCCTTCAGCGCCTTCTGGTCGTCCGGCTGGAAGCGGGCGAGGCCGCCGCCGAGGATGACATCGGCCGTGCCGTTGCGGGCGATCTGCTGCGCGATCGGGGTGATCAGCGTCTTGTCCTTGGGCGGCGTCTCGTAGGAGCCGTCGGCCTTCTTCGGCAGGCAGGCCGCGTCCGAGTAGACGGGGCCCTGGCAGCCGCGCAGCAGCGCGTGGCTGAACTGCGCCGCCGGGGTGGCGTCCGTGATCTCGGCGGTGGAGACGTTGCCGGTGGCAAAGCCGGCCGCCTTCGCCTGCTCCATCATCGTGACGACGCGCTTCTCGTACGAGTCCACGCCGATCGCCGCGTTGTACGTCTTGACGCCGGACGCCCAGGCGGTGGCGGAGCTGGCCGAGTCGGTCACCAGCGCGGGCTGGTCGCTGTCCTTCTCGACCGCGTACGTCGCGACGGCGCCGGTGTAGGGCAGGCGCTCCATGTTCAGCTTGCCGGCGGCGCCGTAGAAACGGTCCCGGCCCGCCGTGACATGCGTACGGCCCATGCCGTCGCCGAGCAGGTAGATGACATTGCGGATCTCGGTGCCCCGACCGCTGGTCTGGGGGGCCGAGTTGGCCGCCACCGCGGTCCCGGCGGCCAGGGTGCCGGTCACGGCCAGAACGGTCAGGACCTTAGCGGGTCTGCCTCGCATAGCGGTATGTCTCCTCGTCCGGATCGAGTATTCGATCAGGCACCCGACCCTAGGAGCGGTAAATGAACGGCCCACGAGCACACGGTGGCCCCGGGGGGAACACCACTCCGGCGGGCGACCCGTTTCGGCCGGTCGCGCACTGTGCCAGGATTCCCGCATGGTTTCCGTAGACCGCCATTTGGCGCCCGATGAACAACTGGTGCACGCCACGCGCCAGCACTGGACCGAGATCGTCACCGAATTCCTGCTGCTGGCACTGATCTGGGTGGTGGCGACGGTGCTCATCTGGCTCACCCCTTCGGGTGAGGACTGGGCCACCAATACCGACTATGTCATCCTCGGTCTGGCTTTGATCGCTTCCGTCTGGTTGTGGCTGATACCGCTGCTCAAGTGGCGCGGCACGCTGTACATCGTGACCACGAAGCGCATCTACAAGCGCAGTGGGTTTCTGACGAAGACCGGACACAGCATTCCGCTGATCCGGGTCAACGATGTCTCGTTCCGCGCCACGCTGTGGGAGCGGATCATGCGGGAGGGCACGCTGTTCATCCAGTCCGCGTCCGAGCAGGGGATGCTCACCCTCAAGCACGTGCCGGACCCGGAGGGCCTGAAGGATCTGATCTACCGGGCCGTGAGCGACGAGCAGAACGCCCAGCAGCGGGGCGGTTTCGACGGCCCGGTGCCGCCGCCGCAGCACTGACCGGCGACGGCGGAGGACGGAAGTCCGTTCAGGCCGTACGGAAGTGACGTGACGTCAGCCTCCCGACCGGGCGGCGCCGCGGCCACAGCCGTACGCGCCGCCCGGTCCGTACCTCACCAGTCGCCGCCCCCGAAGTCACCGCCCGAGTCGCCCGATCCGCCGAAGCCGCCGGACCCGCCGAACCCTCCACCGAAGTCGGCCGCGTTGAAGTCGGCGCCCGAGACATCACCGCCCTCGGGGAGGCTCTCGCCGAGGCCCGCGCCGGAGTCCGCGAAGGCCGCCGGCGCGCTGAGCATGGAGCCGATCATCGTGCCCACGAGCAGACCGCCCACCGCACCGGCGGCGAGCCCGAAGTAGCCGCCCGCCCAGGGCGAGTAGGCGGGACCGGCGTTCCAGTACGGCTGGGCGCCCTGCGGGGTGTCGACCATCCGGGACTGCGGCGTCCCGCCCCGCGCGGCCAGCTCCGCGTCCGTGGCGCAGGCGGGCACGGGCCGCTCGGCGCCGCCCGGCGGGGCCCACGGCACATCGGAGACCGAGGGGCCGTGCCGGGGGTCGAAGAAGCAGGGGACGCGGCGCTCCGGGAGCGCCTCGCCGGCCCGGCGGGCGGCCAGGGTCGCCAGCGCGAACCGGCCCTGTTCCAGGGTCTCGACGGCCGGCCGGATGTCGTCGGGCCGGGCGGCGGCCTCGGCCTGCGTCCTGGCCTTCTCGTACGCGTCGAGCGCCTGCCCGTAGTCCTGGCGCATCTCTTCGGTGGCGCCGCGCTCCGACGGGGTGAAGCCGAGGCGGTCCAGCTCCTCGCCGAAGGAGGTGATGTCCTCGTCCACCACCACGCGCAGAGCGGCCAGTTCGGCCCGCTCGCGCTCCTCGCGCTCCCGCTTCCGCTTGCGGTGGAGGGCGTACGCGCCGGCTCCGCCCGCGACCGCCACACCGCCCAGGACGATCAGTCCGGTGGATCCGGAGCCCTCGCCGTCGCCGTCGGCGCCGTCCCCGGACCAGGAGGCGGGGGCGGTGCCCGTGGCCTGCTGGAGCGCCTGGTCGACAAAGCTGTTCAGCTGGGCGGTGGCGTCGTCGGGCGCGGCGCGCCGGGCCGCGCCCCGGAGGTTGTCGACGGCGTTGCGGGACATCACGCGCGGGTCGGCCCCGGCGCTGAAGGCGTCACCGAGCCGGACCGCGTACACCCCGGTGATACCGGTGAGCGACCGTACGTCCGCGATCACGGTGGCGCGGGGGAACGCGTCGTCCTCCGGCAGCACCGCGACGAACACGGGCCTGTCCGCGTCCACGATCCTCTTCGCGAGCGCCTCCGCGTCGGCCTTCGGGAGCGCGCTCGCGACCCGCGGATCGACATAGACGGGGCCCTTCTTGAGGGCCGCGGCCACCTCCGCCGTGCCGCTCGCCGCGTACGCGGACGCGGGGGCCAGCAGCGCGGCGGCCACGGCCAGCAGCAGGACGGCCAGGGCCAGGACCGGCCGTGCTCCCGGCCCCGGACTGGGCCTTGACCTGGGCCTGAGCCTCGGCCCCGGCAGCGGCCGGGACCCCGCGGTGACGGGCATCGGGAATCTCCTTGGGGCGTACGAGAGTTGCTTGTGTCGAATCAATTGCACAGTTGCGCAATATAGCAAGTCTTTACCCGGCCCCGGCGGCCGAACACCTCTACGCGCCCCCGCGCGTGGGTCACATCCGGCCACCCACCCCTCCGCTACCTTGGGTCACTCCACCATCGCTTTGCGTGACTCGTGACTCCAGGGAGTGCGTGTGAAGGTCGCCTGTGTCGGCGGCGGGCCCGCCGGACTGTATTTCTCCATCCTGATGAAGCGGCAGAACCCGTCCCACGACATCACCGTCCATGAGCGCAACCCGGCCGGTTCGACCTACGGCTGGGGTGTGACGTACTGGGGCGGTCTGATCCAGAAGCTCCACCAGCACGATCCCGAGTCCGCCCGCGCCGTCCGGGAGAACTCCGTCTCCTGGAGCGACGGGGTCGCCCACATCCGCGACCACCGGACCACACACCGCGGCGACGAGGGGTTCGGCATCGGCCGGCGCGTACTGCTGGACATCCTCGCCGAACGGGCCCAGTCCCTCGGCGTCCACGTGGAGTTCGGGCGCGAGCTGGCCCCGGACGACGCGCCGCCGGACGCCGATCTGCTCGTCGCCTGCGACGGGGCGGGCAGCGCGCTGCGCGAGCGCCACGCCGGCCACTTCGGTACGGAGTCGGTGACCGGGCGCAATGTCTACATCTGGCTCGGCACGACCAAGGTCTTCTCCGCCTTCACCTTCGCCTTCGTGGAGACCGAGCACGGCTGGATCTGGGCGTACGGCTACCCGTTCGGCCCCGACCACAGCACCTGTGTCGTCGAGTGCTCCGCGGCGACCTGGACGGGGCTGGGGCTCGACGAGGCCAACGAGGCGGACGGGCTGGCCCTGCTGGAGAAGCTCTTCGCCGAACCGCTGGACGGGCACCCGCTGATCGGCCGGGCGGACTCCGGCGGCAGCGCGCGCTGGCTGACCTTCCGTACCGTCACCAACCGGACCTGGTCGCACGGCAATCTCGTCCTGCTCGGCGACGCCGCGCACACCACGCACTACTCCATCGGCGCGGGCACCACCCTAGCCCTGGAGGACGCCGTCTCCCTGGCGGGCGCGCTGCGCGGGCAGCCGGCCCTGCGCACCGCGCTCACCCACTACGAGCGCGAGCGCCGCTCGGCGCTGCTCTCCACGCAGAGCGCGGCCCGCTACAGCGCCCAGTGGTACGAGAACCTGCCCCGCTACACCCAGCTGCCGCCCGAGCAGATGTTCGCGCTGCTCGGCCAGCGCCACTCCCCCCTGCTGCCGCATCTGCCGCCCGCGCTGTACTACCGGCTGGACCGGACGGCCGAGCGGCTCGACGCGCTGCGCCGGCTCAAGCGCTGGCTGGGCCCGAAGGTCGCCAGGACAGCGCACTCCCGGCTGAGGTAAGGCTGAACGCATGACAGAGAGCGAGAGCACACACTTCCGGGGCGTTCCGGTGCTGGTGCTGGGGGTCATCGAGGACGATCCGCCGTACCGGATCGTGGAGATCCACGGTGTGCCGGCCGGCAAGGCGTACGGGATGGACGACGTGGTGAGAATCGCCTTCCACGCGGGGCTCACCCATATCGATCTGGACGATCTCGACACCGTCCGCTGGGTCGGCGGCGGCAAATACACCTGGCACGTCAGGCACTGGCTCTGACACGCCCGGACGGGCCGGATTCCCTCCGTACCACCACTCCTATGGCCCCTTCGCGTCGCGGAAGCCCCCCACCCGGAACAGAATCCCGAGGTAGTACGGCGCACAGCGTTGCGGCGCGTCCGGCGTACTCGGCGTACTCGACCCGTGGATCGCGGAAGGCAGAGAACCCATGAAAGAACACGTAGGAAAACGGGGCGGTCTCATCGGCGAACTGTCCGCGGAGTTCGCCGGGACCATGATCCTCATCCTCTTCGGCTGCGGAGTGGTGGCCCAGGTGGTGGCCGGCGGGCTCGGCGACCACGACAGCATCGCCTGGGCGTGGGGGCTCGGGGTCACCCTCGGTGTGTATGTGGCCGCCCGGCTCAGCGGCGCCCACATCAACCCGGCGGTGACCCTGTCGTTCGCGCTCTTCCGCGGTTTCGAGTGGCGCAAGGTGCTGCCGTACGTACTGGCGCAGACGGCGGGCGCGTTCGTGGCGGCGCTGCTGGTGCGCTGGAACTACACGGAGGTGCTGGCCAAGGCCGACCCCGGACACACCTACAAGACCCAGATCGTGTTCTCCACACTGCCCGGCAACGGCACACTCCCGGTGAGCGAGTGGGGCGCGCTGCGGGACCAGATCATCGGTACGGCCATCCTGGTCCTGGTCCTCTTCGCGCTCACCGATCTGCTCAACAGCCCGCCCGGAGCCAACCTCGGGCCGCTGCTCATCGGTCTGCTGATCGTGGCGATCGGCATGGCGTGGGGCACCGACGCCGGATACGCCATCAACCCGGCGCGCGACTTCGGCCCCCGGCTGGCCAGCTTTATCACCGGGTACCACGGGGCATGGCGGGACCAGTACGGCAACCTCTACTTCTGGGTGCCGATCGTGGGCCCGCTGATCGGCGGGCCGCTCGGCGCGGCGCTGTACAAGTTCTTCATCGGCAAGTACCTGCCGGCCGGGGAGCAGGAGATCGGCCGGATCCCCGAGCCGGTGAAGTAGCGAGCGGGGCACACACCTCGCTCACACCACCACAGGCACTCACACCACCACAGGCAGTTCCTCCAGCCCCCGGATCACGAAGTTCGGCTTGCGGACCGGTTCCGCGGCCGGGCCGAGACCGGGGGCCTGGTCGAGCAGTGCGGCCATCGACGCGGCGAGTTCGATCCGGGCCAGCGGAGCGCCTATGCAGTAGTGGATCCCCGCGCTGAAGGAGATGTGCGGATTGTCGCGGCGGCCGAGGTCCAGGGTGTCCGGCGCGGCGAAGACCGCCGGATCGTGGTTGGCGGAGCCGAAGAGCAGCGCGACCTCGGCGCCGCGCGGGATGGTGGTCCCGCCGATCTCCACCGGATCGAGCACCCACCGTTCGAAGAGCTGGAGCGGTGTGTCGTAGCGCATCAGCTCCTCGACGGCCGTGGGCAGCAGGGACCGGTCCGCGCGCAGGGCGGCGAGCTGCTCCGGGTGCCGGAAGAGGGCGTGCCAGCCGTTGACCGTGGAGTTGACGGTGGCCTCGTGCCCGGCGTTCAGCAGCAGGGCGCAGGTGGCGACCATCTCGGCCTCGGTCAGCCGGCCGCCCTCGTCGTGGGCGGCGATCAGTCCGGAGATCAGGTCCGTGCCGGGTTTCTCGCGCCGGGCGGTGATGAGTCCGCGCAGATACGTGGAGAACTCCAGCGAGGCGGTGACCGCCTGCCGGGCCGTCTCCTCCGGCGGGTTCAGCTCGTACATCGCGCAGATGGCCGCCGACCAGGGCCGCAGCAGCGGGCGGTCCTCCTCGGGGACGCCGAGCATCTCGGCGATGACGGCGACGGGCAGCGGTTCGGCGACGGCGGTCAGCAGATCGCCCCCGCCCTCGTCGACGAGCCGGCCCACCAGTTCGGCCGCGAGCTTCCGTACGTACGGCTGGAGCTGCTCGACCGTACGCGGTGTGAACGCCTTCGAGACCAGCCGGCGGATCCGGGTGTGGTCCGGCGGCTCCAGCTCCAGCATCCCGTGGTCGTTCAGCTCGTGGAAGGGCTCGTGCCCGGCGGGCGGCGCGGTCCTGCCGAACTCCTCGTGCGTGAACCGGTGCCCGTACGAGCGGCCGAGGCGCCGGTCGCGCAGCAGCGCGGAGACATCCGCGTGGTGCGGGACGAGCCACTGGTCGCTCGGCGCGTAGTAGTGCGCCCGGCCCCGCGCCCGCAGTTCGGCGTAGGCGGGGTAGGGGTCGGCGAGGAAATCGGGCGACCGGGGGTCGAAAGCTGGCATGCCAGGACCGTATCCGGCGGCGCGTCCCGGCGGCCAGAGGGGGTGCCAGAGGGGTGGTGGCGGCGGCCGGGAGCGTGGCGTCAGCGGTACGGCGGGAGTGGTACGGGTGAGGGTGCCGCGACGGGCGCTGTCACAACGGGCGCTGTCACGACGGAAGGTGTCCCTGGAGCGCGAGGGCGAGGCCGCTCTCGGCGTCCGTCACCAGACCGAGCTGGTAGGCGCTCTCGTACGCCGGATCACCCGCCGCCTCGCGCGCCCGCCGCTCCCACTCGTCGCGGATGGCGCCCAGTTCGGGGGTGCCCCGGTGCGGGTGGCCGATCATGCGCCAGTACGTGTGTCCCGTACCGGAGGTACGGGCGGCCGCCACGCCGTCGCCCCGGGCCGCGATGGCCCCGGCGAGCAGATCGAGGCCGAGCGCGATGCCGAGGCTGTCGCGCAGCCGGTACTTGCCCGCGAGCATGGCGCGCGCATGCCTCTCGGCGTCGCGCGGCCGGCCCCGCATCAGCTCTATCAGGGCGAGTTGGTGGTCGGCGTAGGCGCGGGCCCAGTGCTCGCCGTAGCCCAGGCTGAGCCGCTGGAGGGCGGCGGCGTCCTCGTACGCCTCGTCGAGCCGGCCGAGCGCGGAGAGCGCGAAGAGCCGTATCACCCGGCACCGCAGCTGCGACGGGGCGTCGGCGGGGTCGCCGGTCACATGGCGCAGGGCGCGGTCCGCGACCGTGAGGGCGGACTTGGGGCGGCCCATCATCAGATAGGTGAAGCTGACGGAGTGGGCGGCGGACAGCACGGACTCCGGGTCCTGGTCGCGCCAGGCGGCGAGGCTGCACTCCTCGCCGAGTCTTCGGGCGTCCTCGTGGTCGCCCTGGAGGGTACGGGTAATGCTGAGCGCCCAGAGCGCGCGGATACGGTCCGGGCCGTGCGCGGAGGTGCGGCTCAGCGCGCGTTCCAGATAGGTGCGGGCCTCGTGCAGATGGCCGCAGCAGCTCCAGAAGAGCCCGGTGTGGCCGGCCATCCGTACGGCCCGTTCGGGTTCGCGGACGAGCAGATGGTCGAGGGCGGCGCAGAGGTCGGCGTGGCAGTCGGCGATCCTGCGGTACCAGTCGACCTGGCGCGGTCCGAGCCAGCCGGTGTGCGCCTGGGCGGCGGTCTCGGCGAAGTGGCCGGCGTGGCGGTCGGCGAGGAGGCCGCGCTCGCCGAGTTCCCCGAGCCACATCGTGCCGTACTCGCGGAGGGTGTCGAGCATCCGGTAGCGGTCGCCGTCGCGCTGGAGGACGGACTGCGCGGCGAGCCGCTCCAGGAGTACGGGGACATCGTGGCCGGTGAGCGGGCCGCCGGCGCAGACGGCCCGGGCGTCGGCCACGTCCACGGCGCCCGGGAAGACCGAGAGGCGTGCCCACAGAAGCCGTTCGAGGGGCGCGCAGAGTTCGTGGCTCCAGCCGATGGCGGTACGCAGGGCGCGGTGGCGCTGGGGCCATACGGAGTCGTCGGCGAGGACGTCGAGCCGGGCGGTGGAGCGGGAGAGGGAGGGCAGCGGGGACGGGGGTGCGGCGGGCGAGCTTGGCGCGGGCGTGGGGGCGGATCCGGGCGCGGACCCGGGAGCTGATCCGGGGGCGGGGGCCCGCAGCCGGGTGGCGATCTCCTCCACGCCGTTCTCGCGGAGCCGGGCGCAGGCCAGTTCGACGGCGAGCGGGATCCCTTCGAGGCGGTGGCAGATCTCGGCGACCGCCGCGGCGGCGGCCGGGGTGTCGAGGGCGAGGTGGGGCGCGGCGGCGGCGGCCCGGTCGCGGAAGAGCCGGACGGCCTCCTGCCCGGCCCCGCCGGCGGGCAGCGGCCCCACGTCGAGGAGGTGTTCGCCGCCGATGCCGAGCGGCTGTCTGCTGGTGGCGAGGACGGTCAGGGCGGGCGCGGCGACAAGGAGGTCGGCCACGACGCCGGCGCAGGAGGCGATCACCCGTTCGCAGCAGTCGAGGACGAGCAGCGCGCGCCGCCCGGCCAGCCATTCGCCCAGCGCCTCCACGGGCCGGCGCGCGCTGTGGTCCAGGAGGCCCACGGCGTCGCAGACGGTGGCGATGAGCAGCCGGTCGTCATGGAGGGGCGACAGGTCGGCCCACCAGACCCCGTCCGGATAACGGGCCCGCGCCCGGTCGGCGGCGCGCAGCGCGAGACGGCTCTTGCCGATGCCGCCGCCGCCCGTGAGAGTGACCAGCCGGTGCTCTTGTAATGCCCGCTCGACAGCGTCCAGTTCGGTCTCTCGGCCGACGAAACTGGTCGTGACGACGGGAAGGTAGCCCACCACGGGGTACATCCTGGCCCTGTTGGGAACCCTGGCCGATACCTGTAGCGGAAAACGGTGAGAAACGGCTGGTATTAGTCGCAGTCGGTCAAGGAGTGTCACGTTCCGCCGCGCTGAGCGGTCGGAGCGGTCACCGCCGCCTCGGGGAATCCGCTCGTACGCCACGATCCGCCGTCCCGGGTGACCGCGAACCCCTCGTAACCGTCCAGGGATTCCAGCCAGTCCCGGGCCCGCTCCCCCATCGCGAAGGCGGCGGTCGCGTAGGCGTCGGTCAGGGTGAGCCCGGGGCCGACGACGGTGACGGACGCCGGTCCGGCGGCGGGGGTGCCGCGGCGCGGGTCCAGGATGTGGGCGCCGCGCTCGGCCGTGCCGGAGGTGGCGATCGCGAGGTCGCGGCCGGTGACGAGCGTGCACAGCTCGCCGGGGCGCAGCGGGTGGGCGACACCGATGTGCCAGGGGGTGCCGGGGGCCGGCTCGCCGGTCAGCCGGAGGTCGCCGCCGCCGTTGACGCAGGTGTTGCGGGCGCCGGCCTCGGCCAGGATCCGCGAGGCGTGTTCCACGGCCCACCCCTTGACCAGCCCGGACGGATCGAGGGTGCCGCCCGCGCGGTCGCTGAACCAGCCGCCGGTGGTCCGCTCGGCGCTCGCGCACAGGGCGAGGACGTCCCGTACCTCCTGGGGGCACTGCTGAAGGCGCAGCTCGCCGCGCCCGAGGCGGCTGATGACGCTGTCGGGGCGGTACGTGGAGAACACCTCGTCGACGTGGTGCAGCCGGACGACCGCCTCGCGCAGCGCCGCGTGGAGGACCGGGGTGCGCTGGTCACGGATGTCGAAGGAGAAGACGGTGCCCATCACATGCTCGACGTGACGCAGACCGCGCGGACGGTCGGGCGTGTGTGCGGGAGCGGGCGCGTGTGCGGGGCCGGGGGTGCGTGCGGGGGCGGGGGCGAGGCGGTGCATGGTCTCAGACATCGGTCTTGTCCAATGCGCTCTGGAGGGAGTCGATATAGCCCTGGCTGGTGTAGCTGGCGCCGGAGATCGCGTCGATCCGGGCGCTCTGGGCGGTCAGCGCCTCCGCGGTCAGCCGGGGCACCGCGTCGGCGGCGATCTGCTGACTACGGCCTTCCGAGGGCACTTGGAGGACGTTGACGGCGGTCAGCTCTCCGTCGGTGACGGTGATGGCGAGCTGGACCGTACCGTACCGGGTGCTGATGGCGTCGCCGGTGTACGTACCGCTGGAGGCGGCCGGGGACGCGGTGGTGCTCGGCGTCGAGGATGAGGTCGGTGTCGATGTCGGTGTCGGTGTCGACGCCGGTGCGCCGACGGCCAGTTGAGTGGCCTCGTGGGGCTTGAGGGCGAGCAGCAGGACGACCAGGGTGGCGGTCGACGCGGCGGCGAGAACGGCTCTGCGCACGGGACTTCTCCTCAGAACTCGAACGACTCGTGGTGGATGTGGTGGCGCGGCACCCCGGCCTCGGCCAGGGCCCGCTTCGCGGCGTCCGTCATCCCGCGCGGGCCGCAGAGATAGACCTCGTGGGCGGCGAGACCGGGGACGAGGCGGCTCAGCCCGTCGGCGGTCAGGGGCTCGAACGCGTCCTGGCCTGCGGCTCGGCCCGCGGATTCGCTGAGGAAGTAGTGGACGGTGGCGCCGCGCGCGGCGGCGATCGCGTCCAGCTCCCCGCGCAGCGCCAGGTCCTCGGCGCGCCGGGCCCGGTGGATCAGGGTCACCTCGCCCGGCAGTGTCTCGAACAGCGCCCGCAGCGGGGTGATCCCGACACCGCCCGCCAGCAGCAGCACCTTCGGGGAGCGGCGCCGGGCGCCGGTGAACGCGCCGTACGGCCCCTCCGCCCAGACCCGGGTGCCGGGCCTCAGCCGGGCGAGCGCGCCGCTGTGGTCGCCCGAGTCCTTCACGGTGATACGCAGCAGACCGTCCCGCGGCGGCGCGGACAGCGAGTACGGGTTGGCGCTCGCCCAGAGCCCGGGGGCGAGGAACCGCCAGCGGAAGAACTGCCCCGGCAGCGCGCCCAGTTCACCGAGACGCTCGCCGGCCAGATGGACGGAGACGACACCCGGCGCCTCCGGCACGACCTCGGCGACGCGCAGCCGGTGGCGCAGGTTGTACCGTACGGGCGCCAGGAAGCGGTACCAGATGATGAGCGCGGCGACGCCCAGATAGAGCCCGTACCAAGCGAGTTGGGCGGCTTCGTTGCCCACGAAGTCGGCGCCGTTGCTGAGTTGGTGGAAGAAGGCGAGGAACACCGCGAGATACGTGGCGAAGTGCAGGTAGTGCCAGGTCTCGTAGCGCAGTCTGCGGCGCGCGGCCCGCGCCGACACGAAGGCCGTCCCGAGCAGTAGCAGAAAGGCGGCGGTGGCCTTGAGCATGTCGGGATAGTCGAGCACGAAGGTGGTGGTCTGCTCCACCACACCGGTGTGTGTGGTGAGCGAGTAGCCCCAGATGATCAGTACGACATGGGCGACGACCAGCGAGATCGTGTACCGGCCGCCCATCGCGTGCCAGCGCGCCAGCCGGTCGCTGCCGATGCTGTGGTCGAGGAGCGGGACACGCGCCATCAGCGCCACCAGCACGGCACACGCGTACCCCGCCAGCAGCCCGGTGATCCGCCCCGCGTCCGTCAGCCACCCGGCCGCGCCCACCACCGCCTCCGTGTCCGCCCACCAGAGAGCGAGCACCCCGGCGGCCCCGCCCCAGATGAGACCGTGCGCCGCCATGGGTACGAGTGAACGCGGCCGGGAGGACGGCAGCGGCACACGCCGCCGCCCCGGCCGCGCGGATCCGTCCGTACCGTTGCGCGCATGGGTCGCGGTGCTCATGGGGCCTCTCTTCGCCGGTGGGCCGCCAGCGTCGCAGCGCACTCTGAGAGAACCTTTTGAAGATCTTGTGACCGGCATGAGGGAGATCCCCCGGGAACGCGGCCCGCTCTTGCCGATATTCCGGGCTTGAATCGACTTCCACCACCAGTTCACTTCAAGCTTGGAGTGACCATCTTGGCTTTTCACTCCAAGCTTGGAGTATGTTGGCTCCATGGAAGACGCACGGGAACCCACTGAGCCCCGCTGGCTCGACGCCGACGAACAGCAGCACTGGTACGCGTTCGCCTATGTCCTGACCCAGCTGCCGGCCGCGCTGGAGGCGCGGATGCAGCGGGACGCGGGCATCGCGCACTTCGACTACGTGGTGATGTCGGCGCTGTCGATGGCGCCGGAGCGCACCCTGCGGATGAGCGAGCTGGCCCAGTACGCCGGATCCACACTCTCCAGGCTGTCCAACGTGGTCATCCGCCTGGAGAAGCGCGGCTGGGTACGCCGTCACCCCGACCCCTCCGACGGCCGCTCCACCCTGGCCACCCTCACCGACGACGGCATGGACAAGGTCGTCGCCGCCGCTCCCGGCCATGTCGACGCGGTACGCCGCCTGATCTTCGACCCGCTGACCAAAGCACAACAGCGTCAGCTCGGCGCGGCCTCCCGGCGCATCCTCGGCGCCCTCCAGGCGCCGCACCCCACCGACTGGCCGTCACCCGGCTCCACCTCACCGGATCCGGATCCGGATCCGGATCCGGCCGACCGGGACTGACCCGAGCCCTCCAGCCACCCCTGCACACCCCCGCACGAGGAGTACGTATGCCCACCATCGCCATCGTCGGAGCCGGTCCGGGCCTGGGCCTGTCCATCGCCAAGGTCTTCGGCGGCCACGGCTTCGACGTCGCCCTGATCTCCCGTACCAAGGACACACTCGACACCCTGGTCACCGAACTCGCCGTGGCGGGGATCACCGCGAAAGGCTTCCCCGCCGATGTCGCGGACCCCGTCCAGATCACCGGCGCGCTCGACGCCGCGATCGCGCGGTTCGGCCGGATCGACGTCCTGGAGTTCTCCCCGCACGCGGGCCTGTCCATGACCTCGCCCAAGGAGGTCACCCTCGACACACTGCGGCCGCAGATCGACAGCCTCCTCTACGGCGCGGTCGCCGCCGTACAGACCGTACTGCCCGGCATGCTCCAGGCCGGCTCGGGCACCTTGCTGTTCACCACCGGCGGCGGCGCCATCAACCCGTACCCGATGCTCGCCACCGCCAACATCGCCCAGGCGGGACAGCGGAACTGGGCGGTCAACCTCCACAACACCCTCGCCGACGAAGGCATCCACGTGTCCAACGTGGCCATCAACCTCATGATCGGCACCCAGGCCCCCGAAGGCGTCCCCCATCGGGCGCCGGACGAGATCGCCCTCGACTACTGGACCCTCCACACCGAGCGCGACCAGGCCGAGCACTGCATCGGCGCCTGACCCCAGCACACCGACGACAGGCGGCCACCGGTCCACGCACGCACACGCACCGGCCGGTGACCGCCCGCCCTCTCCCCCGGAGCACCATGAAGACCATCCTCATCGCAGGCGGCAACAGCGGCATCGGCCTCCAGGCCGCCCGAGACCTCCTCGCCGACGGCAACCGGCTCGTCCTGATGGGCCGTGACCCGCGCAAGGGGCAGGCCGCGCTCGCCTCGTTCGGCACCTCCCGCGAACGGGCCGCCTTCCTTGCCGCCGACCTGTCCACGCACGACGGCGTCCGCGGCGCCGCCCAGCGTGTCCTGGACCAGTACGACCGTATCGACGCCCTCGTGCACTCCACCGGGGTGTTCACCGCCCAGGAGAGCCGCACCGCCGACGGGCTCCATCCGTTCTTCGCGGTCAACTACCTCAGCCGCTATCACCTCACCCAGCTCCTGCTGCCCGCCCTGCGCCGGGCCGGGCGGCCGGTCGTGGTCATGATGACCGCCGCGGTCCCACCGGCCGATGACGCCGACTTCGCCAGGTTTCCCGAGTTCGCCCCGTTCGACTTCGGCCACGACCGCAAGCCGATCCAGCTCGCCAACCACCACTACGCCGCCCACCTCACCCGTACCGAATCCGGCCTCGCCGCCGGTGTGGTGAACGCCGGCGCCGTCAGGACCGACATCCTGCGTATCGCCCCCTGGTACATGCGGGCCGGCGCCAGAGTCCTCGGACCGGTCCTCTTCGACTCCGCCGAAACCTCCGCACACAACGTCGTGGAAGCCACCCGGCGCGACGACTGGCAGTCACCCCACTACTGGGGCAAGCCCGGCCGGTTCGAACAACGCACCCCGATCGCCCTCAACCCCACGACCACCCAGCGCCTCATGGACACCTCCCACACCCTCACCGGCGCCTGACACCGGGCAACTCGGCCACGAGCTTGGCCAGTTGTCCCTGCTGGTGCTGCACCGTGCCCCACGGCCCGGACGGCCTGTCCGCTCGGTACGGGTGGGCTTGCGGTGTCTCATCCCGGAGACGTCGCGGTGGTTCCCGGCCGCGGCCCCAGGCCGGCGAGGAGAACCTCGATGAGGTCGTCCACGCCGCCCTGTCCCGAGAGGTTGCCGTGGGTGAGTGTCCGGTAGATCAGGGCTCCGATGACAAAATCGGCCGCGGCGTCCAGCCGGGCGTCGGGCCGCAGTTGGCCTTGCTGGACACCGATCGCCAGCCGCCGCACCACGTACTGCCGGAACGGGCCGGTGAACCGCTCGTACAGCTTCGCCGCATCGTCGTCGCTCTCCGCGGCGGCCGCGGTCAGCCCGCGCAGGAGGGCCGTGCTGCTCGGGTCGGTCAGCCGCGCGAGCTGTCCGCTCAGCCAGTCGCGCAGGTCGGTCACGACATCCCCGGTCTCCGCCAGTGGGCTCGCGGCGGCGGCCAGGTGTCCGGAGAGGACGGCCTCGGCGACGATGGCGGCCTTCGACGGCCACCACCGGTAGACGGTCTGCTTGCCCACCCCCGCTTTCGCCGCGATGGCCTCCATGGTGAGCCGCTGATAGCCGCCGGAGGTGAGCAGCTCCACGGCCGCGGCCAGCACCGCCTGATGCGCGTGGGCACTGCGAGGGCGCCCCCGCTGGAGTCCGGACATGCGCCGAGCATAGACAACGGCGGACACACCATGAATACAATACGAAACGTCTCGTAAATGTGGCACGAGGAGCTTCGGATGCAGAAGGACATTGCGGTCATCATCGGCGTGGGCGGCATGGGGCAGGCGATCGCCCGCAGGGTGGGCAGCGGCCGGAAGGTCCTGCTCGCCGACTTCAACGAGACCACGCTCCGCGCCGCCGCCGACCTGCTGCGCGGCGAGGGGCACGAGGTCAGCACCGAGCGGGTCGACGTCTCCGACCACGGTTCGGTGCGGGCGCTCGCCGACACGGCCGACGCACTCGGCCGGGTCACCCACGTCGCCCACACCGCCGGGCTGTCCCCGGCGCAGGCGCCGACGGACGCGATTCTGCGGGTGGACCTGCTCGGTGTGGCTCTGGTGCTCGACGAATTCGGCCGGGTCATCGCCCCCGGGGGCGCCGGTGTTGTCATCGCCAGCATGGCCGGCCACTTCCAGTCCCCGCTTCCGGCCGAACAGGAGCGGGCACTGGCCCACGCCGAGGCACAAGAGCTGCTCGGCCTGCCGTTCCTCGCCCCCGCCGTGGTCGGCGGCCCCGGCGCGGCCTACACCCTGGCCAAGCGGGCCAACGTGCTGCGCGTCCAAGCGGCGGCCGCCGCCTGGGGCAAGCGGCAGGCGCGGATCAACTCGATCAGCCCGGGCGCCATTTCCACCCCGATGGGACAGCAGGAACTGGACGGAGAGAGCGGCGAAAGGATACGGGCCATGATCGCCATGTCCGCGGCCAAGCGCCAGGGCACACCGGACGACATCGCGTCCGCCGCCGCCTTCCTCCTCGACCCGCAGGCCGGCTTCATCACCGGCACCGACCTGCTAGCCGACGGCGGCGTCGTCGCCGCCTCACGCGCACCCATGACGGCCGGCTGACCCCCGACGTCCGGCCCTCCCGTAACCCCCAGAGGGCCGGATCACGTCCACCACAACAACAAAGCCGGTCAAAGCGACATAGCGTCGATTTGACCGGCTTCATTTGGTCGGATGACCTTGGTGTCCGAGGGGGGACTTGAACCCCCACGCCCGATAAAGGGCACTAGCACCTCAAGCTAGCGCGTCTGCCATTCCGCCACCCGGACGAGTGGTCGAACCGCTGCCTCGTGGCTGCGGCGACGAGGTCAACAATACCAGGGGTTCGCCGGGGGTCTCACCCCTATATCCGGTGGTCAGAGCGGGGCGGAGGGGGCGGTACGGGGCGGTCCGCCAGGGCGGGGCCGGGGCATCGGGTCGCAGGGCGGCCCGCCGTGCGGTGTGAATCGCGCGGCGGGCCGCCGTCGTACGTCATCGGGTGCGGGTACGGGTCAGCACTTCTCGCGCAGGGAGTGCAGATGCGCCGCCGCCTTGCGGGCGAAGGCGAGGGAGTCCACCGGCTGGTCGTGCTCCACCTGCCAGTGGTGGGCGCGGCGCCCGTCGCGGGTCTTGTTCACCGCCGAGATGAAGCTCTTGTAGTCGATGTCGCCGTCCCCGACGTCCACCATCCGGTAGCCGTCGCGGGCCTCGATGTCCGCTATGCCGTCCTTGACGTGGAAGAGCGGGTAGCGGTGGGGCTGCTTCAGTACGTAGCGCAGCGGGTCGAAGGGGGCAGGGCGGCCCTCGGGGGTCCGGCTGAAGCGGAACTGGCCGGCGAACGCCCAGTAGATGTCCATCTCCAGATACACGAGGTTCGGGTCGGTCTCGGCGAGCAGTACGTCGTAGAGACGGACGTTCGGCTTGTCGGTGGCGAAGGAGAACTCCTCGGCGTGGTTGTGCTGGTAGAACTTCAGGCCGCGCCGCCGGGCCGCCGCGCCGTACGCGTTGAAGTCGGCGGCGGCGCGCTTCCAGGCGTCGACGGTCGATCCGTACCGGAAGGGGCCCGAGGCGGTGCCGATGTGTTCGAGGCCGAGGGCCTGGGCGTCGTCCAGGACCTTGGTGAGGTTCTGCGCGAAGCTGTAGGCGTTCGGGTTGTTGTCGTCGTAGTAGTTGACGTGGCTGCCGATGGCCTTGAGGCCGTGGTCCTTGGCGAGCCGCTTGAGCTGGGGCAGGGTGATCGCTCCGGCGGTGCCCTGGGTGTAGCCCGCGAACTCGATCTCGTCGTAGCCGAAGCGCTCCAGCTCGTCGAAGACCTTGGCGAAGCCGAGGGTGGAGACCTTGTCGCGCAGGGAGTAGAGCTGGACACCGAGCCGTCCGGGGGTGAGGACGGGCTGTCCCTTGGCCGGGCCGGGGCCCTTGCCCGGAACCGGCGCGTGGCCGTGGCCGTGGGCGGCGGCGGGCACGGCCGAGGCGCCTAAGACCGCGGCGGCGGAGGCCCCGGCGGCGACGCCGAGCATGCCGCGCCTGCTGAGCCGGTGCGCGAGTTCGGGGTCGGCTGACTTCTTGCGGCTCATGAAACGGAACTCCTTATGTCGCTTCTGGCGTGTCTTCGCCACTGTCTTCCGTCGGGCCTTGCAGTCCGGCAAGCTGGAGGAGCAGGGACTTCACATCGGTGGCCGCCACGCGGTCGCCGACGGCGCGGGGGGTGGAACAGATGATGAGCGGACCTTCTTCGTCGCTCCTCGGCAGGCGGCCGTGGCTGCCGCGAATAGGTGACGGGTCCAGGGGGACCACCGCGAGCCGGTAGCGCATGCCGAGCTTCTTGCGGGCGATCGCCTTGGCCGCCTTGAGGCGTACGTAGGGATCGAGCGGGTCCATGAACAGCTCGACGGGGTCGTAGCCGGGTTTGCGGTGGATCTCGACCAGTTGGGCGAAGTCGGGCGCCCGGTCGTCGTCCAGCCAGTAGTAGTACGTGAACCAGGCATCGGGTTCGGCGACGGCCACCAGCTCGCCCGAGCGGGGATGGTCGAGCCCCTGGGCCTTCTTGCCCTCGTCGTCGAGGATCTCGTCGATCCCGGGGAGGTCCGCGAGCGCCTCGCGGGTCGCGTCGAGATCCTCCGGCCGGCGGACATAGACATGGGCCAGCTGGTGGTCCGCGACGGCGAAGGCGCGGGAGGCCATGGGGTCGAGATACTCCATGCCGTCCTGCGTGTGCACCTCCAGCAGTCCGGCCCTGCGCAGCGCCCGGTTGATGTCGACCGGCCGGGAGACCTGCGTGATGCCGTACTCGGAGAGCGCGACGACGGTACGGCCCTGCTCGGCGGCGTCGTCGAGGAGCGGGGCCAGGGCGGTGTCGAGGTCGGCGGCGGCGCGGTGGGAGCGCGGGTCGTCGGGGCCGAAGCGCTGGAGGTCGTAGTCGAGATGAGGGAGGTAGCAGAGCGCCAGATCGGGCCGGCGCGTGCGCAGGAGATGGCGGGTGGCGTCCACGATCCACTGGGAGGAGACGAGATCGGCCCCGGGCCCCCAGAAGTGGAAGAGGGGGAATGTGCCGAACAGCTCGGTCAGCTCGTCGTGCAGCTCGGGGGGCCGGGTGTAGCAGTCGGGTTCCTTGCGCCCGTCGGCGTAGTACACCGGACGCGGGGTGACGGTGTAGTCGGTGTCCGCGCCCATGGCGTACCACCAGCAGACATTGGCGACGGTGTAGCCGGGGTGGGCGCGGCGGGCGGCGTCCCAGAGCTTGTCCCCGGCGACGAGTCCGTTGTGCTGGCGCCAGAGCAGTACGTCACCCAGCTCCCGGAAGTACCAGCCGTTGCCGACGATGCCGTGCTCGGCGGGGAGTGTGCCGGTGAGAAAGGTGGACTGGGCGCTACAGGTGACGGCGGGCAGGACGGTGGTCAGCGGCGCCCGGGAGCCGGTGGCGGCCAGCGCGGTCAGCCGGGGCATATGGCGGAGCAGTTGGGGGGTGAGGCCGACGACATCGAGAACGAGCAGCGGAGTGGGCGTCATGGCAGTTCCTTGAGACCGAGGTCGACCAGCAGATCGCGGGCCAGGGTGAGTTCGGCGGCGATGCCGTCGGCGAGCTGGCCGCGCGAGCGCGGGCGCAGCCACGGCGGGAGGGCCTGCCAGGTGTAGGTCTCGACCTCCAGATGGCGGGTGAGCGGCACGGGGCCGCCGACGAGCCGGGCCAGGGCCTCCTGGAGCACGGGAAGGGTGGAGGTGAGCGGCGGGGCGGGCGGGGCGTGCAGGGGTACGTGGAAGTGGGCGCGCCAGGGTGTGTCGTCGGGCAGTGCGGCGCCGGCGAGGGCCTCGTCGAGGTCGTCGGTGCCGAGGAGTCCGGCGGCGGTGCGGGCGCGGGTCTGGTGGAGGAAGCGGGGTTCGGCGAACGCGGCGAGGGCTTCGCGTACTTCCGGCAGCCGTGGCTGTTCGGCGTGCAGGGCGGCGGAGAGCTGGGCCTTGGGAATGGTCAGTCCGGCGGCGGTGAGCGCGTCCAGGGCGGTGGCCGGGTCTTCGAAGGAGGTGGCGAGATGGCAGGTGTCGACACAGACGCCGATACGGTGGGAGGCGAGTGCGGTGAGGGGGCCGATGGCGTCGGCGGTGGTCTCGACGGTGCAGCCGGGCTCAGGTTCGAGGGCGATCCGGATGGATTTCCCGGTCAGCTCCTCCAGCGCGTCGAGCCGGTCGGCGAGCGCGCCGAGCGCGGTGCGGGCGGTGCGGTCGCGGTCCTCGGTCCAGTGGGTGCGCCAGCCGAGCGGGAGGGTGGAGACGGAGCCCTCGGTGATGTCGTCGGGCAGCAGGGCGGCCAGCAGCCGGGCGAGGTCCCCGGTGTGGGCGAGGCGTTCGGGGTCGGCCCAGTCCGGCTTGTACACGCGGTACTTGACCTCTTCGGCGCCGAAGCCCTCGTACGGGAAGCCGTTGAGGGTGACGACCTCCAGTCCGCGGCGGTCGAGTTCGGCGCGGAGTCCGCGCAGGGTCACCGGGTCGTTGATCAGGGACCGGGCCGCGTCCTTGGCGAGCCAGAGGCCGATGCCGAGGCGGTCCCGGCCGAGGCGGCGGCGGACCGGCTCGCAGTGGTCGCGCAGCTGGGCGAGGACTCCGTCGAGGGTCTCGGCGGGGTGGACATTGGTGCAGTACGCGAGATGGACGGTGGAGCCGTCGGGGTGGCGGAAGCGCATCCGGTCACTCCCCGCCGCGCAGGACGGAGTTGCCCTCGTGCAGGGCCTCCGGGGCGGGGACGTCGAGCTGGAGACGGCCGCTGAGCCCGTAGAAGGCGACGGGGTTGCGCCACAGGACGGTGTCGACGTCGTCCTCGTCGAATCCGGCCGCGAGCATGGCGTCGGCGACCTTGCGGGTCTTGAGGGGGTCGCTGTTGCCCCAGTCGGCCGCCGAGTTGACGAGCACTTTCTCGGTGCCGTGCTCCTTGAGGACGGCGACCATGCGGTCCTCGTCCATCTTGGTGTCCGGGTAGATGGAGAAGCCGAGCCAGCTGCCGCTGTCGGCCGCCTCCTTCACGGTGGTCTCGTTGAGGTGGTCGAGCAGGACGCGGTCCGGGGCGAGGGCCGATTCCCGTACGGCGTCGATGGTGCGGCGCAGCCCGGACAGCTTGTCGCGGTGCGGGGTGTGGACGAGTGCGGGGAGTCCGTGGTCGGCGGCGAGCTGGAGCTGGGTGGCCAGCGCGGTGTCCTCGGCGGGGGTCATCGAGTCGTAGCCGATCTCGCCGACGGCGACGACACCGTCCTTGACGAGATAGCGGGGAAGTTCGTCGAGGACGGGCAGACAGCGGGGGTCGTTGGCCTCTTTCGGGTTGAGAGCGAGGGTGCAGTGGTGGGCGATGCCGTACTGGGCGGCGCGGAACGGCTCCCAGCCGAGGAGGGCGTCGAAGTAGTCGTAGAAGCTGGCCGGCGAGGTGCGGGGCTGGCCGAGCCAGAAGGCGGGTTCGACGAGGGCGCGGACTCCGGCGGCGTACATCGCCCGGTAGTCGTCGGTGGTGCGGGAGGTCATATGGATATGGGGGTCGAAGATGCGCATCAGAACTCCTCGCCGGTCAGGTGTGACGCGTGGTGCAGGTCGGCGGGTACGGGACGGCCGGCGGCGGTGCGTTCGGCCGCGAAGTCGGCGAGCATCCGGGCCAGTTCGCCGTCGCCGCGGGCGCGGCGTGCCAGGCCGGCGACGGTGTCGAGGGGCACCCCGGTGAAGAGGCACTTCAGGACGGCGTGCCGCCAGGCGTGGGCGCCGAGATGGGTGGCGGCGTAGGGGCCGACGGCGGCGGCGATCAGCCGGCTGTCGTGGGTGCGCAGGGCGTCCTCGATCAGTGGCAGGGCGTCCGGTCCGGTGACCCGGTGGGGCAGCGCGAGCAGGACGGCGCGGCGCTCGGCGGCGCTGCCCCGCTGGTAGAGCCGGGTGAGGGTGCCGGTGTCGGCGTCCGCCGCGTCGAGGAGCAGGGTGCGGACGGTGTCGGCGTGGTCCTGGCCGCAGTGCCGGCCGGCGGCGGCGAAGCGCAGCTCCCAGGGCGGGACGGCGCCGCCGGCCGGGTCCGGGGTGCGCGCGTGCGCGTGGGCCTCGGTGAGGGCGGCGTCCAGCCAGGTCGCGGCGGCGGGGTCGAGCAGGCCGCGCAGGGTGTCGCGGGTGGGCGCGGTGGTGGTGTCCTGGGTCATGGTGTCGCTCCCGCCGTGCGGAGGAAGTCCAGGGAGGTGCGGGCGAGTTCGGGGCCGGCGTGCGAGTGCCGGGGCAGCTCGACGACGGTCAGGCCCTGGTAGCCGGTGGCGGCCAGCGCGTCGAGGACGGGCGGGAAGTCGATCTCGCCGTCGCCGAAGGGGAGGTGTTCGTGGACGCCGCGCCGCATGTCCTCGATCTGTACGTGCCGCAGCCAGGGGGCGGCGTCCCGTACGCAGTCGGCGGGCGGCGCGGTCTCCAGGCACTGGCAGTGTCCGATGTCGAGGGTGAGTCCGAGCGGGTCGGGGTCGCCGAGGAGGTGTCTGAGCCGGTGGAAGTCGTCGAGACGGGAGACGAGCTGGCCTGGTTCCGGCTCGAAGGCGAGCGGGATGTCGGCGGCGTCGGCCGCGTCGAGTACGGGGGTGAGGGCCTCTTCGAGCCGTTTCCACGCGGTGTCGGTGTCGGTGCCGGCCGGGACGATACCGCTGAAGCAGTGCACGGCGTGCGCGCCGAGGTCGGCGGCGACCTGTACGGCCGTCACGAGCAGCGCGGTCCGGGCGGCCCGCCCGTCGGGGTCCGGGTCGAGGAGGGAGGGGCCGTGTTTGCGGCGCGGGTCGAGCACATAGCGGGCGCCGGTCTCCACGGTGACGCCGAGGCCCAGCTCCGCCAGCCGCCGGGCGACGCGCTGGGTGCGGGCGGCCAGTTCGGGGGCGAGCGGGTCGAGGTGCATATGGTCGAGGGTGAGCCCGACCCCGTCGTAGCCGAGACCGGCGAGGAGCCCGAGGGCGTCGTCCAGCCGGAGGTCGGTGAGCCCGTTGGTGCCGTATCCGAGTCGCAGGCTCATGTGGGGCTCACTTTCCGTGCGAGGGTGCGCGCCGCCGGTATGAGCCCGATGACGCCGAGCGCGACGCCGACCGCCCCGCCGCGCGCCGCCAGTGCGGCCTGGAGCGGGATCATCGCCCGGATGCCGCCGCCGACGGCGCGCTGGGTGAGGGGCGGGGACGGGTTGAGCGCGGCGTGCAGCAGCGGCCGGCCCGCGGTGCCGGCGTAACCGGCGGCGAGGACCGGGGCCGCCAGCCGTCCGACGGCGGCGAGGCTCCCCCGCGAAGCGGGTACGGGGGTGGCGGGTGCGGCGCCGTGGGCGGGCGCGGGCGCGGCGGTGCGATCGGCCGGGGAGCGCCGGCTCGCCATCGCGCCCAGTACACCGGTGGCGAGCAGTCCGGCCAGCGGCACGGCCGACGAGCCGCCCTGGGCCTCGCGGCGCGAGACGGCGGTGACGGCGACGGTGTGCGCGCCGAGCAGCGCGGCCGACGGCAGCGCCGCGCGGGCGGCGGCCCGGGGAGCGCCCGCTGTGCCCGGCCCGCTCGCCGTGCCCGTCCCGCCCGGCGCCGCTGCCGCCGCCGTGGCCGTCGCGCCCAGGAGGAGATCCAGGGCCCGTGCCGCGCCCATGGCCGCCGGGCCCGCCGGGGTGTGCTTGAGCCAGAGGTCGTAGGACCAGACGGTGGCGGCGAGCGCGGAGCCCACGGCCAGGGACGGCCGGCCGGCGCGGGCGGCCAGGGCCAGCCCGGCCCCGGTCAGGGCGGCCGCCGCCGTCAGCGCGGCGCGCGGGGAGACGCGCCCCGAGGGGATCGGCCGGTGCGGCCGGTCGCGGGCGTCCTCGTCGCGGTCCGCCCAGTCGTTGAGCGCCATCCCCGCCTCGTACAGGCACAGCGACGCGCCCACGGCCAGCGCGGTGGACCGGTTGGGGCGCAGCCCCGCGCCGGCCGCGCCGGCCAGCGCGTCGCCCGGGACGGTGAACAGGGCCGATATTCGCAGGAGTTCGGCCCAGGCGCCGCGGCGCGGGCTCATCCGGTCTCCCGCAGCCGCTCCGCGAAGGCCAGCAGTTCTCCGTACTGTTCGGCGAGCGCGGCGGGTCCGCCGTCCGGGTCCTTGAAGTAGAAGCCGAGTTCGGGCAGGGGGCCGCTCAGCCCGGCCTCGTGGGCGCGGGCCAGCAGCCGGGCCAGATCCAGTACGAGGGGCGCGGCGAGGGCCGAGTCGCAGCCCTGCCAGATGGTCTGGAGGATCATCCGCGAGCCGAGGAAGCCGTCGAAGGCGATGTGGTCCCAGGCGGTCTTCCAGTCACCGAGCGCCGGGACGTCGTCGATATGGACCTCGCCCTCGGGCGCCGTGCCCAGGGTGTCGGTGAGGACGCGCTCCTTGCCCGCGTTCTTGGCCGCCGCCGCGGCCGGGTCGGCCAGCGCCGCTCCGTCCCCGCCGCCCAGCAGGTTCGTGCCCGACCAGGCCCGGACGGCCAGGGCCCGCTGGACGAACATGGGGGCGAGTACGGAACGGAGCAGCGTCTGGCCCGTCTTGCCGTCCCGGCCCGCGTGGGGAAGTCCGCGGGCCTCGGCGGCGGCGGTGAGCGGGCCGGTGCGCAGCCCGGTGGAGGGGGTGAAGTTGACGTACGGGCAGCCTGCCCGGACGGCGGCGGCCGCGTACAGCGAACTGGCGGGCAGCCGAAGCGCGTCGGGGCCGGGGGCCGGTTCGGTGGAGGAGACGTTGACCACCACGGTGCGCGCGACCCCGGTGCGGCGGGTGAAGTCGGTGAGGTCGTCGGCGAAGGAGGCGATGATCTCCTCGTCGCTCCGGGTGTCGCCCGGCTGCGGTCCGCCGGGCCGGATCTCCCGGTCGGCGGCGTCGAGTTCGGCGTGCAGCGCGGCGGGCAGCCCGTGGGGCAGCACTCCGGCCGCGGTCAGCTCCTCGGCGCGCTTGGGCAGCGGGCAGCTCGCGGTGTCGTGGCCGCCGAAGACGAGGGAGGAGAGTGCGGGCAGTCCCGACTCCGCGAAGGGCGGGGTCTCGGTGACCATGCCCGTCGGGGGATGGAGTCCGGCGGTCACCGCCGCGCATCCCGCGACGGCGGTGGTGGCGACGGAGCCGCGCGCCCCGACGAACCAGACTCCGGTGCGGTGGGTGGGCTGTTCGCCTCTCGGCGTCGGGGTGGTGGGCACGGGGGGCCTCCCTGGCGGTACGTGCGGGTGCGAGTGCGGGTTCGGGTGCGGTCCGGATGCGGGGTCCGGTGCGGGTGCGGATGGCCTACGGGTGGTGCGGATGGCGCACGGGTGGGTGCGGGTGCGTACGCGTGGGGGCGGAAACGTACGCGTGGGGGCGGATACGTACGGGTGGGTGGTGACGGCGGGCGGGGAGTACGGCGCCTCCCCGCCCGCCGCCGGCCTAGGAGGAGGGCAGTTCCTTGATCTGGATGTCGCGGAACGACACGCGGTCGCCGGCTCCGTGGTTCTGGAGGCCGATGTGTCCGCTGGTCAGGCTGCGCGCCGGATCGGTGTTGGTGAAGTCGTTGATCTTCACACCGTTGAGGAAGATCCGCAGCCGTTCGCCCTGGACCTTGATCTCATAGCTGTTCCACTGGCCGGGCGGGCGCAGCGCCCGGTCCCGGGCCTTGATGTCGGCCGACTTGAAGCCGTAGACGGCGCCGGTGGTGCGGTCGGGTGTGTCGGTGGCGTCGATCTGCACCTCGTACCCGTTGTTCACCGCGGACCAGGGGTCGTCGGAGGGCGGGAAGCCCACGAACACACCGGAGTTGTCGTCGCCCTCCATCTTCCAGTCCAGCTTGAGGGAGTACGAACCGAACTCCTTGGCCTGGTACCAGAGCAGCCCCATGCCGCCCTCGGTGCGCAGTTCACCGTCGACGATGTTGAACTTGCCGGGGCCCGCCTGCTTCCAGCCCTCCAGCGTCTTCCCGTTGAACAGCGGCCGGTAGTCGGTCTTCGGCTTGCAGTCGGCCTTCACCTGGCCGGCCGCGTACCGCAGTCCGCCGAGCAGATGCTGCCGGAAGGCGGGTTCGGTGTAGGACTCCTTGGTGTGGCCGAGGCCGGTGTAGAAGGAGCGCCCGCCCTGGTAGGTCTGGCACCAGGCGATCGGGTGGTCGCCCTTCATCGTGCCGCCCCGGTAGCTGGTCTCGTCGAGGGTGGCGAGAACCCGTACCCGGTCGCGGGGGTTGGTGCGGTAGTTGTACCACTCGTCGACGCGCTGCCACTCGTCGGAGAGGTGCGCGGTGGCGGGGTGGGTCTTGTCCTCGACACGGATCGTGGCGCTCTGGTTCGCCGGGTGGGACTGGAAGTAGGCGCCGACCAGGCCGCCGTAGAACGGCCAGTCGTACTCGGTGTCGGCCGCCGCGTGCACGCCCATGTAGCCGCCGCCGGAGGCGATATAGCCCTCGAACGCCTTCTGCTGGGTCGCGTCGAGGACGTCTCCGGTGGTGGAGAGGAAGACCACCGCGTCGTACCGGGCCAGGTTGCTGGTGGTGAACTGGGCGGCCGTCTCGGTGGCGTCGACGGTGATGCCGGTGGTCTTGCCGACCTCCTTGAGCGCCGCGATGCCCTCGGGGATGGCGTCGTGGCGGAAGCCGGCGGTCTTCGAGAAGACGAGGACGCGCTTGTCGTTCTTGCCGGGGGCCTTCGTGGTGATCTCGAAGTCGTCGATGTCGAAGAGCGCTCCGGAGCCGCCCTTGAAGACCAGGAAGAGTTCGGTGGTCTTCTTCGGTACGGACCTCAGCGGTACGTCGATGTCCTGGAAGGTCTCCCAGCCGCCGGTGACGGGCACGGGCGAGGAGCCGAGCAGGGGGCCGCTCGCCGAGCCGGTGCGTACTTCGAGGAAGCCGCCGGCGCCGCCGGAGGAGATCCGGGCGGTGAGTGTCTTCGAGCCGGTGAGGTTGTACGGCTTGAAGGAGATCCAGTCGCCGTTGTCGATGTCGCCGACGGTCTTGCCGCCGTTGGCCGCGGCCTTCTCGTAGACCGTGATGCCGTGGGAGTTGTTGAAGTGCTCGGCCTGCCGGTGGCGCGGCTGGAGCTGGATCTGCGCGCGGCCGGTGAGCGGGGCCTGGCCGCCGCCTCCGCCGTCGGTGTACTCGGCGTCGATCACCCCGAAGATATTGGCGTTGGGGTCGTGTTCGGTGTCGGCGGGCGCGGTGATCGTGCCTTCGCAGCCGTTGGTGGAGGTGATGGGGTGGCCGTGGTTGTCGTGGCCGAGGATGTAGCGGACGATCACCTTGGCGCAGTCGATCCGGCCGTCCTCCGGGTCGGTGACCTTCACCTTGAAGGGGATGGTGTCACCGAAGTTGAACAGCGTCCCGTCGGCGGGGAGTTCGAGTTTCACGGTGGGCGCGGTGTTGCCGACGACCACGCGCGCCGACGCCGTACCGGTCCGGCCGCCGGGGTCGGTCACCGTGAGGCGGGCGGTGTAGGTGCCGTTGGTGCGGTACTTGTACGTGGGGTTGGCCTCGGTGGAGGTGCCGCCGTCGCCGAAGTCCCAGGCGTAGGTGAGCGGGTCGCCGTCGGGGTCGTGGGTGCCGGCCGAGGAGAAGGTCACCTTGAGGGGCGCCTTGCCGGAGGTCTTGTCGGCGGTGACGGCGGCGATGGGTGATCTGCCGCCGGTCACGTTCTCGATGCGGTAGAGCGCGGAGTGTTCGTCGCCGCCGAACCAGGACAGACCGTAGTCGAGGACGTAGAGCGCGCCGTCGGGGCCGAACTCCATGTCCATGACCTGGGTGCCGCTCCAGGGGAACGGGTTGATCCCGTTCACCGTGCCGTCGTCGTCGTGCTCGATGCGCTTGATCCACTGGCGGCCGAACTCGCCCGCGAAGAAGTCGCCGTCGTACGCCTCGGGGAACTTCACCGGGGAGTCGAGGTCGGCGTCGTAGCGGTAGACCGGGCCCGCCATGGGCGACTCGGAGCCGTTGCCGAACTCGGGCACACTGCCGCCGTCGTAGTCGATCCAGGCCGGCTGGGCGGGCGGCAGGTCGACGAGTCCGGTGTTGTGCGGCGAGTTGTTCTTGGGGGCCGCGCAGTCGAAGGCGGCGCCGGACGCCTTGGTGGCGAAGTCGTAGGCGATGTACGGCTCGTTCTTGCCGACGCAGTACGGCCAGCCGAAGTTGCCGGCCTCGGTGATCCGGGCGAACTCGACCATGCCGGACGGGCCCCTGGTCGGGGAGGCGGCGCCCGCGTCGGGGCCGTAGTCACCGACGTACACCACACCGGTCTTCTGGTCGACGGAGATCCGGAACGGGTTGCGGAACCCCATCGCGTAGATCTCGGGCCGGGTCTTCGCGGTGCCGGGGGCGAAGAGGTTGCCCTCCGGGACGGTGTACGAGCCGTCGTCGGCGACCTTGATGCGCAGGACCTTGCCGCGCAGGTCGTTGGTGTTGCCGGAGCTGCGCTGGGCGTCGAAGGCGGGGTTGCGGTCGGGCCGTACGTCGATCGGTGTGTAGCCGTCGGAGGCGAACGGGTTGGTGTCGTCGCCGGTCGAGAGGTAGAGGTTGCCGTCCGCGTCGAAGGCGATGTCGCCGCCGACGTGGCAGCAGGTGCCGCGGGTGGCCGCGACGTCGAGCACCTTCTTCTCGCTGGCGGTGTTCAGGGTGCCGTCCGCGTTCAGGGTGAAGCGGGAGAGCCGGTTGTATCCGTCGAACGGGGCGAAGTCGGCGGCGGTGCCGTTGTCGGGGGCGTCGCCCGCCGGGGTGTTGAGCTTGGGCGCGTAGTAGAGGTAGATGGCCCGGTTCTCGGCGAAGCCGGGGTCCACACCGACGCCCTGGAGGCCCTCCTCGTCGTGGCTGTAGACATCCAGCCGGCCCGCGACCGTGGTGTCACCGCCTGCGTCGGTGATCCGCAGTGTGCCGTCCCGCGAGGTGTGCAGCACCCGCCGGTCCGGCAGGACGGCGAGCGACATGGGCTCGCCGACCTCGTCGGCGCCCTTGGCGAGGGTCACCTGCTGGAAGCTCTCCGCCGAGGCGCTGTCCGCGGCGGTGGGTCCGGGGTCGGCGGCGGTGGCGGGGACGGCGGCGAGGCTCGATCCGGCGAGCAGGGCGCTCGTCAGAAGGGCGAGGAGAGTTGCGGCTCTTGGGCGTTTCTTGTGCACGAAAGTCCTCCACGGATGGGCTGTTCGTACGTACGGGTTGCCGAGCGCGGTCCGACGCGCTCACACCACCGACGTGCGCCGTCACGCCGTGGTCACTGGTACCGATCGTTCCTGCGCGTACACGTTTGTCCTGTACAGATCAACGCTTCCCCATGGACGGTAGCCGCGTTTGTCCCGGGCCGAAAGCCCTTGCGCACCGGTTAAGTTGTGCTTTCTCCCGGCCCAGGACAAAGAAGGCGTTACTCCCCGCCCCCGAAAGCCGCGTCGAAGGACGCCGCCGGCGGGTCGAAGTCGAAGCGCTTCAGATGGGCCAGCGCCTCCGGGGCACCGGTCAGCCGGTCCATGCCGGCGTCCTCCCACTCGACCGAGATCGGCCCCTCGTACGCGATCGACCGCAGCATCCGGAACACGTCCTCCCACGGCACCTCGCCGTGCCCGCCCGAGACGAAGTCCCAGCCGCGCCGCGGGTCGCCCCACGGCAGATGGCTGCCGAGGCGGCCGTTGCGGCCGTCGAGGCGCTTGCGGGCCTCCTTGCAGTCGACGTGGTAGATCCGGTCCCGGAAGTCGTAGAGGAAGCCCACCGGATCGAGGTCCTGCCACACGAAGTGGCTCGGGTCGAAGTTCAGCCCGAACGCGGGCCGGTGGTCCAGCGCCTCCAGTGCGCGCTGGGTGGTCCAGTAGTCGTACGCGATCTCGCTCGGGTGCACCTCGTGGGCGAAGCGCACACCCTCGGCGTCGAAGACGTCGAGGATCGGGTTCCAGCGCTCCGCGAAGTCCTCGTACCCCCGGTCGATCATGCCCGGCGGCACCGGCGGGAACATCGCGACCAGATGCCAGATGGACGAGCCGGTGAAACCGACGACGGTGTCCACCCCGAAGGCGGCGGCGGCCCGCGCGGTGTCCTTGATCTCGGCGGCGGCGCGCTGTCTGACGCCCTCCGCCTCCCCGTCGCCCCAGATCCTGCCGGGCAGGATGCCCCGGTGGCGCTCGTCGATGGGGTTGTCGCAGACCGCCTGGCCCACCAAGTGGTTCGAGATCGCCCAGCACTTGAGGCCGTACTTGTCGAGCAGCTGGTGGCGCCCCTCCAGATACGCCGGGTCGGCGAGCGCCTTGTCGACCTCGAAGTGGTCGCCCCAGCAGGCGAGTTCCAGCCCGTCGTAACCGAAGTCACGGGCGAGCCGGCACACCTCCTCCAGGGGCAGATCGGCCCACTGGCCGGTGAAGAGGGTGAACGGGCGTGGCATACGGTTCTCCTCCTGCTCGTGGTGTGCGGACGCTACGCGCGGGGCGCGTCCGGCGGCGGTACGGGCGTGTACACGGCGTTCTTCGCGGCACTCTCCTCCACGGCGGCCAGCACCCGCTGGACCTGGAGCCCGTCGGCGAAGGACGGCGCCGGATCGGCCCCGGCCGCGACCGCCAGCACCAGATCGCGCGCCTGGTGGACGAAGGTGTGCTCGTAACCGAGCCCGTGGCCCGGCGGCCACCACGCCTCCAGATAGGGATGCTCGGGCTCGGTGACCAGGATCCGGCGGAAACCGGCCGTGGCCGCGGGCTCGGAGTGGTCGTGGAACGACAGCTCGTTGAGCCGCTCCAGATCGAAGGCGAGCGAACCGCGCTCGCCGTTGATCTCCAGCCGCAGCGCGTTCTTGCGGCCGGCCGCCATCCGTGTCGCCTCGAAGGAGGCGAGCGCGCCCGAGGCGAGCCGCCCGGTGAACACCGCCGCGTCGTCCACGGTCACCGGCCCGTACGCGCTGCCCGCCGCCCCCGACAGACCGGCGCGCGCGCCGCTGAGGACCGGCCGCTCCCGTACGAAGGTCTCCGAGAGCGCGGAGACCCCGGCGATCGGCTCCCCCGCCAGGAACTGCGCGAGGTCGACGATATGCGCCCCCAGATCCCCCAGCGCCCCCGATCCGGCGCGCTCGCGGTCGAGCCGCCAGGTCAGCGGGGCCTCCGGGTCGGCCAGCCAGTCCTGGAGATAGGTGACCCGGACATGGCGCAGGGCGCCCAGCCGGCCCGCCTCGATGAGCTTGCGCGCGTACGAGACGGCCGGTACGCGACGGTAGTTGAAGCCCACCATCGCCAGCTGGCCCCGGGTACGGGCCGCCTCCGCGGCCCGTACCATCGCCTCCGCCTCGGCCACCGAGTTGGCGAGCGGCTTCTCGCACAGCACGTGCTTGCCCGCCTCCAGGGCGGCGATGGCGATCTCCGCGTGGCTGTCCCCCGGTGTGCAGACGTCGACCACCTGTACATCGTCCCGCTCGATCAGGCGCCGCCAGTCGGTCTCGGCGGCGGCCCAGCCGTGTTTCGCCGCCGCCGCCTCCACCGCCGACCGGTCACGGCCGCAGACCGCGGCGAGTACGGGCCGCATCGGCAGGTCGAAGACATGTCCGGCGGTACGCCACCCCTGGGAGTGGGCGGCGCCCATGAACGCGTATCCGACCATGCCGATACCGAGAGCCGGCGGTGGGGCGGCCTTCCGGTCCGGCGCTTCCGTGGGACTGGGGGTCATCCGGATAACTCCTCGTCATCTCGCACAGTGGGGACGGCCCGGCCGTGGGGCCGGTCGGTGCCGGTCAGCGGAAACCGGTCGGGAGGTACTGGTCGACGTTGTCCTTGTCGACGACGGCGGAGTAGAGCGTCACCGAGGCCGGGATCTCCAGCTCGGCCAGTCCGCTGACACCCTTGGTCTGGCCGAGGAAGCGCGCCAGGTCGATGGCGGAGGCGGCCATCGTCGGCGGGTACAGGACGGTCGCCTTGAGCACGCTGTTGTCGGCCTTGATGGCGTCCATCGCGGACTTGGCACCCGCGCCGCCGACCATCAGGAAGTCGTCGCGGCCGGCCTGCTGGATGGCGCGCAGCGCGCCGACGCCCTGGTCGTCGTCGTGGTTCCAGAGCGCGTCGAAGGAGGACTGCGCCTGGAGCAGCTGGGCCATCTTGGCCTGGCCTGACTCGACGGTGAAGTCGGCGGCCTGACGGGCGACCTTCTTGATGTTCGGGTAGTTCTTCAGGGCGTCGTCGAAGCCCTTGGTGCGCTGCTGGGTCAGCTCCAGGCCGTCGATCCCGGCCAGCTCGATGACCTTGGCGTCCTTCTTGTCCTTGAGCCGCTGGCCGATGTAGTTGCCGGCGCTGACGCCCATGCCGTAGTTGTCGCCGCCGATGTAGGCGCGGTACGCCTGCGGGTTGGAGAAGATCCGGTCGAGGTTGATGACCGGGATACCGGCGCGCATGGCCTTGAGGCCGACCTGGGTGAGCGCCTTGCCGTCGGCCGGCAGGATCACCAGGACGTCGACCTTCTTGTTGATCAGCGTCTCGACCTGGCCGATCTGCGCGGCGATGTCGTTGGAGCCCTCGGTGATGTCCAGCGTCACCTCGGAGTACTTCTTCGCCCGTGCCTTCGCCTGCTCGTTGATCGCGTTCAGCCAGCCGTGGTCGGCCTGGGGGCCGGCGAAGCCGATGGTGATGGCCTTGCCCGGCTTGTCGCCGTCGGTGGCCGGCTCGTTGTTGGCGGAGGTCTCCGCGGCGGCGGGTTCGTTGCTGGTGCAGGCGGTGAGGAAGGCTCCGGCCGAGAGGGCGGCGGTGCCGAAGAGGAGTCTTCTGCGGCTGGTTTCAGGCATGACGGGTCAACCCTTCAAGTAGGGCGGGGGGTGCGGGTGCGGGGCCGGACGGAGTGTCAGACCTCGCCGTTGCGCAGCGTGCGGCGCTGGACCAGTACGGCGGCGACGATGATGGCGCCCTTGGCGATCTGCTGGACATCGCTCTGGAGGTTGTTCAGAGCGAAGATGTTGGTGATGGTGGTGAAGACGAGGACGCCGAGGACGGAGCCGACGATCGTGCCGCGGCCACCGCTGAGCAGGGTGCCGCCGATGATCGCCGCCGCGATGGCGTCCAGTTCGTACAGGTTGCCGTTGGTGTTCTGGCCGGAGCCCGCCAGGATGATCAGCAGGAAGGCCGCGATACCGCAGCAGAGCCCGGAGAACAGGTAGAGGTAGAGCCGCTGCCGGCGGACATCGATACCGGCGAGCCGGGCGGCCTCCGGGTTGCCGCCGACGGCGACGGTGCGGCGGCCGAAGGTCGTACGGTTCAGGATCAGCCAGCCGATGACCGTGACGGCCGCGAAGACCAGTACGAGCGGCGGGATCCCGAGCACGTACGAGTCGGGGACCCCGAGGTCGAGCACCGACTGGACCTCGACGATCTGGGTCTTGCCGTCGGTGATCATGAGCGCGAGACCGCGGGCCGAGGCGAGCATGGCGAGGGTCGCGATGAACGGCACCATCCCGCCGTACGCGATGAGCGTCCCGTTCACCAGCCCGCAGCCGAGCCCCACCAGGACGGCGGTGAAGAGAATGCCGGCGAAGCCGAACTCCTGGGTGGCCAGTGTGGTCGCCCACACCGAGGAGAGGGCCACGATCGCGCCGACCGAGAGGTCGATGCCACCGCTGGTGATGACGAAGGTCATACCGACCGTGACCACACCGATGACCGACGCCTGGGTCAGCACGAGCTGGAGGTTGTTGGTGTCGAGGAACTGATCCGGCTTGGTGATGCCGCCGACCACGATCAGCGCGGCGAGCACCCCCAGCAGGGAGAGGTTGCGGACGTCGAGCCGCAGCCCGAGGGCGCGCGGGCCGCCGCTCGGCCGGCCGGACGTACCGGACGGGCCGGCCGCGGCGGGGGCCGCGGGTGCGGTGGACACGGACTCGGCGGGCGGTGCGGCCGGTTCGGACGAGGCGGCCGAGCCGGGCCCGCCCCGCCGCTCCTCGGAGGCAGGCGGTTTCATGGCGTCGGGCTCCCTTCCATCACAAGATCGAGTACGCGGTGCTCGTCCAGCTCGTGGGCGGGCGCCCGGTGGACCACCCGGCCCTCGCGCAGAACCAGCACCCGGTCGGCGAGGCCCAGCACTTCGGGGACCTCGCTGGAGACGAGCAGAACGGCGAGCCCCTCGTCGGCCAGCCGTCGGATGACGGCGTACAGCTCGGCGCGGGCGCCCACATCGACCCCGCGCGTCGGTTCGTCGAGCAGCAGCACCCGGCAGCCGCGCAGCAGCCAGCGGGCGAGTACGGCCTTCTGCTGATTGCCGCCGGAGAGGGTACGGATCCGGGCGTCCGGGTTGTCCGGGCGCAGCGAGAGTTCCCTGGTCGCGGCCTGGGCGGCGGTCCGTTCGGCCGTACGGTCGAGCCAGCCCGCGCGGGCGAAGCGCGGCAGCGACGACACGGACACATTGCGGGTGACCGATTCGAGCATCAGCAGCCCCTGGGCCTTGCGCTCCTCGGGGGCGAGCCCGAGGCCGGCGCGCACGGCGGCGCGCACACTGCCGGGCCGCAGCGGGACACCGTCGACGAGGACCCGGCCCGCGGTGGCTTTGCGCGCGCCGTACACCGTCTCCAGGATCTCGGAGCGGCCGGAGCCCACGAGCCCGGCCAGACCGACGATCTCGCCGGGCCGCAGTTCGAGGTCGACAGGGGCGAACTCCCCTTCCCTGGCGAGCCCTTCGACCCGCAGGACGGGTTCGGGGCGCGCGTCGCCGGGGGCCGGCGGGGCGGGCCGCTCGGGGAAGACGTACTCGACGTTCCGGCCGGTCATCAGCGCGACGACCTCGCGGGTCGGGGTCTCCTTCGCGGGCAGCGCGACGGCCACGGTGCGGCCGTCCTTGATGACGGTGACCCGGTCGCCGATGCGCCGGATCTCCTCCAGCCGGTGCGAGATGTAGATGACGGCCACCCCGTCGGCGGTGAGGGTGGCGACCGTACGGAAGAGGTTGTCGACCTCGTCGGGGTCGAGGGCCGCGGACGGCTCGTCCATCACGATGAGCCGTACGTCGTGGGAGAGCGCGCGGGCCATGGAGACGATCTGCTGCTGGGCCGCGGAGAGCGAGCCGACGAGCTGATGGGCCAGGATCTCGGAGTGGCCGAGCCGGGCCAGCAGCGCGGTGGCCGCGGTTCTGGCCTCCCGGCCCCTGACGACGAATCCGGCGGTGGTCGGTTCATGGCCGAGGAAGACGTTCTCCGCCACCGACAGCCCCTCGACCAGGTCGAGTTCCTGGTAGATGGTGGCGATGCCGAGCCGCATGGCGGCGATGGGCGATTTCAGTGTGACGTGCTCGCCCTGCCAGGTGATCACACCGTCGTCGGGCTGGTGTGCCCCGGCGAGAACCTTGATGAGTGTGGACTTCCCGGCGCCGTTCTGGCCGAGCAGACAGTGGACCTCGCCCGCCTCGACCTCCAGGTCCACACCGTCGAGGGCGCGGACTCCGGGGAAGGTCTTGGTGATGCCGGACATGGTGAGCAGTGGGGTGCGGGGTGGTACGGGTGGAGCGGGTGGTGCGGGTGCCATGGCGTATCCCCTCGGCGGACGCGGCCGGTGAGCGAGCAGGGCGAACAGGGCGAAATGGAGGCAGGGCAGGCGGACAGGAGGCAGGGCGGGCAGAGGCAGGACAGAGCTGTCGTACGGGGGCGGCTCGGTGCGGATGGCGGCTCGTGCGGCTCGTACGGGTCCGGGGCGCGGCACTTGTGGTGCGGCGCGTGCGGGTACTGCGGCTCGTGCGGAGGTGCTGGTGTGCCGGTGTTTCGGTGTGACGTTGGTTCAGACGGTTCAGGTGTGCGGGTACTGAGTGTGTCGCGGTGTCACTGTGCTGCTGTGGCGCGGTGTTTCAGTGGTGCGGTGTTTCCGTGGCGCGGTGTTGCTGTGTATCGCTGTGTATCGCTGTGTTGGTGCGGGTGGTACGCCGTCGGCCCTCAGGCCGGCGAGAACAGGTGGTCGCTGATGAGCCGGGCCGCGCCAGTGACTCCGGCGGTCTGCCCCAACTCGCCCAGGACGATGGGCAGATTGCCGGTGGCCAGCGGCAGGGACTGCCGGTAGACCTGGGTCCGTACGCTGGCCAGCAGGGTGTGGCCGAGGCCGGTCACCCCGCCGCCGATCACGACGAGCCCGGGATTGAAGAAGCTGACGAGTCCGGCGATGACCTGGCCGACCCG
The DNA here is from genome assembly GCF_003344965.1 of Streptomyces paludis. Lineage (NCBI taxonomy): Bacteria > Bacillati > Actinomycetota > Actinomycetes > Kitasatosporales > Streptomycetaceae > Streptomyces > Streptomyces paludis. The sequence continues at coordinate 6,774,986 of NZ_CP031194.1, read as the reverse complement.
GTTCCCGCCCGCCCGGATGAGTTCGAGCGCGGCGGGGTCGCCGGCCGCCGCGGCGGCGGCGACATCCACGGCGGTCAGCCGCCCCGAGGCCGCCAGCAGCGCGGCCAGTTCGGGCGAGCGGCCGTCGCGGGCCGCGTCCTCGGCGTCCCGGGCGAGCGCGGCGCCGCTGAAGTACGCCTCCAGGCAGCCCTTGTTGCCGCAGGCGCAGGGCCGGCCGTCCGACTCGACCTGGATATGGCCGATGTCGCCCGCGCTGCCGGTGGTGCCCCGGTACACATCGCCGCCGACGACGATGCCGCAGCCGATACCCGTACCGATCTTGACGCAGATGAAGTCGCCCACGGAGCGGGCGACGCCCGCGTGCTGCTCCCCCATCGCCATCAGGTTCACGTCGTTGTCGACCATGACCGGGCAGCCCAGCTCCTGGCTGAGGGCCTCCCGTACGGGGAAGCCGTCCCAGCCGGGCATGATCGGCGGGGCGACCGGGACTCCCTCGGGGAAGCGGACCGGGCCGGGGACACCGATGCCCGCTCCGTCGAACTCCTCGGCGAGACCGGAGACTTTGAGCTTCGCCGCCAGTGCGAGCACCTGCTCGAAGACGGCGACGGGGCCTTCCCGGACATCCATCGGGTGGTTGAGGTGACCGAGCACCTCCAGCTCCGCGTTGGTGACGGCCACATCGATGGAGGTGGCGCCGATGTCCACCCCGAGGAAGCGCATGGCCGGTGCGAGCCGGATGTTGTGGGAGCGCCGGCCGCCGCGCGAGGCGGCGAGTCCGTCGGCGACCACCAGGCCGGTCTCCAGCAGCCGGTCCACCTCGACGGCCAGCTTCGAGCGCGAGAGATCCACCTGATCGCCCAGCTGCGCACGGGAGTTGGGACCTCCGTCGCGCAACAGCCGGAGCAGTCGCGCCTGGTGCGCGTTCGCGGGTCGTGCCGTCATACGTCTCACGCGCCCCTCCCGCCTTCTCGGCCGCTTCGCCGTCGCTCTTCCGTGGTGCTTTTGAGGGAACGTAGCAGCGCTTGCCCGCAGTGGGAAGAAGTTGCGCAGGAATCTGTCATAACTTTCTCCACACCGAGGACAAAGAAAAGGCCGTCACGCGTCGCACGCGTGACGGCCGGGCGGAAAAACGGTTCGGGCGGCGGGCCCGCCGGCCCTCAGGGACAGCGGATGACCTGGCCCTCAGGGACAGCGCGGGACCCTCAGGGGCAGCGGATGACCTGGCCGCCGTACGAGAGGTTGCCGCCGAAGCCGAAGAGGAGCACCGGGGCGCCGGCCGGGATCTCCCGGCGCTCGACGAGTTTGGACAGCGCCATCGGGATGGACGCGGCGGAGGTGTTGCCGGAGTCCACCACATCGCGGGCGATCACGGCGTTGACCGCGCCGATCTTCTGCGCGACGGGCTCGATGATCCGCAGATTGGCCTGGTGCAGCACCACCCCGCCCAGCTCCTCGGGGGTGACCCCGGCCCGCTCGCAGACCTTGCGGGCGATGGGCGGCAGCTGAGTGGTGGCCCAGCGGTAGACCGACTGCCCCTCCTGCGCGAACAGCGGCGGGGTGCCCTCGATCCGTACCGCGTGCCCCATCTCGGGCACCGAGCCCCAGAGCACCGGGCCGATGCCCGGCTCCTCGCCCGGTCCCGTCGCCACGACGACCGCCGCGCCCGCGCCGTCACCGAGCAGCACGCAGGTCGTACGGTCCGTCCAGTCGGCGATCTCCGTCATCTTGTCGGCGCCGATGACCAGGACCCGGGAGGCGGATCCGGCCCGTACGGCGTGGTCCGCGGTGGCGAGGGCGTGGGTGAAGCCCGCGCACACGACGTTGAGGTCCATCACCGCGGGCGCGCCCATACCGAGCCGGGCCGCGACCCGGGCCGCCATGTTGGGCGAGCGGTTGATCGCGGTGGAGGTGGCGACCAGCACCATATCGATCTCGCCGGGCGTCAGACCGGCCGCGGCGATCGCCTTGGCCCCGGCGTGCGCCGCCAGCTCGTCCACCGGCTCGTCCGGGCCCGCGACATGCCGGGTCTTGATACCCACCCGGCTGCTGATCCATTCGTCGCTGGTGTCCACCATCGTGGCCAGCTCATGGTTCGTGAGCACCTTGGCGGGCTGATAGTGCCCGAGCGCGGCGATACGAGTGCCGGTCATGCCCGGGACCCCCTCTGTTCGACGTCAGGAATGCTCCAGTCTCGTCAGCGACTCACCGGTAGGGGTGCGGGTGAACCAACAGGATTCACCCGCTCCGTTTGGAGACTCCACATCATCGGGTGAAAAGCTGAGCCGCCTTGAGGACCAACTCATAGACACCGTACGCGAGCGGAACGCCCACCCAAAGCCAGGCGAAGGCGATCAGACCGGTCCGCCGGGGCTCAGGCGGGGCGGCCGGTGTCGCTGAGGAGCTGGTCATCGGGGGTCTCCTTCGGTTCCGGGACATGGTGACGAGGATGGACAGGGCGTACCAGCTCATTGGCGACAAAGCCGACAACGAGCAGTCCGATCATGATGGTGAACGAGAGACCGTACAGCCCCGCGCCGCTCTTTCCCGCCGCCTCCTGGCTGTCGGCGACCTTGTTGACGATGAGCGGACCGAGCACCCCGGCGGTCGACCAGGCCGTGAGCAGCCGGCCGTGGATCGCTCCGACCTGGTAGGTGCCGAAGAGATCCTTGAGATACGCGGGGATGGTGGCGAAGCCGCCGCCGTAGAAGGAGAGGATCACCAGCGCGCAGCAGACGAAGAGCGGCTTCGAGGCGTCGCCGAACTGCGCGATCAGCAGATACATCACGGCGCCGACGCCCAGATAGACCCGGTAGATGTTCTTGCGGCCGATCAGGTCCGAGGTGGAGGACCAGCCGATCCGGCCGGCCATATTGGCGGCGGAGAGCAGCGCGACGAACCCGGCGGCGGCCGAGACGGAGACGGGCGTGGAGGTCCGGGCGAAGAAGTCCGTGATCATCGGGGCGGCCTTCTCCAGGATGCCGATGCCCGCGGAGACGTTCATGCACAGCACGACCCACAGGCACCAGAACTGCGGGGTACGCACGGCCGACCTGGCGGAGACCTGCGGGGTACGGACCTCCGCCGCGACGGGTGCGGCGGCGGGCTCGGCCTCGACGGGCGCCACGGGCTGCCGGTAGCCGGGCGGCGGAACCCGGACCAGGAACACACCGAGGCCCATGAACACCGCGTACACCAGCCCGTGCGTCAGGAACGCGAGCGCGATGCCCCGGCTGTCCGAGCCGTACGACTCCAGCATCTGCGCGGACCACGGCGAGGCGATGAGCGCACCGCCGCCGAAGCCCATGATCGCGATCCCGGTGGCCATCCCCGGCCGGTCGGGGAACCACTTGATCAGCGTGGACACGGGCGAGATATAGCCGATGCCCAGCCCGATCCCGCCGACGAAGCCGTAGCCGAGGACGATCAGCCAGTACTGCTCGGTGGCGGCACCGAGCGCGGCTATCAGGAAGCCGGACGAGAAGCAGCACAGCGCGACGGTCATCGCCCAGCGCGGCCCGTTCCGCTCCACGAGGGTGCCGCCGAACGCGGCCGACAGCCCGAGCATGACGATGCCGAGCTGGAAGGGGAGCGCGCTCTGGGTCCCGGAGAGGCCGAGCGCGGATTCGAGTGGGGGTTTGAAGACGCTCCAGGCATAAGCCTGGCCGATCGAGAGGTGCACCGACAACGCGGCCGGCGGCACCAGCCAGCGGCTCCAGCCGGCGGGGGCGAGAGGTGGGGTCATGGTCGCGAACTCTAGGAACCGGTTTCCCCGTTGGGAAGATCTCCGACGTGGATCAGTACCGGGACCCTGTCCGACAGAAATCGATATATCGCGTCGTGGGCGCCGAAGGGGTCGGCGCCCACGACGCGTGAGCGAAATCCACCGGACAGAGGATCAGCCGTTCCGTGCGCTCCGCGTGAGCCGCTTCCCGTACGCGTACCGCCGCCAGGGCGTACAGAGGAAACTCCCTGCCCCGAGGATGAGGGAGCTGATCGCCAGCACCCAGCAGGCGGGGCTGGCCGCGTCCTGCCACAGCAGATTCCACCAGCGTGGCTGGTTCATCGTGTCCCAGCCGAGATAGGTCAGCGGAAAGACGGTGGCCAGGGGAAGAATCCAGGCGAGCAGCCAGCCGAAGAGCCGCCCGGAGAGTATGGCGAGACCGGTCCAGACGAGCTGGGCCCGGACCAGTGTCGTCGCGCTCTCCGCCGTGCCGGAGACCAGCTCGATACCGCCGGACAGCAGGACGGCGAGTGCGGTGACCGCCATGAGATGTCTGGCCCTGAACCGTCTCAACCGGTCGGTCGCCGCCGCTTCAAGGGATTGCATCCCGCTGTGGAGACTGCCGACAGCCAGGGCCGCGGAAGCCACGGCGAGGAGCATCCGCAGATGGACGGTGGAGTCCGCCGCGGCGGCCGCGACGGGCACAGCGACCGCCTGCGAACCGAAGACCGCCTGGCAGGCCGCCAGCGCCGCCAGTCCGCCCATCAGGATGTACGGGCGGTGCAGCCGCAGATATCTCACGACCGGACCTGCTGGGTCACGCCCATGGACGACTCGCGGACGGCGACCACGGGACGGCTCCTGGGGCCGGGGCAGGTTCGTCGCCTCCGCGACGGAACCCTTGCCTGCTCCGGGATCTTCACTCCGAGACACAACGCGTCTCCCTGACTACCTTGTACCGGGCGGCCGCCCACGCCACCTGCTCGGCCTCGGGCCGGGTGACCAGCACGCGGATGGCGTTCTGGTCGACACCCGGAGGGCCTCCGTGGATGCCTGCGGGTTGCCCGCCGCCGGCGATCCGCACGGTGAGCCACGAGACCAGTTCAAACTGAGCCTTCAACCGGCGGTCGTTGGCCGCTTCATCGACCGGATCGCAGTAGGGCGGAGAAGACGCTTCGTTGATGTGAATCGCCATGGAAGTCGCCGCGTCCCAGGTCTGGCCCTCGAAGATGGAGAAACCGTGGCCCCTGTCGAGCGGACCGCCCCGCACTCCGTCCTCGTAGAACACGGCAGGGGACTTGATCAGCCCGGGCGGCAGTGCGGCGATCCGTGCCGACATCGCCTCAAGCTCGGGTGCGTACTTCTGGTGTTCCGGCCAGACGCAGATCCGCGGCTCGCCTTGGGTGCAGAGCGGATCGGCGGGCACCTCGCGCTGTGCCCTCACAGGGCCGGCCGTGACGAACAGAACGACGGCGATGGCCACGAGCCCGACCCCGGAAAGCCCGGCCGGCGGTAGCCCTGGCCATCCGGGACGGCCCGACGCCGAGCGCAGGTGTGAACCGATGCCGGCCGCGAGCGCGACAAGACCGATGCCGAGCAGGAGCCGCGCCGTCAGGGGCAGAGCGGAGACCACGGTGTGCGGATATCCGGACAATACGGCGAGTCCGATGCCGGATGCCCCTGTGCCCGGCGCGAACCCGAAGGCCCCGAGAAACACCAGGCACCCGAGGGCACAGATCACCGGTGCGGCGAACAACGACTTGGTCGTACGCCCCAGAAGGTGACCCATACCGGCACACATGGTGATCAGCGCCAGCCCCAGCAGAATGTAGCCGGGCCACCAGAATTCCGGCCCACCCTCCGGAACGGTTACACCTGCCGCAGTCAGGACCCCGAGCGCGTAGGCGAGCACGCCGTAGGTGAGCGTCGCCAACAACGGGGCGAGCTCGATCTGCCACGACGACTTCGCGGCAGCGGCCAGCTGTTCCGCGACGCCGCTGCGCCAACGTGACGCGGCTGACCAGGCCGCCGCTCCCGCGAGAGCGGGCCCCAGATAGAAGGCCGGAATCTGGGCGGCGGCGCTCGCCTCGGGCCAGACACCGATCCAATGGCGACTGCGACCGAACAGGACGAGCAGATCGACGGCGACGAACGCGGGCAGAGCCCATCGCAAGGGCGAGCGACGTACTTCGGTGCGGTAGATCCACCACATCAGACGGCCGCCGCCCGCCCGGCTTGACCGAGCACCGCCATATAGCCCCGTTCGAGAGGGCTGTCACCAAAGCTGTCGGCGGCCGCCCGTCCAGCGAGGTCGGCGGGCGTACCACGGAAAACGAAGCCGCCATCTGTCAGCACGGCCACGTCGTCGCACAGCGCGGCGACATCCTCGACGAGATGGGTACTCAGCACTACGGCCACATCCCGCAACGACCTTATGAGTGAACGGAATTCGAGTCGCTGAGCCGGGTCGAGCCCCACAGTGGGCTCATCGAGCAGAAGCAGCCTGGGAGCGCCGACGATCGCGGAGGCGATCCCGGCCCGGCGGACCATCCCGCCGGACAGCGACTTCATTCTGGCCTTGGCCCGGTCGGCCAGGTCCACTTTCTCCAGGGCCAGCCGGGTCGCCCCGTCCGCCTCGCGTTCAGGGACATCACGCAGCCAGGCGCAGTAGCGGACGAAATCGTAAACCGAGTAGGACGGGAAGAACGTGAAGTCCTGGGGAAGATATCCGATATTCCTGCGCGCACGCCGGACGGACGCCTCGGAGAGGACCTCTTCCCCGCAGATCTCGAGGCTTCCGCCGCGCGGAGGTGTCACGGTGGCCAGCGTGCGAAACAGCGTTGTTTTCCCCGCCCCATTGGGGCCGAGCAGCCCGAATACGCCAACACCCAGTACCAGATCCATCCCACGTATGACCTGCCGGTTCCCGTACCCCTGAACCAGACCCGTCACTTGAACAAGTGGCTCCATCGCTCACTTTCTTCCGAATAAGAAGGAAATGCGCCCCTGACACTCAGAGGCACATACCGGGTTGCCGTTCAAACCCTCACGGATCAAGCGAAATGCGGCTGCATTGACGTGCACTGCAAGAACCATGCAGGAGCATACTGCCCTCGCCGACTGCCCCGCCCCCTTCGCATAAGCCTCGATCCACCGATTGGAAGCGATTACCGATTGGCCCGTTTCACCCGTAATTTCCTCTGTTTTCGGGCAGCAGGTCCGATATCCAGCAGACGCCGGCGGCGACCCCAGCCCGAGTACGGCAGCCTGGGGAGGGGCGGGGGGGAACCCGGTGCGTGGGGGTTCCTGCGGGCTGGGTGCCGGAATACTGTATGCAAGCATCGCGCCAGCGGGCGCCGACGAGTAGGACTGATCACCATGGGACGGGTCACCGAGCGCCGCCGCACCATCCGGATCCGGGACGGGGTCGTCTCCACCCGCCCCGACACCCTGGTGGCCGAGGAGCCACTGGAGATCCGGCTGAACGGGAAGCCGCTCGCCATCACGATGCGTACTCCCGGTGACGACTTCGCGCTGGCGGCGGGGTTTCTGGTGAGCGAGGGCGTGCTCGCGGCGAGTGCGGATGTGCGGTCCATCGTCTACTGCGCGGGTGCCAAGGACGACGGCACGAACACGTACAACGTGGTCGATGTCCAGCTCGCGCCCGGTGTGCCGGTCCCCGACATCACCCTGGAGCGCAATGTCTACACGACCTCGTCGTGCGGGCTGTGCGGCAAGGCCAGCCTGGACGCCGTACGGACGACCGCCCGCTTCCCGATCGCCGACACTCCCCCGGTCCGTGTCGAACCCGCCCTGCTCGCCGGCCTCCCCGATCAGCTCCGCGCGGCGCAGCGTGTCTTCGACCGGACCGGGGGGCTGCACGCGGCGGCGCTGTTCAGTGAGGACGGCGAGCTGCTGGACATCCGTGAGGACGTCGGGCGGCACAACGCGGTCGACAAGCTGGTCGGCCGGGCGCTGCGGGAGGATCTGCTGCCGCTGTCCCGGGCGATCCTGCTGGTCTCGGGCCGCGCCTCGTTCGAGCTGGCGCAGAAGGCCGTGATGGCGGGCATCCCGGTGCTGGCGGCGGTCTCGGCGCCGTCGTCGCTCGCCGTCGATCTGGCCGCGGAGTGCGGGCTCACCCTGGTCGGGTTCCTGCGCGGGCCCTCCATGAACGTGTACGCGGGCGACGAGCGGATCGCCCTGCACAGCGCCGTGTGAGCCTCCCCACGGGCCCCGGCGCCCCCGTACCGTCAGGCTGACGGACCGGGCGCCGGAGCCGCGCCCGCGCCGACCGCCACTCCGGTGGCCCCGGGTGCCGGCTCCTCCGCCGGCTCTGCTTTCTCGTCGCGCGCCCTGCGCTTCGCGATCACCGCGCAGACCATCAGCTGCATCTGGTGGAAGAGCATCAGCGGCAGCACCGCCAGGCTCGCGTGCGCGCCGAACAGTACGGTCGCCATCGGCAGCCCCGCCGCCAGGCTCTTCTTCGACCCGGCGAACTGGATCGCGATCCGGTCGGCCCGGCCGAACCCGAGCCGCGCGCCGCCGTACCAGGTGGCCGCGAGCATCACCGCGAGCAGGACCGCCTCCACGGCGAGCAGCGCGCCGAGCCGGGCCGGGGTCAGCTGGTGCCAGCTCCCGGAGACCACGCCCTCGCTGAAGGCGGTGTAGACGACCAGCAGCACCGAGCCCCGGTCGACCAGGCCGAGCACCTTCTTGTGCCGGGTGAGAAAGCCGGATATCCAGCGGCGCAGCAGCTGTCCCGCGACGAACGGCAGCAGCAGCTGGGCCACGATCCTGAGCAGCGAGTCCGCCGAGACACCCGCCGTCTGCCCGCCGATGAGCAGCGCCGCGAGCAGCGGGGTGAGCACGATACCGATCAGGCTGGAGAAGGAGCCCGCGCAGATCGCGGCGGGCACGTTGCCGCGCGCGATGGAGGTGAAGGCGATGGACGACTGGACGGTCGAGGGCACCAGGCAGAGGAAGAGGAGCCCGCTGTAGAGCTGCGGGGTCAGGACGTACGGCACCAGCCCCCGCGCGGCCAGTCCGAGCAGCGGGAAGAGGACGAACGTGGCGGCGAGAACGGTGAGATGGAGCCGCCAGTGGGTGAGCCCCTCGACCACCTCGGCGGTGGACAGCCGCGCGCCGTAGAGGAAGAAGAGCAGCGCCACCGCCCCGGTCGACGCCCCGCCCGCGACCTGCGCCGCCGCGCCCGAGGCGGGCAGGAGGGCGGCGAGCCCGACCGTCGCCAGCAGCGCCAGGACGTACGGGTCGACGGGGAGCCAGGACGGCAGGCGCGGGCGGAAGGACGGGAGGAGGCTGCGGGACGTTCGGGACGTACGGCGGTTCATGTGCTCCACAACTGGTCTCTCGCGGCGATACGGGCGATACGGGTGATACGAGGCGGGTCGGGGGCGCCCGGCTCGCGCCTTCCCATGGTCCATCCGTTCGACTTGATCGGGAATCCCGTATACCGCTCTGACTGTCATCACGTTCCGCGATAACCCCGTACGCTGGACGCATGTACGACCCCGGACAACTGCGCACCTTCCTCGCCGTCTCGCAGACGCTCAGCTTCACCGGGGCGGCCCGCCGCCTGGGCGTGCGCCAGTCCACCGTGAGCCAGCACGTCCGGCGGCTGGAGGACGCCACGGGGCGCCCGCTGTTCACCCGTGACACCCACAGCGTGGAGCTGACCGAGGACGGCGAGGCCATGCTCGGCTTCGCCCGGTCGATCCTGGCGGCCCACGACCGCGCGGCGGCCTTCTTCGGCGGCACCCGGCTGCGCGGCCGGCTGCGCTTCGGCGCCTCCGAGGACTTCGTGCTCACCCGGCTGCCGGAGATCCTGGAGACCTTCCGCCGCGACCACCCGGAGGTCGACATCGAGCTGACCGTGGAGCTGTCGGGCACCCTGCACGAGCAGCTGGCGGCGGGCCGGCTCGATCTCGTACTGGCCAAGCGCCGCCCGGGCGACACCCACGGCCGGCTGGTCTGGCGGTCGTCCCTGGCCTGGATCGGCGCGCCCCGGCTGCGGCTCGATCCCGACCGGCCGGTGCCGCTGATCGCCTTCCCGCCGCCCGCGCTCACCCGCGCCCGCGCGCTGGAGGTGCTGGAGGCGCACGGCCGGCCCTGGCGCCTGGCCTGTACGAGCGCCAGCCTGAGCGCGCTGATCGCGGCGGCCCGCGCCGGGCTCGGCGTGATGGCGCACACCCGGGGGCTGATCCCGCCGGGCCTGGTGCCGGTACGGACGAAGCTCCTGCCCGAGCTGGGCGGGGTGGACTTCGTCCTGCTGCACGCCCGCGACCACGGCCCGGAGCACGGCCGGGAGCACAGCGGTACGGCGGCCAGGGAGGCCGCGGACGCGCTGGCCGCGGCGATCCTGGCGAGCGGCGACCGGCTGCACCGCCCGGCCGGAGCCGACGGCTGACGGCTGACAGCTGACACCGCACAAGCCGGACACGACCGACGACCGACGGCCGAACACACCACCCCCCTTGCCCCAATGAAGACCGTTATGTCTATTTTGTGGGTGTGGCGAATGTCGTGTGTCTGACCGAGCTTCTCCGCCGTCCCCTCGTGGGCAGTGACGGCGAGCGGGTGGGCCGTCTCTCCGATGTCATCGTCCGGCTGCGCGGCCGGGACTACCCGCTGGTCACCGGGGTGGTCGCGGAGGTCGGCGGGCGCGAGGTCTTCCTGCCCGCCGAGCAGGTGGCCGACCTCGACGCGGACGGCGCGTGGACCGCGCTGGCCAGCCCCCGGGTGGATCTGCGCCACTTCGAGCGCCGCGAGGGCGAGGTGCTGCTGCGCGCCGATGTCCTGGGGCACCGGGTGATCGATGTGGCGGATGTCGAGCTGGTACGGGCGTACGACATCGAGCTGCGGCGGCGGTCCGGCGGATGGGTGCTGACGGGCCTGGACACCCACCGGCCGCCCCGCTGGTGGAACACCCTGGGAGGCGGCCGGGCGCGGCAGCCGCGGTGGCGGGACTGGAAGTCCTTCGAGCCGCTGATCGGGCACGCCGGGTCCGCCCGGGTGCGGGGGCCGTTCGCCCGGCTGGGCCGGCTGAGGCCCGCGGACATCGCCGATCTGCTGGAGGAGGCCGACCGCACCGAGTCCCACGAGATCCTCCGTACGGTCCACACCGACCCGGAGCTGGAAGCGGATGTCTTCGAGGAGCTGGAGCCGGACTCGCAGACACGGCTGCTGCGGGAGCGGAGCGATGCCGAGATCGCCGAGGTGATCGCCCGGATGCGGGCCGACGACGCCGCCGACGCGCTCAACGAACTGCCGCAGCACCGCCGCCGGCCCGTCCTGGACGCCCTCCCGGCCGGGCAGCGCGCCAAAGTGCTCACCCTGATGGGCTTCAACCCGGCCAGCGCCGGCGGGCTGATGTCCCTCGACGTCCTCACCGCGACGGCGGACAGCGCAGCCGCCGCGGCCCTCCGGGGCGCGGGCGACGCGCTCGCTCTCCAGCCCGAGGCTCTGACCAGCGTCTATCTCACCGGCGAGGGGCAGCGGCTGCTCGGCGTCGTCACCCTCGTCGAGCTGCTCCAGGCCGACCCGGCCGCGCCGCTGGAGGAGGTGGCGGACCTCGACCCCGTACGGGTGGGGCCCGACACCGACATCGCGGATGTCGCCCTGCTGATGACCGACTACCACCTCCTCACCGTGCCGGTGGTCGACGCCTCGGACCGCGTCGTCGGTGTGATCACGGTCGACGACGTCCTCGAATCGGTCATCCCCGAGGACTGGCGGCGGCGTGAGCCCGCTCCGCGTCCGGTCCGCCGGGTGCGGGAGCCGTACGAGACGCCTCCCGGCCCATGAGCGAGCAGGACCGGGAGCCCCCGGAGCGACCCGTTCAGCGACCCGCGCAACCACCTCAACCGCCTCAACCGCCCAAGCCACCACCAGCACCACAGAAACCCACGCGCCCCGCACGCCCCGCACGCCCCAGCGCCGTACTCGACGAAGCCCATCTCGGCGACATCCAGGGCGCGTTCGGCCGTATCCCCCGCGACCGCGTCGAGACCGCCCGGCCGGGGCTCAAGGCGCGGCTGCTCACCCTGCTGGCGATCGTCGGCCCCGGCATCATCGTCATGGTCGGCGACAACGACGCGGGAGGCGTGGCCACTTACGCCCAGGCCGGCCAGAACCACGGCTACTCGCTGCTGTGGGTCCTGCTGCTGCTCATCCCCGTGCTGATCGTCAACCAGGAGATGGTCGTACGGCTCGGCGCGGTCACCGGCGTCGGCCACGCGCGGCTGATCATCGAGCGGTTCGGCCGGTTCTGGGGGTGGTTCAGCGTCGGGGACCTGTTCCTGCTGAACTTCCTGACCCTCGTCACCGAGTTCATCGGTATCTCGCTGGCCGCCGGCTATCTCGGGGTCTCCCGCTATGTCGTCGTCCCCGTGGCCGCCCTCGTGCTGATCGGCGTGGCCGCCAGCGGCTCCTTCCGCCGCTGGGAGCGCGCGATGTTCGTCTTCATCGCCGCCAGTCTGCTGCTCGTGCCGCTGACCCTGATGTCCCACCCCCAATGGGGCCGGGCCGCGCACGACTTCGTGGTGCCCGGTATCCAGGGCGGCGCGAGCGGCGAGGCGGTGCTGCTGATCATCGCGATGGTCGGCACCACGGTCGCGCCCTGGCAGCTGTTCTTCCAGCAGTCCAACGTGATCGACAAGCGCATCACCCCCCGCTTCATCGGGTACGAGCGCGCCGACACCGTCATCGGCTCGCTGGTGGTCGTCGCGGGCGGCGCGGCGCTGATCATGATCGCGGACTACGCGGCCCGGGGCACCGGCGCGCACGGCCACTTCACCGACGCCGCCGGGGTGGCCGAGGCGCTCGGCCGGCACGATCCCGTACTGGGGGTGCTCTTCGCGGTCGTCCTGCTGGACGCGAGCATCATCGGCGCCGCCGCGGTGACCCTGGCCACCAGTTACGCCTTCGGTGATGTGTTCAACCTCCGGCACTCGCTGCACCGGCGCTTCCGCGAGGCCAGGAAGTTCTACGCCTCGTACAGTCTGCTGGTCCTGGTGGCCGCCGCCATCGTGCTGATCCCGGGCGCGCCGCTGGGGCTGATCACCGAGGGCGTGCAGGCGCTGGCCGGGCTGCTGCTGCCGTCGGCGAGTGTGTTCCTGCTTCTGCTCTGCAACGACCCCGAGGTGCTGGGGCCCTGGGTCAACCGGCGCCGGCTGAACGCGCTGGCCGCCCTCATCATCGCCGTCCTGCTCATGCTCTCCGGCATGCTGATGGTCACCACCCTCTTCCCCGCCGTCGATGTCACCGCGCTCACGCTCTGGTTCTCGATCGCGCTGGCCGGCTGTCTGACCGCCGCCGCCGCCCTGCGGATCGCCCGCCGTCGTGCCCCGCCGCGGCCGGTGCCGGTCCTTCCGCGCGCCGAGAAGCTCGCCTGGCGCATGCCGCCGCTGGCGCTGCTCAGGCCGGTGCGGTGGTCGCCCGGCACCCGGCTGGGGATGACGGCGCTGCGCGCGTATCTGATCCTCGGCGCGCTGCTGCTGCTCGTGAAGGTGATCCGGCTCGGCGGCGCCTGACCCGCCGTGTGCCCTGTCCCGTCCTGACCTGTGGCGATACCGCTTCGCGGCAGTCGCGCGGGCGGTCTCCCGCCGGATGGCCCGGTCGGGTACGGTCACCTGGCGCTGTGCGGAATGCCACAAGGAGCGAGTTTTGCGCGAGTTCACCACCCCTGCGCTGCCGGCCGCCCCCCATGTCGGTGGGCTCGCGGACGCGGTCTTCGACCATGCGCTGACCGATCCGGACCGGGTCGCGCTCGGCCGCGAGGACGGGGCCGGCCGCTGGCGGGACGTGACCGCGGCCGCCTTCCGTGACGAGGTGCTCGCGCTGGCCCGGGGGCTGCTGGCACAGGGCGTGCGATTCGGTGACCGGGTCGCGATCATGTCCCGTACGCGGTACGAGTGGACGCTCTTCGACTTCGCGCTCTGGACGGTCGGCGCCCAGCCCGTACCGGTGTATCCGACGTCCTCGGCCGAGCAGGTCCACTGGATCCTGTACGACGCCGAGGTCTCGGCCTGTCTGGTCGAGCACGGGGACCACGCCATGACCGTCGGCTCGGTGATCGACCGGCTGCCCCGGCTCCAGCGGCTGTGGCAGCTGGACGCGGGCGCGCTGGACGACCTGCTCGCGGCGGGTGCCCGGGTCGCCGAGGACGTGGTGCACCGCCACCGCAGGGCGGTCACCCCGGACTCCGTCGCGACGGTGATCTACACCTCCGGCACCACCGGCCGGCCGAGGGGCTGTGTGCTCACCCACGCCCACTTCATGTTCGAGACCGACACCCTGCTGGGGCGCTGGGAGCCGGTCTTCGCCAGCGCCTCCGGCGGCCGGGCGTCGACGCTGCTCTTCCTGCCGCTCTCGCATGTCTTCGGGCGGATGATCGAGGTCGCGGCGGTCCGCGGCCGGGTGAAGCTGGGGCACCAGCCCGAGCTGGGGGCGGACGCGCTGCTGCCCGCGCTCGCCGCGTTCCGGCCGACGTTCGTGCTGGCCGTGCCGTACGTCTTCGAGAAGCTCCACCGCGCGGCCCGGCGCCGGGCGGAGAGCGACGGCAGGGCCGCCGTCTTCGACCGGGCGGAGGAGGTCGCGGTGCGCTACGCGGAGGCGCTGGAGGAGCGGGCGTTCGGGGTCGGCCCCGGTCCGTCCGCCGCGCTGCGGATACAGCACCAGTTCTTCGAGAAGGCCGTGTACGGCAAGGTCCGCGACGCGCTGGGCGGGCGCGTACGGCACGCGATGTCCGGCGGTTCGGCGATGGACCGGCGGCTCGGGCTCTTCCTGGCGGGCGCGGGCATCACCGTCTACGAGGGGTACGGGCTCACCGAGTCGTGCGCGGCGGCGACGGCCAATCCGCCCGAACGCACCCGGTACGGCACGGTCGGGCAGCCGATCCCCGGCACCGCCGTGCGGATAGCGGCGGACGGCGAAATCTGGCTGCGCGGCGGGCATGTCTTCGCCGGCTATCTGGGCGACGCGAAGGCCACCGGCGCCGTTCTGCGCGACGGCTGGCTGGCCACCGGGGATCTGGGCGTGCTCGACGACGACGGCTATCTCACCATCACCGGCCGGAAGAAGGAGATCCTGATCACGTCGGGCGGCAAGAGTGTGCCGCCGGCCCCGCTGGAGGCACGGGTACGGACGCATCCGCTGGTGGCGCAGTGTCTGGTCGTCGGCGACAACCGGCCGTATGTCGCGGCGCTGGTCACGGTCGACCCGGAGGCCGTCGAGCACTGGCTCACGGTCCGGGGCAGAGCGCCGCTCTCCCCCGCCGAGCTGGTCCGGGACCGGGATCTGGAGGCGGAGATCCGGCGGGCGGTGATCGCGGCGAACACCTCGGTCTCGCAGGCCGAGTCGATCCGTACGTTCCGGATCCTGGCCCGGCCGTTCAGCGAGGCGGACGGACTGCTGACGCCGTCGCTGAAGCTCAAGCGCCGGGCGATCACGGCCGCCTACGCCGCCGAGGTCGACGCGCTCTACCGCTGAGCCACACCTGTCGCGGTCGTCCGGCGGAAAACGGGCGCGGGAATCCGTCCGGGCCTGAGATCGTTGGACTATCGACGCATCATCCGACGACGTTAGGATCGACCGCCCGTGAGCAAGGTCCCCACCCTCACTCTCAACAACGGCATCGCGATGCCCCAGCTCGGCTTCGGTGTCTGGCAGGTTCCGGACGACGAGGCGGCGCAGGCCGTCGGCACCGCGCTGGAGGCCGGGTACCGCAGCATCGACACCGCCGCCGTCTACGGCAACGAGGAGGGTACCGGCAAGGCCATCGCCGCCTCCGGACTCGACCGCGCGGACCTCTTCGTCACGACGAAGCTGTGGAACAGCGAGCAGGGGTACGACTCGACCCTGCGCGCCTTCGACGTCTCGCTGGCCAAGCTCGGCCTGGAGTACGTCGACCTCTATCTGATCCACTGGCCGGTGCCGTCCGCCGGCAAGTACGTCGACACGTACAAGGCGTTCGAGAAGATCCTCGCCGACGGCCGCGCCAAGGCCATCGGGGTCTCGAACTTCCTGCCCGCGCATCTGGAGCGGCTGCTGGGCGAGACCTCCGTGGTCCCGGCCGTCAACCAGATCGAGCTGCACCCGCAGCTCCAGCAGGCCGAGTCGCGCGCCGTCCACCAGAAGCACGGCGTCCTCACGGAGGCGTGGTCGCCGCTGGGCCAGGGCAAGGGCCTCCTGGAGGTGCCGACCGTGCTGGCGATCGCGCGCAAGCACGAGCGGACCCCGGCCCAGGTGGTGCTGCGCTGGCACCTCCAGCTGGGGAACGTGGTGATTCCCAAGTCTGTGACGCCCTCGCGGATCCAGGAGAACATCGACGTCTTCGGCTTCGAGCTGGACGCGGACGACCTGGCGGCGTTCGCCGCGCTCGACGAGGGCCGGCGCATCGGCCCCGACCCGGCCGGGTTCAACGACTGATCCGGGCGCGATGACGCGCGTACGGCACGGCGCCGTCGGCCTCCGGGACCGACGGCGCCGTGGTGCGTTCCGCGGCGGTACGTTCCGGTGTGTCAGCGGGCGCCGTGCGCCGGGGCGATCGCCTCGACGCGCTCGGCCAGCGTGAAGTCCAGATCGGTGAGGGCGCCGCCCGCGTCATGGGTGGCGACGGCCAGCACGAGCGTGTTGTAGCCCAGCGTCAGATCGGAGTGGTGGATCAACTGCTCCTGGATTCCGGCGATATGGACCACCATCGCGGCCGCCGCGATGTGCGAGGACAGCCGGTACGTACGGGTGAGGCGTCCGTCGGCCACGGACCAGCCGGGCAGGGACCGCAGCCGGTCCTCGATCTCGCTCGGCGACAGCGGTTCGGCGGGGGGCATGGCCGTGACGGCTCCTTCCGGGATACGGGCGGCGACCCGGCCGACCATACGGCGTCCGGAGAGGAATCCGGCCGACGGACGCATGCCCGCGGGAAAACGGGGCAGGCGCTCCCCTCGAACGGACCACCGCGACGGAGGAGTGACGTCATGACGACCACAACTGTGCGAGCTGCCGAGGCGGAGCGGGCGGCGGGCGTCCTGACCTGGGGATCGACAGCGCCCTCTGACGGACTGCCACGGATCGAGGACCCGGGCGCGATCGCGCCGAAGGACGCGCGGGCGCTGTCGAAGCTCTTCTTCGACCGGCTCCAGCTCCTCGAAGAGGGCACCCCCGAGCACAGTTACGCCCGTAACACGCTGATCGAGATGAACCAGTCGCTCGTACGGTACGCCGCCGGCCGCTTCCGCAACCGGGGCGCCGGCGACATGGAGGACATCCTCCAGGTCGGCACGATCGGTCTGATCAAGGCCATCGACCGCTTCGACCTCTCCCGCGAGGTCGAGTTCACCACCTTCGCCATCCCCTACATCGTCGGCGAGATCAAGCGCTTCTTCCGCGACACCAGCTGGGCCGTCCATGTGCCGCGCCGCCTCCAGGAGCTGCGCGTCGAGCTGGCCAAGGCCCGGGACCAGCTGGCCGGCACGCTGGACCGGGAGCCGACCGTACGGGAGCTGGCCGCGCTGCTGGACCTCCCGGAGGAGGAGATCGTCGAGGGGCTGGTGGCCACCAACGGCTATACGGCCGGCTCCCTGGACCTGCCCGCCGGCGACGAGCACGGCAGCGGCGGCGGACGGACCTTCGCCGATGTGCTGGGCGAGCCGGACCCGGCCATGGAGAAGGTGGAGAATCTGCACGCCCTGGCGCCGCTGCTGGAGCGGCTCGACCCGCGCGAGCGCGGCATCGTGGAGATGCGCTTCGGCCGGGAGATGACCCAGTCGCAGATCGGCGCGGAGCTGGGCGTCTCGCAGATGCATGTCTCCCGGCTGCTGAGCCGCATTCTCGCCCGGCTGCGGTCGGGGATGCTCGTGGAGGAGTGACGCGGCGGCAGGCACGCGGCGGTACGGCGGAAGGCGGGCGCCCGTGGACCGGGCGCCCGCCTCCGTACTGTCGGCCGGCCGAGGATCAGCCGCGCGTCAGCCGCAGGGTGATCAGCTCGAACGGGCGCAGCGAAAGACGGACCGCGCCCTCCTCCAGCGCGGGCGGCTCGGTGTCCGCGAGGGGCCGCTCCAGCAGGTCGGTGACGGCGAGCGCCCCGGCGGTGAAGCCGAGGCCGACCCGGGCCCTGGCCCGGCCGCCGGCCGACTCGTAGAGGCGTACGACCACATCGCCGCTGCCGTCGTCGGCGAGCTTCACCGCGCTGACCACGACGGCATCGTTGTCGACGGTCACCAGCGGGGCCACCTCGGCGTCCGTGCCGGTGATCCGGCGCTCGGGCAGATTGACGCGGTAGCCCTCGCGGACCGCGTCACCGATGCCCGCGCCCGGCACCAGGGAGTGCCGGAAGCGGTGGACGCCCTGGTCGGTCTCCGGGTCGGGGAAGCGCGGGGCGCGCAGCAGGGAGACCCGGACGGTGGTGGTCGTACCGGCGTCCGCGGCGCGGACGGTCCGGGTGACATCGTGGCCGTACGTCGAGTCGTTGACCAGGGCGACGCCCCAGCCGGGCTCCTCCAGGTGCACGAAGCGGTGGTTGCACGCCTCGAACTTGGCCGCCTCCCAGCTGGTGTTGGTGTGCGTGGCGCGGAAGACATGGCCGAACTGGGTCTCGGAGGCGTACCGCTCGGCGTGGATGTCCAGCGGGAAGGCCGCCTTGAGGAACTTCTCGGTCTCGTGCCAGTCGACCTCGGTGTCGATGTCGAGCCGCTTGACGCCCGGCGCCAGCGTCAGCAGCTGGGTGACCTTCGACGCGCCGAAGGTGCGCACGATCCGGACACCGCCCTCGACGGGGGTGAGTTCGTCCAGACCGGTCAGGTCGGTGACGGTGTTGCGGTAGAACTCGTCCACGTCCCAGGCGTCCCACTGGTTGGGGAAGTCGGGGTGGATCTGGAGCAGGTTGGCGGCGGCGCCGGGGGCGACGGTCTCGCGCTCGGCGCTGATGTCGTACGCGGAGACGATCAGCCCGCGCTCGTCGATGCCGACCTCCAGCAGGCCGTTGCCGAGCACGTACCCGCCGCCCTCGCGCGGGGACAGCTCCACCCCGGCGCCCGCGGTGGCCGGTCCGGCGGCGCCCGCCGCGACCCCGCCGCGCGGGTGCGGGGCGGAGTTGAAGAGCAGCTCGGTGCCGCCGGCCGGGTCCCCGGCCAGGGCGCGCTGCGCGTCACCGATGACGGTGTTCAGCTCGGCGGCGACCCGCTCGTAGGTCTTCGCGGCCTCGCGGTGCACCCAGGCGATGGACGAGCCGGGCAGGATGTCGTGGAACTGGTGCAGCAGCACCGTCTTCCAGATCCGGTCCAGCTCCTCGTACGGATACGGCGCACCGGCCCGTACGGCGGCGGTGGCGGCCCACAGCTCGGCCTCGCGCAGCAGATGCTCGCTGCGCCGGTTGCCCTGCTTGGTCTTGGCCTGGCTGGTGAGGGTGGCGCGGTGCAGCTCCAGATACAGCTCACCGACCCAGACCGGCGGGTTGGCGTACTCCGCCTCGGCCTTGGCGAAGAACTCCGCGGGCGCCTCCCACTCGACGGTGGCGGAGCCTTCGAGGCTCTTGAGCCGGGCCGCCTTGGCGATCATCTCGCGGGTCGTACCGCCGCCGCCGTCGCCCCAGCCGGTCGGGGCGAGGGAGTGGCGGGCGACGCCCTTCTCCTTGAAGTTCTTGGCGGCGTGCGCGATCTGCTCGCCGGTCATGGAGCAGTTGTAGGTGTCGACGGGCGGGAAGTGCGTGAAGATCCGGGTGCCGTCGATGCCTTCCCAGTTGAAGGTGTGGTGCGGGAACTTGTTGATCGTGGACCAGGAGATCTTCTGGGTGAGCAGCCACTTGGAGCCGGCGGCCTTGATGATCTGCGGCAGCCCGGCGGCGAAGCCGAAGGTGTCGGGCAGCCATGCCTCGTCGTTCTCGATGCCGAACTCTTCGAGGAAGAAGCGCTTGCCGTGGACGAACTGGCGGGCCATCGCCTCGGAGCCGGGCATGTTGGTGTCGGACTCGACCCACATACCGCCGGCCGGGACGAACCGGCCGTCCGCGACGGCCTTCTTGACCTTGGCGTAGACCTCGGGGCGGTGCTCCTTGATCCAGGCGAACTGCTGCGCCTGGGACATCGCGAAGACGAACTCGGGCTCGTCGTCCAGCAGCGCCGTCATGTTCGCCGTCGTACGGGCGACCTTGCGGACCGTCTCGCGCAGCGGCCAGAGCCAGGCGGAGTCGATGTGGGCGTGTCCGACGGCGCTGAGGCGGTGGGCGGTGGCGGGCGCGGGCGTCGCGAGCACCCCGGCGAGCCGCTCGCGGGCCGCCGCGGCCGTGCCGTTCACGTCCTGGAGGTCGATCGCGTCGAGCGCGTGGCCGATCGCGCGCAGGATGTCCCAGCGGCGGGCGCCCTCCAGGGGCAGTTCGGCCATCAGCTCGCCGAGCACCTCGAAGTCCTGGATCAGCTCCCAGACCGTCTCGTCGAAGACCGCGAGGTCCATCCGGGCCAGCCTGTACTGGGGCTCGCTGCCGGCCGTCTCCTTGTCCCCGAGCTGGGTGGGCAGGAAGGGGTGGTAGTCGAGGATCACGGGGTTGGACGCGGCCTCGATGTGCAGCAGCACCTCTTCGCCGCCGGCGACGGGCGCGCCGATCCGTACCCACTGGTTGCGCGGGTTGAGGCCCTTCACCGGGGTGCCGTCGGGCCGGTAGACCAGGCCCTCGCACTGGAAGCCGGGCATGTTCTCGTCGAAGCCCAGGTCGAGGATCGCCTCGACGGTACGGCCCGCCCAGTGCGCCGGGACAGTGCCGGAGACCCGGAACCAGCTGGTGCCCCAGGGCGCGCCCCACCGGTCGCCGACCGCGACCGGTGCCACGGGACCGGCGAGGCCCTCCTCGACGGGGACGGGTTCGCCGGGCGCGGTCCAGACGGCGATGTCCAGCGGCACGGATTCGGGGTAGACGGCGGGCCGGACGCGCTCGTCGAGGACACGCTTGAGACGGCCTTCGACCAGGCTGCGGTCATCGTGCATGCGGGGTGCTCCTGAGGTGCGGTGGTGCGTGCGTATGGGTACGGTCTGGTGCGCTGCCGCGCGGTCTCGGTACTACCGGACCTCGTCCGGGTGGACGACTTCGGTGATACCACGGGCCGCCAGGTGGTCCCGGTCCCCGGCCCTGCTCGCGAGGACCGCGGTGGGGCGGACGCCGGCCTCGGTCAGCCGGGCGAACGCCTCGAAGAACGCGCCGCCGGGCGCGCAGGTGGACCGGGCGGGCCCGGTGCCGTGACCGCCCCCGCCCGTACCGTCGCCGTCACCGATGTCGACGGTGAGGGCGGTGGTGCGGGGCGCGGGCGCGTAGGTCCTGCCGCGCCACTCCTCGACGGTCCGGGCGATGGCCTCGCCGGCCGGTTTGACCTTGCGGTCATTGGTGAGCAGTCCGAGGCCGTACTCCAGCTCGGGGAAGTCCGCGAGGGAGCGCGACACGTCGTGCGAGCACCACCAGGTGACGCCCCAGACATCGGCGCAGTCCAGCGCGTTCGCGACCGTCGCGGTGGTGAAGCCGGCGGCGTGCTCGGCCGGGATCAGCGGCGCGGGCGCGCCGACCTCCTGGAGCCAGACCGGGCGGTGCGGATCGCGCGCCCACGCCTTGGACAGCTCGATGAGATACGCGGCGTGGTGCTCGGTGGCCGTGCCGGTACGGCCGTGGCGCTGGGCGGTGCCGTTGAACACCCAGGAGTGCACGGCGGTCAGGGCGCCGAGCGTCGCGGAGTGGGCGGGGGTGAAGGGATGGTCGTCCTGGTACCAGGCGGCGTCGTACTCGGCGTGCAGATGGAGCTTGCCGGGGGCACCCTGCTCGCAGGCGTCGAGGAGCCGGCGGAGCCACTCACCGGCCTGCGCGGGGGTGATCGGGTCGGGGTCGGGGTGCGGCGGTCCGGAGAACTGGTTGATCTCGTTGCCGATGGTCATGCCGAGGAAGTTCGGCCGGTCGGCGAGCGCGGCGGCGAGCGTACGGAGGTACTCGGCCTGCCCGGAGACGACATCGTTGTCAGTGAACAGGTTCCGCCGGTGCCAGGTCCGGGTCCAGGCGGGCAGGAAGTCGAAGCTGGACAGATGGCCCTGGAGCCCGTCGACATTGACGTCGAGCCCGCGTTCGGCGGCGGCGTCCGCGAGCTGGACGAGCTGCTCGACGGCGCGGGGCCGGATCAGGGTGCGGTTGGGCTGGAAGAGCGGCCAGAGCGGGAAGACCCGGATGTGGTCGAGGCCGAGCGCCGCGATGGAGTCCAGGTCGGCGCGGACGGCGTCCAGGTCGAAGTCCAGCCAGTGGTGGAACCAGCCCTGGCTGGGCGTGTAGTTGACGCCGAAGCGCGGGGTGGAGGGGCTCATACGGTCAGCGGTGTCCTGATTCATTCTCGCGTGCGGTGGTGAACGGGGGCCGGCCCCCGGTGCGGCGCTCAGCCCTTGACGGCACCCTCGCCGACGCCCCGGAAGAAGTAGCGCTGGAGGCAGGCGAAGAGCGCGATGAGCGGCAGTACGGCGATCATCGTGCCGGCGGCGACGAGGCGCGAGTCGTTGGAGAACGTGCCGTGCAGATAGTTCAGGCCGATGGTCAGCGTGAAGTTCTCCGGGTCGCTGAGGACGATCAGCGGCCACAGGAAGTCGTCCCAGGCGCCCATGAAGGAGAAGATCGCGACCACCGCGACGGTCCCCTTGACGGCGGGCAGGGAGATACGCAGGAACCGCTGCCAGACATTGGCGCCGTCGACGAACGCCGCCTCCTCCACCTCGTTGGGGAGGTTCATGAACGCGTTGCGCATCAGCAGGACGTTCATCGCGCCGATGGACGCGGGCAGCAGCACACCGACCAGTGTGTTGTTCAGGCCGAGCTGACGCATGGTGATGAACTGCGCGATGAAGATCGTCTCGACCGGCACCAGCATCGCGAGGATGAACGCGAGGGTGGCGGCCCGCTTGCCGCGGTAGCGCAGCCGGGCGAGCGCGTAGCCGGCCAGGGCCGCGCCGACGCAGTTGGTGATCACATTGGCCGAGGCCACCTTGATCGAGTTGAACGCGTACTCCCAGACCGGGATGGTGTCGGCGACCCGGGTGTAGTTGTGCAGCGTCGGCTCGCTCGGGAAGAAGCTCGGCGGGGAGCTGTAGATGTCCTCGTGCGGGCCCTTCAGCGAGGTGGAGAGCTGCCAGAGGAACGGCCCGACCAGTACGGCGAGCGCGAGGAGCAGCAGGCCGTAGCGGAGGAAGAGCTGCGCGGGCGGCACCCGCCGGCCGTCGGCGTCGGTGATCCTGGGGAAGCTCACGCGTCCTCCTTGCGGTCGAACCGGAGGACGAGCAGCATCAGCGCGACGGTGACGACGAAGACCACGACCGAGATGGCCGAGGCATAGCCGACCCGGCCGGTCAGTCCGCCGCCGACCCGCTGGATGAGCATGACGAGCGTGGTGTCCTCACCGGCGGGGCCGCCGCCGGGTCCGGCGATCAGATAGACCTCGGAGAACACCTTGAAGGCGAAGACCGAGGAGAGCGCCCCGACGAGGACCATCGTCGTACGGACCGCGGGGACGGTCACGGTGACGAAGCGCCGTATCGCGCCCGCGCCGTCCACGGCCGCCGCCTCGTGCAGTTCGCGCGGGACGTTGGCGAGCGCGGCCAGATAGATGACCATGTAGTAGCCGAGGCCCTTCCAGACCGTGACGGCCATCGCGCTCAGCAGCAGGAGCCACTGGTCGCTGAGGAAGCCGATCTTGCCGATTCCCACCGTCTCCAGCAGGGAGTTGATCAGACCGCGGTCGTCGAGCATCCAGACCCAGATCAGCCCGACCACCACGACCGAGGCGACGACCGGGGTGTAGAAGGCGGACCGGAAGAACGTCATCCCGGGCAGCTGGCGCTCGACGAGCAGGGCGAGCAGCAGCGGCAGCAGCACGAGGGCGGGCACCACACCCACCATGTAGAGCGTGCTGTTGCGCAGCGCGATCCAGAACATGTCGTCGTGGAGCAGCTCGCGGTAGTTCGCGAGGCCGACGTAACTGCCCGGGCGCAGCGCCTGCTTGCTGGTGAAGGAGTGGTAGAGCGTGGTGAGGAAGGGATAGAGGCTGAAGGTGCCGACCACCAGCAGTCCGGGGGCCACGAACAGCCAGGGACTGCTGGGGAGCTGACGCCTGATCCGGCCGGTCTCCCCGGTTCGGGCGGTGGGGGTGGGTGTGGGGGTGGTGGACCCGCCGCGGGGCCCACGGCCGCCAGGGCCTGAGCCCTGGCGCGTGGGCCCCGCCACCGCGGGATCCGGGGGGAACGCCCTGGGGGCGGTGGAACTCGTCATGGTGCGGGGGCTCGGCTCTCAGCTCTGCTTGAGCAGCTTGTTGCAGGCTTCAACGGCCTGGTCGAGCGCTGCCTGGGGGGACTGCTTGCCCTGGAGCGCCTTGGCGACGTTGTTGCGCAGCTCGGTCTTCATCTGCTCGCTGAACAGGACGGGGGTGTAGTTGACCGCCTTCTTGAGGGACTTGGCGGCGGCGATACGGACGCGGGTCTCGTCGGTCCCGTCCTCCTTGTTGAAGTACGGGTCTTCGAGGGAGCCCGCGGTGCTCGGGAAGATCGCGACCTTCTTGGCGAAGGACATCTGGCGCGTCGGGTCGGTGACGTAGTGGGCGAAGGCCACCGCGGCGGGCTTCTCCTTGGTCTTGGAGTTGACCATGACGCCCATGACGTACATGTTCACCTTGCCGGTGCTGGTGATCTGGTCGGTGATCCCGATGTTCTTGTAGAGGGACGGGGCGTCCTTCTTGAAGGTCTCCAGGTCGTGGGCGTTGCCCGGGTTCATCGCGATGGCCTCGGTGAGGAACTTCGTCCCCGTGGTCTCGGGGGTCGCGGTGAGGACCTGAGGGTCGAGCGCCTTCTTGTCGAACAGCTCCTTGTAGCGGGCGAGCATGGCCACGCCCTTGGCGTCGTTGAACGTGAAGGCGTCGCCTTCCTTGTTCATCAGCTCGGCGCCGTAGCGGCCGAAGTCCTCGATGGTGGGGACCTGGCCGAGCGTGGCGACCTTGCCGCCGGTCTGCTCGGCGATCTTGAGGCCCTGGTCGAAGAGTTCGTCGTAGGTCTTCGGGGGGTTCTCGGGGTCGAGACCGGCGTCCTTGAGGAGGCGCTTGTTGTAGAACATCGGGCCGGTGTTCAGGTACCAGGGGAAGCCGTAGGTGCCTTCGAGACCGGGTATCTGGTGGCTCTTCCACGCGCCGTCCAGGTACTCCTTGCGGTACGAGGCGGCCGTGGTGTCCTTGTCGAGGTCCAGCGCGAGCCCGGCCTTGGCGAGCGGCGCCACCAGGTCGGGGGCGATGTTGACGACGTCGGGCAGGGTGCCGCCGGCCGCGTCGGCGCTGAGGGACTCGGAGTACCCCTCGGCGGGCCGGTCCACCCACTTCACCGTCGTGCCGGGGTGCTCCTTCTCGAAGTCCTTGATGACTCCGTTGAAGTAGTCCTTGAAGTTGGCCTGGAGGTTCCAGGTCTGGAAGGTGATCTTGCCCTTGATGTCGCCGGAGGCGTCGGACGAGTCACTGTCCGATCCGCCGCCGCAGGCGCTGAGCGGCAGGACGGTGGCCAGCACAGTGGCTGCGGCGACTGCTCTTCGGGAGATACGCACGGTGAACGGCTCCTTGTGCTCTATCAGGCGTGCGGGCGGACTGGCCGGAGCGCGCGCCTCCGGCCGCTGATGCCCAGCAGACCTTGCAATGTGGTGGGATGAAAGTCAACAGATTTGGCGGCCCGGATTCTGGAGGCTGGGTTTAACCCCAGGTCAGGCCTTGTTCTCTGTTTTTTTGCAATGCCGACTAATGCGCTTTAGGATGGTGGTGCTCAAGCGCATTAGTCCGGAGTCCAGACGACTCGTCCGGTACGTACGAGAGGGACTCGGATGACAGCCGACCGCGACCGGCCGACGAAGACCGGACGCACCCGCGCGCGCCGCCCGACGATGAAGGACATCGCCCAGCGGGCCGGGGTCTCGGAGAGCGCGGTGTCCTTCGCGCTCAACGACCGCCCCGGAGTCTCCGAGGTGACCCGGGACCGGGTCCGCAGGGTCGCCGAACAGCTGGGCTGGCGGCCCAGCACGGCGGCCCGCGCGCTCTCGGGCGAGGGCTCCGCCACGGTGGGTCTGGTGCTCGCCAGACCCGCGGCGACCCTCGGCGTGGACTCGTTTTTTCTCCAGCTGATCTCCGGCATCCAGGAGATCCTGTCAGAACGTCAACTCGGTCTGCTCTTCCAGGTGGTGGAGGACGTGCCCGCCGAGTGCGCGGTCTACCGCCGGTGGTGGGCGGAGAACCGGGTCGACGGGGTGCTCGTGGTGGACCCCAGAACGGCCGATCCACGCCCCGTTCTCCTCGATGAGCTGGGACTTCCCGCTGTCGTCATCGGCGCGCTGCCCGGTGACGACGGCCCGGCGACCCACCCCGGACTGTCGCAGGTACGGGCCGACGACGCCGGCGCGATGGCCGCGATCGTCGGCCGGCTGCACGGTCTCGGCCACCGCAGGATCGCGCATATCGCGGGACTGCCCTCGCTCGCGCACACCGAGCGGCGCATCCGGTCGCTGCGGATCGAGGCCGAGCGGTACGGACTCGCCGAGGTGCGCTCGCTGCCGACCGACTACTCCGACACCCAGGGCGCCGAGGTGACCCGCCGGGTGCTGGCGGAGCCCCGGCCGCCGACGGCGCTGATCTACGACAACGACGTGATGGCCGCCGCCGGGGCCGCGGTGACGACCGGGCTCGGGCTCACCGTGCCGGACGATGTCTCGATCGTCTCGTGGGAGGACTCGGCGCTCTGCGGGCTGGTCCACCCCTGGCTGACGGCGCTCTCCCGGGACACGGTCTCGTTCGGCCGGATCGCCGCCGGGGAGCTGGCCGCGCTGCTCGACGGCGGCGCGGCCCGCACCGTACACGTACCGCTGCCGAGCCTGATCGAACGTCAGAGCACGGCGGCGGCCCGGGACTGACTCCCGGCGGCTACCTCCGGAACCGTAGACCGAGGCGCCTGCCGCGCGCCGGTGCCACGGGTTCGGCCGCGGTGGCCGTAGCGGTCGTCGTGGCCGCTGAAGCCGTCGCAGCCGCCGCAGCGGGCACGGCGGCCACGGGGTCGGGATCCGGGTCACGGTCGGGGGACGGCCCCGAGGGACCGGCGGCGCGGAGCCGGGAGGCCGACTCGTCGGCACGGGCGGCCTCGGCCCGGATCATGGCGTTGAGCGCGGCGAACAGGTCGATGGGCATGGCGGTGTCCTCACTTCGAGCGGGCGGGAGTGGTGCTGACGACTGGCCGGCCGGCGCGGCGGCCTGCCGCTGCCGCTGCCGTTGCCGTCGCCGGGAGGGACGTTTGGTCCTGAGGACCTGTCAGCAGCGCAGCACCACACGGCGCGAGGAATCCGGCAGCCGCGGGGCACCCGCCCGGCCGCACCGCTCGGTGTACGGGACGGCCGGCACGTCGTACGCGCCGAGCGGGGCCGGCGGCTCCACCCGGGCCCGGGCCGCCCGCTGCACCGTGGCGGGGGTGACATGCTCGGGCTCGGTGGTGTCCTGCTGCACCTCGCCCTGGCCGTCGCCCGAGGGATCCCGGGACCCCGACACCGGCGGCGGCTCCGCGCTCCCCCGCGCCACCGCGCCCGGTTCGAGCCCCGCGCCCACCAGCGCGGCGAGCGCCAGCAGGAGGATCAGCGCACCCCGGCGCAGCGCGCGCGCCCGCGCCGCCGCCTGGGCGGCGGTACGGGGGACAGCGGGTGCGGTGCGGTGCATGGCACGACCTCCTGGACATGCCTGACCTGCCCAGTCCCACCCGTCCCCCGTCCTGCTACCGGCGGAAACAGCCCGCACGGGGGACGCCGGTTACGCCGGGCCCGGCTCGTCCTCGGCGGTTCGTGCCACCGTAGACCGCGTATGCGACCCGGCCCCGGGAGCCGGTACGGGCACCTCCGGCCCCACCTCCGGCAGCCCGGCCCAGGTCTCCGTGCTCTCCGTACGGCCCGTGCCCGCCGCGCCCAGCGGCACCTGGGGCCCGTTCACCTCGCGCAGCCAGCGTCTGAGCACCTCGTGCACCTGTTCCGCGCCGGTGAGCCGGCCGCCGTCCGGCAGCGGCGCGGAGAGCGTCAGCGGTGACAGCAGGAAGGGCCGCGACTGCTCGCCGCCGAGACCGCCGTGCGAGCCGATCTGCTCCTCGAAGGCGTGCACCCGGCCCGTCGCCGGTTCGTACATCGAGTTGACCATGATGTCCGCGACATGCGGGAAGCCGTCGGTGCGCCGGACGGCCTCGGCCGCGCCGGGCCCCATGGCGGCGAGCGGTCCGTCGTCCGTCAGCGCGGCCACCGGCACCTCGGCGCCGTCCGGGCCGAGCACCACCGAACCGTGCTCCTCGCTCCGTACGAGCAGGAAGCCGATGCCCGGGTGGTTGGCCAGGGTGCGCAGCAGCGCGGGGTGGCGGCGGTCGATCTGCTCGCGGCTCATCCGCTCGGGCACATCGGGGAAGGAGATCAGCGCGAGGTTCCCGGAGGCGAGCACCACCGGGTCCGAGCCCCGCGCGGGCTCCTCCTCGCCCGCGCCCTCCGGGTCGGGCCGGTGCAGCGCGCCGAGGACCGCGTGACGGGCGGCGTCCCGGGCCTCGGCGCCGCTCTTCGTCCGCCGGACCCGGCGCGGTACGGGCAGTCCGCAGCCCGCGCGGACCAGATCGCGCAGGGTGAGCCCGTAGGCGGCCTCGAAGGTCTCGCCGGGGCTCTGCCCGTGGTCGGAGAGGAGCACGATCCGGTAGGGCCGGGGGGCGTGCTCGGCGGCCTTGGCGATCAGGCCGACCGAGCGGTCGAGCCGGGCCAGGACCTGGAAGGCGTCGCGGCTGTGCGGCCCCGAGTGGTGGGCCACCTCGTCGTAGGCGACGAGATCGGCGTAGACGGCGGTACGGCCGGCCAGCATGTCGCCGATGACCGCCGTGACCACCACGTCCCGCTCGACGACGGTCGCGAAGGCCCGGATGAACGGATAGAGCCCGCCGCGCCCCACCCGGGGCCGGTCGCCGCGCAGCCGCGCCCGGGTGGACTGGCCGATCTCGCGGCCGACGTCGGCGGCGAAGGAGACGACCGTACGGACGGCGTTGGCCGGGTCGGAGAAGTACGCGAAGTACCCGGCGCGCGAGCGGTTGGCCCGGCCGCGCCGGGCGGCGATCGACAGCACCAGCGCGAGCTGGTCGGCGCCGCCGCTGAAGAGATTGCCGCGGCTGGCGCCGTCGAGGGTGAGGAGCCCGCCGTCACCGGTGCGTTCGATGGCCCGGCGCTGGAGTTCGGCCGCGCTCGCCGGGCGGTTGCTGACCATGATCCGGCCGGTGTCCTTCTCGTACCAGCGGAACGCGGGGACGTCGTGGTTGGAACCGTGCAGGATGCCGAGCTGGCTGGCGCCGGTCTGGCTGGACCAGTCGGTGTGCCAGGGCGTGAGCCGGTGGGTGGCCGGCCGGGCGGGGGGCGCCCCCTCGGGGCTCTCGCCGAGCCAGCCCGCGATGTGCGGCACCACGCCGTCGGCGACGGCGTCCAGCAGCACCTGGTGGCCGACCCCGTCGAGCTGGAGGAAGACCGTGCCGGGCGGCCCGCCGTGGCGGCCGTCCTCGCCGCTCCTGCGCCGCCGCCGGTCGGCCAGGCGTGAGAGCCGGCGCCGGTACGCGTTGTCGTCACCGACCGCGAGCGCGGTGGAGGTCGCCGAGGCGACGGCGGACATCACGGCGGCGACCACCACCGCCGTCCGCGGGTCGGCCGCGCCCCGGCCGTCGGGGATCAGCCGGAGCGCGATCAGCAGCAGCGAGCCGTTGAGGAAGAAGACCAGCAGCCCGAGGACGAGCGCGGGCACCAGCAGCAGCGCCCGGACGAGTACGGGCCAGACCAGTGCGCTCAGCAGCCCGAACGCGCCCGCGCCCCAGGCGGCGGTCAGCGCGGTCCGGGTGAGGCTGTCGCCGTCGTCGGACTGGAGGTGGAAGTCCGGCAGCACCGCGGCGAGCAGCAGCATGGTGAGCGTGGACGCCGCCCACACGGTGATCACGCGCAGCAGGGCGCTGCCCGTCGTCCGCCATCGCCCCTCGAACACGTTCCCCGTCACCTCACGTCAGGACCCGTACGGCTGTCACGGGCTCCGCCCCAGCCTCGCACAGCGCGCCGGAAGCTCCCGGGTACGGGCCGGGGTGCGCGGTGGCAGGGGTGACGCTGCTGGGCGCGCGCCCGAGTCGGCGGCCCCGGTCCGGAGCCGAGCCGCCCCGCCCCGCCCCGCCGGGTCAGCGGCCCCGGTACCCGGCCGTCGGCATCGAGAGCCTGCGGTGCACCTCGGCCTTCATCGCCGCGTCGTAGCGCGGTTCGTCCAGGCCGACGGTCTCCAGCCGTACCCCCCGGCGCGCGCACTCCGCCGCGAAGTCGTCGGCCGAGGTGAACGCCCGCTCCAGCACCCGGTCCCCCGCCGCGACGAACACGTCGACCAGTCCGGCCTCGACATCGAGCCAGAGCCCGCGGTGGTCGGGGCGCAGCCGGTAGAGGAGCAGCTGCCGGGTGACGGCGTAGCCCCGGTCCTCGGCCCAGCGGGCGCACATGGCGTGCTGGCCGCGGGTGTCGACGAGGAAGGGGTCGCTGTCGAGTTCCTCCAGCGGGGTGTGGCTGGCGATCACGGCCACCCGTACCTCCGCGGCCGTCGTACAGCCCATGCCGGTCCTCACGTTCCCCCCGCTCCGCCCCCGGACCCGTCCCCGTTCCCGTCCCCACACCGCGCGCACCCCACGCCCTCCTTGTCCTCCCGCCGACCCTAACCGGCGCGCGGGGCGCCGGGCAGGCGCGCGGCGGGTGGGCACAGGGGCGCGACCGGGCGCACCGGGACCGCACGCGCCACAGGCCGCACGCCCCCGTGAGGACCCCCGTACGCTGAGTGGGGAAATCGGACCCGGGGTGTGCGCGGCGCGCCCCGGGCGGGGACGGGAGCTGAGAGCGGGTTGGGTGCAGTCATCACGTGGTGGGGTCATGCCACCTGTACGGTCGAGGACTCCGGCGTCCGGGTGCTGACCGACCCGCTCTTCACACGCCGGCTGGCGCATCTGCGGCGCAGGCTGGGTGCCGTACCGCCGCCGGAGGCCGCCGTCGCGGATGTCGTGCTCGTCTCGCATCTGCACTCCGACCATCTGCATCTGCCGTCGCTGGCGGCGCTCGCGCCCGGCACCCGGCTGATCGTGCCGCGCGACGCGGCGCGGTCCGTGCCGGGGCTGCGCCGGCTGGACGCCCGCGGTGGCCGGGCCGGGGCCGGACTGCGGATCACCGAGGTCGAGGCGGGTGACGAGGTGGCGGTCGGACCGCTGCGGGTACGGGCGGTGCCGGCCCGGCACGACGGCCGCCGGCTGCCGGTGGGCCCGTACCGCTCCCCGGCGCTCGGTTATGTGGTCAGCGGCGAGTCGCGGACGTATTTCGCGGGCGACACGGGGCTCTTCGACGCGATGGCGGACGCGGTGGGGCCGGTGGACGTGGCGCTGCTGCCGGTCGGCGGCTGGGGCCCGCGGCTGGGGCCCGAGCATCTGGACGCGGGGCGCGCGGCCCAGGCGCTGGCCCGGCTGGCGCCGGCCGCGGCGGTGCCGGTGCACTTCGGTACGTACTGGCCGATCGGGCTGGACTCCGTACGGCCGCACGAGTTCTACGCGCCGGGGGACGAGTTCGTACGGCACGCGGCCGAGCTGGCGCCCAAGGTGGCGGTCCATCTGCTGCGGCACGGCGAGAGCGTGGCGCCGGAGGCGGCGGCGTGATCGAGCGGTTCGTCTCCCAGCTGTCGGCGCTGCCGACCGAGTCGACCCAGCAGGCCGTCGGCTATCCGTCGGTGTTCCTGCTGGTGATGCTGGGCGCGCTGGTGCCGGTGGTGCCCACGGGAGCGGTGGTGAGTTCGGCGGCGGTGGTCGCCTTCCACCAGACCCATCCGCTCTCGATGCTCTTCGTCTTCCTGGTCGCGTCGTTCGCGGCCTTCCTCGGCGATGTCGCGCTCTACTGGCTCGGCCGGCGCGGCTTCGGCTCCCGCAACGGCTCCCGCTGGCTGGCGGCACTGCGCCGCCACGCGCCCCCGGACCGACTGGAGCAGGCGCAGCTGAGACTGCGGGAGAACGGGGTGACGGTCCTGGTCCTCTCCCGGCTGGTACCGGCCGGGCGGATTCCGGTGATGCTGGCCTGCCTGCTGGGTGACTGGCCCCTGCGCCGGTTCGCCCGGGGCGATGTCCCGGCCTGCCTGGCCTGGTCGGCGACGTACATGCTGATCGGGATACTGGGCGGCTCACTCTTCCCCGAGCCGTGGGAGGGGGTGCTCGCGGCAGTGGTCCTGACGGTACTCCTGAGCACGGCCCCGACCATCTGGCGCCGCCTACGACGCCCGGGCTCGGGCCCGGGAGCGGGGTCGGAGGGA
Source organism: Streptomyces paludis (assembly GCF_003344965.1). Lineage (NCBI taxonomy): Bacteria > Bacillati > Actinomycetota > Actinomycetes > Kitasatosporales > Streptomycetaceae > Streptomyces > Streptomyces paludis. The sequence goes on along the minus strand of NZ_CP031194.1, from coordinate 6,742,880 downwards.
CAGCCGACGTAGGGGGGTGGGTCGGATGACCGGGCTGGGACCGCGCACGCGGGCCCTGCGACGTGGCCGGAAGGCTGCGGCGGCCGTGGCGGGCCCGGCGGCACCGCCAGGCAGCGGGCACCGCGGGCCCAGCAGAGCCGGGGCAACGGCCGAGCGGCCGGGCGCGGGTTCCGGCCGAGGCCGGAGGGCAGGGCAACGGCGGAAGCGTGCCGGCACAGCGCACCGTACCGGCCACGCGGCCGGACGGCCGGTACGGCCCTGCCGGCAGGGCCGAACAGCGGCGGCCAGCGCCCACCTAGCGGTTCGGCCCGCAGGCCGCAGCGTGCCGGACCGCACCGCACGGGCCGTACGGGACCAGCGCGCGGCCGGGCCGCCAGGCCGCCCGCTACCGCTCCAGCGCTCGCCGCCAGATCCGCCAGTGCCAGCGCGACATGCGGCAGCAGCAGCGGATCGGGAGCCGTCAGCGCCGCCAGGAACTGCGCCGCCGGTCCGGCCCGAGGCCGCAGCACGCCGTACGGGAGCGGTGGCGGCCGGGCCGCCGGGCCGCCGGGCCTCGGGCCAAGCGAGCCACCCGCTACCGCTCCAGCGCCTCCGCCAGGTCCGCCAGTGCCAGCGCCACATGCGGCAGGCGCAGCGGATCCGGGGCCGTCAGTGCCGTCAGGCGTTGTGTCGTGTCCGTGCCGAGCAGGGGGGTGGTCGGCAGGCGTACGCGTAGGGCGGCCGGGTCGTCGCCGAAGCGGTGGCCGCCGGGGGTGGCGGTGCCGAGGCGGGTGCTCAGGTGGTTCTCCAACTCCATCGAGTCGGTGACGCCCAGCCCGGCCAGGCGCGGGCGCAGCGGGCCCAGGTCGGCGTAGAGGAAGCGGCCCGCGAGCGGGGTCCTGGCCAGGGCGCCCGCGGTGAGCACGGCGCGGTGGGCGGCGGCGGCCACGCGGCCGTGGAGCGTGGCGGCGGCCCGTGCCCGGGCCGTGACGGCGGCGGGCTCGCCGAGCGCGTGGACGGCAGCCGCGGCGACGGGGCCCGCGACCGTCGCGCCGAGCGCCGTGAGGATGTCCAGCGTCCTGGCCCGCAGCGCGGCGCCGTCCGGGGTCGCGGGGAAACGGGCGACGGCCAGCGGCCAGGCCGCCGGGAGCAGCGAGCCCACCGCGTCGGCGAGGACCACGACCTCGTCGGGCCACATCTCCGCAGGGCTCAGCAGCACCGTCTCGTGCGGGCGGTGCAGCGTGTCGCGCCAGGTCTCGTCGCTGACGACGCGCAGCCCCGCCCCGAGGGCCGCCTCGCAGGTCTCACGGACGAGTTCGGGCGGGGCGACGGTGGCGGTCGGGTCGTCGGCGGGGCAGAGCAGCAGTACGCGCGGCGCGCCGCCCTCGGCCCGTACCCGCCGGACCGTCTCCAGCAGGGCGAACGGATCGGGTACGCCGCCCGCCTCCGCCGAGACGGGCACGTGGTAGGCCGCGCGCCCCAGGAGCCGGGCCTGCGGGGCCCACCAGGCGGGGCAGGGCCGGGGCATCAGCACGTCCCCGCCGGCCGCGGCGAGCAGCGCGAGCAGCAGGGGCCGGACGCCGGGTGCGGCGGCCATGTCGTCGGGCCCGCCGTGCAGTCCGCGCCGCCACCAGTAGCCGCGGGCCGCCTCCCGCAGGGCCGCGCCGCCGCCGGGCGGCTGGGCCACGGGGTGCGGGGCCGCCGCCGCGCATGCCGCGACCAGCTCGGGGAGGACGGGCAGGCCGGTGCCGGGCGCGGCGGGACCGTACCGTACGGGACCTCGGTCCTCGGCTGCCGTGAGCCGCACGGCGACACCTCCCGTCGGGACCGTTCCTACCCTTTGTGCCGTTTATACGGAGGTTACGGAGGTTTGCCGCTCCGTGCCCCCGGACCGGCCCTGGACCAGCCCTGGACCAGCCCTGGAGCGAACCGGACCGCTTGACCCCGCGGCCACGGGGTAGCCGGGTGCCATGACCGATACCTTCGCCGCACGGCTCGACTCCTTGGACCGGCGGGTCTTCCGCTCCGTCGCCGGCCGGCACTGGCCCGGCGCCGACCCGGTGCTGCCCCGGCTGAGCCGCGGCGCCAACCACGGGCTGCTGTGGCTCGGCGCCGCCGCGGGCATCGCCCTGCTCGGCCGGGGCGCGAAGTCGCGCCGGGCGGCCCTGCGGGGCACGGTGTCGCTGGGGCTCGCCTCGGCGGCCGTCAACACGGTGGGCAAGCACGCCGTACGGCGGCAGCGGCCGGGGCTCGACTCCGTCCCGGTCGTACGGCGGCTGAAGCGGCAGCCGTTCACCACGTCCTTCCCGTCCGGGCACGCGGCCTCGGCCGCCGCCTTCGCGACCGGGGTCGCGCTGGAGTCGAAGGGCTGGGGCGCGGCCGTGGCCCCGGTGGCCGCCGCCGTGGCGCTCTCGCGCGTCTACACCGGCGCGCACTATCCGAGCGATGTGGTGGTGGGCGCGGCACTGGGCGTGGGCGCGGCCTTCGCGGTGCGCGGGCTGGTGCCGACGCGCGCCCAACTGCCCTCGCCCGGCCGCCCGTACGCCGAGGCGCCCGCGCTGCCCGACGGCCAGGAGCTGGTCGTGGTGGTCAACCGCGCCTCCGGTTCGGCGGACACGGCGAGCCTGGTGCGCGACGCGCTGCCGGAGGCGGCGGTCGTGGAGTGCGACCCGGAGGAGGTCGAGGGCGAGCTGGAGAAGGCCGCGGGCCGCTGCCGCGCCCTCGGGGTCCTCGGCGGCGACGGTACGGTCAACCGGGCCGCCGCGATCGCCGTGCACCACGGGCTGCCGCTGGCCGTCTTCCCCGGCGGCACGCTGAATCACTTCGCGTACGACCTGGGCATAGAGCACGTCCACGACACGGCGAGGGCCGTGACCGAGGGGGACGCCGTCCGCGTCGACCTGGGGCGCTTCACCCCCGGCCCGGACGGGAAGACGCCGGGCCACTTCCTCAACACCTTCAGCCTGGGCGTCTATCCGGAGCTGGTGCGGGAGCGCGAGCACTGGTCGCCGCGGATCGGCGGCTGGCCGGCCGGGGTGCTGGCGGCGCTGAAGGTGCTGCGCGGCCGGCACCAGCTGGACGCCGAGTTCGAGGGCCGGCGGCGCTCGCTGTGGCTGCTGTTCGCCGGGAACGGGATGTACGAGCAGATGGGCCCCACCCCGGGCCACCGCCGCGATCTCGCCGACGGGCTGCTGGACGTACGGATCGTCCACGGCGGCCGGACCCCGGGCCTGCGCCTTCTCGGCGCCGCGCTGGCGGGCCCGCTCAGCCGCTCACCGTTCCACGCGGCCGAGCGGAGGCGCCGGGTCCGCGTCGCGGGCATCGCGCCGGGCACTCCGCTGGCCTTCGACGGCGAAGTGACCGAGGCGCCGGGCGAGTTGACGCTCGACAAGGCGGCGGAGGCGCTGCGGGTCTACCGGCCGAAGGCCCTGTAGGGCGTTGAGGAGTCCCCGGAACGGTTACCGGGGCTACCGGGTTTGCCGGTGCTCGCGGTAGAGGTCGATGGCGAGGGCGACGGCGGCGTGGGTGGCGGGGTGGGGGTCCTGCCGGCGCCAGATGAGGTGGACGGGGACGGGCTCGGCGTTGCGCAGGGGGCGGTAGATGATGCCGTCGCGGCGGTACTGCGCGGCGGTGGCCTGGGGCGTGACGCCGATACAGCGGCCGGAGGCGATGGCGGCGAGCCAGTCGTCGATGTCGTGGATGTACTCGACGGCGGGGCGTTCGCCTTCGGGCCACAGCCGCACGGTGGTGGTGCCGGTACGGCGGTCGAGGGCGAGGGTGCGTGTGGCGGCCTCGTCCAGGCGGATGGCGCGCCGGCGGGCCCACGGGTCGTCGGAGGCGAGGGCGAGGTAGCGCTGTTCCTCGCCGACGAGGGCGTGTGACCAGGGTTTGAGGTCGAGCGGGGCGCGGATGACGGCGAGGTCGCACAGTCCTTCGGCGAGCCCGCCGGTGGACGAGTTGTGGCGGATGAGCCGGAGTTCGGTCCCGGGGTGGTCGTGGTGCCATCGGCGCTGGAACTCGGTGGTGTGCCGGCCGAAGGCCGACCAGGCGTGGCCGAGGTGCAGTCGGCTGTGGCCGGCGGCGGCCTCGGCGACGAGTTCGTCGGCGCCGGAGAGCAGCGGGCGGGCGCGGGCGAGCACCTGCACACCGGCCGTGGTGGGGGCCACCGTACGGCTGGTGCGGTGCAGCAGCCGCACGCCGAGGGTCTTCTCCAGGGCGAGCAGGTTCCGGGAGACGGCGGCCTGGGAGACGCCCAGTTCGAGGGCCGCGTCGGTGAAGCTGCCGGTGTCGACGATGGCGACCAGGCAGCGCAGGTGCTTCAGCTCCAGTCCGGTGGCGGTCCCCCGGCGTCCGTCCGTACCCTCCATACGATCCATACGCCCAGCGTATCGATAGTGCGGTGCATGCATTTTGCGTATCCCCGGGGAGAGCGCACCGTGAGGCCATGGTGCTGAAGACCTCGCAGGACGCCGGACAGTCCCCCGCCGCCGACGGCGGTGCATCCGGCCCGGGCGGGAGCCGCCGGGCCGGGGTGGCGCTGATGCTGGGCAGCGGGCTGTCGAACCAGGTCGGGGCGTCGGTGGCGGCGCTGGCCTTCCCGGTGATCGGCCCGGCGGGGGTGGTCGCGATCCGTCAGTGGGTGGCCGCCGGGGTGCTGTGGGCGGCCGGCCGGCCGCGCGTGCGCTCGTTCACGGCGGCGCAGTGGCGGCCGGTGCTGGGGCTGGCGCTGGTGTTCGCCGTGATGAACCTGTCCCTGTACGCGGCCATCGACCGCATCGGGCTGGGGCTGGCCGTCACGCTGGAGTTCCTCGGCCCGCTGACGGTGGCGCTGGCCGGCTCCCGCCGCCGGATCGACGCCCTGTGCGCGCTGGCGGCAGCGGCGGCCGTCGTCGTCCTCACCCGTCCCTCTCCTTCCACCGACTACCTGGGCGTCGGTATGGCCCTGCTGGCCGCGGCGTGCTGGGGCTGCTACATCCTGCTGAACCGCGCCGTCGGCCGCCGGCTGCCCGGCCTGGAGGGCTCGGCCGCCGCCGCGGCCGTCTCCGGCGTCCTCTACCTCCCCGTCGGCGCCCTAGTGCTCTGGCGGCACCCTCCGACCCCGGCCGTCCTCGCCTGCGCGCTGGCGGCCGGGGTCCTCTCCTCGGCGGTGCCGTTCCTCGCCGACCTGCTCGCGCTGCGACGCGTCCCGGCGCGGTTCTTCGGCGTGTTCATGAGCGTCAACCCGGTCTTCGCCGCCCTGGTCGGCCTCATCGTGCTCCACGAGCACCTCGATATGGCCGCGTGGGCGGCCATCTGCGTCATCGTCGGCGCCAACGCGGTCGCCGTCACGGCGGCCTCCCCCCAGGACCACCCTTCCGATATCCCACATAACGAGACACCCATCTCACCATCCGACATTCGGGCGTAGCGTGGCAGGACCACTTCACGCACGGGAGAGGGAGTCCGGCCATGCCGAAAGAGACCGCCGTCTACACCCACGGGCACCACGAGTCGGTGCTCCGCTCGCACACCTGGCGCACCGCCGCCAACTCAGCCGCGTACCTCCTCCCCGAGCTGCGGTCCGGCCAGGACGTGCTGGACGTGGGGTGCGGGCCGGGGACCATCACGGCCGACCTGGCGGCGCTCGTCGCCCCCGGGACGGTGACGGCCGTGGACACCGCCGAGGACGTGCTGGACAAGGCGCGCGGGGCGGCGGAGGCGGCCGGGGTGGACAGTGTCCGCTTCGCGGTCGCCGATGTCCATGATCTGGACTTCCCCGACGACTCGTTCGATGTCGTCCACGCCCATCAGGTCCTCCAGCACGTCGGTGATCCGGTACGGGCGCTGCGCGAGCTGCGCCGGGTGTGCCGGCCGGGCGGGGTGATCGCGGCGCGCGACGCGGACTTCGGGGCCTTCGCCTGGTTCCCGGCCGTACCCGTGCTGGACGACTGGCGGGAGGTGTACCGCCGGGTGGCCCGTGCCAACGGCGGTGAGCCCGACGCCGGGCGCCGGCTGCTCTCCTGGGCCCGGGGGGCCGGTTTCACCGATGCCGCGATCACCGCGACGGCTACCACCTGGTGCTTCGCCACTCCGGAGGAGCGCGCCTGGTGGAGCGGGCTGTGGGCGGACCGGACGACCGCGTCCGGCTACGCGGGGCTGGCGGTCGACGGCGGCCACGCGACGGCCGGGCGGCTGGCGGAGTTCGCCGGGGCGTGGCGCGCGTGGGGCGCCGCCGAGGACGCGTGGTTCATGGTGCCGCACGGCGAAATCCTCTGCCGGGTCTGAGGGCAGGGCATCGGCGAGGGGCCGCGCCTCCTCGGTCCGCCGCGGGCTCCCGCGGAGGCGCCCCCACCAACTACCCTGTCGGGCATGGAAATCCTGGGAACCACGCTGCGCGTCTGCGTCGACGACCTGGAGACCTCGGTGGCGTTCTACGAACGGCTCACCGGCAGTCCCGCGCTCCGTTTCGAGCGCGGCGGGGTCTCGGTCGCCGCCGTCGGCTGCTTTCTGCTGATGAGCGGTCCCGCGTCGGAGATCGACGTCCTGCGCAAGGTGACGGCGACCATCGCCGTCAAGGACGTCGAGGAGGCCCGTACGGTCCTCACCGGCATCGGGGCGAAGGTCATCGTGGGGCCGGTCGCCACCCCGGTGGGCCGGAACCTGATCGCCGTGCACCCCGACGGCTCGGTCTTCGAGTACGTCGACCGCAAGGCCGCCGAGGGCCGCTGACGCACGCGGGACCGGATTCACGCGGGACCGGGTTCACGCGGGAAGCGGGTTCACGCGGGCAGCGGATTTCGGAACCGGCTTACGGTACGAGCGCCCCCACCACCAGGTCCGTCAGCAGCGCCGCGCCCGTGCCGTCCGGGTCCAGATCCGGGTCGTAGATCGTCACGTTCAGCCCGACGCACCGCGCCGAGCCGGCCAAGGTCCGCAGCAGCGTGGCGAGTTCGTGCGGGAGCAGACCGCCGGGGTCCGGGCTGTCCACGGCCGGCATGATCTCCGGGTCGAGTACGTCGGCGTCCAGATGCACCCAGAACCCGTCCAGCGCCGGTGTCTCCAGCGACAGCGCCGCCGCGGCGGCCACCTCGGCCACGCCCCGCTCCCGCAGCTCCCCGACCGTGGTGTGGGAGATCTTCAGCCGGGTGAGTTCCGCGCGGTCCTCGTCGCCGTCCCGCATCCCGAAGAGCCGGATGTCCTCGTCCCGCAGATACGGGCGCAGCCCCTCCAGATCGGTCAGCTCCCGCTGCCCGCGCCCGGTGCCGAGGGCCAGCTCCTCGCCGCCCGCCGCGCCGATGGCGGTGGAGTTGCCGGGGTGGCGGAAGTCGGCGGAGCCGTCGATGGCGACCAGCCCGTACCGGCCCCTCCGGCGCAGCGCGAGCGACGCGCCGAGCTGGATGGAGCAGTCGCCGCCGAGCACGACCGGGAAGTCCCCGGCCGCTACGTGCTGTTCGATGCGGTCGGCGAGCCTGGGGGTGTACGCGGCGATCGCGGCGGCGTTGAAGACGCCGTCGCCCTCCTGCCAGTCGCCCCTGTCGTAGCGCGGCGGCACGACAACCCCGCCCTCGCGCGCGCCGAGGCGCCGCACGATGCCCTGCTCGCGCAGGGCGCCCGCCAGTTTGTAACAGCCGGGGACCGTGCCCGGGGCGGGCGGGCGCAGGCCCAGGTTGGAGGGGGCGTCGACGACCACGAAATTCCGCATGCGAACCATCCTCTCTTACGTACGCTGGCGCCTTCATCCTGTTGACGAAGAGAGAGCGAGCGGCGCGATGACCACGCAGCACACCTACCGGGTGATCGTCCGGGGGACCTGGAACGGGCTGCCGGACGACGTACGCGCGCGGCTGCTCGCGGAGGTGGCGGACCACGGGCTCAGCCAGATGCGGTTCACCCCGGACGGGTCGCTGACGTACGACCGCACGCTGAAGCACTTCAGCTACCGCTACGAGCTGCTGTCCGACGCGGCCGACGGCCCGGAGATGGCGGGCGCGCTCGCGGAGGACCGCGCGGAGACGGCGCTGCGCGCGCTGGGCGGCGCGTGGGGCGAACTGCGCGCGACCGTGACCGACATGGACACCATGAAGATCAACCGCAAGGGCCGCTGACCGCCCGGCCCGCCTCCGTACCCCGCCGCCGTACCGGACGCCGCCGGACCTCAGCGTCCGGCGGTGATCGCCCAGCGCTCGTGGTCGCGCCACGCGCCGTCGATGAACAGGAAGTCCGGTGAGAAGCCCTCCGACCGGAAGCCAGCCCGCCGTACGAGCGCGAGCGACGCGGCGTTGGCGGGCTGGATGTTGGCCTCCAGCCGGTGCAGCCCGAGCGGGCCGAACGCGTGGCGCAGGACCAGGCCGAGCGCCTCGGTCATCAGCCCGCGCCCGGCCGCGTGCGCGAACGCGCCGTATCCGAGCGCACCGCACTGGAAGCCGCCCCGGACGATGTTGTTGATGTTGATGAACCCGGCCAGGCGCCCGTCGTCGCGGGCGCGGACGAGATACCCCTCCTTGGCCGGGTCCTCGACGATCCGGCCCGCGTACACCGCGTACGCCCCGGTGTCCTCGGGCGGGAACAGCCAGGGCCGGTGCAGCCGCCTGCTCGCGCGCGCGAGGGCCGCGAACTCCTCGGCGTCGTCGGGGCGGTAGGGGTGCAGCCGGGTGCGGGGCCCCTCGGCGAGCGGGCGGGCGGGGTGCTGGTCGGACATCCGGCCACCCTAAACGGGCGACAAGGTCAGCTCAGCGCGGGCACCGTGGCGTCAGGTCAGCGCGGGCACCTCCATTGTCAGGGACGGCCGTCCTCCGCCCGCCGGCGCGTCCAGCACCGCCGCGACACCCAGCGGCACGGTCGGCGCCGTGTCCGCGTGTCCGAAGCCCAGCTCCTCCACGACCGGTACGCCCAGCGGGCCCAGCCGGTCGAGCAGCACCGCGCGCACGTCGTCGTACGGTCCGCACTCCTTCCAGGAGCCGAGGCCGATCCCCGCGACGCCGTCCAGCCATCCGGCGCGCAGCAGTTGGGTGAGGATGCGGTCGAGGCGGTACGGCTCCTCGCCGATGTCCTCGATCAGCAGCAGCCCGCCCGCCGCCGAGGGCCGCGCGTGCGGGGTGCCCAGCTCCGCCGCGAGCAGGCTGACACAGCCGCCGAGGGTGACCCCGCGCGCCCGGCCGGGCACCAGGGTGCGGGCCGTGTCCGGGGCGAGGGTACGGACGGACCCGGGGTCCAGCAGCGTGGCGCGCAGCGACTCCTGGACCCCGGCGTCCTTGAGGAAGGCGAGGGCGGCGGTCATCGGGCCGTGCAGGGTGACCAGTCCCAGCCGGACGGCGAACGCCTCGTGCAGCGCGGTGATGTCGCTGAAGCCGACGAAGACCTTGGGGCCCGCCGCCCGCATCGCGTCCCAGTCGAGCAGCTCCACCATCCGCTGCGCCCCGTAACCGCCCCGGGCGCACAGCACGGCGCTCACGGACGGGTCGCACCAGGCGTCCTGGAGATCGCGGGCGCGGTTCTCGTCCGTGCCCGCCAGATACGGGAACCGGGGGTGGCGGTCGCGCACATGCGGGCCCGCCACCGGGTCGAGGTCCCAGCCGCGCAGGATGTCGAGCCCCGCGTCGAGCCGCTCCCCCGGTACGGGCCCGCTCGGCGCCACGACGGCGACCCTGGCCCCCGGCCGCAGCCGCGCGGGCCGGGTCAGGGGCGTCACAGGTACCTTCATCGGACCATCTCCAGCGGCGGGACATCGGGACGGGCGAACCCGAAGGTCCTTGCGTACAGGGCGAGTTCGGCCTCCAGCGCCCGGATCATGGTGTCCGCGCGGCGGAACCCGTGGCCCTCGCCCTCGAAGGCGAGATACGCGTGCGGGACACCGCGCCCGGCCATCCGGTCGAGGAAGCGCTCGCACTGGGCGGGCGGGCAGATCACGTCGTCGAGCCCCTGGAGCAGCAGGAACGGCGCGGTGATCCGCTCGACGTGGTGCAGCGGCGAGCGCGCGTGGTAGCGCTCGGGGACCTCGGCGAGCGGTCCGACGAGCGATTCGAGGTAGCGGGACTCGAAGTCGTGGGTCTCGTCGGTGGCCCAGCCGAGCAGATCGAGGATCGGATAGCTGATCGTGCCGCAGGCGTACACGTCGGTGTCGGTCAGCGAGACCGCCGCCGTCCAGCCGCCCGCGCTGCCGCCGCGTACGGCGAGCCGCGCGCGGTCGGCGGTGCCCTCGGCGGCCAGCTCCTCGGCGACCGCCGCGCAGTCCTCGACGTCGACCACGCCCCACTGCTCGCGCAGCCGGTTCCGGTACTCCCGTCCGTAGCCGGTGGAGCCGCCGTAGTTGACCTCGGCGACCCCGATGCCCCGGGAGGTGAAGTAGGCGATCTCCAGGTCCAGGACGAGCGGCGCGCGCCCGGTGGGCCCGCCGTGCGCCCACACCACGTACGGCGGGAGTCCGCCCTCGGGGCCGGTGTGCGCGGGGTGGTGCGGCGGATGGATCTGGGCGTGGATCTCCCGGCCGCCGGGTCCGGTGAAGGTGCGCGGCCGGGAGTCGGGGTAGTACGCGGGGTCCACGGGGTCCTGGTGGGCGGCGCCGATCACCCGGGTCCGGCCGGTGGCGGTGTCCAGCTCCACGATCTCGTACCCGTGGCGCGGTCCCGCCGCGACGCCGATCACCCGGCCGCCGGTGACGGCGAGGGTGGGCGCCCACTCGGTCCAGGGCCCCTCGGCGTCCACGAGGGTGCCGTCGGCCGGGTCGAGCACGCCGAGCGCGGTGGTGCCCCGGCCGTGGATGACGGCGATCCGGCCGTCGTCCAGCGGATGGAACCACTGGGAGCCGATCTTCCAGAGCGGCCCGCCGAACTCCTCCCGGCGGCCGGGGCAGAGGCTGGTGCTCGCGATCACGCCCGGTCCGGCCGCCGCGTCCCCGTCCACCCGCAGGCGCCGCACCTCCCACCAGCCGGAGAGGTCGGAGACGAGGAGCAGCGAGCCGTCAGGCGCCCAGTCGACCTGGGCGACGGACTCGTCGGTGTCCCCGACGACCGGCCTGATCCCTCGGAAGGGCCCGCCGTCGGCCACTTCCCCGAGCATCACCACCGTGCCGTCCCAGGGCATCTGAGGATGGTCCCAGGCGATCCACGCGGCGTGGCGGCCGTCCGGGGAGAGCCGGGGCCCGGTGACGAAGCGGTGCCGGTCGTCGGACAGCTCACGGACGGCCGTACGGTCGTCGGCGGCCGAGCCGTCCAGCGGTACGGCGGCGATGACCCGGCGGACGTCGGTGGGGCCCTTGCCCGTGAACTCCTCCAGTACGCACCAGACTTCGCCCCGGTCGAGTTGGAGCACCGGGTCGGCCCAGCGCAGCCCGCCGCCGATCGCGGACACAGGGGTGAGGGGTCTCGGCTCGCCCGCGCCGTCCGGCTCGTACGCGTACAGCCGCTGGTCGGGGAAGTGGACGAAGACGACGAGCGGGCCGCCGTCGGGGCGGGCGGCGCCGGCCCAGGGCACGCCGCCGTACTCGATGACCCGGCTGCCGGCGTTCCACGGCGCGGGCAGGACCGACTGCTCGCGGCCATCGGCCGTCAGCCGTACGAGCGCGCGCCGGCCGCTCTCGGCGGGGCGCGGCGCCGTCCACCACACCTCGTCGCCCACCGTCCCCACGTACTCGGGGCGGCCGCCGCGCGAGGCGGCGAGGGCGGCGTCGACCGGGGACGGCCACGTTCCGTACGGGATGGCGCTCCGCGCGGTTTCCATCAGGGGAACTCCTCCCGCTCTAGGCGGACTTGAGATAGTGGTCGAGGACCCGGACGCCGAAGTGCAGCGCCTCGACGGGCACCCGTTCGTCGACGCCGTGGAAGAGAGCCTGGTAGTCGAAGCCGGGGGGCAGCTTCAGGGGCGAGAAGCCGTAGCCGGTGATGCCGAGCCGGGAGAACTGCTTGGCGTCCGTGCCGCCCGACATGCAGTACGGCACGGCGTGTCCGGCCGGGTCGAAGTGCTCGACGGCGGCGCGCAGTTTGGCGAAGGTCGGCGAGTCGACGGGCGCCTGGAGGGCGACTTCCCGGTGGTGGAACTCCCATTCGACATCGGGCCCGGTGAGCTGGTCCAGGGTGGTGCGGAACTCCTCCTCGCCGCCGGGCACCATGCGCCCGTCGATGAAGGCCGTGGCCCGGCCGGGGATCACATTGACCTTGTAACCGGCTTCCAGGACGGTCGGGTTGGCGCTGTTGCGCACCGTCGGCTCGACGAGCGCCGCCGCCGGACCGAGCTTGCCCAGCAGCCCGTCCGGGTCAAAGTCCGGTGCGTGGACATCGGTGTCGATGCCGTGCAGCGCGGCGAGTTCGGCGAGGGCGGCCCGTACGGTCGGGGTGAGCCGGACCGGCCAGGGGTGGTCACCGATCCTGGCGACGGCGGCGGCGAGCCGGCTGACCGCGTTGGCGCGGTTCACCTTCGAGCCGTGGCCGGCCTTGCCGTGGGCGGTGAGCTTGACCCAGCCGGTGCCGCGCTCGCCGGCGGCGATCGGGTAGAGCGCCATGCCGGGTCCGGCGTGGAAGGTGAAGGCCCCGGACTCGCTGATGCCCTCCGTACACCCCTCGAAGAGGCCGGGGTGCCGGTCGGCGAGGAAACCGGCGCCGTCCTCGGCGCTGGCCTCCTCGTCGGCGGTGTAGGCGAGGACGATGTCCCGGCGCGGCCGGACGCCGGTCCTGGCCCAGGCCCGGACGACCGACAGGACCATCGCGTCCATGTTCTTCATGTCGATGGCGCCGCGCCCCCACACCACCCCGTCCCGGACCTCCCCGGAGAACGGGTGGACGGTCCAGTCGGCGGGCTCGGCGGGCACCACGTCGAGATGGCCGTGGACGAGGAGGGCGTCGGCGGACGGGTCGGTGCCCTCGATCCTGGCGACCACATTGGTCCGGCCGGGGGTCCGCTCCAGCAGCACCGGCTCGATCCCGGCGTCGGCGAGCCGCTCGGCGACGTACTCCGCGGCCGGGCGCTCGCGGCAGTCACCGCCGCCCCGGTTCGTGGTGTCGATACGGATGAGTTCGGAGGTGAAGGCGACCACCTCCGCCATCGCGGCCTCGTCCGGTACCGCCGCGGACCGCGTGGTCGCGCTGGATGTGGTGGCGTCGGGTGTGGTCGCGTCAGCCATACTGCTCCTCCACCGCCGCCGAGACGATCGTCGTGACCGCCTTGAAGGTACGGATTCCCTCGTACATCGTGTCGCTGGTGAACGACACACGCCGCTCGCCGCTGAGCGCCACCCCCGGGACGACCGTGGCCGCGGCGGACAGATGCGCGGCGTCGCACTCCAGCTCCAGGGTGTACGGGCCGCCCGGGACCGGTTCGTACCGCCCGGCGAGCGCGGTGGCCTCCTTCGCGGCGGCCCGGATGTCGGCGGCGGTACGGGCCGGGGTGCGGCACACCGCCGCGTACCGCGAGACATGGTCCTTGACCGCGACCTTGTGCGCCTCCGGCGCGTACCCGAGCGCGTCCTCGCAGGTCAGGTCGTCGCCGGTGACAAGCACGACCGGCACTCCGTACTCCGCGACGACCCGCGCGTTCAGCAGGCCCTCGCTCGCCCGCACCCCGTTGAGCCAGACCCCCGTCAGCGAGTTGGCGAGATAGGTGTGCGCGAGGACCCCCTCGTCACCGGCGCCGGTGTGATATCCGACGAACGCGATGGCGTCGACATCGCCGCGCTGCACCCCCTCGACCATGGTGAGCGCCTTGTGGCGGCCGGTGAGCAGCTCGGCGCGCTCGTCCAGCCGCTCCAGCAGCAGATTCCGCATGGTCGAGTGTGCCTCGTTGACGAGCACCTCGTCGGCGCCGCCGTCGAGGAAGCCCAGGACGGCGGCGTTGACGTCGGAGGTGAACAGCGGGCGGCAGCGCTCCCACTGGGGTGTGCCCGGCAGGACGTCGGCCGGCCAGGTCACCCCCGTGGCGCCCTCCATGTCGGCGCTGATAAGGATCTTCATGGCGAGAAACGTACGCGCCCCGGCAGGACCGGGCCAGCCCTGTGGACAACCACCGGAGGCCCGGACCGCCGAAGTCACCCCGGACGGCCCATGACCAGGGGTTTCCCCCGAGCGCACGCCTTCCGCACGACCCGCCCGGGGTGATTTACATACCGCAACCGAAACGGCCTCGCTACGCCCGCGCGAGCACGAACCACCGCGCCGGCAGATCGATCCGTGTGCCGTCCGGCAGATGTTCCGTCTGGGGCAGCGCCGTGTCCCCGCTCGCCAGGATCGTCAGCCCCGCCGCCCGCAGCAGCTCCGGCACCTCCTCGTCCGTGGCCCCGGCCGGCTTGAGGCCGTGGGCGAAGACCCGTCTCAGCTTCTCCGGCGGTCCGCCCGGACCCGTCACCGCCTGCTGGAGCACGGCCTTCGACGCGCTGGTCAGCTCCGCGACGAAGGCCCGGCCGCGCGCGCCGAGGAGGGTGGCGACGGCCTCGGCGACGGCGGCCCGGTCCTGCGGTTCGCTCTGGTGGATGACCGCCCGCATATAGACGTTGGTGTCGCCGAGCCGGTCGCGCAGCGCCCGGACCGCCACGCCGTCGACCAGGTCGAGCTGCTCGAACTCCGCCGCCCCCGCCGGGTCCGCGCGGCGCGCGTGGCCGATCGCCGCGTGCGAGAGGTCCACCCCGACCGCGCGGGCGAAGCGGGTGGCGAGATAGCGGGTCTGGGTGCCGTTGCCGCAGCCGAGATCGGCGACCGGGAGGGTGGCATCGGCGTACGGGAGCATTAGTTCGCTGTGGGGTACGGCGCAGAGCGACGGATCGGCGTCCCATATGGCCTCTCCGGGGGCGTCGGAGGTCTCCCGCCAGTAGCCTTCCCACGACGCGCGGTAACGCTGTGACACATCCATCTGGACACTCCCCGGGTCCGGCCCGCCGTCGGCGGGGCACTGCCGACCGGACTACCGTCCGGGTGGCGGGGAGGCAAGGGGTCGGGGCCGTCCGTCACCTTCCGCGCGGCGGGTTGGCGGCCTTGTGGGTGAGCGCCTGCTCGAACCAGACCGTCTTTCCGTGCGCCGAACTGCTGCTGCCCCACTCCTTGGCGAGACCGCTCACCACGCGCAGACCGCGCCCGGACTCGTCGTAACGGCCCGCGGCGAGCAGCGTCGCGGGGGCCGGTTCGTCGTCGGTGACCTCGCACACCAGGGCGTCCGTACGGACCAGCCGCAGCCCGACCCGGTCGGCCCGCGCATGCCGTACGGCATTGGTGACCAGCTCGCTGACCAGCAGTTCGGCGGTGTCCACCGCGTCCGGCAGCCCCCAGTCGAGCAGCCGCTCGCGCACCAGCCGGCGGGCCCTGCCGACCTCGCGCGGGTCGGTGGCGAGTTCGTACACGGCGATGTCGTCGTCGGGGATACCGCCGAGGCGGGCCATCAGCAGCGCCACATCGTCCTTGCGCCCGTCGCGGGTGTTGAGCGCGCGGATGATGGTGTCGCAGGCGTGGTCCATGGAGGCGGCCGGGTGCGCGGCGGACTCGCAGAGGGCGGCGAGTCCGTCGCCGATGTCCGCGCCGCGCACCTCGACCAGGCCGTCGGTGCACAGCACGAGCCGGTCGCCGGGCCGCACCCGTACGGTCGCGGTCTCGAAAGCCACCCCGCCGACGCCGATCGGGGCGCCGGTCGGCACATCGAGGACCTCGGCGCGCCCGTCCTCGGCGCGGACGAGCACGGGCGGGATATGCCCGGCGTTGGCGATCTGGACCTGGGACCTGATCGGGTCGTACACCGCGTAGAGGCAGGTGGCGAGGTACTGCTCACCGAGCCGCTGCGCCAGGTCGTCGAGGTTGCGCAGAAGCTGCGCGGGCGGCATCTCCATGGTCGCCATGGTCTGGACGGCGGTGCGCAGCTGGCCCATCATCGCGGCCGAGTTGAGGCCGTGGCCCATCACGTCCCCGACGACCAGCGCGGTGCGCGAGCCGGGCAGCTTCACCGCGTCGAACCAGTCGCCGCCGATCCGGCCGAGCCGGGTGCCCGGCAGATAGCGGGTGGCGATGTCACAGCCCGCCATACGCGCCGGGACCTGCGGCAGCATGCTGTCCTGGAGGGTCTCGGCGACATTCTCCTGATACGTGTACATGCGGGCGTTGTCGAGCACGAGCCCGGCGCGGGCGGCGAGTTCGGCGCCGGTCGTACGGTCCATGTCGTCGAACGGCTCGCGCTCCGGCCGCCGCATCAGCACCATGAAGCCGAGCACCACATCGCGCGCCTTGAGCGGGACGAGCAGCATGGAGCGGTGGTTGATGAGGGGGCGCAGATCGCGCTTCTCGAACTGTCCCGAGATCCGGTTGCCCGCCTCCTCGCTGATCCGGGGGATCAGCACGGGCTCGCCGGTCACCATGCACTGGAAGAACGGGGTGTGTTCGGGGAAGGCGATGGCCTCGCCGACCGGGACCGTGTCGTCCCAGCGGCCCGGCTCGTCGTTGTGCTCGACCCAGACCCGGTGCCAGATGGTCGTCACGTCCGGCGGACCGTCCGGGAACCCCTCGCCGGCGAGGACGGCGGCGCGCAGATGGGTGCCGGCGAAGTCGGTGAAGCGCGGCACGGCGGCGCTGGTGACCTCGCGGATCGTGCGGGCCAGATCGAGGGAGGAGCCGATCCGGCCGCTGACCTCGTTGAGGAACTCCAGCCGCTCGCGCACCGCGCCGTATTCGAGGTCGAGCTGCGGCCTGGGGGCGGTCCGGCGCCGCGGTGTGCCGTCGCCGGCCGGGGCGCCGGTGGTGCCGTACGCTCCCGGCGAGCGGCGCGGCACGCCCCAGTCGGGGGTGACGGGGACCCGGTCGTGGTGGCTGAACTCCAGGACGGGATAGCCCAGTTCGAGGACCTGCGCGATGATACGGGTGGACTCGGCGGGGCCCATGTTCGGCAGGATGTCCGGCAGCCGCCCGGCGAGCACATCGGCGTCCGGGAACTCGGTGTGCAGGGCGAAGCCCGGGGTGATCCGCAGGACCCGCCCGGCCTCGGAGCCGTCCTCCGTACGGTCGCCATGAGCGGCCCCCGTACCGTCCGGGCCGTCCGGATCACTGCCGGGCCTGAACTGCGCGGCGTCCGCCGCCAGTACGAGATGGCGGCCGGGCCCCGGGCCGACCAGCGGGTAGGCCCACCAGAGCACTTCGAGCCGCTCGCGGCCGGGGTCCGAGACCTTCGCCACCCCGGCGGTCGGGTACGAGCCGCGGGCGTGCAGCCCGGGCCCCAGCTCGTCGTCCGGGTCGTACATCCCGTGGGCCACGCCGCGCTCCTCGTCGGCGAGGGCGCCGGCGACCGGCATCAGATCGCCGGCGTACCGGCCGACCGCGTCCTCCCGGGCGGGCCCGAAGAGCCGTCGCGCGCCGGACGACCAGTGCGACACCAGGCCGTCACCGTCCACGACGACCACGGCGAGCGGGATCCGTCCGGCCGCGGCGAACCGCTCCCGCGGTTCCTGCGGCCCTGACGGAGTGCCACTGTCCATGGGTGGAAGGCTCCTTCCCTGCCGCCGGTACCAGCGGCTCCGCCTCCACGGTACGGCCCCCGGGACGCGATCCGCCGGGCATTGAACCAATAGGTTGTGCGCCCGCGCACAACCCCATAATTGACTGAAATCCAGTCAGTCCTCATGTCCCAGCTGGAGATCGCGCTCGGTGCGTCCGCCGCCCGCCATCCGGAGCACGGTGGCGACCGGCGGGTATCCCGCGGCGATCACCGTGTACTCGCCGGAGGAGAGATCGACAAAGCGGAAGGTGCCGTCGGGACCGGTGGTGAGGGTGTCCACCACATTGCCCGCCGCGTCGAGCAGAGTGACCCGCGCGTCCTCGACGGGACGGTCCCCACCTGCGCGTACGGTGCCGCGCAGCACGGCGCCGCCGGCCAGTTCGATGTCCTGCCGGGTCTCGCGCGACGCCTGCACGCTGACGGGCAGCGCGGCGGGCCGGTAGGCGGGCGCGCTGGCCGCGAGGGTGTACTCCCCGGCCACCAGCTCGGAGATCACGTAACCGCCCTCCCGGCCGCTGCGGGTGGACGCCACGACGTCCCCGCGTACATCGGTGAGCGTCACGGCCGCGTCCCGTACGGGCGCGCCGTCGGCGGTGCGTACGGACCCGGCGAGGCGCCCCGCGCCGCCCAGTACGACATCCAGTTCGACGGGCCGTTCACCGACGGTCACGGTGACGGCCTGTGGCTGGTGCCCGCCGGCCGCCGCGATCATCACATACGACCCGGCGCCCGGGACGCTCAGCGCGTACCGCCCGTCGCCGCCGCTCGCACCGCGCCCGATCTGCCGGCCCTGGACATCGATGAGGGTGAGCGCGGCCCGCGGCACGACCGTGCCGTCGTGGTGCTGGACGGTGCCGCAGACGGCCACCCCCGGCGCGGGCGGACCGGGCGGCAGGGCGACGGGCACCGGCCGGGGCTCGGGGACGGCGCCGCGCGGGGCGGGGAGCGCGCCGGACTCGGCGGCGGGGGCGTTCTGGGACACCAGCGGTAGCTCCTTGAGGAAGAAGGTGATCAACAGGCCGAGCACGAGCACCGGCACGAGATAGAGGAAGATCCGCGGCATGGCGTCCGCGTACGCCTGTACGTAGCCCTCGCGGACGGCGGGCGGCAGCGCGTGGACCGCCTGCGGGGTGAGGGACCCGGCGCCGGGGAGACCGCCGCCGGCGGGGATACGGTCGGCCAGCGCGTCGGCGAGCCGGTTGGCGAAGAGCGTGCCGAAGACGGCGGCGCCGACGCTGCCGCCGATCTGCCGGAAGTAGTTGTTGGCGCTGGTGGCCGCGCCGAGGTCGGACGGCGGTACGGCGTTCTGCACGGCGAGGACGATCACCGGCATCACCAGCCCCATCCCGAAGCCGAGGACCGCCTGCGCGATCCCGCATTCGAGCCGGGAGGTGCCGGCGTCCAGCCGGGACAGCAGCCACATGCCGAGCACCGAGAAGGCGCTGCCGGCCACCGGGTAGATCTTGTAGCGGCCGGTACGGGTGATCAGCCGGCCGGAGGCGACGGAAGCGATCACGATGCCGCCCATCATCGGGAGCATCAGCAGCCCTGACTCGGTGGCGCCGGCCCCGTCGACCATCTGGAGGAAGGTCGGCAGATAGCTGGCCGCGCCGAAGAGCGCCACCCCGACGACCGCGCCGGTCAGCCCGCACACGACGAAGACCCGGTCGCGGAAGAGCCGGAGCGGAATGATCGGTTCGGCGGCGCGGCGCTCGACGGCCAGGAAGAGCAGCGCGCTGCCGGCCGCGCCCGCCGCGAGCCCCAGGATGACGCGGGAGCCCCAGGCGTACTCCGTACCGCCCCAGCTGGTCAGCAGGACCAGACAGGTCGACGCGGCGGCCAGCAGCAGCGCGCCGAGGACATCGAACCGCGCGCGGACCGCGGGCTTGGGGATCTTGAGCACGACGCTGACGACGGCGAGCGTGAGCAGCCCGAAGGGCACGTTGAAGTAGAAGCACCAGCGCCAGGAGACATGGTCGGTGAAGAACCCGCCGAGCAGCGGCCCGGCCACCGAGGCGACACCGAACGCCCCGCCGATGAGCCCCATGTAGCGACCGCGCTCCCGGGGCGGCACGATGTCCGCGATGATCGCCTGCACACCGATCATGAGGCCGCCCGCGCCGACGCCCTGGAGGGCGCGGAAGGCGATCAGCTGGTCCATCGTGCGCGACCAGCCGGCCAGCGCGGAGCCGAGGACGAAGACGACGATGGCGAACTGGAAGACGCCCTTGCGGCCGAAGAGGTCACCGAGCTTGCCGTAGAGCGGCAGCCCGACGGTGGCGGTGAGCAGATACGCGGTGATCGCCCAGGACATCCGGTCCAGGCCGTGGAGTTCGCCGACGATCTTCGGCAGGGCCGTCGCCACGATCATCTGTTCCAGCGCGGCGAGCAGCAGGGCGAGCATCAGCCCGACGAAGACCAGCCGTACCTGCCGGGGACCGAGCGGCGCGGGAACGCCCGGCGGCGCGGCCGGGGGCGGTGTTCCGTCGTGGACGGAGGCGGGGATCAGCGGCGCCGCGACCGCCCCGGAGCCGTCACCGGCATCCGCTTCGACGCCCCCCTCGGCGCCCCCGACGCCCTTCACCAGAGTGGTCCCGCCCACGTACTGCTCCCCTCGTCGCACCTGCGCGGCGTCATTGTTCGCATCGCGCGCCAAGCGGGAGCAAGCGGGAATCCCTCCCCCTAAGGGGAGTGTGACGGGGGGAAGTTGAGCGGGAAAGAGCGCGCCGAGGCGCTCATCAGGGGCTTTCCCGCGGCGGGTCGCGCGGGGGGCGCACTACCGCACCGCGGGGAAGACCACCCGAATCGGTGACTCCGGCAACGATCTGTACGAGGAGCCGTGCCACGCAGGCACCACGCGGGTGCCCAGCGGGCTCCAACGAGCGTGCGTTACGCCTGAGATCCCGCGCCGGAGCCGGCCCCGGCGCCCGCCTCGGCCTGAGCGGCGAGCTTCGCCAGCACCTCGTCGTAGATCCGGCCGAGCCCCTTGGGCGCGAAGGTCCGTTCGAAGAAGCCGCCGACGCCGCTCGCGCCGTCCCAGACCGTCGTGACGACGGCCTTCGAACGCCCCTCACCGGCCGGGGTGACGGTCCAGGTGGTCACCATTGAGGAATTGCGGTCCTTCTCGACCAGCTGCCCCTCGGTCGGCTCGGACACCTCCAGCAGGCAGTCACGGACGCGCTTGCTGGTGGCCTGGAGCCTCCAGTGGACGAGGGTGCCCTCACCGTCGCCGCCCTCGCGCACCTCGTACTCGCTGAACTGCCCCGGCAGAAGCTTCGCGCGGGTGTTCTCGTAGTCCGCCAGAGCGTCGAACACCGTCTCCGCGTCCGCCGCGATGACTCGCTCCGTCGTGGCCTCGACCTGCGCCATGGCTCTTCCTCCAGCACTCGGTGTTTCGGTGGGCTCGCGGTCACCCAACCACCCTCCGGTCCGCCCGCCCAAATCCGGGCCCCGGCGATCATGGGAACAAATGTTCTATTCTTTGGTCACTGCCACCGAGGAGGTGCCCCATGCGCTGGGACAATCTGGTCGAGAACGCCTCGACGAACGGTCCGCCCGGGGACATCGCGCTCTTCCGTACGGACGCGGTCACCACCCGCACCTTTGACACGCCCGAATTCCGCGGCATCACGTTCCACGAGGTGCGCGCCCGTTCGATCGTGAACCGGGTCCCGGGCGCCTCACGGATGCCGTTCGAATGGACGGTGAACCCGTACCGGGGCTGCACACACGCGTGTGTCTACTGTTTCGCCCGCAGCACCCACGGCTATCTGGATCTCGACACCGGTCTCGGCTTCGACTCGCAGATCGTGGTGAAGATCAACGCCCCGGAGCTGGTACGGCGGCACCTGGCCTCGCCCCGGTGGCACGGCGCGCACATCGCCATGGGCACGAACGTCGACTGCTACCAGCGGGCGGAGGGGCGCTACCGGCTGATGCCGGGGATCATCGAGGCCCTGCGCGAGCGGGCCAACCCGTTCTCCATCCTCACCAAGGGCACGCTGATCCTGCGCGATCTGCCGGCCCTGCGCGAGGCCGCCGCCGTCACGGACGTGGGCATCTCGGTCTCGGTCGGCTTCACCGACCAGGAGCTGTGGCGCACGGTCGAACCGGGCACGCCCTCCCCGGAGCGCCGTCTCGATGTCGTACGCGCCCTGACCGCCGCCGGGATCGGATGCGCGGTGCTGATGGCTCCGGTCATCCCCTTCCTGAGCGACGACCCGGCGCAACTGCGCTCGACGGTACGGTCGATAGCCGCCGCCGGCGCCACCTCCGTGACCCCGCTGGCACTGCATCTGCGGCCCGGGGCGCGCGAGTGGTTCATGGCGTGGCTGGGGCGCCACCACCCCGGGCTGGTTAACCGTTACGAGCGGCTGTACGCGGACGGGTCGTACGCGCCGACGTCCTACCAGCGCCGCATCACGCGCCAGGTGCACGAACTGGCCACCGAGTACGGCATCGGCCCGGGCCGCCGGGGCGAGGCGCGCCACATCGCACCACCTCCGGTGGTGCCCCCGGCCCCGGAGCCGCCACCGGAGGCCACCCAGCTCACGCTGCTGTGACGCATCCCGCCGCGCATCCCGCCGCGCCCGCCGCCCGAGCACCGACGAGCACCGGCCGCCGCGGTAAGCCACCTCGTGCGCCGTCCACGCGCCGGGCGCCGCTGTACGGGGCGGCGCACCACCGTGCGCTCGCTGGTTCCAGTGATTCCGGCGGATCCACGGTGGCCGCTCACGTGACATGGGCACATCCCGACCAGCGGTTCCCACTGCTGGGAGGACACCATGACGAACGAGGCGACCGAGGTCGAGACCGAAGCCGGGCTGGAGGGCATTCTCCGCCTGGCCCTGCGCGCCACGGGCACGGACGGGCTCTGGACGGCCGACGCGGACGACACGTGGTGCCGGGTCGCACCGCGCTCGGGGACCCGCCGCGAACAGGGCTGGAAACTGCATCTGTCGGCGACGACCGCCTCCGCCCCGGCGGTCCTCACGAAGGCGCTGGAGGTCCTGCTGCGGGACGGGTCGGCGTTCAAGTTCGCCCGCTCCCTCGACCAGGTGAGCGCGCTCAACTCCCGTGCCACGCCCCGGGGAAGCTCGGGCAAGTTCCTCACCGTATACCCGCGTTCCGACGCCGACGCCGCCCGGCTCGCCCAAGAGCTGCACCGCGCCACGGCCGGGCTGGCCGGCCCGCGGATCCTGTCCGACCAGCCCTACGCCGCGCACAGCCTGGTCCACTACCGCTACGGCGCCTTCGTCGGCAGACAGCGGCTGTCGGACGACGGCCTGCTGGTCTGGTACATGGCGGACCCCGACGGCAATCCCGTGGAGGACGAGCGCACCGGCCGCTACTCCCCGCCCGCGTGGGCGGTCAGCCCGTTCCCCGCCGCGGTGCCCCTCCCGCCGCGCCCGGCGGACACGGCGGGCGGCCCGGTGGTGATCGGCGGCCGTTTCGCGGTACGGGAGGCGATCCGGCACACCAACAAGGGCGGCGTCTACCGGGGGACCGACCTGCGCACGGGCGACCCCGTGGTGATCAAGGAGACCCGGCCGCACGTGGAGGGCGACGCCACCGGCCGCGATGTGCGCGACTGGCTGCGTGCCGAGGCCCGGACACTGGGGCGGCTCCAGGGCACGGGACTGGCTCCCGAGGCGCTCGCGCTCTTCGAGCACGGCCGCCATCTGTTCCTGGCCCAGAGCGAGGTCCCGGGCATCACCCTGCGCACCTGGGTCGCCGAGCACTTCCGCGACGTCGGGGCCGAGTGCTACCGCGCCGACGCCCTGGCCCAGGTCGGGCGTCTGGTGGACCTGGTCGCGGCGGCCCACTCCCACGGCTGTGTCCTGCGGGACTTCACCCCCGGCAATGTCATGGTCCGCCCGGACGGTGAACTACGCCTCATCGACCTGGAACTCGCCGTCACCGACGACGGCGCCGCCCCGCCGACCCGGGTGGGAACGCCGGGCTTCAGCGCCCCCGAACGGATGGCCGACGCACCCGTCTCGGTGACGGCCGACTACTACAGCCTCGGCGCGACGGCGTGCTTCGTCCTGGCCGGGAAGGTACCGAACCTGCTGCCCGAGGAGACCGCCACCGGCACCGCCGCCGGCGCCACCGCCACCGAGCAACGGCTCGCGGCCTGGCTCGCCGCCGGTGCCGGGCTTCTCCGTCTGCCCGACGGCGTGGCGGACATGATCCTCGGACTGATGAGGGACGATCCCGCCGAGCGCTGGACCCCGGACCGGGCGCGGGAGACCCTCCGTACGGCCGACCGGGCACGGCCCGGCTCCCGCCCCCAGGTCGCGCGGACCCCCGGGACCCGCGAGGAGGTGGCCGGACTCACCGACGCGATCGCCGGGGTTGTGGACCACCTCATCGAGTCGATGACCCCGGAGGACGACCGGCGGCTGTGGCCGGTGTCGACCACCGCCGGGGAGACCGGCCCGTGCACCGTGCAGCAGGGATCGGCCGGTGTCCTGGCCGTACTGACGCGGTACTACCGGCTCACCGAGGATCCCCGGCTGCCCGAGGTCATCTCCCGCGCGGGCCACTGGACCACGCACCGCTCCGCCATCCGTGCCACCCGCCCCGGGCTGCACTTCGGCGGCCGGGGCACCGCATGGGCGCTGTACGACGCCGGGCACGCCATCGGCGACCGGACACTCGTCGACCACGCGCTGGCCCTGGCCCTGGCTCCGCAGGAGTCCACGCTCCACCACGACATCACCCACGGCACTGCGGGCAGCGGCACGGCCGCCCTCCACCTGTGGCACCGTACGGGCGACCCGCGCTTCGCCGGGCTGGCCACCGACGCGGCCGACCGGCTGACCGCCGCCGTACAGCGCGAGGTGTCCGGAGCGGGCTGGCCCGTGCCCGCGGACGCCCTGTCCGGAGAGCCCGGCAAGCGCTACCTCGGCTTCGCCCACGGGACGTCCGGCATCGGCTGCTTCCTGCTCTCCGCCGCGCTCGTCTCGCACCGCGCCGAGCACATGGCGCTGGCCGTGGAGATCGGCGAGCAACTGGTCGCGGACGCGGTCCTCGTGGGCGGGGCGGCCCAGTGGCCCGCCCACGCCACGGACACGCCCACGGCCCCGTACTGGTGCCACGGCGCGGCGGGCATCGGCACCTTCCTGGCCCGGCTGTGGCAGATCACCGGTGACCGCAGGTTCGGTGACCTCGCCCGGCTCAGCACCCGGTCCGTCATGGAACGGGCCTCCCGCGCCCCGCTCTCCCAGTGTCACGGGCTGGCGGGCAACGGTGACTTCCTGCTCGACATGGCCGACATCACGGACGATCCGCTGTACCGGGCGCAGGCCGACGAGCTGGCCCGTCTCGTCCTCGCCGAAGCGACGCACCGCAACGGCCACACGCTCTTCCCCAACGAGTACGGGGACCTCTCGACCAGCTGGAGCGACGGATCCGCCGGAATCCTGGCGTTCCTCCTGCGGCTGCGCCACACCGACTCCCGGCACTGGATGATCCGGCTGCCGGGCTGAGCGGCAGAAAGCCTGCCGCCGCACCTTCAGAGAAGGAAGGAAGACCATGGAGAACCAGGATCTCGAACTGCTCGCCCAGCTCCACGCCCTGCCGGAGACCGACCCGGTCGGCTTCGACGGAGCGCCGTTCGCCGCCACGTGCCAGTGCACCGGGCTGCTGACCCTGCTCAACACCATCTGTATCGGCATCAGCTGCTAGTGCCGCGACCGGCAATGTTTGCCCCGAAAGGAGCGTCGTCCGGTGCGTGCGATCGTAAGGCGGCCGGAAGTTCTGGTAGCGGAGCTACCTGGGCTTTTGGCCAACGCGGCGAGCGTGCGTGCTGGGCGGCGCGACGGGGCAAAGCTTGCCGGGAGGGGCACTAGTGCCCTCGCGGCACCAGCGGACCGATACCAGCCTCTGGTTGGTGGCCGTCCCGGGACGGCCACCAACCAGAGCGCCAAACCCCACCCCGCTCCCGTCCCCGATCAGTGAGGCTGCCCGACGTGCCGACCAGACGTGCCGACAACCTCGCCCGCACAGCCACCGCCCCCACCGGTCCGCCCGCCGCGCACCCTCCGCCCGGCCCCGGGTACGCCATCAGCACGCGCGGGCTGGTCAAGAGCTATCCCGGCCCGGACGGCACCGTCATCCACGCCGTCCACGGGCTGGACCTCGACGTGCGACGGGGCGAGACCTTCGCCTTCCTCGGCCCCAACGGCGCCGGGAAGTCCACCACCATCGCCCTGCTGTGCGCCCTGGCCCGCCCCACCGCCGGCCGCGCCACGGTGGCGGGAGCCGATGTGCTCACCCAGCCCCATCAGGTACGGCGACAGGTCGGCATCCTGTTCCAGCACAGCGCTCTCGACCCCGATCTGACGGTCGCGCAGAATCTCCACATCCACGCCCGTCTCTACGGGATGAGCGGCCGGTACGCCCGTCAACGGGCCATGTCCGTCCTGGAGACGGCCGGGCTGACCGACCGGCGGCGCTCCCCCGTACGCACCCTGTCGGGCGGCATGCGCCGCCGCCTGGAGATCGCCCGCCAGCTCCTGCACTCCCCCGGCGTCCTGTTCCTCGACGAGCCCACCACCGGCCTGGACCCGCACGCCCGCGCCCAGATCTGGGAACACCTGCACGACCAGCGCGCCCGGCACGGCAGCACCCTCTTCGTCACCACCCACTACCTGGACGAGGCGGAGAACTGCGGCCGCATCGGCATCATCGACCACGGCCGTCTGGTCGCGCAGGGCTCCCCCCACGCGCTGAAGGCCGCGATCGGGGACGACCGGGTCGTGCTGCGCACCAGTGACGACACGGCGGCCCGGCGGATCGTCGGCCGCGCTGTGCCGCCGGACTGCCCCGTCACCGCCACCGTCGACGGCATCAGCCTGCGGCTGCCCGACGGCAGCTCCTGGATTCCCCGCCTGTGCGCGGCCCTGGAAGGCCACGGCATCGCCGTGCACGCCGCCTCCGCGACCCCGCCCACCCTCGACGACGTCTTCTTCCACCACACCGGACGCAGCATCCACACCCCGCACACCGACCGGAGACCCACCGCTCCCACCCCACCCGGCACCACGGCCGAATCGGGCGACGGCCCATGACCACACTCCGGGACCACGCCCCCACCGCCACCGGCCCCTCCGGTCCCACCGGGACGGAACGGCCGACCCGGCTGCGCCACGAACTGCGGGCGGTGCGCGCCCTGGTCCACCGCGATCTGCTCCGGCTGGCCGGCCAGCGCTCCCACACCGCGCTGATGCTGCTGCACCCCGTGCTGTATCTCCTCATCCTCGGCGGCGGCCTCGCCGCCCTCATCCCCCAAGCCTCCCTGGGCGTCGGCTACCAGACCTTCCTCTTCCCCGGCATGCTGATGATGACGGTGCAGACACCGGGCACCCTGGCCGGCATCCGGCTGATCACCGACCGGCAGAGCGGCTATCTGCGCGAACTCCTGATGGCACCGGTCAGCCGCGCCGCCCTGCTGCTGGGCAGCTGCGCCGGAGGCACCCTGGTCGCCGCGGTCCAGGGCGCCGTCATGATCAGCCTGGCCGGGCTGGTCGGTCTGCCCTACGACCCACTCCTCCTGGGCCTGCTCCTCGCCGGCGTACTCCTCGTCTCCTTCACCGTCACCGCGCTCGCCCTGGCCCTGGCCGTGAGCCTCCGCAGGGCCGAGACGTTCCACACCCTGCTCGGTGTGGTGATGATGCCCGTCCTGTTCCTCTCCGGCGGCTTCTTCCCGCTCCAGGCGCTTCCCGGCTGGGCCCGGATCCTGGCCGATGTCAATCCGCTGGCGTACGGGGTGGACCTGCTCCGTCGCGGGATCGCCCTGCGGGCACCGGACCAGGCCGCCGTCGGCGGGATCGAGTGGGCGGGCCGGCAGCCACCCCTCCTCCTCGAAGCCGCGCTGCTCCTGATCACCGGCGCGCTCGCCGTGCTGTGGGCCGGCCACCGCTTCAAACGCCTGGAGTAACGGCCCTGTTCGTCGCCCTACGGGAGACGGGCGAGGGCCGCTTCGGCTGCGGCGTTCAGCCGTGGGTGCGCGCGGGCCGCTTCCAGGGCGGCGCGGGCGCGGGGGTCGGCCAGGCGGCCCAGGCCCTCGACGCAGGCGAGCGCCACCCGCCAGTGCGGGTCGCCGGGGGCCAGCAGGCGCCGTAGCGTCGCGGTCAGCGCCGGTACGGACTCGGGGGCGCGGAGTTCGGCGAGGAGGCGTACGGGATGCAGCGCGTAGGCCGTGCGCAGGGCGTTGGTCGCGAGGGCGGCGGCGGCCCGGGGCGTGCGCGGGTCGCCCAGCCGGGCCAGGGCGTACGAGGCGCTGACGCAGCGTTCGGGGTCGCGGTGGTTGAGGAGCAGGACCAGCGCCTCGAACGCCCGCCGGTCTCCCGCGCAGCCGAGCCGGAACGCGGCGATCTCCCGTGCCCACAGCGGCTGTTGGGGCGCGGTGAGGACTCGGGCCAGCTCCTCGCCGTCCTCCGTGGCCAGCAGTGCCTCGCACACCGCCGGGCCGTCGGACCGGCCCCGCGCCTCGCCCCGCACCCGGTCCGCGAGCGCGCGTAAGTCCTCATCCATACGGGCCAGCGTACCGACGCCGTCCGGACGGCCGTGACGCACGGCACACCGATTTGGTCCCGCCCGCCCTCTGGTGCGCTCGTTACCCGTCGGTTAACTTCAGATGAGCGGATAACCTCCGCGTGGCACCACAACGCACCGCACCACACCCGCATCACAACGCACCGCACTGCTCCGACGGCCTGGTGACGCAGCCGCCGCGAGCACCCCGCCGCTGTCGGTTCAGCGGCACGCATCTGTACGGCGCGACCCCGGGACAGGGTCCGCCGGCCTGTCGCCGCACAGCCTCGCAGCTCGGCAACTTCCTTCTTCCGCGCCGCCGTTCGCGCGCGCCCTCAGCCGTCACTCATCCCCTGGAGTCCCCCGATGGACATCCGCACGGACGCCTCTCCCAGCTCTCCCCGTTCTTCCGGGACGGACATCCCGCTCTCCCCCGTCGCCGTCATCGGCCTCGGCACCATGGGCACCGGCATCGCCGAAGTCCTCACCCGCGCGGGCCACGAGGTGATCGGCGTCGACATCGACGGCGCCGCCGCCCGCCGTTGCGTGCGCGCGCTCGAAGAGTCCACCGCGCGGGCCGTGGCGCGCGGGCGGCTCGGTGCGGAAGAACGGCGGGCGGTCCTCGCCCGCTTCCGCGCCCACACCGACCTCGACGCCGCCGCCCCCGCCCGGCTGGTGATCGAGGTGGTGCCGGAGGACTTCGCGGCCAAGCAGCGGGTCCTGGGCGCGCTCGACGGCATCATCAGCCCCTCGGCCATCTTCGCGACCGGCACGAACGCGCTCTCCGTGACCCGGCTGGCCGCCGAATCGGCCCATCCGGAACGCGTGCTCGGCCTGCACTTCTTCCATCCCGCGCCCGCGATGCGGCTGGTCGAGGTGGTGTCGTCCGTGCTCACCTCGGAGCGCGCCGTCGAATCCGTCACCGCGCTCGCCCGCGCGCTCGGCAAGGAACCGGTGGCGGTCGGCGACCGGCCCGGCTTCGTCGCGGACGGGCTGCTCTTCGGCTATCTCAACCAGGCCGCCGCGATGTACGAGGCCAAGTACGCCTCCCGCGAGGACATCGACGCGGCGATGCGGCTGGGCTGCGGGCTGCCGATGGGGCCGCTGGCGCTGCTCGACCTGATCGGCATCGACACCGCCCGTACCGTACTGAACGCCATGTACGCGGCCTCGCACGACCGGCTGCACGCGCCCGCACCGGTCCTCGGGCAGCTCAGCGACGCCGGGCTGACCGGCCGGAA
This sequence comes from Streptomyces paludis, assembly GCF_003344965.1. Lineage (NCBI taxonomy): Bacteria > Bacillati > Actinomycetota > Actinomycetes > Kitasatosporales > Streptomycetaceae > Streptomyces > Streptomyces paludis. Next base: position 6,713,694 of record NZ_CP031194.1, on the reverse strand, counting down.
GTCCGGGCGCGGCTTCTACACGTACGAGGAGCCCGGCGGCGGCGTCCCCGTGCCGGACGCGCTCACCCCGTCGCTCACCTCCGCCGCCGCACCGTGGCCGCCGGTCCCCGGACGGCCCGTCACCACCGTCGGTGTCGTGGGCTCGGGGACGATGGCGCGCGGGATCGCCGAGGTCTTCGCGGGCGCCGGGTACGACGTGGTGCTCGCCGCCCGTACGCCGGAGAAGGCCGCGGCGGCCAAGGAGCGGATCGCCGCCTCCCTGGCCCGCGCGGTGACGAAGGGGCGGCTGTCCGCCGGGGTACGGGACGGCGCGCTGGCGCGGATCGCCCCGGCGGGGTCGCTCGACGCGTTCGGCGGGGTCGATCTCGCCGTCGAGGCGGTGGCCGAGGATCTGGAGGTCAAGCGGGAGGTGTTCGGCGCGCTCGACAAGGTCTGCCCGCCGGGCGCGGTGCTGGCCACCACGACCTCCTCGCTCCCGGTGATCGCCTGCGCCCGCGCGACCACCCGCCCGCAGGACGTGATCGGGATGCACTTCTTCAACCCGGCGCCGGCGATGCGGCTGGTGGAGGTGGTCCGTACGGTCCTGACCTCGGACGATGTCCATGCCACGGTCCGCGGGGTGACCGCGACCCTGGGCAAGCACGCCGTGGACTGCGGCGACCGCGCCGGGTTCATCGTCAACGCGCTGCTCTTCCCGTACCTCAACAACGCGATCAAGATGGTCGGTGAGCACTACGCGACCCCGGACGACATCGACGCCGCGATGAAGCTGGGCGGCGGCTATCCGATGGGCCCCTTCGAGCTGCTCGACGCGGTCGGCCTCGATGTCTCGCTGGCCATCGAGCGCGCGCTGCACCGCGAGTTCCGCGATCCGGGGCTGGCGCCCGCGCCGCTGCTGGAGCATCTGGTCGCGGCGGGCTGCCTCGGCCGCAAGACGGGCCGCGGCTTCCGTGCCCACGCCCGCCGCTCCTGAGCCCGGCGCGGAACCGGACGCGGAACCAAGTGCCGGACCCGGCGCCGGACCTGACACGGGGCCCGGCGCCGGGCCCGGCGCGGTGTCCGGCGCCGACCCCCGTCACCGGCCCCGCCGGTCTCCCCCGCGGGCGCGCTCTCCTGCGCCGATGCAGTACGTTCACCTCATGTCCCAGCCCGCCAGGTCCGCCCGTACCAGCAGCAAGTCCGACGTGCCCGAGAGCGCCGCCGGCACCCGTGCCGCCGCCCAGCGCCTCAAGATGCGCCGCGAGCTGGCGGCCGCTGCCATGGAGCTATTCGCGACCAAGGGGTACGAGGCGACGACCGTAGACGAGATCGCCGCCGCGGCCGGGGTCGCGCGCCGGACCTTCTTCCGGCACTTCCGCTCCAAGGAAGAGGCGATCTTCCCGGACCACGACGACACACTCGTCCGGGCGGAGGACGTGCTCAACGCGGCCCCCGCGCACGAACAGCCGCTGGACACGGTCTGCCGGGGCATCAAGGAGGTCATGCGGATGTACGCGGCCTCCCCCGCCGTCTCGGTCGCGCGCTACAAGCTGACCCGCGAGGTGCCCACCCTGCGCCAGGCCGAGATCGCCTCCGTGGCCCGCTACGAGCGGCTGTTCACGCGCTATCTGCTGGGCCACTTCGACGAGCGCGACCACACCGACGGCAATGACGACCCGCTGATGGCGGAGGTGGCCGCGTCCGCCGTCGTCACCGCGCACAACCATGTCCTGCGCCGCTGGCTGCGCGCCGGCGGCCAGGGCGATGTGGAGGCGCAGCTCGACCACGCCTTCGCGATCGTCCGCGAGACCTTCGGCAGCGGTATCGGCGCGGGCCGGACCGCGGGCGGGGCGCCGGCCAGGCCGGCGGCCACGGCGCGTACCAGCGGGGACGTCCTGGTGGCGGTGGCGCACACGGACGCCCCGCTGGACGAGGTCATGCGCACGATCAAGCAGGCGCTCAAGAACAACGCGTAGCACCTCCGCGTTCCTCCGCCTCCACGCACCTCCCCTCACCATGCCGGGGCGCGCTCATGCGTGCCCCGGTGGTGACAACTGAGAGAAAATTTTGGCACCGGGTGCCTTGCCACCTGTCACGGCGTGCCATACGTTGATGTTGTCCGGCCGCTCCCCGAGCCGTCCCGCTCGTGCCCCGGACGCCTGCGTCACAGGCTCTCGCGCAGCACAGCGCACCACGCACACCTCGCACCGCACCGCGCCACCCGCGCCGCTGCTCCCGCACCACCCGCCGAACCGACGGCACACCTCCACCCCCGCCCGGCGCCGCTCCGCGCCGGTTCCCCGACGTACCCTCAGCTTGGCCGGAGGCCCCACCGTGAAGGAAATCCTGGACGCGATCCAGTCGCCGGACAGCACGTCCGCCGACTTCGCCGCACTCCCGCTGCCCGGTTCGTACCGCGCGGTGACCGTGCACAAGGACGAGACCGAGATGTTCGCGGGCCTCCCCACCCGGGAGAAGGATCCCCGCGCCTCGCTCCATCTCGACGAGGTGCCCGTCCCGGCGCTCGGTCCGGGCGAGGCCCTGGTGGCCGTCATGGCCAGCTCGGTGAATTACAACTCCGTCTGGACCGCGCTCTTCGAACCGGTGCCGACCTTCGGGTTCCTGGAGCGCTACGGCAGGCTCAGCGAGCTGGCCCGGCGTCATGATCTGCCGTACCACGTGATCGGCTCCGACCTCTCCGGGGTCGTGCTGCGCACCGGGCCGGGGGTCAACGCCTGGCGGCCGGGGGACGAGGTCGTGGCGCACTGCCTCTCCGTCGAACTGGAGTCGTCCGACGGTCACAACGACACCATGCTCGACCCCGAGCAGCGGATCTGGGGCTTCGAGACCAACTTCGGCGGCCTCGCGGAACTCGCGCTGGTGAAGTCCAATCAACTGATGCCCAAGCCCAAGCACTTGAGCTGGGAGGAGGCCGCGGCGCCCGGGCTGGTCAACTCGACGGCCTACCGCCAGCTGGTGTCCCGCAACGGCGCGTGCCTAAAGCAGGGCGACAACGTGCTGATCTGGGGCGCCAGCGGCGGACTCGGTTCGTACGCCACCCAGTACGCGCTGGCCGGCGGCGCCAACCCGGTCTGTGTGGTCTCCAGCGAGCGGAAGGCGGAGATCTGCCGGCGGATGGGCGCCGAGGCGATCATCGACCGGACCGCCGAGGAGTACCGCTTCTGGCGGGACGAGCGGAATCAGGACCCGCGCGAGTGGAAGCGCTTCGGCAAGCGGATCCGGGAGCTGACCGGCGGCGAGGACGTGGACATCGTCTTCGAGCACCCGGGCCGCGAGACCTTCGGCGCCTCCGTCTATGTCACCCGCAAGGGCGGCACGGTCGTCACCTGCGCCTCCACCTCCGGCTACACCCACGAGTACGACAACCGCTATCTGTGGATGTCGCTCAAGCGAATCGTCGGCTCCCACTTCGCCAACTACCGCGAGGCGTGGGAGGCCAACCGGCTGGTCGCCAAGGGGAAGATCCACCCGACCCTGTCGAAGGTGTACCCGCTGGAGGAGACCGGCCGGGCGGCGTACGACGTCCACCGCAATCTGCACCAGGGCAAGGTCGGGGTGCTGGCCCTGGCCCCGCGCGAGGGTCTGGGCGTACGGGACGAGGCGCTGCGGGCCCGGCATCTGGACGCCATCAACCTCTTCCGGGACGCCTGACATGACGCAGCCCGACACCACACGGCCCGATTTGACGGACCGTCAGGCACCGCGTGCCAAGGACCGGCCCTGGCTCATGCGGACCTACGCGGGCCACTCGACCGCCGAGGCGTCCAACGCGCTGTACCGGCGCAATCTCGCGAAGGGGCAGACCGGTCTCTCCGTCGCCTTCGACCTGCCGACCCAGACCGGTTACGACCCGGACCACGTCCTGGCCCGCGGCGAGGTCGGCCGGGTCGGGGTGCCGGTGTCCCATCTCGGCGACATGCGCCGGCTCTTCCGGGACATCCCGCTGGAGCGCACCAACACCTCGATGACCATCAACGCCACCGCGATGTGGCTGCTGGCGCTCTATCAGGTGGTCGCGGAGGAGCAGGGCGCCGATCCCGCGCTGCTGCGGGGGACGACACAGAACGACATCGTCAAGGAGTACCTGTCGCGCGGGACCCATGTCTTCCCGCCCGTGCCGAGCCTGCGGCTGACCACCGACATGATCACCTACACCGTGCACCACCTGCCCAAGTGGAACCCGATCAACATCTGTAGCTACCACCTCCAGGAGGCCGGCGCGACGCCGGTCCAGGAGATCGCGTACGCGATGTCCACGGCGATCGCCGTGCTGGACGCGGTGTTCGCGTCCGGGCGGATCCCCGTCGAGCGCCGGGGCGAGGTGGTCGGGCGGATCTCGTTCTTCGTCAACGCCGGGGTGCGGTTCGTCGAGGAGATGTGCAAGATGCGGGCCTTCTCCCGGGTCTGGGACCGGATCACCCGGGAGCGGTACGGGATCGAGGACGCCGGGCACCGCCGCTTCCGCTACGGGGTCCAGGTCAACTCGCTGGGTCTGACCGAGGCGCAGCCGGAGAACAACGTCCAGCGGATCGTGCTGGAGATGCTCGCCGTGACGCTCTCCCGGGACGCCCGCGCCCGCGCCGTACAGCTGCCCGCGTGGAACGAGGCGCTGGGGCTGCCGCGGCCGTGGGACCAGCAGTGGTCGCTGCGGATCCAGCAGGTGCTGGCGGACGAGAGCGATCTGCTGGAGTACGGCGATCTCTTCGACGGCTCGCGGGTCGTGGAGGAGAAGGTGGCCGGCCTGGTCGGCGAGGCGTTCGAGGAGATCGGCCGGATCGAGGAGATGGGCGGCGCGCTGGCCGCCGTCGAATCCGGCTATCTCAAGTCGCGGCTGGTGGCCGCGCACGCCGAGCGGCGGGCGCGGATCGAGTCGGGCGAGGAGCGGATCGTCGGCGTCAACTGTTACGAGTCGACCGAGCCCAGTCCGCTGACCGCCGATCTCGACGGCGCGGTCATGACGGTCGACCCGGCGAACGAGGCCCGGGTGGTGGCCGCCCTGGTGGCCTGGCGGGAGGCGCGCGACGGGGCCCGCGCCGCCGCCGCGCTGGCCGCGCTGCGGACGGCCGCGGCGAGCACCGACAATCTGATGGCCGCCACGGTGGAGTGCGCGCGGGCCGGGGTGACGACGGGCGAGTGGTCCTCGGCGCTGCGCGAGGTGTTCGGCGAGTTCCGCGCGCCCACCGGGGTCGGCGGCGCGCCGCTCGCCGTGACGGCCGAGGCCGGTACACCGCTGGCCGCCGTGCGGGCGAAGGCCGCCCGTACCGCCGAGGAGCTGCGGGTGGGACGGCTGCGGCTGCTGGTCGGCAAGCCGGGCCTGGACGGCCACTCCAACGGCGCCGAGCAGATCGCCGTACGGGCGAGGGACGCCGGTTTCGAGGTGGTCTACCAGGGCATCAGGCTCACCCCGGAGCAGATCGTGGCCGCCGCGGTCGCCGAGGACGTGCACTGTGTGGGGCTGTCGATCCTGTCGGGCTCGCACGCCGCGCTGGTGCCCGATGTGCTCGGCCGGCTGCGCGAGGCCGGCGCGGGCGATCTGCCGGTGATCGTCGGCGGGATCATCCCGAACGCCGACGCGCGGGCGCTGCGGGCGGCCGGCGTGGCCGCCGTCTTCACCCCGAAGGACTTCGGGATCACGACGATCATCGGCCGTATCGTCGACGAGATCCGTACCGCGAACAGACTCGAACCTCTGGAGGTCTCCGTATGACTGCCCCCACACCCGCAGGCACGCCCGCACCCGGGACCGCCCCCGGGACCCGCGACCGCCGGTCCCGTCCGCGCCGCTCCTGCCTCGCCGTGCCGGGCTCGAACCCGCGCTTCCTGGAGAAGGCCCAGGGGCTGCCGGCCGATCAGGTCTTCCTCGATCTGGAGGACGCGTGCGCGCCGCTGGCCAAGGAGGGGGCCCGGCACAGCATCGTGGACGCGCTCAACAAGGGCGACTGGACGGGGAAGATCCGGGTCGTCCGGGTCAACGACTGGACGACGCACTGGACGTACCGCGATGTGATCACGGTCGTGGAGGGCGCGGGGCAGAACCTGGACTGTGTGATGCTGCCGAAGGTCCAGGACGCCCAGCAGATCGTCGCCCTCGATCTGCTGCTCACCCAGATCGAGAAGACGATGGGCTTCGAGGTCGGCCGGATCGGCATCGAGGCGCAGATCGAGAACGCCCGGGGGCTGGTGAACGTCGACGCGATCGCGGCGGCCTCGCCGCGGCTGGAGACGATCGTCTTCGGGCCGGCCGACTTCATGGCGTCCATCAACATGAAGTCGCTGGTCGTCGGGGAGCAGCCGCCGGGCTACGGCGCGGACGCCTACCACTACATCCTGATGCGGATCCTGATGGCGGCCCGGACGCACGACCTCCAGGCCATCGACGGCCCGTACCTCCAGATCCGGAACGTGGACGGCTACCGCGAGGTGGCGCGGCGCGCGGCGGCGCTCGGCTACGACGGCAAGTGGGTGCTGCACCCGGGGCAGATCGAGGCGTCGAACGAGATCTTCTCGCCGTCGCAGGAGGACTACGACCATGCCGAGCTGATCCTCGACGCGTACGAGTACCACACGTCGGAGGCGGGCGGCGCGAAGGGCTCGGCGATGCTCGGCGACGAGATGATCGACGAGGCGAGCCGCAAGATGGCGCTGGTCGTCTCGGGCAAGGGGCGGGCGGCCGGAATGCGCCGTACGACCTCCTTCGACAGGCCGGAGGCGTGAGCGATGCGGTTCGGGCGCACTTTTGAGGAGTTCGAGGTCGGCGCGGTCTACAAGCACTGGCCGGGCAAGACCGTGACGGAGTACGACGACCATCTGTTCTGTCTGCTGACCATGAACCACCATCCGCTGCACCTCGACGCGAACTACGCCGGGAAGACGACGGATTTCGGCAGGAATGTCGTCGTGGGGAACTACGTGTACTCGCTGCTGCTGGGGATGTCGGTGCCGGATGTCTCCGGCAAGGCGATCGCCAATCTGGAGGTGGAGTCGCTCCGTCATGTGGCGCCGACCTTCCACGGCGACACGCTTTACGGCGAGACGACGGTGCTGGACAAGACGGCGTCGAAGTCCCGGAGCGACCGGGGAATCGTGTACGTGGAGACCCGGGGATACACGCAGGACGGGACGGTGGTGTGTGTGTTCCGCCGGAAAGTGATGGTCCCGACAGAGACCTACGTGAAGGAGCGCGGCGGAGAACAGCCGGGCCGCCCGGAACCGAAGTATCCGGAACCGAAGCAACGGGAGAAGTGAGAACGGGATGAGCCGACTCGCGCAGACCGCCGGACTGACGGATATCCAGCGGGAGATCCTCGCCACGGTAAGAGACTTTGTCGACAAGGAGATCCTCCCGGTCGCCACCGAGCTGGAACACCGCGACGAATATCCGGTGGCAATCGTCGAGGGGCTCAAGGAACTCGGGCTCTTCGGTCTGATGATTCCGGAGGAATACGGCGGCCTCGGCGAGTCGCTGCTCACCTACGCGCTGTGCGTGGAGGAGATCGCGCGCGGCTGGATGTCCGTCTCCGGCATCGTCAACACGCACTTCATCGTGGCGTATCTCCTTCAGCGGTACGGAACTCAGGAACAGAAGGACACGTTCCTGCCGCGTATGGCGGCCGGCGAGGTGCGTGGCGCGTTCTCGATGTCGGAACCGGGCCTGGGCTCGGATGTCGCGGCGATCACCTCGCGGGGGGTGCGGGAGGCCGACGGGGAGGCGTACGTACTGACCGGCCAGAAGATGTGGCTGACCAACGGCGGGACGTCCTCGCTCGTCGCCGTGCTGTGCCGGACCGACGAGGGCCACCCGGAGGGGACGGCCCCGCACCGGTCGATGACCACGTTCCTGGTCGAGAAGGAGCCCGGATTCGGCGAGGTGCGGCCCGGCCTCACGATCCCGGGGAAGATCGAGAAGATGGGCTACAAGGGCGTCGACACCACCGAGCTGCTCATGGACGGACTGCGCATTCCGGCCAATCGGGTACTCGGCGGCGCCACTGGCCAAGGGTTTTACCAAATGATGGACGGCGTGGAGATCGGCCGGGTGAATGTCGCGGCGCGTGGTTGCGGTGTCGCACAGCGCGCCTTCGAACTCGGCGTCTCCTATGCCCAGCAACGTCATACATTCGGGAAAGCCATCGCCCATCACCAGGCGATCCAGTTCAAGCTGGCGGAGATGGCTACCAAAGTCGAAGCGGCCCATGCGATGATGGTCAACGCGGCACGCAAAAAGGACTCCGGCGAACGAAACGACCTGGAGGCAGGGATGGCGAAGTACCTCGCCTCCGAATACTGCAAGGAAGTCGTCGAGGACGCCTTCCGTATCCACGGTGGTTACGGCTTCTCCAAGGAGTACGAGATCGAGCGTCTCTACCGCGAGGCACCGATGCTGCTGATCGGCGAAGGTACCGCCGAGATCCAGAAAATGATCATCGGCCGCCGACTGCTGGAGGAGTACCGATTCCAGGGTTAATTATCTTGTTTGGGCCGGTTTGACGGCGAAGAAGATCACACCGCGTTGTGCCCCGCCGCATGCTTCAAGCCGCTCGACTCGGGTGCTGGCTTGCTCAGTTGCCGCTCACAACCAGTACCATCGCTCAAAAGCCGCCGTCCCCCGTCGCCTGCGCGGCATCATCCCGCTACGAAGGTCATCCATGCCCCACAGCCAAACCTCTGCACCAAGCGGCCGGGTCCGCATCGCACGCGGAGCATCGCCGTGGCTCCTGCCGACCGTCGCCACCGCCGCGATCAGCCTGGCGCGCGCCGGTCGTTCCCGGCGCGCCGCCGCCCTCGCCGTGCCCGCCACCGCGCTCGCCGCGGGCATGCTGTGGTTCTTCAGAGACCCGGAGCGCGAGATCGCGCCGGGCCGTGTGATCTCGCCGGCCGACGGTGTGGTGCAGAGCATCATGCCGTGGAAGGACGGGCGCACCCGGGTCGCCATTTTCATGAGCCCGCTGAACGTGCACGTGAACCGCGCTCCCCTCGCGGGCACCGTGACCTCCGTGGAGCACGTCCCCGGTGGGTTCGTTCCGGCGTTCAACAAGGAGAGCGAGAACAACGAGCGCGTTGTCTGGCACTTCGACACCGAGCTGGGCGACATCGAGATGATCCAGATCGCCGGCGCGGTGGCCCGTCGTATCGTCCCGTACGTGCCCCAGGGGACCAAGGTGGAGCAGGGCGAGCGTATCGGCCTGATCCGGTTCGGCTCGCGCGTCGACATCTACCTTCCGGAAGGTGTCGATGTCGCCGTCGAGGTCGGCCAGACCACGACCGCAGGGGTGACTCGAATTGACCGTTCTTGATCCCGAGACCCAGGCCGGCTGGGCCGCCGACGTGACCGACGAGGCCGAGGCCGACGCGGAGGACATGCCGCTCTCCCTGCGGCTGTCGATAGCGGACACCCTCACGCTCGGTAACGCCACCTGCGGCTTCATGGCCGTCTACTTCACCACCACCGGCATTCTGATCCCGCATCTCACGGGTGACGACGAGAGCGGCATGGCGCGGCACTCCGCCGCGACGGCCGTGATCCTGATGCTCGCCGCGGCGATCTTCGACCTGTTCGACGGCATCGTGGCGCGCAAGCTGCGCAGCTCCCCGATGGGCGCGGAGCTGGACAACCTCTCCGACCTGATCAGCTTCGGTCTTGCCCCGGCCTATTTCGTACTGGTGTACGGAATGGTCGCGGATGACGCGCATCAACGGGTATCGGCGCTGGCGGCGATCGTCGTCTTGCTGGCCGTGGTGCTCAGACTCGCGAGATTCTCGTGCGTGACGATGAAGGACGGCATGTTCCAGGGGATGCCGAGCCCCTTCGGGGCGCTCACGGTCATCTCGATCGTGCTGCTGGAGCTGCCCTTCGTGCCGACGCTGATGGCGATCATCGGGGTGGCCTGGCTGATGGTGAGCCGGGTCGAGTACCCGAAGCCGCGCGGGATCCTCGCGGTCGCGATGCTCAGCTGGATCGTCGCCGCGATGGGACTGCTGGCGGCCTGGGCGTTCGACGCGCCCGGCGGTCAGCTGCTGCTCCAGACCGGCTGCGCGCTCCAGGTGGTGACGGGCGCGGTGATCCCGCTCTTCGCCACGGCGCGGCGGGTGAACACGTTCCGCGGCAATCGCCGCGAGGCGCGGGCGGCACAGCTGCCGTAGCGGCGGTACGCGGGACGCAGGACGTAGGACGCAGGGATGGGCCGGAAGGGCCCGGGCGCGCAGTACACGGCGCGCCCGGGCCCTTTCGTGCGTGCGGGGGCCGTGCGGGGCCTCGGGCAGCGCGTACGGGGGCTATGGAGCCCGGGCAGCGTGTACGGGGCTTACGGGGCCCGGGCAGCGCGTCCCGCGCCCGTACGGACCTGGACGCACGGGCGCGAGCCCCGTACATCCCGGCCCGTACGGGGCCCGCGCCGCTCCCGGCCCTCAGCTCAGGAAGTCCCGCGCGATGTCCTCGGCGAGGCGCTCCAGCAGCGGGCCCGCCTCGGCCATGCAGACGGCCGGGTCCGGCTCCAGCTGGGTGAGCGCGTAGGCGCGGCGGATGCCCGCGCGGCCGAGGGCCTCCGGGGGCAGGGCGAGCCGGCCGCAGACCGCGATGACCTCGATGTTCCGGGCGCGGGCCGCCGCCGCGACCCCGGCCGGGGCCTTGCCGTGCAGGGTCTGCTCGTCGAGCGAGCCCTCGCCGGTGATCACGAGGGTCGCGCCGGCCAGCGCGGCGGCGAAGCCCAGGACGTCGAGCATGACCTCGATGCCGGGCCGGAAGCTCGCCCCCAGGCCGACCAGCGCGCCGTAGCCGATGCCGCCGGCCGCGCCCGCGCCGGGCGAGGACGCCAGCCGGGCGGCGCGGGGGCCGACGGCCGCCGTGAGCACCTCGGTGTAGCGGACGAGGACGGCGTCGAGCACGGCGACGTCCTCGGGGCTCGCGCCCTTCTGTGGTCCGTAGACGGCGGGGGCGCCCTTCGGACCGGTCAGCGGATTGTCGACATCGCTGGCGAGGACGAGGTCCGTGGCGGCCAGCCGCGGGTCGAGTCCGGAGAAATCGACGGTGGCAAGATCCCGGAGTCCGCCGCCGCCCGGGCCGACGGGCCGCCCGTCGGCGTCCAGGAAGCGGGCGCCGAGCGCCGTGAGCATGCCCGCGCCGCCGTCGGTCGTGGCGCTGCCGCCGACGCCGAAGACGATGCTCCGCGCGCCCGCGTCGAGCGCGGCGCGCAGCAGCTCGCCGGAGCCGTGGGTGGTCGCCGTGAGCGGCGCGAAGACCCCTTCGGGAAGGTGCTGGAGGCCGGACGCCTCCGCCATCTCTATGACGGCCGTGCCGTCGCGCAGGGCGTAGGCGGCCGTCACCTCGTCGCCGAGGGGGCCGGTGACCCGCACCTCGCGCCGCTCGAACCCGGCCGCGACGGCCGCCGCGACCGTACCGTCACCGCCGTCCGCGACGGGCAGGGTGCCGACCGGCACCCCGGGCGCGATCCGGCGCAGCCCGGCCGTCACGCGCTCCGCGACCTGTACGGCCGTGAGCGAACCCTTGAACTTGTCGGCCGCGATCAGTACGCGTGCGGCCTTGGTTGCCGCTCCGTCCGTCACCATGTCCCCCCATATCTCACATGCTTCTCACGTGCTCGTGCTTGCCCACGACCCTATCCGGGCGGGCCGGTTTGACTTTCAGGCGGCTTGAACGCCGACAATCGCGGCCATGGAGAGCACTACAGACAGCACGAGCGGTACGAGCGGTACGAGCGGTACGAGTGGCGGGAGCGGCACGAGCAGCACCAGTGGGCGGCCGTCGGGGGGCGTCCCGGTCGATCTGGTCTTCGGCGCCCCCGAGTTGCTGAGCATCAGCGCCTTCGCCCGGCGGGTCGGCCTCGCGCCGAGCGCCCTGCGGTTCTACGACGACTGCCAGGTGCTGCCGCCGGCCCGGGTGGACGCCACGACCGGCTACCGCTTCTACAGCGCCGACCAGCAGATACGCGCCAACATGCTGCGCAGCCTGCGGGAGGCGGGGCTGCCGCTGGCCGATGTCACGGTCGTCCTCGACGGCGGGGTGTCCGAGGCGCGCGCCGTCCTGGAACGGCACCGGACGACCGTACGGAACCGGTCGCGCGCGGCCGACGCGACGATCGCGGCCGTACTGCGGTCGATGCCGGGGCCCGACTCCCCCGGCACGCCCGGCGCGCCGGACAGCGGCGAGGGCCCGGCCGCGCCGGCCACCCTGGTACGGCTCGGCGGCGCCGAACTGGCCGCCGCCGTACGGCAGGTGGTGCCGGCCGCGCACCGGGACGCGGAGTTCCCCGTCCTCGGGTGTGTCCTCGTCGAGATCGAGGAGGACGAGGTACGGCTGGTGGCCACCGACCGCTACCGGCTGTCGGTACGGGGCCTGAAGCCCGTCATGACGGTGGAGGGCCCGCCCCGCCGGCTGCTGGTGGACGCCGAGCGGCTGGCCGGCATCGGCACCTGGGCGGCGCGCTGCGCGGCCGTGACGATCGAGGCCGGCCCCGGCGGCGCGACGGCGCACGACACGGACGGCCCGGAGGAGACGGCGGACCGGGCGGACGGCGAGGGCTCCCGGGAAATCCCCCTGACCGAGGGCGAGTTCCCGGCGTACCGGGAGATGCTGACGGCCCTGTCCCCCCGGCGGCACCGGGTGATCGTGGACCGCCGGGCGCTCATCACCGCCGTCGGCACCGGCGACGGCGAAAGCGCCGACGCGCGGGCGGTCGCGCTGCGGCTCGGCAAGGACGAGGTGACCGTCTCCCGCCCGGACGGCACCGAAGCGACCACGCTCCCCGCGGTACGGATGGGCGACGACTCCCCGCCCATCGGCTTCGACCCCGCCGTACTCGTCCCGGCCCTCGAAGCGAGCGTCGGCCCCGACGTCCTGCTGGAGATCTCCTCCGCCACCGACCCCATCGTGGTCCGCTCCGCCGACCAGGCCGCCTTCACCACCCTGGTCATGCCGGTGGCCCTGCCCGACACCCCGGCTCCGCCCGCCGAGGAGGGCTGAGATGGACAGCGGGAACGCGGTGGTACGGCTGTGCGCCGAGGGCATGGCCGCCGAGACCGAGAACAGGACCGACGAGGCGCGCGCACTGTTCCTGCGCGCCTGGGAGGCGGCCGAGGACGACTACGGCGCGTGCGTCGCCGCGCACTACGTGGCGCGGCACCAGCCGACGCCGCGGGAGACCCTCCGCTGGAACCAGGAGTGTCTGACCCGCGCCGACCGCGTCGGCGACGCACGGGTCCGCGGCTTCTACGCCTCCCTGCACGGGAACATGGGCCGCGCCCATCTGGAGCTGGGTGAGCGGGAGCCGGCACGGGAGCACTTCGAGCAGGCGGCCGAGCGGCTCGCCGACGTACCTCCGGGTCCGTACGCCGACTGGCTGCGCCTCTGCGTCGCCAGGGGCCTGCGCGCCACACGGGACACAGGGGACGCGCCCGTCCCGCCCGGTGATCCGATCGGCCCGCTCCTGACCCGTCTGTGCGAGCGCGCCGACCTCGACGCGCTGGGGTTGCTCCTCCCCGCCTATCTGGGTGATCTCGGCCGGCCCGAGGACGGTCAGCGGCTCACCACCGCCCTGCGCATGCTCCACGCGGAGCGGCGGCTGCCCGAGGAGGAACAGCACGCGCTCGGGCGGGCCATCGCGCTCCGGGCCGCCTGAGGCGCCCGGGCCGCCGGCGAACGGCCCGAGCCACCCGAGCGCGTACGGAACCGCTCCCCCGGCGGGCGGTTGATGGCCCGTCGGGGGTATTCCCGGGTGTTCGTTCCGCGTTGGTGCGGTGTGGGCGTGGGGTGGGCGGGATGCTGGGGGGCCACGAACGCGGAGGTTCCCATGCGCTCATGCCCCGGCCGGCCGGCGTACCGGCGGAGAGGCCGTGCACCCGCCGTCCGCGGGCCCGTGGTGGCCGCGGCGCTGGGGATGGCGCTGGTGCTGGCCGCCGGGGGGACGGAGCGGACGGTCCCGGGGGCGACCGTGCCGGGTTCCGCCGCGCCGGCCTCGGCCGTGCGGAGCCTTCCCGAGCTGCCCGGGTCCGTGGACGGCGGCGCGTGGGCGGCCGGGCATCTCCAGGGCATGGCCGTCGACCGGCGCAAGGGCGTGCTCTACTTCTCGTTCACCGATCTCCTGGTGAAGACGGATCTGCGCGGCACCCCCCTCGGCTCCGTCACCGGCTTCACCGGCCACCTCGGCGATCTCGACTTCGACGAGCGGGACGGCAGGGTCTACGGCTCCCTTGAGTACAAGGCGGCGAAGGCGTTCTACATCGCCGTGTTCGACGGGGACCGCATCACCCGGATGGGCATGGACGCGGCATCCGCCGGGGTCGTCTCCACCGTCCATCTCCAGGAGGTCGTGAAGGACTACACGGCCGACATGGACGGCGACGGCGTCTTCGACGGCAACACCGCCAACACCCTTGACCACCGCTACGGTTGCAGCGGTATCGACGGAGTGGCCTTCGGCCCCGCCCTCGACGGCCGGCCCGGCCTCCTGCTCACCGTCGCGTACGGGATCTACGCCAACACCGCCCGCGCGGACAACGACCACCAGGTCCTGCTCCAGTACGACGTACGGGACTGGCGGACGTACGCGCGCCCGCTGACCGAGCGGGACCCGCACACCAGCGGTCCCGCCGCCCCCGACGGCAAGTACTTCGTGTACACCGGCAACACCACCTACGGTGTCCAGAACCTGGAGTACGACGGAGCCACCGGCAACTGGCTGATGGCCGTCTACAAGGGCCGGAAGACCGCCTTCCCGAACTACTCGCTCTTCGTCGTCGACGGCTCGAAGCGGCCCGTGCAGGGCGAACTGCGCGGCCAGCCCCGCCCCGAGCGCGGCCCCCTGCTGTCGCTCCTGCCCCAAGGACTGCACCACCCCGAATCCGGTGTGTACGGCTGGGAGTCGGCCGGGCAGTACGGGCTGGTCGCGCTCGACGACGGCCGCTTCTACGTGGGTGAGGCCGGCACCGCGCCCGGCGACGGCGGCCCGCTCCGGACCGGCCGCGCGGCGCTGCGCCACTGGACGGGGCTCACCCCGGACCCGCTCGCAGGCAACTGAGGACGTCAGAAAAGCGTGCCGCCGTCGTCGGCCGGGGCGCCGCTCCCGAAGGCGCCGCTCTCGAAGGCCAGCAGCCGCTTCTTGCGGTCGAGACCGCCGCCGTACCCCGTGAGGCTCCCCGACGCGCCGATCACCCGGTGGCACGGCACGATGATGCCGACCGGGTTCTTGCCGTTCGCCAGGCCCACCGCCCGCGAGGCGCCGGGCTTGCCGAGCGCCTCGGCCAGTTCGCCGTACGAACGGGTCTCGCCGTACGGGATACGGGTCAGCTGGTCCCAGACGCTCCGCTGGAACGGGGTGCCCGCGAGCCGCAGCGGCAGATCGAACTCCGTCAGCTCGCCGTCGAAGTACGCGCCGAGCTGGCGCACCGCCTCGGTGAACGGCCCGGGGTCGGGGACGCCGAAGGTCTCCTGGGGCGGCCGGTGGCGCTGGTCGGTCATGTAGAGCGCGCTCAGGACACCGCCGGTGGCGACGAGCGTCAGCGGCCCGTACGGACTGTCGATGACGGTGTGGGTGACCGGTGCGCTGGGCGCGGTCGGCGTGGGCATGGCTCTCTCCTTACGCGGCAGGGGTGTCGGCCGGGAGGCGGTTGATGGCGTGGTCGTCCGTCGCCCACAGGTACTGGACGGCGTACGCGCGCCACGGGCGCCACGCGGCGGCGCGCGCGGTCAGCGCGGCGGGGGTGGCCGGCAGACCGAGGTGCGCGGCGGCCCGGCGCATGCCGAGGTCGGTGGCGAGGAAGGCGTCCGGGTCACCGAGCGCGCGCATCGCGATCACCTCGACCGTCCACGGCCCGAACCCGGGCAGCTCCCCGAGCCGCGCCCGTGCCGACTCCCAGTCGCTGTCCGGGCCGAGCCCCAGCGAGCCGTCGGCCAGGGCCGCGACCAGCGTGGTGAGGGTGGTCCGGCGGCTGCGCGGCAGCGCCAGCGCCTCGGGGTCGAGCCCGGCCAGCGCGGCGGGGGTCGGGAAGAGATGCGTGAGCCCGCCCTCGGGATCGTCCACCGGCACGCCGTGCGCCGTCACCAGCCGGGCCGCGTGGGTCCGCGCGGCGGCGGTGGACACCTGCTGGCCGAGCACCGCCCGTACGGCGAACTCGGCGGCGTCCACCGTCCGGGGCACCCGCCGCCCCGGCGCCTTGTCGACCAGGGGCGTGAGCCGAGGATCGGCCCGCAGCTGGTCGTCCACGGCCTCGGGATCGGCGTCCAGGTCGAGCAGCCGGCGGCAGCAGCTGATGGCGAAGGTGAGATCGCGCGGGTCGGTGAGGGAGAGCCGGCACGCGATGTGGTCGGGGCGGGGGGCCAGCGCGACGATGCCGTGCCCGTACGGCAGGGTGAGCGTGCGGCGGTACGCGCCGTCCCGCCACTCCTCGACGCCCGGTACGGCGGTGGCGGCGAGATGGCCGAAGAGGTTGTCGGGGTTGAGCGGGGCGCGGAACGGCAGCCGCAGGGAGATGGCCGCGCGCGTGCCGTCGGCGGCGGACGCGCCCGGCGCATCACTCGTGGGGCGCGGGGCGCGCGCTGCCGTCCGCCGGTCCGCGCGGGTGCGCAGCTCGCTGGGTGACAGCGCGAAGACCTCGCGGACCGTGTCGTTGAACGCGCGGATCGAGGCGAATCCCGCCGCGAACGCGACCTCCGCCATCGGCAGCGCGGTCGTCTCCACGAGCAGCCGGGCGGTCTGTGCCCGCTGGGCGCGGGCCAGCGCGAGCGGACCGGCGCCCAGCTCGGCGAGGAGCTGCCGTTCGATCTGGCGCGCCGAGTAGCCGAGCCGGCCGGCCAGCCCGGGGACGCCCTCGCGGTCGACGACGCCGTCCTGGATGAGCCGCATGGCGCGGGCGACGGTGTCGGCGCGGGCGTTCCACTCCGGGGAGCCGGGGCTGGTGTCGGGCCGGCAGCGCTTGCAGGCGCGGAAGCCGGCCTGCTGGCAGGCGGCGGCGCTGGGGTGGAACGTCATGTTCTCGGCCTTGGGCGGTACGGCCGGACAGCTGGGCCGGCAGTAGATCCCGGTGGTCAGGACGGCGGTGAAGAACCAGCCGTCGAACCGGGCGTCCTTGGATCTGACGGCCCTGACGCAGCGTTCCGTATCGGTGTACATGGCGGGGCGCATGGCTCCATCATCGGCCACCCCCACCGGCCCGGCTGGCGGAAAAACGACATCAGCCTCCGGCGGCCGGGATCAGCCCTCGCTCCACTTGCGCCACCCGCGCCACACCGCCTTGGCCGCGTTGTGCCCCGCCATGCCGTGCACCCCGGGCCCCGGCGGGGTCGCGGAGGAGCAGAGGAAGACGGCGGGGTGCGAGGTGGTGTACGGGGAGAGGGAGAGCTTGGAGCGCAGCAGCAGCTGGAGCCCGGAGGCGGCGCCGCAGGCGATGTCCCCGCCGATGTAGTTGGCGTTGCGGGCGGCCAGCTCGGGCGGTCCGGCGGTGGCGCGGGCCAGGACGCGGTCCCGGAAGCCCGGTGCGAAGCGCTCGATCTGCCGCTCGATGCCGTCGGTGAGGTCGCCGTCCCAGCCGTTGGGGACATGGCCGTACGCCCAGAACACGTGCTTGCCCTCGGGCGCGCGCGACGGATCGACCAGGCTGGGCTGCGCGGTGATCAGGAACGGGGTCTCGGGCACCCGGCCGCCCGCCGCCTGCCGCAGCGCGGCGCCGATCTCCCGGCTGCTCGGGCCGATCTGGACGGTGCCCGCCCGGCGCGGCTCCTCGGCGGTCCAGGGCACGGGCCCGTCCAGCGCGTAGTCGATCTTGAAAACGCCCGCGCCGTACCGGTAGCCGTCGTACGCCCGGCCCAGCCCGGCGATCCGGGCGAGGGCGGTCGGGGAGGTGTCGAAGATGTACGCGCGGGCCGGCGGCAGGTCGTCCAGCCGCTTGACCTCGTACCCGGTGTGGACCGTACCGCCCAGGTCGCGGAGGTACGCGGCGAGCGCGTCGGAGATCGACTGCGAGCCGCCGCGCGGCATCGGCCAGCCGCCCGCGTGCGCGGCGAGCGCGAAGACCAGCCCGACGGCGCCGGTGGCGAAGCCGCTGAGCGGGGCGATGACATGGGCGACGAGCCCGGCGAACAGGGCGCGCGCCCGGTCGTCGCGGAAGCGGCGCATCAGCCAGGTCGACGGCGGCAGACCGGCCAGCCCGAAGCGGGCGAGGGTGACGGGGTCGCGCGGCAGCGCGGTGAGGGGCAGGGACATGAAGTCCGCCGCGAAGGTGTCCCACTTGCCGAGGAAGGGCGCCACGAGACGGCGGTACGCGCCCGCGTCGCGCGGCCCGAAGGAGGCGGCCGTCTCGGCGGGCGAGCGTGCCAGCACCGCCGCCGTACCGTCGTCGAAGGGGTGCGCCATGGGCAGTTCGGGGTGCAGCCAGTCGAGTCCGTACCGGGCGAGCGGCATGGTCTTGAAGACGGGCGAGCCGACGCCCAGCGGGTGGACGGCCGAGCAGGGGTCGTGCCGGAAGCCGGGCAGGGTCAGCTCCTCGGTGCGCGCGCCTCCGCCCACCGTCTCCTTGGCCTCGAACACGGATACGGAGAAACCGCGCCGGGCCAACTCGACCGCGGCGGTCAGGCCGTTGGGTCCCGCTCCCACGACGACCGCATCGAGCATCGACGTCACCTTCGGACTCCTCTGTCAGCGCTTGCCGACCCAGCCCCTGTCGGCGCTGTCGGCCACCCGGTCGGAGCCCCAGCGTATTCCCGGGCACGGCCGGTCCGGATACCGGTCCCGGCGGAGACAGCCACCCTCACCCAGCGAACACGTCTCGCGACCCTGCGTTATCCTGACGTGTCGCCTGACGCACCGTCAGCGACATGTCAGCACCCGAAGGGAATCTCCGAGTGAACCGAATGCGCTCCCTCCTCGCCGGATTCGGCGTCACCGTCGCCCTGGCGATGGCGCCCGCCGCGCACGCGGCACCGCAGCAGCCGGAGGAGGTACGGCCCGCCACCGGCGTGAACATGGCGGCCGGTCAGCACGCCCCCTGCACCGGGGAGTTCCGCGGCGACGCGCGGCTCGGCCCGAAGTGGCTGCCGAAGCGGGGGCAGCGTCCGGTGGGACCGCTGCTGACGGACTACCAGCGCACCGGCCGGCTGAGCCCGTCCGCCTTCCTGAAGAAGTACTGGGAGGGCCCGGCGGACACGGGCAGCTGGAAGTACCCGCCCAATGACGGCTTCGCCGAGGTCAACGGTGAGATCGACAAGACGGCCACCCGGCTGCGCCCGGGCCAGAAGCTGGACCGCTTCGGCTCCGAGTACGGCGCTTACCTGGCGCCGGCGGGCGACGCGTACGGCAAGCGCGCGCTGCCGCCGCAGAATCTCAACACCCGTGACACCGCCGTGCCGTGCGACTACCGCGTCTACAAGGTGACCAAGCCGTTCTCGGTGTGGCAGGGCAGCATCGCCCCGTGGTTCGAGCAGCCGGGCCGCGGTCAGCAGATCAAGCTGGACCCGGTGTTCCTGAACCCCGGCCAGGACCAGCGGCTCAATGTGAAGTGGCTGCTGGACAACGGCTATCTGGCGCCGTCCGCCGCGTAACGCGGAGGGACGCGGGACGGATGACGCGATGGACCGCTACGCGCTGCGCGCCGCACTGAGCGACGCGGGGGTGCCCGACGGCTACTACCGCATCGAGCAGGTCCACGAACCGGTGCCCACACCGCCCGACTTCCTTTTCCTGAGGGAAGCGGAGCACGGCGGGACGTGGGAGACCGGGGTCTACGAGCGCGGGGTGTACGAGACGATCGCCCGGCACCCGAGCGAAGAGGCGGCCTGCGCGCATCTCCTGCGGCTGCTCGTGAGCTGACCCGCGGCCGGTGCCGCGGCGCGGGAACTCCGGACCGGCTCGCCGTGCCGCTCGCGCGACGGCCGGCCCCCGGCTCTCAGCCGCCGGCGAGCAGCCGCTCCCGGACCCGGCGGGCCGTCGCCGCGTCCCGCGCCGCCGTGAAGGGCAGCGCGTTGCCGCCCGTGATGCGGTACGGCTCGCCCGTGAGCGTCATCTGGGTGCCGCCCGCCTCCGCCACCAGCAGCAGGCCCGCCGCGTGGTCCCAGGCCAGCTCCCAGTTGAAGGCCACCGCGTCGAGCGTGCCGCGGGCGATGGCCAGGTACTCCAGCCCCGCCGCTCCGCAGGGGCGGGCCTCGATATCGGGACAGCCCAGACCCAGCAGGGCGTTCTTCTGCGCCTCGTCGGTGTAGTCCGGGTGGGAGTGGGCGACCTTCAGCACCGCCCCCGGTTCCGGGGCGCCGGAGCGCAGCGGGACGCCGTTGAGCACGGCTCCCCGGCCGCGTACGGCGATGGCCATCAGGTCCAGCGCCGGCGCGTACGTCCAGGAGGCCAGCAGTTCGCCGCCCTGGGCGAGGGCGACGAGCGTGCCGAAGTTCGGCTCGCCGCGTACGAACTGGCGGGTGCCGTCGACCGGGTCGATGATCCACACGGGCGCGTCGCCGCCCAGCGCGTCGTACCGTGCCGGGTCCGCGTGCACCGACTCCTCCCCGACCACAACGGAGCCGGGGAGCAGCTCGGTCAGGGTGGCGGTGAGGTGCTCCTCGGCGCGCCGGTCCGCGACGGTCACGAGGTCGTGCGGCCCGCTCTTCTGGAGGACCTCGTGCGCCGCGAGCCGGCGGAAGCGCGGGAGGATCTCGTCCGCCGCGGCCTTGCGTACCGCCTCCTCTACGGCGGCGACGCCGGGGCCTTGGGCCGTTCCCCTCAGGGGAACCGTTCCGTACACAGGGTCATCGATCATCTCCCCAGATAATCACGCCGCGGCGGCGGGGGCAGGAGCGCCTCGGACGGGAGTCCGGCGCCGGGGCCGCGCGACCGCCGCGGCCCGGCTCAGTGTTCCGCCCTTCTCCCCGGCAGTGTCAGCGCCACGTACAGGCCCAGCGACACCGCCAGGCCCACCGCCCAGCCGTAGTCCGCCAGCGGCTTCAGGAGCGGGATCAGACCGTCCTCGGGGAACGGGCCCTTGCCCGGCGCGGAGTGCGACCCGCCCACGGCGAGCACCCCGCCGACGGCGAAGGCGATCACGGCCCGGGGGTTCCAGCCGCCCCGGTACCAGTAGCGGCCGCCGGGCCGGTAGAGGTCGGCCAGGTCGAGGACGGTACGGCGGACGATCCAGTAGTCGGCGATCAGGATGCCCGCGACCGTACCGAGCAGTCCGCCGACCAGCCCCAGCCAGGTGAAGATGTACAGCTCCGGGGTGGCGGTGAGCTTCCACGGCATGATGACGACCCCGACGACGCCCGTGATCAGCGCGCCCGTACGGAAGTTGATGATCTTCGGCGCGAGATTGGCGAGGTCGTACGCGGGTGAGACGACATTGGCCGCGATATTGACCGAGATCGTCGCGATCAGCACGGTGACCAGGGCGAAGAGCAGCCCGAAGACGTTGTCGGTCTTGGCGGCCAGCTCCACCGGGTCCCAGATCGCCGCCCCGTACACCGCCTGCGATCCGGAGGTCACCAGGACCGACAGCAGTGCGAAGAGCGTCATCGTGGTCGGCAGGCCGAGCGTCTGGCCGAGGATCTGGGCACGCTGGCCGGCGCCGAAGCGGGTGAAGTCGGGGATGTTCAGGGAGAGGGTGGCCCAGAAGGCGATCATCCCCATCAGCGAGGGGAAGAAGACGGGCCAGAAGTCCTTGCCCCAGCCCAGTTTCGAGGGCTGGTCGAGCAGCGGACCGACGCCGCCCGCCTTGACGGTGATCCAGACGAGCAGCACGAGCGCGCCGACGATCACGAAGGGCGCGGCCCAGTTCTCGAACCGCCGCAGGGTGTTCATCCCCCGGTAGATGATGGCGAGTTCGAGCGCCCAGAAGAGGGCGAAGCAGACCCACAGGGTCCACGGCTGCCCGCCGATCCGGGACGCGTCGGCCCAGCCGCCGAAGATCTTGCCGAGCAGGACGAAGATGCCCTGGCCGCCGATCCAGGTCTGGATCCCGAACCACGCGCAGGCCACGCCCGCCCGGACCAGCGCGGGCAGATTGGCGCCGCGCACACCGAACGAGGCGCGGGCGAGCACGGGGAAGGGGATGCCGTACTTCGGCCCGGCGTGCCCGGTCAGCAGCATCGGGAGCAGCACGATCACATTGGCCAGCGCGATGGTGAGGATCGCCTGTTTCCAGTCCATGCCCAGCTCGACCAGCCCGGAGGCCAGCAGCCAGGAGGGGATGTTGTGCGCCATGCCGACCCACGACGCATGGTGCTGAACACCAACATTCTCTAAGGTGTGTTCCACGTCCTTGGAGAGGGTCACATGTCAGCTACCCACGCGCGCACTCTGCGCGCCATCGTGTACATCCGTGTCAGCACCGAGAAGGAGGAGATGCAGAGCCCGGAGCAACAGCTCTTCTCCTGCTCCGAATACGCGGCGAAGAACAACATCACAATCATCGGCAAGCCCGTTGAGGACCTGAACCTCACCGGCAGAGAGTCCGCCAAGCGGCAGATCGCCTCTGTCATTGAGCGCGTTCGCGCCGGAGAGGCGGACGTCGTCCTGGTCTGGAAGTGGTCGCGCTTCGGGCGCAACAACTACGAGTCCCAGGTGAACCTTCGGGAGCTAGAGAAGGCCGGCGGCCGACTCGTCGCCGTCACCGAGGATTTCGACACAACCACGTACCACGGCCGCTTCAGCCGGGACAACATGCTCTTGGTCGCCGACTTGCAGTCGGGCATCATCGGCGCGACGTGGCAGGAGGCGCACGAGCGCCGCCACCGCAAGGGCCTGCCCCACACGGGCCAGGCCCGCTTCGGTTACCAGCGCTGCCCCGACTGCCGCCGCAAAGAAGACGCGCCGCAGGAGTACCTGAGCTGCGACACCTGTAAGGGTGTCTTGGTAGTGGACCCCGCCCGGGGGCCAGCCCTTGCCGAGGCGTACGAACGCTTCACCGACGGTGAGTCCGTCGCCGGCATCGCGGCCGACATGGCCGAGCGGGGCATCCGATCACTGTCCGGCACGGTCATGAAGGCCACCCAGTGGCAGGTGGTCATGGACTCCGGCTTCGGAGCCGGCCTGATCCGCTGGCGCGGCCCCGAGTACCGGGCCAAGCACGGCCGGCAGTCCAAGAAGCCCAGCACGTACGACAACTGGGCTGCGGGAAAGCATAAGCCGGTCATCAACATGGCCACCTGGGAGCGCTACAAGCGCCGCCGCGAGGCCAGCAAGGGCATCTCTTGGCCCACGTCGGCCAAGTACTCCTGCTCTGGACTACTGCGCTGCCAGGCCCAGAACGCCGCCGGGAACCTGTGCGACCGGCGCCTAGTGGCGTCCGCCGTGCTCCGATCTGGCGGCGGAGACACTAAAATCTTCCGGTGCCCGGACATCAGCGTGAAGGCGTGCAAGGGCGTGACCGTCACGCTCCGCCGCGCGGAGGACGCCATCTTGGCCTGGCTGCTAGAGCGCAGTCGCGGTCAGGATATGGGTGTGATGGCGATGAAGCGCGCCGCACGCCGGGCGCGCGCTGTGTCCGACATCCCTTCAGTCGAGAGGGAGTTGACCGGAAAGCGCACCGAGGGTGCGCGGCTGCTCGATCTGTACCTGAAGGCGCTCGTCTCCGAGGAGGACTTCAGGAACAAAAAGGAGGAGCTGGACGCGGAGGTATCCCACCTCGAATCCCGGCTCGAAGTGCTGCGCCTGGACTCGGGCGAGGGCGTGATCCCCTCCGCCGAGGATTTCGCCACGCTGGCGGACCTCTGGCCCCGCATGCAGCCCGCCAAGCAGCGGGCTGCGCTGGGGAAGGTGGTGGGCCGCATCAACATCGTGAAGACCCCGGGCAAGCAGTACAACAAGATCGAGATCATCCCTGTATGGGAAATGGATCAGGCTGCGTCCTGATGCGCCGCTGGCGGGGTCTGGTCCTCACGCCAGAGGCGGTACGCCTCGGCGCCGATGATGTCCCAGAACCCCCGCCAGCACTCCGACTCCGTCGGCTGATCGTCCTCCACGACTCCTCCTTACGCCGCGCGGCGGCAGCGGTGCGGCTTCGCCGTACGGTCGTGCCGTGGACAGTGCCGCTCGTACTCGGCGCGGCAGAAGCGACAGGTGACCCCGGCCGGCAGGCCGCAGTTGCAGTTCGGCCCCACGCCGGCCTCCTGTGCCCAGCGGCCGGCGGCCCACGCGTCCAGGTCCGCCTTCAACTCGGCGGCCCCCCTGGCCTCGCGCCAGCCGCCCTCGATGAGCATCTTGGAGGTGAGGGCCTTGATCTCCTCGCCGCGCTCGTTGCCCCGGAAGAAGTCGTACGCGTCCCGGGCGCTCGCGAAGGCCGGGGCCAGCATGAAGCGCCCACGGCCCAAGCCCGTCTTCGCGTCCCAGGCCAGGCCCTGACCCGCGGTACGGGCGGCGCTGCCGGCCTCTGTGGCGCGCTGGAACTTCTCCGGGGAGTCCAGGATGCCCCGGGCAGAGAAAGGGCCCAGGACCACCGTGTGGGTGGCGCCCTGGGCCTCATATCTGATCTGGCCGACCACGGCGAGGCGGTGTGTTCTGGACCTGACCGCGTCCAGCGCCTCGATGACGGCCTCGGCTACCTCAGCTCCCGTTCGAGAGGAGTTCTTCGGATCGGTCAAGATCGTCTCTACTGCGGTCAGCTCGCTCTTTCTCACGGCGCGCCAGCGCCTCCTTCCCGGCTCGGCTCCAGGTGACGATGGTGGGCTGGGAGACTCCCAGCCGGTCCGCGACCTCTCGGGTGGTGGCGCCCTGCTCAAGGGCCAAATAGATCTGGATCTTGTCCAGCTCATCGGCGGATGTGGCGGCGTGGTGGGTCAGGGCAACGTTCTCCAGCAGTGCGGTGCGTACGTGATCGGGCAATTCGATCTTCCTTTTGGGTGGCACGGGGGTCCCCTTTGTGGGTGGCGATGGCAGCATGGACAGTGTCGTCTCAGAGCGGGCATTTCACCCTCCCAAGACGCTGTCTTGGCGGAAACCTATCCACTGCCATACCTGCGCTGCCCATGCGGGGGACCGCTCAGTAAGCCGTTCACCGGCCATGCACCCCCGCGGGTGCGGCCGACGTAGTGGAACCCTGCCCCCGGCCACCGCTGGTGGCGGTGGCCGGAACGCGGGCAGCGTGGGGGGTGGGAGGGGGCAGGTTCACTGCTTCCGCTCCTCCAGGATCTTCGCGCCCCTGGCGGCCTTGCCCCTGATGGTGCTGGGGCTCACGCCGCCGATGGCCGCCGCGATGGCGGCCTGGGGCAGGATGCCGGCCTCCAGGGCCTGATGGATGGCCACCAGGACGTCGTCCGCGGCCTGCTCGGCCGCGTCGTTCAGCCTGCCCAGCCTGGCCATCGCCAGACGCTTCTGCTGGCGCGTGGGCGCGCTCATGCGCTCTTCCTCTCGAAGTCAAAGCCGGCGACCTTGGGGAGCGGCTCTGTGGACATGTGACGGAGGATGGTGATGTCCTCGCCGGCGGCGTAGGCGTTCCACGCTTTGACGATCAGGGCGTACGCGTGGTCGCGCTTGCCCTTGCCGGTCGGGAGCCCGCCGTGGAAGCGTCGCCGGAGGTGGAGACGCGGGTCCCGCGCGCCCAGATCCTCGCCCGTACGGACGCCGGCCAGCCACGTCTGGATCAGATCGTGGGCCAGGTCATCGCTGCTGCGCGCGGCCTGCGCGATGACGGCCGCGTGCGGGCCTACCGGGATACTGGCCTCCAGCGAGGCCCCCTGGATGTCCTTGATGTACCAGGTCAGCTCGGGCCAGGCGTGAAAGGTCGCCACGACCTCCGGCGTCGTGATCTTCGAGAAGCGGGGCATACCCCAGCGGTCGCCGTCCGCGAGCGCGGCCAGGTGGCGCGCGGCGGCGGCGATGTTCACCGCGTACGGCACGTTGAGCACGTGCGCGGCCGTGCGCTTGTACCCCTGGTCCACCACCTCGAAGATCTCGCGGGGCTCGGCCGGAAAGATCCAGACTTCCAACGTGGTGTTGCTGTTCGCCTGGGCCTTCATGCGGTGCTGCCCACTAATGATGTAGCCCTCAGTGTCGAAGATGTACCCCTCGGGCGTGCCCGACCTCCAACGGTCGGCCTCCATGTCCTTCTGGTACTTGAAGGACACCGCCTTCGACATCGGACGGTTCTTCGGGTGGTTGCGGTACGAGAGCCAGTCGGACGCCATCTCGGGCGTCACGGTCACGATCTGAGGTGTGGACGGCAGCGGGAATCTGGACCCCTCCGGGGTCAGCTCGTCCCTGACGATCTCCATGCGTCTCCTCTCCATGGACGGGGAAGCGGCCCTCGCTGAAAGTGAGCAGCGAGGGCCGCTCGTAGACCGAGCGGGGCTCGAACCCGCCGCCTCCCACCGGGAGGGCTGCACCCGCAGTCGATCCGACACCGGGATATCGCCCGGTGCACCAGCCGCGACCCGTCGGCCGCGAACATGAAGAAGGCCCCGACGGGGGTGACGGGGCCTTCAGCTTTTGTGAGCGCTGCGCGCTCAGATCTTGTACTCGTACCCAATAGTCAAGCGCTGGGGCAAGCACCATTCGCCGTAGACGATCACGCCCTCGGCGTCGCTCCACTCGTGCGCCCCGGCGAGGATCGGATCGCCGGTGGCGATGTTGAGGTGGGACGCCTCGCGAGCGTCGGCGGTGCGGCTGTGCATGGCATCGCGGCCATGCGCCACCCGGCGCCCGGTGGCGCGCTCGATCTGCTGGAGCAGGTCATTGCCCGCTCCGGGCGCCGTGCTGAGCACGTCGGGGACCAGCTCCGCGAAGGCTGCGGGGAGCCAGTCCACCTCCAGCATCAGGCGCGTCTGGCCGGTGCCGACAAGGTATTCCCGCCTGATGAGCTGGCCGCCCGGGTCCTGGTCGAACGCCTCCGCCACGTACAGCGGCGGAACGACGGGTCCGGCGCTCAGGACCCGCTTGGTCTCGCCCTTGCCCAGGACGCTGCCGGTCCGGCGAATGCGCTCCAGCCGGTCGGCCGGTGTGGCCGTGTTGGCTGGCCTGTCGGCCACGAAGCTGCCGCGCTGCGTGGTGACGATCCAGCCCTCCGTGCGGAGCCAGCCCATCGCGGCGCGCACGGTGGCGGTGGCTGCCCCGTGCTCCTCGGACATCACCCGTACGGGTGGAAGCTGATCGCCGGGACTGAGGGCCCCGTCGCGGATGAGCTGCCGGTAGTGCTCGGCAATACGGACATTCGGCGTGGTCATGCAAGGAGCATTGCACCTTGAACTAGCCCATCACAAGACTTGTATTGGACTAGCTCACTCCCTACTCTCGAACTATCTCACCGACCCACGGTAAGCGGGGAGTACCTATGAGTGATACCCGGAATGTCATGCTCAGGCGGCGGCGCATGGAGGCGGATATCCGCATCGCGCGCTGGCTCGCCAGCTCCATCACGGAGCCCGACTTCGCGTACGAGGACTGGCAGCGCGGGCGCCCTGCGGTGCTGCGCGTGGGAGTCCGGTTCGACGCGGTGAAGATGCACCCGAACCTCGTGCACGCCGCGCTGGGCGTGACGGGCGTGACGGACGTCGTGGATGCCATGCCCGTCATGATTGGCGGGCCCGTGGTAGCGCACCCCGGGCCCTGGTATCACGCGCTGGTGCCTGTAGGGACCTGCGCTCGCTGGGGCGAGCCGTACGGCACGATGCTCGGCGTCGGCGGGTGGCTCAAGGTGCCGCATCCGTCGAATCGCGGCACCAGCGACGTCCACTGGGCGTCGCCCGTCGTCGCGCCTGGTCAGCTCTGTGATCCGGGGGACGTGGCCGCGCTGCTGCGCGCGGGCGCCGGAAAGCTCGGGGACAACGCGTGATCGGCCCGGTCATAGGCCGCGCCACCGCCATAGAGCGGGGGCGGACGCTCACCGCTTACAGCGCGTACATACGGCACGTGCAGACCTGCGCGCGGTGCATCAGGGGCCCCGTCGGCACGAGGTGCCCGGACGGCCAGCGCACGTGGGCCGCGTTCCGAACGGCTCGCTGAGCGAGCCCCCAATCGCCCGTACCGCCTGCGGCATCCCCGTAGATGGCAGCACCGCAGCGCGGTGCGGGTGCACAGAGGCAGCCCCTGGGAGTGTGTCCCGGGGGCTGCCGCATGCGTGCCGCTACTCGGCGTCGGCCTCCGCGCGGACGCGGCGGAGGTACGCGTCCAGCTCGTGAATGACGCCCACCGTGTGGTCGCTGGAGCCGATCATGCCCTCGGTGATCTCGGCTGCGATCTCGGTCAGCCGCTCATCGGTCGTGCCGGCGACGATGTCGTACTCGTCGGCCTCCGACCCGTTGGTGACGTCGTCGGCGTCCCACTCTCCGACGATGTCGGGCGCGTCGAAGCCGGCCTCCAGGACGACGTCCATCCCCTTCTCCGCCGACTTCGCGTCGGCCCCGAGGACAGCCACATGGGTTTCGCCGTTCCAGCTCTTCTCCCAGTCCGCAAGAATGCGGTCCGCCAGCGGCGCCAGCTTGGCAAGCAGCCGATTGACAGCGACGGCGGTCAGGACCGGAATCCTGTACCGGCGCTCGAAACCGGTACGTACGGCACTCGGCGCGGAGCCGTCGATCTGAGAGTCATAGTCAGCGAGCAAGGTTCCCTCGCTCAAGTCCAGCTCGATGTACGCGGTCTGGGTCTCGCCGCGCCCCTCGTAGCGTCGGCACAGCTCAAGCGCCCACGTGCACTTGATGACCTGAATAGTCGTCATGGGATCACCTTCCCGATCGGCTGGGCGTGAGCGCCCAGCACAAAAGGCCCCCGAAAGAGGCGGGGGCCTTTTGCTTTGGCCCGAATGTCGGGCCGTCCCCGCTCGCGCGGGGAAGAGCACCCAGAAGAGCCGCGGAGGCTATCGACGGGCCATCCCCGCGTACGCGGGGTGCGCATAACAGGAAAGCGTCCCCGTCCAACGGGCCATCCCCGCAGCTGCGGGGTGTGCATACAAGCTGCGCGCCCTCACTGAACGGGCCATTCCCGCTGACGCGGGACGTACTGCGTCCCCACGGACGCGGGGAGCATGTGAACCTGCAACAGCTCTACGGTCCAACCCCGCGAAGGCGGGGAGTAACGGGGTACCGGTGCTGGCTGCCCCCGGCTGTGCCTACTATGGCACGCCCGTGGTGGTCCTGTCAGCTCAATGCGTACGACAGGAAGCCCCGGGAGACAGGTCGGCAAGGTGGCCCGCTTCGACCCCCCTCACGGGGCCGATACCGAGCTGGACGCCGAGCTTCCGCCAAAGCTCCGCGTCCCCCGTTGCTGGCTCGACCGCCGACCGAATGTCCGCGAGGAACTCGCGGTCCTCGACGGTAAGGCGCTCCTGGCGACCAGCGCTCACGGCGCCCAGCAAGTAGATAGCGGCGTGGCCGCTGGAGTTTTTGTAGTTACATGGCACGTCTTTGTCCCGGACCGGCGCGCCGGTGAACTGCTGCGGGTAGTTGCCACCCCTGCCGATCAGGTACCACGGCACGCGGGGGTCATCCCACGCATACGTGTCATGGAACTCGATCTGCACGCTCACGTATCCATACGTGACCGACTTGCTGATCTTGCCGAGTCGGGCAATAACCTCTGGTGTGATCTCCATGGTTCACCTCTCCTTGAACCAGCGGTTCCAGACATCCCTGCGGACCTCCGGGCGCCGCTCCTGTGCTGCTTCATTCTCGCGCTCCGCGCGGCGCCTGTCAGGCGCTCTGACGGGCCTCTGTACCCGCTGCTGCGGCATGGCTCCCTCTCCAGTGCCCCGGCCCGCCCGGCGGGATGCTGCCGCCGCCGGGCGAGGGGGTGTTCGTGTCAGCCCGTGCCGCAACCGCAAGTGCCGCCGGGCGTCTGGCAGTCGGGCAGCGTGCCGCAGCCCGCGGCCGGGCCGGCCGCCGCGCGGCGTCCATCGCGGTGACGTACACCGCGACCTCCGGCAACATCTGTTTCTCGTCGTTGTCGACCATGTGATCCCTCTCTCTGAGTACATGGACGTGCGCAGTGTTCGGGCGGCGCCCGACGCTCTGCGCTGCGGTCATCGATCGGTCTTCGAACGAGGCGATGACCGCCGGAGGCCCTGCCTCCAAGAGGCCGCGCGCCGTGCCGGGGAGAGGTCCGGGAGACACGCGGCCACTTGGCCGCAGGGAAGGAAGGGAGACCCCCGCCGGGGGGCGGGGGTCTCTGTGGGGTCACAGGCAGTCGTACGGGTCGGCCCGCAGGGCGTTGCCCTCGCGCCTGGTCAGGTACGCCACGCTGTAGATCGCGGCCTCGCCGCTGTATGCCGGCACGGGGCGCTCCGCCAGCGGGGGGAGCCCCTGAGAGGTGCCAGGGGCCACCCACATGTAGCCATGGACGATCCACACGCGCTCGTGATGCGCGCGGCAGTAGTACAGCCCAAGGGCTTTCAGCTCGCCGCAGTACTCAGGCGACATGCCGTCTACGGTGATCTCGTACCCGCAGACCTGCGAGCCCGGGTCGGGCTCCTTGGACAGGATCTTGGCCACGGTCACTCACCCCCCGGGGTGAACTCGTAGGCCGCCAGAAGCCTTCCGCTCCGAAGGCCCGCCGTCCAGATGATCGCCATCGGACGGCCCTCGCGGTCCTCCCCCGTCCAGACGCGGACGGAGTGGCGGAGGCGGCGCGCCACCTCCATGTCCTGCGCGAAGGTCATCACGGAAACGACCTTCGCGCCGTCGTGCGTGTGCTCGGAGATGACCGCGTCGGGCACCCCGAACATGGTGTCGGTCATGATCTGCCCCTCTCCATGGGCAGTTGGTCACCTGGGGTAATCAGCCCCGGGCGCGGTTCCTGCGGAACCAAGGGGGCCCACACCCGAAGGTGTGGACCCGATGGCTCTTACAGGTACTCAGGGGCGCCGAACGGCCACGATGCGGCCGAGGTTTCCGTGCAAACCCCGCTCGACCATGCTTCGCCGCACCAGGTCAACCGCCTCCTGCACGGTCGGCATGGCGACGGAGCCGCGAACCTCTGTCCGCCTACGGACAGAGGTTGTCGTGCGCGTCCAGTACGAGCCCGGATTCAGGGGCTCGGCGCACACGTAGACCGAGTGCAGGCGCTGCCCTCCGGGCGGGTAGACGATGTACCCCAGGGTCTCCGGCTTGACCAGGTCGATCACTGCGCTGCTGATGATGCTGGTGCTCATGTCGAGTCCTCTCCTGACTCATCAAACGGGCAGGGAAATCACGCCCTGCCCGCATGACGAGTGACAGCGCGGCCGGTGGCCGCTGCGCCGCACACCGTGCGACGTGCTGCGGAGCATGTGCGCCGCCGGGCGCCGCCGGTTCGGCCTGCCACTGCTGAGGTGGCTGGCAGCCGTCCGGAGTGTGGCGCCCGGGAATGCCGAACATGCTCCGCTCGTACGGTGTGCGTCGCGCTGGCCGTACGGCCGCGCTGTCATCGTCGTGTGCACGCTGCCCCATCGGAGAGATGAGCAGCGCTTCCTTCTTCCCTGAGTGTTGTTCCGCCGGTTGGTCGGCGGTTCGTCGGCGCCCGGGCTGTGACCCCCATCTGCATCGGTCGCCGCTCACGGCCAGCAACCCCCCCGGTTTCAGGCCCGGGTGACCTTGTGGGTGACTTCCCCTGTTGTGAAAGGGCTCAACTTGGGCTTGAAACAAGCCACTTGAGACCCTGCGGACTCGTCCCAGTTACGCCCCGTTTCCGGTGCTCCCTGGGGAGTGACATAACCATGCCCTCTGATCAGCTTTCCTGTCAACGTGAGTCGGGATCTTTTTTCAAGATCCTTTCCAGTGGGCCTCTGACCTGCATATTTTAGGTACTCCTTACCTGGTTGAATCTGGTTCAAGATAAGCATCGATCAGAGTTCTTTGATTGTGATCATGGTGTGGCTGTGTGTGAAGACCGCAGGGAGAGTGTCCGGAGAGTGCGGAGCGCACACATCCGGGGCACAGGCGCACACGGGGCGCGAAGGTCGTCAACGGCCGTGCGGCGGCCTGGAGTCGGCCCGGTGGGCAGGCGGGGCGGCGGGGGCCGCAGAGGCCCGTGAGGGGCCGCGCAGCGGCGCGGGGAAGTGGCGCCAGGGCGAGGGTGGCCGGCTCGCGCGCGCGGGTGCCCGCGTGTGCGTACGTGCGCGCGTGAGCGCACATATTGGCGACCATCGGTCGCCACGGTCCAGCGGACCGACAGCAGTCCGGAGGACTGTCCACCCCCTTTCCGCCGGACGTCCCCCTGAGGGGGACTGGCGGTACAGCGGATCGGCGAAGTGAGTCAGGGCAGAGCCCTGCTCACTGAGCTACGCCATAGGTGCGCTTGCAGCGCACACAGGTGGTCACCACCGTGTGACCACACAGAGAGAGCCCAGACCGTAGGTCCAGGCTCTCCACAGGTGGGCTATCAGCCCACATATACGCAGGTCATCGACCTGTCTGGGGCACACACACCCATGTTGATGGGGGTGGGTGGCACCCTCGCTCATTCGAGCGAGGCACCCATATCGGACATGTAATGTCCGATTCTGTCCCCATGTGTGCCCTATCAGGGCACTTATGTACTGTTTGACCCCCGGGTGTTAAACCCGGGTGCCTCGCTCGATAGATGGTGACCCACCATCTATCGTTGATAGACCCCCTAGGGGGCCGTAGGCCCCATATGACTGTGGCCCCAGCCGTAGGCCAGGGCCACTCATGTCATGTCCGCCGTCGGCGGTTCTGGGGGCCCTGGAAGGGCCCATATGGGGCTGGATTGGAAGTGCTTTTCTTCCGGTCCAGCTCGCTGCGGTCCAGCTTAGCAGATGCCTGCAAATCCGATTGCATGCCACATCTATGACGGATGGTCACGAACCAGCCATCCGGGCAGGTCAGCGCCCCTGGCGGGCGTGGAGCTGCCGCAGGCTCCGCCGGTTCTGGCTGCGTACGCCGACGTATTCCGTCGGCCGGCTCTTCGGCATCACCAGCTCCAGTTCGACCGGCCCGCCGCGGGCCTCTGCCCGCCGGGCTATCTCGGCCTTCTTGCAGGCGGTGTGAGTCCATCCGCCAAGAAAGATTTCAATGTCCGTTCCGGGCTCGATCCTTATTGCACATGATGTGCAATAGCCCGCGTACTTCGCCTTCATGGTGGCCGTCCCTCCCGAGGTCATTCCGGCACCGTCGGGGCGCAGCGTAGGGCCGTTGGCTGATATATGCGGACAGATGTACCCTCCGCCCCCGGTCGGGCCCCCAGGGAGGCCCCCAGCCCCGGGGAGGTGCACGGATGGCCAGGATCGTGGCCGATCCCTCCCAGCTCCCGGGCATCAAGCCGCGGGACCGGCGGCGCAACACGCTCTCCAGCGCGGAGAAGAAGCAGACCATCCTGGCCGCGGTACGCATGGGGCAGACGGTCGAAGAGGGCTGCCGGCAGGCCGGCTGCTCGCGCAAAACCCACGAGTACTACCGGAAGAGCGACCCGGACTACCGGGACGCCATGGATCGGGCGCTGCGGGCCCGGACGGAGGGCGCCGCCGCGGCGCGCAAGGAAGTCCCGGACTTCCCGGAGTTCTGCGCGACGTACCTGGACACGCAGCTCTTCGCGCACCACTTGCAGTGGTACGACCTCCTGGAGGGCCGGGAGCCCCGGAACCTCCACCCGGTGCAGCGGTACATCAAGGGCGACCCGGACACGGTCCTGATCAACACACCGCCGGAGCACGCGAAGTCCACCACGATCACCGTCAACTACGTGACGTGGCGCATCGTTCAGGACCCGTCGATCCGCATCCTGCTGATCTCGAAGACGCAGGCCCTGGCCGCGAAGTTCCTCTTCTCGATCAAGCAGCGCTTGGCCGAGTCGAAGGCGTACGCGCAGCTCCAGCAGGACTTCGGCCCGCCGGGCGGCTGGAGCGAGGGCGCGTCCACCTGGACGTCCACACAGATCCGCATGGCCGGCGTGGACTCCGGGGAGAAGGATTACACGGTCGAAGCCGTCGGCTTGGGCGGCCAGATTTACGGCACCCGTACGGACCTGGTCATCATGGACGACTGCGTGGACAACACGAACCACCAGCAGTTCGAGAGCCAGATCGACTGGATTCAGAACATCGTGGGATCCCGCGTGGCCGACATGGGCGGCCGGATGCTGCTGGTCGGGACCCGCATGGCGACGGTGGATCTCTACTCGGAGATCCTGAAGCCGAGCTACTACAGCGACGGCGCCTCGCCGTGGACGTACCTGACCCAGCCCGCGGTCTTGGAGTTCGCGGACGACCCGAAGGACTGGATCACCCTCTGGCCGGAGACGAACCGGCCGCCGGTGACCGTGAGCGCCCGCAAGCAGGCCGTGGCCGAGGGCTGGCCGCGAGACGGCCTCTGGCCGATGTGGCACGGCGTGGCGCTCGCGCGGAAGCGGTCGCGAATGCGCCCGCGCAACTGGTCGATGGTCTACATGCAGGACCAGGTAGCCGACGACTCGATCTTCAAGGCCGAGGACGTGGAGGGCTGCATCGATCGGGCGAGGTGGCCCGGGGTGATGACCGACGGCCAGTCGGATCATCGGAAGTACGGGATGGACGGCCTGCTGGTCGTGGCCGGCCTGGACCCGGCCGCCGCCGGGTGCACCGCCATGGTGGTGGTCGGGCTCGACCGCCGCACGGGCGTGCGCTGGATTCTGGACGTGGTGAATAAGCGCGGCATGCCGCCGCATGAGATGCGCTCGGAGATGGAGCGCCTGACCGCGAAGTACAGCATCTCTGAGTGGCGCGTCGAGAAGAACGCGTACCAGGGCAGCATTGTCCAGGACCAGTTGATCAAGACGTTCATGAACGCGCGCGGCACGCTGCTGACCGCGCATCACACCGACGCGAAGAAGTGGGACTCCGACTTCGGTGTGGCCTCCATGGCCACCCTCTTCGACGGCTGGCGCGACGGCCGGCACCTCGTGCGGCTGCCGTCACAGACGCAGTCTGAGGCCGTGAGGGCCCTCATCGAGCAGTTGTGCGCGTGGTTCCCGGAGACCAAGGGCCTGACCGACATCGTCATGGCCTGGTGGTTCGCGGAGATCAGGTGCAGGGAGCTGATGCTCACCGACTTCGACGGCTGGCACGCGAACAGCAGCGAGTTCACCTCGGAGCGCGACGCGGCCGGACAGATGGTCGTGGACGTGGACTTCGCCTTGCAGCAGCAGGGCGCGGGGGCCTGGGACGGCTCCCTCAACGGCTGGTGAGGCGAGATGGACGGCATTCACACCCAGTGCCCATCGCGGCACCCCGAGACCGGCTCTCAGTGCGTGCGCCTCAAGGGTGCTCACTGGGAGCACCAGGACAGCAACGCGCGCGACGTGTATTGCCGATGCTGGACAGACCCGGAGGAGTAGACATGGCAGTACCGATGACCCCTGATCAGTGGCTCAAGGCGCTCCGCGCCGAGGGCGTCACGGACATCGTGGAGATGCCCGGCTGGCGGAGCAACAACCGCAACCACAAGGGCGCGTGGGGCAGTGTGCACGCCGCGATGATCCACCACACCGGCGGCGAGGGCGCGGCGCTGCCCGGCATCGTCTTCAACGGCCGCGACGACCTTCCTGGCCCGCTCTGCCACGACTACCTCACCCGCACCGGCCGGCTGTACCTCGTCGGCAACGGCCGCGCGAACCACGCCGGGACGGTCGCGAAGAACGCGTACGACGCGGTCCTCAACGAGCGCTCCGCACACCCGGCGCCGGACGCCGCCGAGCCGATCGACGGCAACGCGGTCTCGTACGGGCTGGAGTGTGAAAACACCGGCGCCGTCGGCCGCGACTGGCCGGCCGTGCAGTACTACACCGCGGTACGCGTCCAGGCCGCCCGTTGCCGCTTCCACGGCTGGACCGCTGACAGCGTCTGGGCTCACAAGGAGGCCACGCGCCGGAAGCCGGTCGATCCCCGCATCGACATGGCGAAGTTCCGCCGCGACGTGGCCGAGCGGCTCAAGCACCCTGCGAGCTGGTCGCCGCCCACCACCCCCACCACGCCGACGAAGCCGGCGCCCACGCTGGCGTCGCTGGATGCGCGCGTGACTGCGCTGGAGAAGAAGGTCAAGTAGCCGTCGTACAGTTCGCCCCCAGGAGGTGGTCATGGCGGACATATCACTCATAACGCGCCGCGTGGAGGCCCTGCGCCGTGACGCCGCCGAGCGGGACGTACGGCACCAGACGGTTTTCGACGCGCGAGCGCAGAAGCTCGACAACATCGCGCCGGGCAGCATGCCCGACGCGTGGCCGCGGCCGATCACGGCCAACGCGATCGACACCAGCGCGCGCCAGCTCGCGGAGAACTTGGCACCCCTGCCGTCGATCAACTGCTCCACGGGCGTGATGAGTTCGGAGCGCGCGAAGAAGTTCGTCTCGCGCAAGACGAAGATCGCGTACAGCTATGTCATCGACTCCAAGTTGAAGTCGGCCATGCCGACGGGCTGCGACTGGTACCTGACGTACGCGGCGATGCCGATCGTGATCGAGCCCGACTTCAAGGCCGGCCGGCCGCGGCTGCGCATCGACAACCCGATGAAGCACTACGCCCAGTACGACCTGGGCGGCAACGTCATTTCGTACACGAAGGTCTGGCGCGAGACTGCGCGCCAGCTCGCGGCGAAGTTCCCGGAGCACGCCGCCCGGATCATGGGCGGTGACCAGCCGTACGGCCGCCAGGTGGGCGGGGACGTTGAGCTGGAGCTGATCAAGTACTGCGACAAGGACTCGTACGTCCTGTACATGCCCGAGCGCTCGAACTTGGTGTTGATGGAGACCCCGAACCTGTTCGGGAAGTGCCCCGTCGCGATCGCGCGGAAGCCGCAGTGGGACGAGCAGGAGCGCGGCCAGTTCGATGACGTGATCTGGCCGAGCCTGGCCCGCAACCGCATGGCCATGCTGGGCCTTCAGGCCACGCAGCAGACCGTACGGGCGCCGCTGGCGCTACCCCCGGATGTGCAGCGGATCCCGATGGGCGATGACGCGGTGATCCGTACGAACTTCCCGGAGAAGATTCGCAGGGTCGGCACCGACATGCCGCAGGCCGCCTGGCAGCAGGAGGCCATGCTCCAGCAGGAAGTCCAGCGCGGCACACGCACGCCGGCCAGCGCCACCGGCGACGTGGACGCGTCGATCATCACCGGCCGAGGCGTGGATGCCCTGAACGGCGGCTATGACATCCAGGTGGCCACCGGCCAACTGATGATCGGCACGGCGTTGGAACAGGCGCTTGAGCTGGCCTTCGAGATGGACGAGAAGTTCTGGCCGGACACGAAGAAGACGGTCAGCGGCGTCATCAACGGGACGCCCTTCGAGGAGACCTACACGCCCGCGAAGGACATCAAGGGCAACTACCGCGTGAGTGTCAGCTACGGCTTCGCCTCGGGGATGAACCCGAATCAGGCGCTCGTTTTCCTGCTCCAGCTCCGCGGGGACCAGCTCGTGCCGAGGGACTTCGTCCAGCGCCAGCTTCCGATGGACGTGGACGTGGCCCAGCTTCAGGCCCAGGTAGATATCGAACAGGTAACGGACGCCCTGAAACAGGGCATCTTCGCAATGCTCTCGTCGGCCGGGATCATGGCCCAGCAGGGCATGGACCCCACGCAGGTGCTCGCGCAGGCCGCGAGCATCATCGAGATGCGCGAGAAGGGCGCCTCGATGCACGAGGCGATTTTGAAGGCGTTCCAGCCCGAGCCGCAGCCGGAGGCGGAGGCCGACCCCATGGCCGCACTGATGGGCGGCGGCCCCGACGCCGGAGGCGGCCCGCTCCCGGGCATGGACCCGTCCACCGGTGCCCCCGGCGGCGTCGCGCCGGGCCAGGCCGGGATGGGGCAGGGCGGCGCCCCCGACCTGATGAGCATGCTCGCCGGGCTCACGTCCGGCGGCCGGCCGTCCATGTCCACATCCGTCAAGCGGCAGGTACCGGCATGAGTTGCGAGCAGTGCGGGCGCGAGCCCGAGAACGGCACTCCTACCCACTGGATCGGGTGCCCCGAGACTCTGCGCGAGCACGCGCGGAACCTGGCGGAGCCTGACTTCGCCAGGGCGCTCTGCGAGCACGACGGGTGCTCGGAGCCAAGGAAAGAGTGGTCCGGCCGGGGCGCCCGGCCGAAGTACTGCGCCGCAGGACACAAGAAGGAGAAGTCATGAGCGAAGGATTCGCGGGCGACCCGTTCCATGAGGGCGGCAGCCAGCCCATGGCCGGCCTGAAGGGCGGCATGGAGCAGCCCCACACGCAGCAGCCCGCCACGAGCGAGGCGCAGACCAACCCCCGGTCCGCCGGGACGGACAACGTGGGCCAGAGCTGGAACTCGACCTCGCTCGGGGCGAGCGCGGGCACCACCGGCAGCAACGACAAGAACAAGCCCCATTGATCACTTTACGGATGTCCGCAAAGTGAAAACGGTTCTCAGGAGGAGCCATGGCCAGCGGCGGATACCGCAAGCCCGCCAGCCCGGCGCCCGCGAGCGGGCCGGGGGCTCTGTCGCGCCGTACGGACGGCGGCCCGGCGCAGCCCCAGCGCCTGCCGTCCGGCGGCGCGTACGGGGAGCGCCAGAATCTGGAGCAGCTCCAGCAGGGCGGGGCCATGTCACAGTCGCCCGGCGGCGACGTCGGGGCGCCGGCGGGCCCTGCTGACGTGACGGAGGGGCTGATTGGTTTCGGTGAGCCGTCGCAGATGGCTGATCAGCCCCTCACTGAGGGCGCCGACGCGGGCGCCGGGGGCGGCCTGGAGGCGCTGGGGCTGCCGAACCAGCCCGCCGAGGATGCGACCAGGCTTATCCAGTACCTGCCGGTGCTGGAGCACATGGCGAACCAGCCGGGCGCGAGCAAGGCAGCGCGAAACCTCGTCCGCCAGCTCAAGGGGATGGCCTGATGGAGTGGTTCGATGACCTCGGCAACATGGCCTCGCTCTTCCCGGACACACCGGGCCTGGCCTGGGACTTCGCGCTGAACGGCGCGAGTCCGGACTTGGTGGGCTACGGCCTGGCGTACGGTCTCCAGACCGCCGAGACGCCGATCGACGTTTACCCCGCCGAGGGGGTCTGAGTGGGCATCGGTGGATGGCTGAAGGATGCCGTGGGCGGCATGCAGGACGCTGGCGCCTGGGTTGATGAGCACGTATTCGGCAAGGAGACCCCGGAGGAGTACCGCAAGCGGACCGGCGCCGGCCCGATGGACGTGATGCGTGACCGCCAGATGGACAATGCGGTCAAGTCGGCCGCAGGCCCCGTACTGAACGCTACGGGCCAGAGCCTGGAGCGCGTACTCCAGTGCGTGGAGTACGTGTACTCGAACGCCATCTCGCAGCCGCTGTCCGCCTACTTCCTCAATACCGGCAGCAACGAGGGCGACATCTGGTCGGCCTCGGCATGGGCGCGCTCCTGGCGCGCGGCCGAACACATCTCGCCGGGCCAGGCGTTCGGGATGAGCACGATGTCCGCCGCCGAGGGCTTCTCGAATGAGGGCGACCGCGTCTCCGATCTGGCGGTGAAGTCGCCCCTTCAGTACCAGGAACCCGCGCCGTCGGCGCTGCCGCCGGACTATCAGGACTTGTCCGAGGACGAGCAGCGCGCCGCGCTCCAGGAGATGGGCATGCCCGCAGTGGGCAATGCCTACGTAGAGCACCTGAGAGTTGACAGCGACCTCTTCAAGTACGGCTCCGGGGCCGGGGACTTCGCCGTGCGCTGGTGGCTGGACCCGGTCATCATCGGCGGCAAGGGCGCCGCCGCGCTGCGCGAAGCCAAGGTGGTCAAGCCCCGCCCGAAGGGCGGCTGGTCGAAGGACGATATCGACGGCCTGATGGCCGACAGCACGATGGGCAAGGCGCAGGACTACTTGTGGGCCAACAAGGACCGTCCGGACGTGATCAACAATCTGACGATGTTCCGAGCCAGCGCGCTGGGGCCGCGCGCGGGCGGCATCGTCTCGCGGCTCCAGTCGCCCGAGGAGGTGAACCTTTTCCTCCGTACGTCACTGGGCGACGTAGAGGCCCGCGCGCTACTCCAGCAGCGCAACGGCGTGGTCGGCCAGCGCCTGGAGAAAGACACGGCCAGGCTGAGTGAACTGGACCTGGACCTTCCGCGCGTGCTCGCGCTGAATAACCCTCGCGTCGAGGCCATGGTTCAGGCCCGGCGGGCCAGCCTGGAGAAGCAGATCAGCGCCGACGAGGCGCTGGGCACCAGCTACAAGGAGATGCTGGAGCACTACGGCGAGCTGGACGCCGTCAACCTGACGCGCTGGAGCTTCGCGCGGGCTGAGCGCCGCACCGCTGCGCAGGCGGACTACCGCACCGGCCCGGCGGCCGGCAGCCTCACTCGCCGCGGCGGCGGCAGCGCCATCACCCGCGTGAACGCGGGGGATTTCTTCGGGAACCCCTTGACGATGGTGCGGAGCTTCCGCGAGGCACACCCCAACGGGACGATCAAGATCGATGACCTGACGGCCGACTCGATCGCGGAGCTGCGCGGGCACATCGCGCGCATCCCGGGCGTAGGTCCGGGCATCCGCCAGGATCTCCTGGCCCGGTACCTCAAGACCACCACGGAGGGCCAGCGGCTCGACCTCCTGGACGAGGTGGGCAGCCTGGGCGTCGCCCAGATCGCCAAGAAGCGTGGCTTCACGACCGATGAAGCCGCGGTCCTTTACCAGGAGTTCCGCCGGAATATCTCCAACGGCCAGGAGGAGCTGCGGCGGTACAGCGCCGGGACCTTCCCGGGCGAGAAGGTCCACCTGGACGAGTTCATGGGGCACGGCGGAAAGCTCTCCGTTCACCCGAACATGGCCACGCGGCTGGCCAACGATCACGTGCTGATCGACCTGAAGGCGCTGGACACCGCGCTGGCTCGCCACGGGAGCGCCATCAAGGCCCTGCGCACGCGCGGCGGATCGGCCGCCGACTGGATGACTGACTCCATCGACTACATGAACCATTTGTGGAAGTTCAGCGCCCTTTTCCGCCTGGGCTACATCCCCCGCGTGCTCGGGGATGACATCGCCGGGCAGATCGCCCGGGTGGGTACTGCTCAGATGGCGATGCGTACGGGCCAGGGCGTCAAGAACCTCGCCACCAACCTGGCGCAGTGGAAGCGCCCGAGCGCGTACGAGGCGCAGGAGGCCGCCTTCCGCGAAGGCGTGAAGTACGCGGACGACGAACTGAAGCTGCTCCGGCCGCAGGCCGACGCGGTGCGGTTGAAGGTGCAGACGCAGGAGG
Source organism: Streptomyces paludis (assembly GCF_003344965.1). Lineage (NCBI taxonomy): Bacteria > Bacillati > Actinomycetota > Actinomycetes > Kitasatosporales > Streptomycetaceae > Streptomyces > Streptomyces paludis. The sequence continues at coordinate 6,672,640 of NZ_CP031194.1, read as the reverse complement.
CCCTGCACAAGACCGCGGCCACGCGCTCGCGCGACGCGCACCGCCGCGCGCTGGGGCGCCGGAACGCGTTGGACCCCAAGACCACCCCCCGCCACAAGCTGGCCGCCCATGACGCGCTGGTGGCGCGGCACAAGGGGTACGCAGCGCTGCACGAGAGGCGTCTCGCGGCCTACCGCGCCGGGCCCGAGCGGGCAAAGCTCGATGCGCTGGACGAGCAGCTCGGATTCATCACGCAGAGCCGCGAGAACGCGGCGCGTATGGCGGACGAGGCGCGGACGCGGCACGGCCGCGGCTTCACGCAGCGGAGCCAGCTCCACAAGGAGGTCCAGGCCGCGCGCGGCGTAGTCCTGCCGGCGTCCTTCGGCGGAGAGAAGGGCGAGTACTACCAGAAGATGATCTCTTCTGACGATTCGCTGCGGAACCTGTTCGCTTCGAACAAGAAGCTGGTCCACGGCAACCTGGTCAGGAGTTTCAGCCACTCGGGCAAGAGCCTGTCCTACCCCCAGAACGAGCGTGCGTTTGTGGAGGCGTGGCACCAGGCCGTCAACAACCAGATCCTCCAGGACGGCCTGGCCCTCCAGGCCGTGAAGGGCGCGTCCATCGAGCAGATGACGCACTGGCTCGGGCGCACGGTTGAGGGCCGCGCGTACCGGAAGCGGCTCGGGCTGAAGTACACGTCCGACGAGCGCGTGGCGACGTCGGTCTACCACGACGTGGAGACGTACCTCCCTGACCCGCTGATCCGCCAGGCCGCCCTGGAGGGCAAGGCGGACATCGGCTTCCTGACGCAGAGCGCGGAGAAGGGCATCCGCCCCTTCGAGGTGCACTCGACCAGCCTGGGCGAGAACTTGGCCGGCTCGAACCACATGTCCAGGGGGATGGACCGCGTCATCGACGGCTGGTTCAAGGTCGTGGCGACCATGCCCGCAGACAGGATGTCCAGGCACCCCCTGTTCAACCAGCTGTACGAGGGCCACGCCAGGACCATCGTGGCCCAGGAGATGAAGCAGGGCGCGAAGGTCACCCAGGCCGAGGCCGACCGCATCGCGGAGACCGCGCGGCGCCTCGCGCTGAAGGACACGCGGAAGCTGGTTTTCGACATCGCGCACCGCTCGGACGCGGGGCACATGCTCCGCTTCGTGTCGCCCTTCTTCAGCGCCACGACCGAGGCGTGGCAGCGCTGGAGCCGGATCATCGCGGACCGGCCACAGGTGGTGGGCTACGCGAACACCTTCTTCCACGCGCCCATCGCGGCGGGGTGGATGCAGGACAACGACGGCAACAAGCTGGCGAAGGACGGGACAGTCATTGACCCCGTCACCGGGAAGAAGACCTTCGTCCCGAAGGGGGACCGCCGGATCATGGCCCGCGTCCCCCAGTTCGTGGTGGACGGCCCGGTGGGGAAGGCGTTCTCCATGGACGGCTCGGGCCGCTGGCTGGTCTCCCAGGATTCGATGAACATCATCACGCAGGGTGACCCTTGGTTCAACCCGGGCACGGGTCCGATTGTCTCGATACCGGTGAATGAGTTCGTGAAGGACAAGCCCTCGCAAGGCGAGGTGGCCCGGAAGCTGGGCATCCTGCCCTTCGGCCCGTCGGCCGGCAGCCCCCTCTTCGGAAACACGCCGCTGGGCCGCGCGGCCGACCTGAGCATGCCGCAGACGGCGAAGAACTTCCTCACGGCCTTCGACACCACGGACGAGCGCTACCAGCGCGTGAAGCTCCAGATCATGCAGCGCTCCGCGTACGAGCACGCGAACCTCGGGAAGCCGATGCCCAGCGCCCGCGAGATCGCGGACATGACGCGGTCGTACTGGCTGGAGAGCGCCGTATGGGCGTTCAGTCAGCCAGCCGCCACGCAGAGGTCGGACCAGTACGCGTTCTACCGCGACCAGTACAACAACCTGCGCCGGAAAGACCCGCTGCGCGCCGACGAGGAGTTCTTGAGCCGCTTCGGGGAGTCGTACTTCATCTTCGCCCAGGCGACCAGCAAGAACAAGATCGGCGCCGAGGCGACCAAGGCCGCCGTGGAACTGTCCAAGCAGTATGAACAGCAGCTCGCGGAGAACCCCGAGCTGGGCGCGCTCATCATCGGCCCGGAGGGCTCGGGGCCGTTCTCGCCGGAGGCGTACACGTACCAGCTCACGCATCCACTGGTGCCCGGCGGATCGGAGATGCAGCGCACGAAGCTGTCCGCCGAGGAGGCGATGGCGGAGAACCAGCGGCGGCTGGGCTGGTCGAAGTTCACTCAGCTCCAGAACTCGATCACGGCACAGCTCCACAGTGCCGGCTTCACGTCCTTCGCGGATGACGGGGCGGAGGAGCTGGCGGCCATGCGCTCCGCGATCAGCGCGCTCCTGGGGGATCCGCTGCTCCCCGACGGGAGCGAGAACCCGTACTACAACGAGGGGTGGTCGAAGGACTACTACACGCTTGACGCGCGGCGGTACGACCGCATGATCCCCGGCCTGACGGCCGTGGCGAACTCGCCGCTGGCGGACAACCCGAACCGCAGCGACCTGCGCGGCCTGCGTACGTACCTGACGGGCCGCAAGGCCATCGTGCAGGAACTCCAGAGCCGGAAGGCCGGCGGCGGCGCGAAGGCGCTCAGGGCCAAGGACAACCGCGATCTTGCCACCGCGTGGGCCCGCTTCGTGGACAGCCTGATCGAGTCGGACACCCGCTTCGGAGACCTGCACAGCCGGTACCTCAGCAGGGACCTGGGCGTGGACCTGGACGAGCTGTCGGCCGACCTGGACGACATGGTCTCGGAGGAGATGCTATGACCATCGTGACGAAGAAGCCGGAGCCGGACCCGAAGGAGGAGGCCCTCCTCAAGGCCCTGGCGCAGGGCCTGAAGGGCGGAGCCGGCAAGGGTGACGGCCGGGTCTACATGGGCGAGCAGTCCGCCCTGAGGGGCAAGAAGACGTCGCAGATGTCCGAGGCGGCACAGGCCGCCGTCGGCCGCCGGACGAAGTCGATCTGGGTCTCGGAGGAAGAGGCGCTGGGCGACTTCTACGGCTGGAGCACGAAGAAGCAGTCCGACTTCCTCGCCGCCGGGATCACGGGCGGCCTGCTGAGCCTCGGGGACGGCGCCCTGGAGGCTGGCAAGCTCTGGACCAAGCTGGTCAAGGAGGCCGCCGCCTACGGCAAGGTGAACCAGAAGGTGAGCCCCCTGGATCTGCTGGCCGGATACGTGAAGGCCAGCGGCGGTAACGGCCGCTGGGAGTCCATGGGGGCCTTCCAGGTCAACACCGTGACCGGTGAGAAGCGCTTCGTGGGCCCCGGCACGTATCTCGGCAACGGCCGGGCGCAGCAGGTGGACACCCGCACGGACATGACCGACCCGGACACCGCGAAGGCGATCGCCACCAAGCTCTTCCAGGACCTGATGGGCCGCGACCCCGGCGCGGGCGAGTTGGGCGGCTTCGCCAAGGCGCTGGCCGCCGCGGAGGCGAACGCCCCCGTGACGCAGACGACCGAGACGCAGTACGACATGGAGACCGGCCAGCCGATCAGCTCGGACACGCGGTCCGAGGGCGGCATGACGGCCGAGGGCCGGGCGTACCTGGGCGAGCAGCAGATCAAGGGGAAGAAGGAGTACGGCGCGGTCCAGGCCGCGACGACGTACCAGAACGCGTTCGACAGCCTGATCTTCGGGGCGCCGGAGTAATGGCCAAGGGCGAGAGCATCGTAGAGCTGGCCAGGCAGTACCTGGGCCTCCAGTACGTCTGGGGCGGCAACACCCCGAGCGGCTTCGACTGTAGCGGACTGGTCCAGTACGCCTTCGGCAAGAACGGCATCACCCTGCCGCGCGTGACGTACGACCAGATCAATGTGGGCCAGTCCGTGCAGCCGAACAAGCTGCGCCCCGGGGACCTCGTTTTCTTCGACACGGACCGAAAGCGGTCCGGCCCGGACCACGTGGGCATCTACATGGGTGGCGGCAAGTTCATCCACGCCCCGGCCCCAGGCAAGGGCGTGAAGATCTCGTCCCTCTCCGAGGGCTACTACATGGACCGGTGGATGGGCGGGCGCCGGGTCCCCGGCGTGAGCGCCGACGCGGCGGCCGGCGGCGGGGACGGCGAGGCGCTGGAGGTCGCGCCCGTACTGGACGCCCACGAGCTGGCGGAGACGTACGGCATGTCGTACAGCTTTTTCAAGTCCCAGCCCGAGCTGTTCAAGATGCTCAACGGCGCGGTGGAGGGGCAGTGGACGCCTCAGAAGTTCCAGGCCGAGGTCAAGAACAGCAACTGGTGGAAGAAGAACTCCAGCAGCGTCCGCAAGGCGCAGGTCTTGGCCAAGACGGACCCCGCGACGTACAAGGCCAGCATGGAGGCGGCCCGCGAGGCCGCGCGCCAGATGGCCGTCAAGGCCGGGGCCGTCCTGTCCCAGAAGAACGTGGACACGCTGGCCCGGAACATGATCCACCTGGAGTGGAACGATGCCCAGGTCGGCAACTTCCTTGGCCAGTACATCAAATTCGGCGCGGAGAAGACGATGGGCGGCATGGCCGGCGCCGCCGCCAAGGAGATCAAGCGGACGGCGTACGACCTGGGCGTGGCCGTGACGGACCAGTCCATCCTGAACAACGCGCAGTACCTCGTACGCGGGCTCACGACCATGGAGCAGATCCAGGGCTCGATGCGCGAGCAGGCGGCCGGGCTGTACCCCGCCTTCGCGGAGCAGATCGCGGCGGGCGCCAGCATGCGCGAGGTGGCGTCGCCGTACGTACAGGTGCTCGCGCAGGAACTGGGCCTGCCCGATACGGACATTGACGTCTTCTCCCCGAAGATCAAGGCGGCGCTCAACCGCATGGGACCGGACGGCAAGCCGGCGCCGCTGTCGCTGACGGACTTCACGCAGGTGGTCCGGGATGACCCGGCCTGGCGGAAGACGCCGCAGGCGGCCGACCGCGCCATCGGCATCGGCCGCCAGGTGCTGGCGGATATGGGGCTGGTGAGCTGATGGAGATGACCTTCGAAGCGTTCCTGTGGTCGCTCACCCAGCAGGAGAGCGGCGGCAACTACGGCGCCGTAGGCGTGTGGGTCGGCGGCGACCGCGCGTACGGTCGGTACCAGGTCATGGGGAACAACATCCCGGCCTGGACCGCGCAGCACTACGGGAAGCGGCTGACGCCGCAGCAGTTCTTGGCGAACCGCGAAGCACAGGACGCGGTGGTCCGCGGTGTGCTCGGGGGCTACGTCAAGAAGTACGGGTACCGCGGCGCGGCGTCCGCGTGGTACAGCGGCAATGCCAGCCTGCACATGTCCACACGCCCCCAGCCCGGCGGGCCCCCCATCAAGAGCTATGTGGACAAGGTCATGGACCGCGCGGGTACCTACACGGGCGGTAGTACCGCCTCCAGCAGCTACACGGACAGCGGCGGCACTGCCGCCGTGAAGCCGAAGCTCAGCTCCGCCGAGCTGGCGGAGCAGTACGGCTTGACGTCGGCCTTGATCAACAGCTCCAAGGAGCTGAAGTCGCTGTTCGGCAAGGCCGTCTCCGACGGCTGGAGCGCGGCGCGCTTCCAGGCAAGCCTGAAGAACACGAAGTGGTGGAAGGAGCAGTCCTCCACACTGCGGAAGTACCTCACCCAGAAACACACTGACCCTGCGACGTGGAAGCAGAACAACAGCGCCGCGGCGGCGAAGATCAACGCGCTTGCGGTCCAGGTCGGCCTGGGCAACCAGATCTCCGGCGGCAAGAACTCGAAGCTCCTGAACGACGCGGTGTACAAGGTCGCGGCGCTCGGATGGAGCGATGCCCGGATCAAGGACTGGCTGGGCGGCCGGGTCTCCGTCCACGGAGACATCATGTGGGGCGAGGCAGGCGACGCCTGGGACAAGCTCCACGAGGTGGCGTACCTCAACGGCTTGAAGTACAGCGCGAGTTGGTACAAGAAGGCGGCCGTTGCCGTCACCTCCGGCCGGGGGACGCTGTCCACGTACGAGGACCAGATCCGCGCCGCCGCTGCGGCGAAGTACAGCTCATATGCCCCGCAGATCAAGGCCGGCATGAACGCCCTGGATCTCGCGGCGCCGTACATCAAGGCCACCAGCTCGATTCTGGAGCTGGCAGAGACGGATGTCGACCTCTTCAACAAGCACATCGCGAAGGCGATGACGTCGAAGCCGAAGGCGGGCGCCGCCGGCGGTACGCAGACGCCTTTGTGGCAGTTCGAGAACGACCTACGGTCTGACCCGCTCTGGCGGAAGACCAACAACGCGCGTGAGTCGATGATGACGACGGCGCGTGCTGTCGCGAAGGACTTCGGAATGAGCTGGTGAGGGCATGAGCACTCCGATTGAGCAGATCGTCCCGGCGGACTTTCAGGACGTCCTGGACCTGCCCGGCTCGGGCGGTGGGCCATGGGACTTGAAGAAGTCCCAGCGGACCGTGGACTACTCGAAGAAACAGGCCGCCGACGCCATGGCGGCGTACAACAAGGCCAAGGCCGAAGCCGCGGCCCAGATGAAAAAGTACAAGGCCAAGGGCGCCACGAAGGCCCAGAAGGCCGCCGCGACGAAGGCGCGTGCCCTGGCCCTCGCGACGATGGCGCGGCAGACCACCATCCGGAACGCGGCCCTGAAGAAGCAGGGCGCGGCACAGAACGAGGTCTGGAAGGCCAACGGCCAGTTCGACAAGCTGCTGAGCGGCGCGAACCGCGACGCCTTCCTGGCGTTGCAGAGCATGTTCAAGCAGATGGGCCTGGGCTCGCTCGCGGGCAAGATCTATGAGTTCGCCAAGCAGGGCTACGGGGCTGACACGATCAGCCTGTTGCTTCAGGACACCAAGGAGTACAAGGAGCGCTTCAAGGCCAACGAGGCCCGCGCGAAGGCCGGGCTGGCGGTGTTGAGCCCGGCGGAGTACCTGGCGGCGGAGGCCGCCTATCGACAGATCCTGAGCAGCGCCGGCATGCCGAAGGGCTTCTACGACAACCCCGCGGACTTCCGGGGCTGGATCGCCGGGGATGTCTCCCCGGCCGAGATCAAGTCGCGCGTGGACATGGCCACGGAGGCCGTGAACAAGGTCGATCCGAACTATCGCGGCGCGCTGTTCCAGATGTACGGCATCAACTCGTCGGAGCTGGCCGCGTACTTCCTGGACCGGAAGGTGGCGGAGCCGATCCTCAAGAAGCAGGCGGCAGCCGGGGCCATCGGCGCCGCCGCGCTGCGGCGCGGGTTCAGCCTGAACGCCCTGGACCTGGAGAGCTACGCCTCCCTGGGGATCAGCGGCGAGGAGGCCGAGGCCGCGTACGGCCAGATCGCCGGATCCTTCGAGTCGATGCTCGGGCTGGCGGGTCGGTACGGCTCGACCTGGACGCAGCGTGACGCGGAGCAGGAGGTCTTCACTCCCGGCGTGGCCGGCTCGATCTCCGCCGAGAGTGCGGCAGAGAAGGGGAAGCGGCTCAAGAGCGCGGAGCGCGCGCAGTTCAGCGGCGCCCGTGGCGCGTCGTCCGGCGGCCTGGCGGCTGGCTTCCGTCAGACGTGACAGCATGGGCGCATGCCCAACTGGAACGACACGAAGGCCGCTGCGGCGGCCATTCATGGCCGCAACGGCACACAGATCAGCGCCGAGGAGAAGGCGAAGATCCGGGAAGATCTGCTGCGCAAGGTGGCAAAAAACTCCCAGAAGTAGCTGCGCGTCTCAGCCCCCGGCCAACACCGGGGGCTTTCGCGTTAGCGCATACGTGGTACCGGATGTACATTCCGCGCGCGACGGACCCACCGGCCCCGTCCACGACAAGGCCGGCAGCGGAGCGCGGACCATCTCCCCAGGTGGCGAGCAGGCCGCGAAGACTCGGGAGTGCGCAGTGAGCGAGTACAGCTTCGGGTATGACCCCTCCGACGACCCGTCGGACCTGGGCGAGGCAGGCCAGCAGCCGCAGGGACCCAAGTGGTTCCGCGAGGGACTGGACAAGCTCTCGGGACAGGTGCAGGAGCTGAAGGCGGAGAACGACCGTCTCAAGTCAGCTCAGGTCAAGACCCAGGTGGAAGACGCGCTCAAGGCGAAGGGCTACGCCCCGGCAGCCGCAGGGCTGTACACGGGCACGCCCGACAAGCTGGACGACTGGCTGACCGCCAACGGCGGCGCCCTGGCCAAGCTCCCGCCGGTCCCCGGCGAGGGCGGCGGCGCGGGCGAGCAGGCCCCGCAGGGACCCCCGGCCACGACCGTTCCGGCTGACGGTCAGGAAGCGATGCAGCGCATGGCGGAGCAGGGCACACAGGGTGTGGCCCCGCCCCAGGGAACGGATGCCGAGATCGCGGCGGCCCTCAAGGCCGCGCAGACCCCGGAGCAGTTCGCGGAGATCATGCGTTCGCACGGCAGCCAGTACAACTGGTCCTGACCTCCCCGTCCCTTCGGCACCCGCAAGGGTGAGAGGTCACCACCATGGCGAACGCGTATACCGACACCAGCGCCATGTCCAACGCGGTACAGACCGCGTACGACAAGACGTTCGAATTTCAGCTTCGCTCGCAGCCGATGTTCCGCGCGGTCGCGGACAAGCGGCCCCACAACCTGACGTCGCCCGGCCAGTCCATGGTCCTGGAGCGCTACCAGGATCTGGCGGTGGCCACCACGCCACTGTCCGAGAACGTGGACCCGGACGCGGTTGCCATCGGCAACCCCCTCACGATCACACTGACGCTGAACGAGTACGGCAACCCGGTCCTCCGGACCCGGAAGCTCTTCCTCACGTCGCTCACCGACGTGGACCCGGCCATCGCCAACATCGTGTCGTTCAACGCCGCGGAAAGCATCGACGTCGTGGTGCAGACCGAGCTGCGCTCGGGCACCAACGTGATCCAGCGCAAGGCCGGTACGGTCAGCTACGTCACCAACGGCTCCGTGTCGACTCCGGTCGGCACGACCATGACGGCGACCGACACCTTCAACAGCTCGATCGCCCGCCTGGCGACGACCAAGCTGCGCGCCAACAAGGCCGTGCCCCGCAAGGGCTCCATGTACTGGTGCGCCATCCACCCGGAGGTCTCGCACGACCTCCGCTCGGAGACCGGCGCGGCGGCCTGGCGCGACCCGCACAACTACAGCGCCGTGGGCAACATCTGGGCCGGTGAAATCGGCAGCTACGAGGGCGCCTTCTACATCGAGTCCCCGCGCTGCTACAACGCCGTGGATGCCGGCACCGGTGACAACACCGTCCGCCGGTTCCGTACGTACTACGCGGGCCGGCAGGCCCTGGCGGAGGCCGTGGCCGACGAGTTCCACATCGTGGCCGGTCCCATCGTGGACAAGCTCGGGCGTTTCCGGCCGCTGGGCTGGTACGGGATGGCGGGTTGGAAGCTGTTCAGGCAGGAAGCTCTGATCCGGGCGGAAACCTCCAGCTCCGTCAACTCCGCCTGATGTACCTCAACGCCTTCTCCAAGACCTCTTCGGAGTCCTGGAGAAGGCCAAGGGCGCGATTGCAGGAATGGCAGAGCAGCCCGCGAATCTGGTTGGAGGTGTGACAGTGGTCAACGGCGAGATTGCGATGGCCGGTACGTCCCGCTTCCGGCCGTCCGCAGATGGCGCAGACGCCGCCCTGAGAGGCGAGCATGGCATCGTACTCAGCCACCGTTATGCCGTATTTGTAGCGAAGCTGATAGGCCCGGGGCTCCCCGTTCCAGACGCGCCGGGCGCCCCGCTCTTTGACCTTCTCGGGGTTGGCTTTCGTCCACGCGCGAGCCTTGGCCTTATTGCACTCCTTGCAGTACGTACACAGGCCGCTCTTCGATCCCGAGTCCTTGTGGAAATCCGAAGTCGACTTGGTTTCAGCGCACTTGGGGCATTTCTTCTCCATACCAGTACCGTACCAACGGCGGCACGCCATGGCTAACTTCATCTTCAGGCCGCCGACGGTCGCTGAGGGTCCGGCGGCCAGGAACCGCCTGTTCATCAGGCTCAAGCTGGACCGCGGCATCTCGATCCTGGAAGGACCGCCCGGTGCGTATCGGGCGGTCCGCTTCCCCACTCAGGACGAGATCGCGGCGTCCCAGCCGCACATGTTCATGGGCGGCCACGAATACGAGGTGGACGACGACACCCGGGCCGCGCTCCTCGCGGCCCCCATCGGCGTCACCGAGGCCAACTTCAAGGCCCTGGCGCAGCCCACGGGCTACGGCTACGGCGGCTACGGGGACGGCCCGTACGGCGGCCAGGACTCCCCGGCGCTGGCGTACGGCGCCAACGGCTACGGCGCCGGGCCATACGGAGGATAGGCATGGTCATCAAGCCCGAGATCGGGCAGCAGGCATGGGGCAGCGTCCTCAACGCCGCCCTTGACACGCTCCAGGGAAGCGCGGACGGCGCGCGCGACGTGGCCAACGGCGCCACCGCAGCCGTGGAGGCGCTCCAGGGCGACGTGGACGCCCTCCAGGGCGCACTGGGCGGGAAGCAGTACTACCGCCTAGTGGCGTCCGCCACGGCCCCGGCGGACGTGAAGGCGAAGGCCAATTACGTCTGCACCGGCAGCGCCGACCAGACGCAGATCAACACCGCCATCACCGAGGCCCAGGCGGAGGGCGGCGGTATCGTCCAGCTCACCGGCGGCAGCTTCACACTGTCCGGCCCGGTGGGCATCAGTGGCACGGTCAACGAGGACGACCCGCGCACCGTCACACTGGCGGGCGTGGGCGAGTTCGCCACGCTGCTGAAGCCGGCGCCCGGCGTGCACGGCATCTCACTGACCAACTGGGCGCAGTGCCACATCCGGGACCTGGGCATCATCATTTCCGGGTCCAGCAACGGCATCGTGTCGCAGGGCGTGACGAGCGGCGACACCCGCTCGTTCTGGTGCTCCAGCTTCCGCAACCTGCGGATCAACGGCTCGTACACGCCGACCAACACGGGCTGGGGCATGTACCTGGACATGCCCTTCCGTAGCGCCTTCGACAACATCGAGATCGAAGGCACACGCAACGGCATGATGCTGTACAACAACAGCGCCGTGCAGAACGCCGGGGACTGCTCCTTCACCAGGATGTTCATCGAGATTGTGGGGACCGGCGGCACGGCCATCCAGGTCCACTCGGTGGACGGCAACATGAACCAGAACAACTTCAACATGGTGGAGGCCCTGGCCGACGGCCCCGACTGCACCGGCATCCTGATCGACGGCGCCGAGCACGGCGCCAGTCAGAGGTTCTGGGGCACGAACCTGGAGCAGTTCCAGACCCTGGTCAACGTCGCCAACGGCGAGTCCAACGTCTTCGATCTCAACTACGTGACCTGCCGCGACGGCGGCGCGGGGAATCGCGCGTTCGTCTGCGGCAGCAACAGCTACGGCAACACGTTCAGCGCGAAGTGGCTGAACGTCTCCGGCGCGGTCAAGGTCATCGAAGACAACAACAACACGTCGAACGTGCCCAACGTCTTCGACGGCATCCGCATCGAGAACAACGCGGGTGCGGTGACGTACTCGAAGACGAACAGCACCGTCTTCCGGAACATCACAACCTTCAACGACGGTGGCACGGTTCAGGCCGGCCTGCTCCAGTACCCGCTGACGGTCGTCAACGACCCCACCTTCATCCCTGCGGACCAGGGCCTGATCACCTGGACGCATGACCCAGCCACACTGCGGTCATCGTCCAACGCGACGACGAGCGGGACGGTCTACCTCTGCAAGGTGAAGATCGTGGAGCGGGCCACGGTGGTGTCCAACATCATCATCGGCGTGGAGGCCGCAGGTGCCACGCTGACGAGCGCCCAGAACCTGCTGGGCCTCTACAGCGCCAGCGGCACACGGCTGGCCGTGACGGCCGACCAGAGCACCGCGTGGACCACTGTCGGTGTGAAGACGGCCGCCATCACACCGCAGACGCTGGCGGTGGGCAGCTACTACGTGGCGATTCTCGCCAACGGCACAACGCCGCCCCAGTTCTCCATGGGCGCCGGCGGTGCTCTGAACGTCAACGTCCCCTCGGTCACGGGCGCGGCGCGCTTCCTGACCGGGCCGACGGCCCAGACCTCGCTGCCGGCGTCCATCACGCTGTCCAGCCAGACGCAGACCACCGGCGCCCGGTGGGCCGGGCTCACCTAGGAGACACCATGCATGAGGACTGCGAGCCGACCGGCACGGGCGGCAACACCACCATCGTGAACCAGGACGAGGCGGAGATCCTCGCCAAGGCCGCGTCGGGCATGCCCGTACGGACCGAGGGTCAGCAGGAGGTCCACTGATGGCCTGCACCTCCGGATGCCGGACCAAGGATCACCCGTCCTACGCGGAGTGCCTGAAGGCCAAGGGCGTGGCCACGTACCTGGCCAGCCCCAGCAAGGGCCTGGACGGCACCGCGCAGAAGAAGTGGGACGCGGAGCTGTCCGCGTACCGCAACGCGCGCGCGGAGGGCATACAGCCCGACGGGACGACCATGGACAAGGTGACCGCGGCCATCAAGGCCAGCGACAAGGCCGGCGCGGCCTATGGCCGTGATTTCAACGTGGCCTCCGAGATGGCGGGCTGATGCCGACCTTCGACCAGCTCGTGGCGCGCGTGAAGGCGGAGTTGCAGGGCTTCGCCCTGGATCAGGCGTCCGTGTCCGAGCTGGCCGCCCCGATGGGGCCTGCGGACACGTCCTTCATGTGTGACGGTTCCACCGTCGCCAACCTGTCCCGGGGCATGGTGGAGATTGACGACGAACTGATCCTGGTCAAGGCGTTCGACAGCACGAGTGGTGTTGTCTCCGTGATGGGCCTCGGCAATGGCCGCGGGTACCAGAACACCACACCGGCGGCGCACGCCGTGAACGCCCTCGTGACGTCGTCTCCGGCCTTCCCGCGGGCGCGGGTGAAGGACGAGCTGAACAACGCTCTCAAGGCGTTGTATCCGTCGTTGGTCGTCCTGGAGGCAGTGGACTTTCCGTTCAACGCCGCGCAGGTGGAGTATCCGCTCCCCGAGGCGGCCACGGACGTCTGGTACGTCACCGGCCGGTGGGTCGGCCCCGAGCGCGTGAGCGCGCCCATGCCGAACTGGCGGTACAACCCGAAGGCGCTGCCCGCGGACTTCCCCACGGGCAAGTCGATCCAGCTCTTCGACGGCGTGACGCCGGGCCAGAACGTCCGCGTGGTGTACGTACGGCCGCCGGTCGCCCTGGTCGCCGGTGACGACGACTTCACGGTGTCCGGCTACCCCGAGCGGCTGGCCGACCTGATTGTCTGGGACGCGTGCAAGCGGCTGCTGCCGTCCATGCTGTCTGCGCGGCTCCAGCAGCAGGCCGTAGAGGCCACGGAGCGCGCCGCGCTGGTCTCCAGCCGGGACATCGCCACGGCGGTGCAGCTCTACGGCTCCCTCTACGCGGAGGGCCTGGCCCAGGAGCGGGCGTTGCAGTTCACGGAGGTCCCCAACTATCAGACATTCCAGGGGAGCTGAGATGCCGCAGGCGTACTACTCCAACACCGCGGTCCAGACCACGCTGGCCAGCTCCGTGTCCTCCGGCGCTACCAGCGTCGCGGTGGCGAGCGTTGCCGGCTTCCCGCCGGCCTTCCCCTACACGCTGGCCCTGGACTATGGCGCCGCCACGGAGGAGCTGGTCTCCGTCACCGCGGCGGCCGGCACGACCCTGACCGTGACGCGCGGGTTCAGCGGCACCAGTGCGCAGAGCCACAGCCTGGGGGCTGTGGTGCGGCACGTGTTCCACGCCGGCGACGCCGCGGCCTTCAGGACCCATGAGGACGCCACGACGTCCGTACACGGCGTCACCGGCGCGCTGGTGGGCACCTCATCGACGCAGACCCTGGCGAACAAAACGCTGACCAGCCCGACCATCAACGGCGCCGCGCTGACCGGGACACTGACCGGCACACCGACGTTCAGCGGGGCCGTGAGTTTCACCGGCCAGCCGAACATGAACAACCTGCTGCGCGGTACGCGCGCGACGGCTGCGGACTCCATGTTCGAGTCCCGCGTCACCGGCGACGCGAACGCGCGCTGGTACGTACGGGCCGACGGCCAGCAGTGGTGGGGCCCCGGCGGTGCGGTGGGGGACACGTCGCTGTACCGCTCTGGCTACCAGGCGCTGACCACGAACGGGTCCCTCGTTGTCGCCTCCACACTGAAGGCCGGCAACATCATCACGGACGGCAGCGCCGTGGTAGAGAGCCTCTCCGCCGGCAATATCCAAAGCGGCCTGGCCAGTGTCACCACAACGGCCGGGGCCTGGGTGACGCGGAGCGTTACGTTCCCCATGACCTTCTTCGCCGCGCCGGTTGTCGCGGTGACCGGTAACACCGCAATGCCCGCCACCGGGTCGACCACGACCCTGATGTACGCCGTCACCAGCGTGACGACGAACAGTTTCACACTGGCGGTTTTCCGGTCCACCGCGATCACAATGAACATCGGCTGGATAGCGATCGCCTGAGAGGCCCCCATGCAGATCGTCAACGCGCTGCCACTGCCGCTCAGTGGCCGCGAACGCGCCGCCGCGGCGACGTACAGACTGGACGGCGTCCAGTACGCGTACAGCCTGGGCGGCATGCCGTGGCTCACGGCCATGTCGGACGAGCGGCCCATGACCCGGGCCGGCGCCCCGGTCCGTAAGGACCAGGTCGACCAGCAGAACATCCCGGGCGAACAGAGCCTGGCTGGCTGGTGGCTGCGCTCGCAGTCGTCCTTCGTGGGCGGCCAGGGCCTGCTGTACCAGGACCCCAGCTCGGACAACCAGTACGCCATCCGGTACGGCGAATCCGTCGGCGTGAATCCGTGGGTGAACGGCCGGCTGACGCTGCTGCGCAGCACTGAGCAGCGCATCATGGATGCCACCACCAACGTCCATCACCTGGTGGGCTGGTACGACGACCGAGACCGGTACTGGTCTGCCGTGGGCAGCCTGCTCCGCGGTGACACCGGGTCGGCCGTCACCACGATTCCGTGGGGCGGCGCCGGGCCGATCCGGTCGCTGGCGAGCGACGGGACGTCGTACTACGCGGCGGACGCCGTCGGCATCTACAAGGGCACCGGGAACGGCGGCGGCGCGCTCGTGTGGAACACCGGCTCCGCCGCCACGGTGGTGCGGTGGGTGAAGGGCCGCCTCATGGCGGGCATTGGCCCGTCCATGTACGAGCTGGCCGGCACCGGCCCGGCCCTGCCCACGGCCAAGACCACGCACCTGAACAGCGCGTGGCGCTGGACGGACATCGCGGAGGGTCCGAACGCGCTCTACGCGAGCGGCTACGCCGGGAGCCAGTCCGAGATCCACCGGTTCCCGCTCGACACGAGCGGCCCCGTCCCTGTGGTCGCGCCGGGCTCCGTCGTCGCGCAGCTCCCCCGCGGGGAGATCGTGCACTGCATGACGACGTACCTCGGGTCGTTCGTCGGCATCGGCACCTCGCGCGGCTTCCGCGTCGGGGAAATCTCCGACGGCGGAGATCTGGCGTACGGGCCGCTGCTCATCGAGAACGCCGCCGGCGTCAAGGCCGTGGCGGCCTATGACCGCTTCTTCTTCGTCGCGGCGACGGATGCCATCGACGGCCGCAGCGGGCTGTACCGCGTGGACCTCGGTCAGCCGATCCAGGACAACGGCGGCAGCCCGTCCGTACGGTACGCGTACGCCACGGACCTCCAGGCCCACGTCTTGGGCGAGGTCTCCGCCGTGACGGTCTTCGGCAACTCGGACCGCATGGCCCTGGCCGTGGTGGGCCAGGGGGCGTATCTGGAGTCCGCCGCCGAGCTGGAGCCGACCGGCTACCTCACCACGGGGCGCGTGCGCTACAACACGCTGGAGCCGAAGATCTTCAAGTTCGTCACGGTGACGACGCCTTCGAGCCTCTCCGGCTCGGTGTCCGTCTCCGCGCTGGACCCCGGCGGCGGGGACACCAGCGTCCTGACGGTGTCCCAGGGCTCCGCCGTGGCCATCAGGGACGTCATCCTGGCGGCCCCCGCCAGCCCGGTGGAGTGGATCCGCCTCCGGCTGACGCTCGGGCGCAGCCCCACCGATACCGCCAAGGGCGGCGAGGTCAACGGGTGGCAATTGAAAGGGATGCCGGGCGCGGTGCGCCAGCGGATCCTGACCATCCCCCTCCTGTGCTTCGACAGGGAGAAGGACCGAACGGGCCAGACCGTGGGGCGCGAGGGCTGGGCGCTGAAGAGGCTCGAAGGCTTCGAGCAGCTCTTCGCGCGCGGGGACGCGGTGTCCCTCCAGGATCTGCGCACCGGGACATCGTCCCTCGTCGTTATCGATGACTACCGCTTCGAGCAGCGGGCCCAGCCCGGCTCGAACCTCTCAACGATCGGCGGTGTGCTGTGGGTTGAGCTGCGCACCATCGCTGACGTGATCACCACATAGGAGCAGACATGGGGCAGAAGCCCACCGTTGGCCGCATCGTTCACTACGTCTCGTACGGCACGCCCGGCGGCGAGTACACCTCGCAGTGCCGTGCGGCCATCGTCACGGAGGTGACGCCGCTCGAAGGCGACGAGGCGGCCCAGGCGGATATCGAGAACTGGGACGACAGCCAGCGCTGTCGTGTCAGCCTGGCCGTGCTGAACCCGACCGGCATGTTCTTCGACACCCGTCTCTGTCAGGACGAAGTTCACGGACGCGGCGGCACCTGGCACTGGCCGGAGCGGGCATGACCTGGCCGCCTGAGCGCGTCATCATCGCGCCGGCCAACGTCGGCGAACGCGACGCCATGCGCACCGCTCAGCGGGCGCTGAAGCTGCCCGAGACGGGCGAGATGGACCCGGCGACCCTCGCCGGCCTGCGGGGCGTCCAGAAGCTGTTCCAGCTCCCCGTGACGGGGGTCCTGGACAGGGCTACGGCCGAGGCGCTGGACCGCCTGCGGCCACCATCACTGAGGGGGGAATGATCACCATGAAGCCCACCGGCTTCCAGCTCGCGGCGCTGATCGTCATCATCGTGGGCGTGACCGTGCTGACGGCGTTCGGCAAGCCGACCGGTACGTACATCGCGCTCGTGACGCCGATCCTGGCGGCGATGTACCTGGACGGACGCACGGAGGCGCAGAACCAGCGCCTGGAAGAGCAGGATCGCCAGCTCGCGCAGATCACGCACCAGACGAACGGGATCCTGACAGAGCGCATCACGCAGGCTGTCCAGGAGGCGCTGGACCAGCGCGAGGGCCGACAGGGCCCGTAACGCAAAGAAGACCCCCGCCCGGAGGCGGGGGTCTTTGTGTGCTCGCACCCGGCGGGGAGGGTGATTAAGTCCCCCCGCCGGGGGGCGCCCCGGAGAGAGGTCCGGGTGATCAACCCGGAGGCCGGAGCGCTACCGGCCCATAGCCCTTGGAGAGGAAGCCGGTCCGGTCATTCTGTCATGGCCCGGGAATCTCGGGGTCGATCAGGTCGGCGGCCTCCCGGACGCCCATCGCCTTCAGGCGCATGGTCTCCGAGCGCATCATGGCGTAGGTGTTCGCCCGGACACGCTGCCGCTCCGCCAGCTCGTGGGCGTAGGCGTCCAGCAGGGGACCGACGGGCGTCGCCCGGTCCCACAAGTTCTCGATGCTCTCCCGCGCGCTCACACATCCTCCCCGGGCCGGATGATCTCGTAGTCGGCTTGCCGGTCCTCCGGCAGCTCGGGGGCGCTGACGGGCGCCGCCCAGCCGTTGGTGGAAGTATCTACCGGCGGCCGGTACGGCGTGGGCAGGCTCGGGGGTACCGGGTCGCGCACGGGAAGCGCGTCGTGTCCCTCCACGAGCGCGATCACGCGCTTCAGCTTGCGGATCATCGCTTCGTCGGTCTCGTCGGACTTGATGGTGACGGAGGTGAACACCTCCTCGTCCTCCCACTCGAAGGTCACCTTGTCGCGCGTCGCGCGCAGGATGAGCGCCATTAGTCCTCGTCCTCCAGTGATTGCATGGCGTCGTCGTAGCCGCCCCAGTTGTCGACGCCGAAGCGCTCCAGCGCTGCGAGCTTCTCGGAGTCCCGCTTGAGCTGCTGATACTCGGCGTGATCCAGCGTCCAGGTTGCGTTGAAATTGCTTGCGGCCATCAGTCCTCCGTCTTGTACTCGATGGGGTACACCCCCGTGATCCCGGCGACGTGGCCGGACGCGTGCTTGATGGTCAGGGCGCCGTCCACGGCGGTCACGATGGCGTCGCCCGGGACGGCGACCTCGTACAGCGCGCCGTCCACGGCGTACGCCACGGCGTACGGCGGGCGCCGTACGGGCTGGGGCGAGGCGGCGGTGACTGGCCCCTTGCAGCACCAGTCACCCGCAGAGCATGGCCCCGCGAGGGAGGTGGGGCGCCCGCAGGGCTCCGCGCCCTCCGGCGCCTCTTCCTCTTCCTCGGGTGTGAGCGGGGGCTCCTCGGGCGCGGACGGTATGAAGGCGTGGTGCGCCAGCATGGTCACGCCGCCGGCGTGGCAGGCTTCGCATCCGCTCACGTGATCACGTCGCGGGTGCCCGCACTTGCAGGGACCGTCAGTCGATGAGGGCCCGGAGCCCGGCGGCTCCGTGCTCGCGGTAGATGTCATTGCAGTCCATGCCCTTCGGCATCGAGATGGGTCGGGCCCTGGCCTCTCGGGCCAGGAAGCTGTTCAACTTGCCTCCGGCGTCGTCGCCGTCGCCGAAGGCGTAGATCACATCGAAGTCCTCCAGGCAGCGCGCGTAGTGCTGCTGCCAGGTGGAGACGCCCGGGATGCCCACGGCCGGGAGACCGGCCAGGGACAGCGTCATGGCGTCGATCTCGCCCTCGGTCACGCAGATGAAGGGCGAGACCTTCTTCAGGTCCAGGACGTTGTAGAGGTTCGACGCGGCGTCGGGCAGGGACAGGTACTTCGCGTGTCCCTCGCAGGCGTGCGCCTCTGCGCACCGGAAACGGATGTTCACCGGCCCGGCCGGGGTCACGTACGGGATGGCCAGCCGGCCCGCGTACCGCTCATGTCCGGCCAGGGGGGACGTAACGACGCCCAGCCGGAACTGTCCGGCCGCCTCCGGCCCGAGCCCCCGGCTCGCCAGGTACTCCTGGGCGCCGGTATCGGCCGCCAGGTCGTTCTGGTACTGCGTGACCGCCTGCTCGAAGAATCTTCTCTGCTCGGTCGAGAGCATCTGCACGGCTACAGCCCTCCATGGCCATGATGAGGTGGATCGCTGTGCCCTTGAAGTCGCAGGCGAAGCAGAAAGCGACGCCCTTCTCCACGTTGACGGAGAGAGAAGGACGCCGCTCGTTGTGCACGGGGCAGAGCACCGCGGTGTTGCCCCAGCGGGACTCGTTGAGGTCCACGCCGTAGTGGGCGAGGACGGGCGCGATGGGGATTACGTGTACCCCATCGCCTTGAGCCACTGGACGGCGAGACGGAGATCCATGCGCACCCATTGCCAGTCCTCCGGCTCTCCGCCGAACTTCATGGACTCGGAACCGAGGAGGTTCCACGGCACGTGGACGTCCCAGCGCTCGACGGGCTTGTACTCGACGCGGACGACCAGAAGGTACATCCCGGCGGCGGCGTTCTTCGCCTCCGCGATGGTCTCCGCCTTCCAGGCGGAGACCCTGTTCGAGCGGTCCCCCTTCACCTCAATGCAGACGCCCTCGATGCCGGTGATGTCACCACGGTCGAACCGGCCGTTCGGAACGCGGCGGTCGGTCAGGCTGAAGCCCTCCTGCTTGAGGTACTTCACAACCTTGGCCTCCGTGTCGGTGCCACGGGCGCGGGACTTGGTGCTCACAGCACCCCCATCTGTGCGGCCACGTCGCGCTGGAAGACAGCTCGGGCTGCGGCCCGGTTCCGCCCCGCGGTGGTCGGGAACTCGTCGCGACAGAAGGCGACTCGCAGTCGCCATTCGAAGAGCCCCAGCGTCTCAACCTCGTAGGTGTGGTGCGGTACTTCCACCGAAGTGGCGAGAGCGTTCATGCTCTCGGCCAGTGTCTGCCGCCGCGCCACCAGAATGGTGCGCTCCTCGGTGGTCACCCACGTGCCGTCGGCGGGGCCGCCGATCATCAGGACCCTCACTCGATCACCCTCACTTCTATCCCCGCCTCGCGGGCGAGCCCGATTGTGTGCTGTGTGCCGCTGCCCTCCGGCAGAGGGAAGGCCAGCACGAGATCGGCGCCGGCTTCGATCATCCGCCGGTTGCGCTCGGGCCCGGCCGCCTTTCCGAGGCGGCCCCAGTGGGCGGGCCAGCGCTCCTCCTTGCAGCCCAGCAGGCTGCCCGCCAGCCCCACCCACACGCGGGCGTAGTGGTCCGCTCCGGTGGAACAGGCGCCGTGCACGAGCAGGAACGGCCCGCTCTCATCGAAGACGCGCTCCAGCGCGCGGTTCACGGCGCGGTCGTCGCTCCATTTCCGCGAGCCCGTCACGATGACGCGCATCACATCTCCTCCGCCTTCTCGATCAGGGCGGCGTAGTTGTCCGCCTGGGCCTGGATCTCCTTGACCTGGCGCCCCAGCGCGGCGGCGCGCGGGCCCGTGGCGGGCAGCGTCCGCCAGACGTGGCGCAGGCGCTCCGCGCGCAGGTCCAGTTGGGCGTGGCGGAAGCGCAGCTCCTTGAGCACGAGGTCAGTCATCGGTCCTGACCTCCGGGGTGGAGCCGACGGCGTGTACCGCTCGCTGTGTCCACGAGAACCGGTAACTCCGGTCCCGGCGGCGCTGCATGAGCCGCCAGGTCTTCCCGGGCGAGTGCTCGTCCCAGCGGGTCTCGTACTCGTCGGGGGACAGATACTGTCGCTGGTCGGTCAGCGCCTGTTCCTGCGCAGCCTCAAGCGTCACGCTGGCGTGGGTCGGCGTGCCTCCGATCATCCCCACGTACATGGTCTTCGCCATCAATTCCAGTCCCCTTCGCCCCAGCCGGGCGCGTAGCCCCGGGGCATCTCGATGTGGTCCCCGACGTAGGACGACGCGGCGTCCAGGTGCATGGGGATGCGAATGTCGGCGTCGGCCGACGCCTTGGCGTGGCGGTTCTTCACGCACGCCACATGCAGGCCGCCGGTGGCGTCCAGACCGCACGTCACGATCACTTCCGGGATCGCGGCGACCTTGCCGTGGATGTCGGAGCGGCGCGGACACGGCCGCTTCGTGCGCTCGGAGTCCGCGCAGTGGTGCACCAGGAGGACGTGCGCGCCCGTCTCGCGGGCGAGCACCTTGGACTGGCGCAGGAGGTCCCGGAGGGACCCCCACTCGTCCCCGGTGTCGTGTCCTATGTCGGAGGCGATGTCCACCACGACCTGATCCGGGTACCGGCCCTCGCGCTCCGCGTACGCGTAGCACTCCAGCCACACGTCATCCAGGGACGGGTCCGGCCGGAAGCACCAGGACAGGAAGTCCTGCTGCGCCAGCAGGCGCGCGCACTTCTCGGGCTCCGTGCGGAGCCACTCCTCCGTCACGTCCGTGGACGTGCGGGTGCTGATGGCCAGCAGGCGCGACGCTACGGTGTCGGCGTCGCTGTCGGTGCTGAACGTCAGTGTCGGCGTTCCCATGTTGACGAGTGCATTGAGCACGATCCGGGTCTTGTGGGAGCCGGGGAGCCCGGCGAGCATCGATACGGATGCCCGCCGGAACCTGATCCCCTGACTGACCCAGGATGCAAAAGCGGGGGGCAGCGGCTCTTTGCCGATAGCCCCCCGCGTCACGCTGCGGGACAGTGTCTGCACCTACACACCGCCGCCCAGCCCGAACAGCCCCAGCCAGGGGGCTGCCTCGCGCGCCGAGAAGATCGGCGGCATCTGCACGTCCGGCTGGCGGATCGGCCGCTGGACCATCTCCAGCGCCGCCTGGGACGCGGCGAAGCGCGCCTCGTCCGCCGCCGTGCGCGGCGGCGCGAAGCGCCCCTCCGGGTCGTTGCGTGTGAGGTGTCGAGACCTCGATGCCATGTGTTCACCCCCTCCCCATCGCCGCCCATGATGGCGGCAGATGGGGAGGTTGGGGAGGTGAACGGTCATATCTACGCCGGGACCGGGTTCCACTGAGCGAGGGCCTGGGCGACCTCGCCGTGGATCCAGTAGTCACCGCCGCCGGCCCAGAGGATCTTGCCCTTGAAGTACTGCTGGTTCGCGGCGCGGTACTCCTTGAAGGAGGTGTCCCCCCGGGCGAGCGAGACCTTGTAGACCTGCGGCCAGTCGGCGGGCCGCATCTTCGGGGCGTTGCGGGCGCCAGCCGCGCCCTGCGGGGCGCCGCCGTACTGCGGGGCCGGGGGCTGCGGCGGGGGCGGGGCGCCCGCGTTCTGCCATGCGGCCGGGGCCGTGCCCGGGATGCCGGGCGGCGGCGTAACCGGGTTGTAGTTGACGCCCGCACCGGGCACCGGGACGCCCTGCGGCGGCGCCGGAGGCGCGGGCGGCCCCTGCGGGGGCGGCGCGGGCGAGACCGGGCCGACGCCGGAGGCCACCGCCATCTCCGCCTTCATGTGGCTGTACACGGACGCGAGGAGCGTGGTCACGCCTGCGTCCTCCAGCTCCTGGAAGGCCGCGTTGATGTCCGCCGCGGTGTGGCCGCGGGCCACGATCATCGGCCCGCGGCCGTCCAGGGAGACCGTGAAGCGGAAATTGTGCGGGTTGGGGTGGTGCTCCGGAAAAGCAGGCAGCGGCTCGGGGAGGCCGCCCACCGGTCCGTCGTAGTCCGTGGCCGGCTGGTCGGTGTCGTTCACGCATGCTCCTTGATCAGGTGAAACAGGTACTCGTACGCGGCGTGCGCCTGGACAGGCATGGCGCCGTTGCCGATGCGCTCAAGCTGCTCGGCGCGGGTCAGACCCGGCACGTCGGTGACGTGGCCGGGAACGCCCATCAGCCACTCCGCGAAGCGGGCCGTCAGCCGGCGCCCGCCGCGTGGGCCGGTCTCCGTCGGGGCCGGCGCGGGAACGCCTATCAGGCGTTCCCATCGCCGGATGGCGGGGAGGTAGTCGCCCCACCAGTCGGCAGGCGAGTGACCGCCGTGCGCAGGTTCTCCCCGCCGACCCTGTTCGGGCTCGTACCCGGACTGCCCTTTCCGTCCGCCGCTGTCGGCGTGGGGAAGAAGGAAGCTGACTTCGTCATCGAGCGTGGGGCCGTGCCCCCCCTCTTGCGCTTCTCCGGGTGCTGTGCCGCCCCGTTCGAGCCAAGTTGGGCCGTGGGCGTCTTGAGGACCAACGCCACCTCCGACAGGGGGCGGCTGTTCTTCCCGTGGAGGTTCGACGCGCCCGACTTCCAGTCGCGTGCCGTCGGCGTCGGCAGGCAGTGCACCACGCGCCCCGGCAGGGCGCCGTACGTGCCTTTGCTGCTCCGCTGGTTCGGTCCGCCGTGCGGCCCGTCCGATGCCCCGGGCGTCGGGAACAACCCCTGCGGGGAAAGCGATTCCGAACCACCGGTCACGGTGATGGGCGGCGCCCAGGGCGGAAGCTCGAAAGCTTGTCCACCAGAGGTCATACCCGATCGCGGCCAGGTCTTGGGCGACGATATCGAGCCCGCGCGACCGGATGACCGCGACGTTCTCCAGGAAGACGAGCCGGGGTCGAAGTACGCCCACAGCCTTCGCGACGTCCTTCCAGACACGTGATCGCTTTCCACTGATCCCCCCTCTGGGGCCCGCGTTGCTGATGTCCTGGCACGAAAAGCCGGCCGTGACGATGTCCACCAGGCCGACGAGCCGCGTCCAGTCGTACGTGGTGATGTCCCCGATGTTCGGGGCGTCGGGGAAGCGGTGCGCGAGCACGAGAGAGGCCGCCTCGTTGCTCTCCGCAACGTAGGCGACCTTGTCCCCCGTCAGGGCCTCTGCGGCCATCCCCAGCCCGCCGTATCCGGCGCACAGTTCGAGGATGGGCAACTATCCCTCCTCGGTCGTGGCGGCGCGCTTCTTGTACGCCGCGAACTCGCTCTCGGGGATGCGGTACGAGTGGCCCACACGGATGGCGCCCAGGTGGCCGCCCGCGATCAGCCGGTAGGCAGCCGCACGGCTGACGCGCAGCTCCTCGGCCACCTCGCGCACCGTCATCAGTCCGGATGCCGCCCGAGCGGCGGCGCTGTCCTTTTCCATGGACTCTCTCTTCTCATTTCGGATGCATCGCGGCTCATGGCCGCACGACTCGCAGCACGCGCCGCAGTCGCAGGTGGGGAGCATCAGAGCCGCCACCAGGGGCGGGGCCTGCCCCAGTCCGGGTTCTTGGGGGGCCGGGGGAGCCCCCGCCAGTGCTCGATGCGCTGGGCATCGACGGGCGCCCGGTGTCCGCTGGGCTCCTCGCGCAGGTACGCCTTCCTCAGCTTGCGGTAACTGCTGTGTCGGTAGCTCAACTGCGCCTCTCAGTACGGTGGATCGTTCGACGGATGGCCCGGCGACGCCGGGTCGTAAAGGTGGGCCAGCGGCCCGTTCTGCGCCGCGCAGGCGGCCTGGACGTCGCAGATGTAGCACTCGCCCGGGAAGCCGTTTGCCGGGAAGCTCCCGGCCTGGACCTTCGCCCACGCCGTGCCGAAGACGGCGCCGACGGCCGCCGGGGTGAACTCGGCCAGCTCGTAGGGGCGCCCGACGGTCGCCCTGCGGTTCATGAAGGGCACGCCCAGATGGGCTGTCACGCCGTACTTCTGCGTGACGAGCGCGCCGTATGCGCCGAACTGGGCGCCCGTCTTGGGCGGGCGCTTGCCGGACTTGAGGTCGAAGACCACCAGCCGATCGAAGAGCGGATCGTGGAAGATCCTGTCGACGTAGCCCTTGATCTCGACGGGGCAGCCCGGCAGCATGCCGGACACGTCCAGCTCGATGGCAGGCTCCCCGTCAGGGGTCGTCCAGATCTCCCACGGAGACCGCTTGCGCCAGTCGATGTACGCCTGGACGAGCTGCGGCCCGAGCGTGTTCCAGGCGGCGACGCTGTCGCCCTTGGACCGCCGCCAGGCGTTCTCGTTCGGCTCCTTCTCGCGGATCTTCGCGAGCTGGTGACCGAAGAGCGTTTCCCATGTCTGCCCGAGTGCCGAAGTGGCGATGTCGGCCTTGCCGTTGAGGGCCATCAGGTCGTACCACTCGGTCACCTCGTGGACGGCCGTGCCGCCGGCCGACCAGAGCGCGGGGCTCTGCGGCGCGGCGGCCATGTACTTCAGGAACCAACTCTTCGCGCAGCGCTCCAGGGTCTCCCTGGAGCTGTGCGACATGTGCTTGACCTGCCGGGTCTCACCCGGCCTGGGACTGCTGCTCACGGTCGGGCCTCCCGATGTAGGTCACGATCACCACCGGCTGGGGGTGGTAGATCTGCACGTCCTCCGAGCGGACGAACTGAATGCTGTTGCCCTTGCCGGTCCGGAGCTGGACCGAGATCCATGCGCCGTCCTCGGTCTGGCCGCGGTAGTGCGCATCGGTGATGCGCCCGGCCCGGCGGACCCAGGCGTGGCGCCGTCCGGGGACGGCGGGGAAGGGCGGCTGGATCATGCCGCCGGGCGCCGGGAGCGGCAGCTCCACGACCGCCGCGGGCGGCTGCGCTGTCAGCGCGCGGTGGGTGACCCACTCATCGATCAGCAGCTCTCCGAGCCGGTCACCGATGCCGGTCATCGCGCGGATGCGCGTCCAGGTGTTCCCGCCGTCGCGAAGCGCCAGCAGCTCCTTGCCCCAGGCGAGCCGGCGGGCCGCCGGCCAGCGCCTGGCGCGCTGGGAGAGCCTCGTGCGGATCAGGTAGCGCTCGCGCTCGTCCAGCCCGCCCCAGACGCCGTACTCCTCGCCCAGGGAGTCCCGGCGGCACTCCGCCAAAACGGGGCAGTGGTGGCAGATCTTCTTGGCCAGGTCCCAGCCGGCCTGTTGCGCCGCCGACGGCGGTATGCGGGGGAAGGCTGGGCCGTCCACGAAAAAGCGGGCGCTGCTGACCGTACGGCAGCTCGCGCGGCTGACCCACCGCCGCGTGGGGTCGAACAGCACCTCCTCGCCTATCGCCACCGGAGCCATGCCGTGACGAACAGGAGGCCGATGGCCGCCCCGATGACGCCCCCGGCGGCGGACCAGCCGATGTTGCGCAGCGCGGGGCCGTGCAGGTCCAGCCAGTCCGACAGGCGGCCCCGGGCATAGAGAAGGCCGCCCAGGAGGCGGCCGGGGGGCTTCATGTTGGTACTCATGTGTCCTCGTTCCACGACAAAGCCCCCGACGGGGTGCCGGGGGCTGGATAGGGTTCCCTCATGTCAGTTGATCTGCCGCCAGAGGCGGCGCACGAGCGCTTCGCTCGCCAGATGCGGCGCCTCCATGCGGAGCACGCGGCGGGCGAAGGAAGTAGGGCGGTCACTCTAACCGCACCTCAACTCACCCTCATGGGTGAGCTTTTACGGGACGTCGAAGGCGACGTGGCGGATAGCCTGCGGCTCGTTCTGGGGATACCCGCAGGCCAGAAGCCTGCGGACATGTATGTGTTCTCCGACATGCAATGCAGAGGGCGGTGAAGTTGTACGTGGTCCAGTCGCGCCGGGCGACCGGCACGGGCAGCAGATCGGCGTTGGCGTAGCGGCTGCCCTCGGGGACGGCGCCGGGGGGCAGCTCGACGCGGTCCTGGGAGCCACCGGGTGGAGCGGGCAGCGGATCGGGTCCCGGGGTGGGCGGTACGGTCGTGGTCATGGCGGCGTGACCCTTCGTTCGAGGAGCGGGGTGACGGGAACGTCGAACGAGGCCGTGCGGGTGTTGCCGGGGCGGGTGTTGCCGGGGCGCGGGTGTGCCGGTGTGAAGCGGGGACGGTCCGTTACGGGAGCGGTCCGTTACGGGAGCGCCGGGGTGGGGCGTCTTCTCCTTACAGCCGTGGCCGGTGGGTCCATGGTGGCTGTAGTCGTACCCGGGCGCCGCCTGATGTAGTCGAGCCTGATGCAGTCGGCCGGTGCCTCAGGCGCGCGAGTGCGCCGCGCGGCCGGGCAGCTTGATGTCGTACTGCGTCATCTTGCGGTAGATGGTCGCGCGGCTCATGCTGAGCCGCTCGGCGGCCTGGGCCACGGTGGTGCCCGGTTCGGTCAGGCAGCGCACGATCTCGTCGCGCTCCAGTGCCTGGAGACGGCCCAGGGGGCGGGCGGTGCCCGTGAACATCTCGGCCGGGAGGTGATGGGCGTCGATCACATCGGTCCGCGAGGCCGCCGCCCGGACGACACGGCGGAGCTGCCGTACGTTCTCGGGCCAGTCGTACGCGGTCAGGGCGCGCTCGGCGGCGCGGGTGAGGGTGACGGCGTGGCCGCGGTGTGCCTCGGCGAAGTGGTGGGCGAGCGGCAGGATGTCGTCCGGGCGGGAGCGCAGGGCGGGGACTTCGACGACGGTGTCGACCAGGGAGCGGAGCGCGTCCGGAATCGCGGAGTAGTCCGCCGCCGTGAGGGCGAAGGGCTGCGGGCGGTGGCCCGGGCCGGTGGTCCCGCGGCGTATGCGGCTGAACACCTGCGCCAGTTCGGTGGCCGCCCAGGCGGGCAGGGTCTGGGTCCCGGACACGATGACGCAGGTGCTGTGTTTGTCCAGCTCGGGTGTCCACAGCGTCAGCCAGGCGGGTATGTCGTCGGGAGCGGGCGGGCGGGCGCTCAGGACGCGTTCCCTCGGCTCCGTCAGCCGGCGGGCGAGGGAGATCAGCGCGGTCTTCCCCGCGCCGGGCTCACCGACCGCCGCCACGACGCGCCCCTCGGCCTGTGCCGCGCGGGCCGTCTCGACGGCGTCGGTCCAGGCGGTGGAGAGCGGGGAGCGCGCGTCCTCGTACTGCGGGAAGCGGTCGGCGTAGATGTGGAACACCTCGCCGCGCGGGGTCGGCCGGCTCCGGCGGCCGGCGCCCCGGGCCAGCATCAGCGCGGCGGTGTTCCCGGCGGTGGCCTGGGCGAGGGCCAGCAGCAGTTCCGAGGAGGAGTCGGACCAGGTGGTGAGGTTGACACTGCCGGCGAGTTCACCGGTGAGCGGATCGAGGACCGGGACGGCGGCGCAGGTGTATCCCCGCAGCGCGGTGCAGTAGTGCTCCTCGGACCGCACCAGGGACGGGGCCAGGTCGGCCAGGGCGAGACCGAGTCCGTTGGTGCCGGCGTTCTCCTCGGCGAAGTAGAAGCCGGGGGCCAGATTGACCCGGTCGAGGGAGCGGCTGACCGAGGCGTCGTCGCACAGCCGGCAGAGCACCAGGCCGTCACGGTCGGTGATCATCATGCTGACCGGCTCGTTGGCGAGTGTCCTGCGCAGCCCCTGGAGGACTTCGTGACCGCACTCGTAGAGCAGTGACGTGGTGTCCACGGATCCCGTGAAGACGGGCCGCATCTCCTCCGGTGACAGCCCGTAGTGCTCGCTGCGCTGCCAGGAGGCGCGCATGCGCGGGGCGAGGGCGACCAGACCGCCCGGTGCCGGGCCCGGGGAGACGTCCATGGCGGGTGCGGGCCGACGATGGTCCACTTCGACCTCCTGAAACGCGTCCTTGCGTTCTTGGCCACGATACTGCCCGCGCATCCCCCTGGAGCCGGGCCGTCTGTCTCAAAAAGAGACACCGGCCTTGTCTCAAAGTGAGACATCCGGCGGCTCCCCGCCGTGCGCCGGCGGCTCCTACTGTGCCTTTACGAACCCGCCGGGGGACATCACGGGCATGGAGGGACGCACATGTACACAAAGAACGGCGAGGACTATTTCATCGTCGACGCGCACATCGCGCTGTGGGACGCACGCCCCGAGAACCAGCTCAACATCCACGGGAAGCAGTTCATCGACTGCTTCTACGACTACCACCGCAACCTCAGCCCCGAGTCGGAGCTGTGGCCGTACGAGGAGTACCTCTACTACGGCGGTGAGCGCCTGATGAAGGACCTGTTCACCGACGGTCACGTCGATCACGCGATCTTCCAGCCGGCCCGGCTCGGAGCCTTCTACCGCAACGGTTTCGGGCAGACGGAGGAGGCGTTCGCGCTCACCCGGCAGCACCCCGGCAAGCTGACGTACAACCACTGCTGGGACCCGCGCTACGAGCAGTCCGGGCTGGACCAGCTGCGGCGCGACGCCGAGCGGTTCCACCTCAAGGGCGTGAAGCTGTACACCGCCGAGTGGTACGGGGACTCGCGCGGATACAAGCTGGACGACCCCTGGTCGTACCGCTATCTGGAGGCGGCCCAGGAGCTGGGCATCACGAACATCCACATCCACAAGGGGCCGACGATCCGGCCGCTGGACCGGGACGCCTTCGATGTCGCGGACGTGGACAAGGTGGCGACCGACTTCCCCGAGCTGAACTTCGTCGTCGAACACTGCGGCCTGCCCCGGCTGGAGGACTTCTGCTGGATCGCCACGCAGGAGCCCAATGTGCACGCGGGTCTCGCCGTCGCCATGCCGTTCATCCACACCAGGCCCCGCTACTTCGCGCAGATCATCGGGGAGCTGCTGTACTGGCTGGGCGAGGACCGTATCCAGTTCTCCAGCGACTACGCGCTGTGGACGCCCCGCTGGCTCGTGGAGCGGTTCGTCGACTTCCAGCTCCCCGAGGACATGACGGAGTACCCGGCGCTCACCGTGGCGCAGAAGAAGAAGATCCTCGGACTCAACGCGGCCGCCCTGTACGGCATAGAGGTACCGGCCGAGTGCGCCCTCCCGGAACCGGCGGTGGTCTGACATGCCTGCCGGGCCGCGGGCAGGGGCGGAGGCAGGGGTACGGGGAGAGACAGCGGTGCCGGGGGCGCGGGCCGGGGCGCTGGAGGAAGCGGCCCGTACGGCGCTGGACGGCGTCTTCGATCCCG